>JBBSAB010000074.1:0-40124 GCA_038252755.1 Polyangiales bacterium | reverse complement strand
TCTCGCCGGAGCCCCGACGCTGCCGGCCGGCGGCTCCTCTGCTGCGCAAGCTACGGCTGCGAACGACTCCGGCTGTCAGTTGGGCTACGGCGGGCGATCTGGCTCTGGCGGACTTGTAACGCTACTTGCGCTCTTGGTGGCAAGACGCAGGCGTGCTGGCGTCGCTGCAAGCCGACCTGGATGCCTCGGGCGGTAACTTGAAGCAGCTGTTGATTTCGCTGACGCAGAACGATGCGTTCATGTACCGCGGACCGCAAGGAGGAATGCCGTGAAGCACCGAGTTTTATCCCGTCGTGCGCTGTTGTCCGGCTTGGGTGGCGCCTCAATCGCCCTGCCGTGGTTGGAAGCGATGGCGCCGATCAAGAACGCGCAAGGCGCCGCCGGCAAGCCGCCGCTGCGCTTCGTGGTTTACATCACCTCCGACGGCGTCCACCCGCAGCGCTTCTGGCCACGCCTGCCCGGCGAGGCCATGTTCCCGGCCGACAAGGACCCGATAGACAACTTCTACAGCGGCTGCGTTGGCTGCGGACCGACGCCCGCCGCGGACAGCACCGACTCCACGTTCGCACCGGGTTTGGAGCCCCTCGCTCGTCACAGGAAAGATCTGCTGATCGTCGAAGGTCTGGACGCGTCCGGCGGCCCCGGCCACGACCAATGGCCGTCGATGCTCACTGGTCGCACCGGGCGCGGCACGGGCATTTCGCTCGACCAAGCCATCGCCAATCAGATTGCGGGAGATACGAAGTTCAAATCGCTGAACTTGGGGGTCCGCACCGACAACGGCATTCCCTTCAGCTACTACGAGGTGGGCCAGCCCGCGCTGCAAGAGAACGACCCGCAAGCGGTGTTCGATCGCGTCTTCGCCGAGGTGGCGCCGCCGGATCCGGCTGCCATCGAGCGCGCGAAGACTGAGCGTAAATCTGTGCTCGACGCGGCCCTCGGTGAGATCAGCGATCTCCAGAAGAACGTCGGTCAAGCCGACAAGGAAAAGCTGCAGAACTACTTCGATTCGCTGCGCGAGGTCGAAACCCGGCTCGCCAACGCCGCAGGCGGTGGCCTCTCGTGCGGTCGACCGAAGCTCGATGGAATCGGCCAAGGTGAATGGTATCGCAACGACGACAACATCCCGAAGGCCATGGACCTGCATTTCGACATGCTGGCGATGGCGTTCGCCTGCGATCTGACGCGCGTCGGGACCTTGTCGTTCGGTAACAACAACTGCGACGTCACGTTGCCGGCAATCGGCGTCAAGACCGGCTTTCATACGCTCGGCCACATGCCGGACAACAACCGCGACGCGTGGAACGACGTCTCCAAGATTGACGTCTGGAACTCCGAGCAATTCGCGAAATTCATCGACCGGCTCAAGGCCATTCCCGAGGGTGACGGCACCGTTTTCGACAACACCGTCGTGCTGTGGCTCAACGAGATGACCCGCGGCTCCCACGAAACGAGCAACATCCCGCACATCATGGCGGGTTCGGCACAGGGCTATTTCAAGACCGGTCGCTACCTGCGTCTCCCACGCAGCGGGCCGACGCTGGGCGGGGGCGGCAATCTCCCGGGCGGTCGCTGGTCGAACGACTTCAAGCTCACGGTGCTCCACTCTATGGGCGTCGACGCCGCAAGCTTCGGCGATCCCGCCCAGTCTGACTCCGCGCTCGACATCCTGCGCGGTTGACGCAGACCACGACATGGCGGTTGCCCGCCGCCGTGAGGATCCTTCTTGAACCGCTACTCATCTCCGTTGGCGTTTGCAGTCCTCTTCTTCGTTTGTTCGTGTGGGTCCAATAGCTCGCCGGATTTGCAGGGCGCATCAGCTGGAACGACGAACACGAGCTCTGCCGGTGGGGCGAACACGAACTCTGCCGGTGGGGCGAGCGCGGGCGCCGCCCCCTTGGGGGTTGCCGGGTCGGAGAGCTCGAGCGGTACGGCCGGTGCGAGTGGAGCGACCGCCGCGGGCTCGGGCGGCGTCGGTGGGGTGGGTGGTGCAGCTACCGGTGGAGCCGGCATGGGCAGCGCTATCGACCCATTTCCGCCCGGTGATCCTGGCACCAGAGGCGACGGCTGTTCGATGGCTTGGACAAAACGCTGGCCCAAGAGAACCAACACACGTTCACTCGCGACGTGCGCGTCGACGTGCCCAACCAGTACGTCGACGGCACCGCCGCGCCTTTCATGGTCGTGCAGGACGGCGACGGCTACGTGGACGACGTGCAAAACTCGCTCGAAAATCTGATCGCCGCCAAGAAGGTGCCGATCATGCTGGCCGTGTTCGTCAACAATGGTGGAGGCGACGGCCAGGATAGCGAGCGCGGGCTCGAGTACGACACCATGTCGGATCGCTACTCGAAGTTCGTCGATACCAACGTGCTCCCGGCCGCCCAGAACGCCCCAGCCATCAAGGCGGACTACCCGACACGCTCGAGTAGATCCGATCAGATAGCCGGGCAGCGGTTTGGGCGCTCAAACCAATCCGGCCAGTGGCCCCTTGCAGTAGTCGGGGTTGCCGAAGGTCCCCACCTGGATGTCGAACGCGTTGAGCAAGCTGACGAGGAGATCGCTGTTCGAGGCTCCGCTGCTCTTCAGCCAACGACCAGACGCGAGCCGAGCGCCGTCAGTCGTTCTTTGCGCCGGCCGTGATCCAGTCGCGGATCAGCTGGAGCTCTGTCGGCGTGAGCGGAAGTCTGGGTGACGGAGGCATCCGAGGCACCTCGTCACAGCGGCCAATGTCGTCGAGCAACATCATCAGGTAGCTGTTTTGCGGCTGACCTGGCATCACGCGGGTGACCGCCGCGTCGCCGTTGCAGTGGTCGGCGGCAATCCTGTTGACGAGCATGCCGTACACTTCCGCTGGCGCTGCCGAGTAGTCCAAGCCGTGCTCTTTCTTGATCGCGTCGTGACAACCGGCCAAGGCGCAGTTCGTCTTGAGGATCGGTGCCACCTGGCTGGAGAATTTCGGGGCACCGGGAGCCGCGCTGCCACCAGCGCCCGATTGGCCGCCGCCTGCGCCTACAGAACCGCCGCCGGCAGGACCGTTGGTGCCGCCAAAGCCCCCGTTGGTGCCGCCAACGCTACTTCCGCCGACGGCAGGTGCCCCCCCACCCCCGCTGGTGCCGCCGACTCCGCTTCCGCTGGCTGTCGTGGCGGACACTTCGCTCGAGTAGGCGGAGACGCCCTTCGCGTTTTTTGCCGCGATTCGGTACGTGTACACCGTGGTGGGCATCAGATCCGCGTCGTGATGAGCGACCTCATTGAAGGTGGGGCTGGTGAGCAAGTTGAATTGGCCGCCGGCAACCTTGCGCTCGAGCACGAAGCTGTCCTCGTCGGTCGAGTTATCTTTCCAGGTCACGTGCATGGCGGGCCCCGGCAGTGGAGTAGCGGTCAGCTCCGCAGGCGCTGCGGGAGCACTGGTGCCGCCGCCGCCCGGTGTGCTGCCGTCTCCGCCGCACCCATAGAGTCCGGTTCCGAGCAAGACGATTCCCAGTGTGCAGCGCACGAATTTCTTCAAGTTCATCGGGTGACTCACTTTCTTCCTCCGTCAATGAGCCCGTTGATCATGAACTTCACTTCTGCCCCGTTCTCCTCTTCTGTGAGCTCAAACTTGCGCACGGGACTTTCTGGCACCACGGGCAAGGGTGCCCACTTCCCCAACACGGACGGGAGTTCGGGCGTCGGCTGCACGGGATCGCGCGCACGGACGTTGACGCGCATGAGGTCGAGCGGACCGGAATCGGGAATTGAGTGCCCGCGGTCGTAGTGAACGGTCTGCAAAAGGAGCGAACGTCCGCTATCGGCATCGCCGAATCCGACCAGAACCTCGTAGCGTTCGCCCGGTGCGATGAGCAGGCGGTCCGTCTGGTACGGCTCTTCAAGGAGGCCACCATCCCATGCGATCACGAGCAACGGGCGGTCTTCGAACCGCAGCTGGAAGAAACGGCCATTGGCTGTGTTGACGAATCGCCACCGCTCGCGCGTACCCGCCTTCACCGCAAGAGCTGCATTGGATTGCCCGTTGACGAGTAGAACGTTGCCTCGACGACCCATCATGACGTCGAGCGCCTCAATGGCCGTTGACAGTTGACCACTCGACTGCAGCTTGACATCGTCGAGGACGAAAACTCGATCGGCATCCGAAGGCACCGCGCTGTCGCCCTGAACTCGAACCGCACCGTACAGTCCACGCTCGATGAGCTCATCCGCCATCATGTGCGGGTGGTACCAAAAGGTCCCTTCGTCCAAGGCAGTGAACTCGTAGTCGTACGTCCCACCTTCGGGAACCGCAATCTGGGCCGCAGGCGTGCCATCCGCTGCGTTGGGAACACGAAGCCCATGCCAGTGCACGGTCATCTCGTGGGCGAGCTCGTTTCGAAAGTGCACGATGACGCGATTGCCGCGCCGGGCCTCAAGAATCGGCCCAGGCACGCTGCCAGTGGTTTCGGGCATGGCGCCGTCCCGGAAAGCGAGCACTTCGGCTAGCTTTCCTGGCAGGTACTCCGCGGTCCCGACTCCAGCAACCAGCTCTACTTCGACGACGTCGGGGTCGGGGTTCAAGTCCAATAGTGGCAGCAGAGCAAGCGAGGGAGTCTCGGGATCTCCGGGAGGAGCCGTGGACTCGGCGAAGTCGCCGCACGCAGTGAGCGTGGCGGCAAGGGCGGCCAACCAGTTGAGAATTTTACAGGCGGTGATCATTCCAAGGCTGGTCGAAAGCAACTCATGGGGGCGCTCGCTCGCATCGCTTGGATCGCCGTCATCAGCACTATCCATGCCATCGGGTCGCCGAGGCTCGCAGCCTTCACATCAGCCCAGGCGGGAGCCAGGAACGGCGGAATGCTCACTCTCGCCGTGGACTCGGAATGATCCGGTGGATCACCCGTGCTCGAGGGTGATCTGTGGCGGGGTGATCCCTCCGATCATGCCCGGTGTGGCGGCGGTCGTCCAAACGCCTTGCCGTCTCTAAAGGCGGCTTCCGCATTGCGGGGGCCACTAGCAAAGTCTAGCGCCGGCTCACGTCGAAGTCGTCGATCAGCCAGCCGCGCGAGGCCGACTTGAAATCCGAGCCGAAGACGAAGCGCACTTGGAATGCGTTGGTCGCGTAGTCTTTCGGAACCTCGAACTGGCTGAGCTGCCACGAGGCGAGCTGCTGGTCGGACCAGACGCTCTGCCCAGTCAAGAACGGCAGAGCAGAACCGCACCCGTCGTCGTGAATGCCGCACGTCCCGGCGTAGGCGGGATTGGGTCCGGGTGCTGGCAGGTACGCCCAGGTCGCGCCTCCGTCGCGCGAGATCTGAACGAGCCCGCTATCGAAGTAGGTCCCTTCGGCAAAACCCTCGAGTGAGATCCACTGCCACCACGAGACTTGCACCGAGGCTTCGCTAGGGCACGAGCCGAGGTCGATGATCGGCGAGACCAGCGCGGCCTCGCTGCAGTTCCGATACTCGCCCTCGAGGCCGGTCGAAAAACAGCTGCTGCCGTCGTGACATTCGGGAGCGTGGGCGGCACCACGAACCCACGGGTCAGCGAGGCCCAGCTCGAGCGACTCGTGTTTCCAGCCGCCGTCGTTCTGGCCCTCAAAGCTATCGTGGAAGAGCGAACCTTCGCAGCGGGAGGCGACCCCACCCTGCCCCGCGATTCCACCCTGCGCCGCAGTTCCACCCTGCGCCGCGGTTCCACCCTGCGCCGCAGTTCCACCCCCACCTTGCGGCTGCGAGGGCGTCGTCACCTCAAGCGCACCCCCGACCCCGGACGACCCTTGCTGCGCCCCCGAGCCACCCGGGCTCGCCACGCGAGGAACGGACGGGCTCGTCTCACTACACCCGAGCACCAGGCCCAAAACCAACATGACTCGCGACGCTACGAATGCCATGCGAGTGCGCCGGTTAGACCAACCCCGCAAGCGGGCCAGTGCAGTAGTCGGGATTTCCGAACGTCGCGTCGGGGATGCCGTAGGCATTCTGAAGCGAGACCAGCAGGTTGTTGTGCGAGGCGCCCTTGTAGTCGAGGTAGCGACCGGTCTTGAGCGCACCGCCAATGCCGCCAGCGAGCAGGAAAGGCATGTTCGTCTGGTCGTGCGAGTTGGGCATCTGAATCTCACTTGTGAACAGCACACCCGTGTTGTCCAGCAGACTGACTCCGTTCTCTTTCACTTCGCTCAGCCGCTGCAGCAGGTAGGCAAATTGGGTCATGTACCAGGTGTCGATCTTGGTCAGCGCATCCGGCTGGTAGCCGTGGTCGTGCTGATAGGCGTGGTGACCGTCGAACAGCTGTAAAAACGGAAAGGTGTTGTAGGCCTGCGAGTCGACCCACTGCAACGTCCCCACGCGCGTGAGATCGCAGGCTAGCGCCATGACCAGCATGTCGGTCATGGCCTTGCCTAACTCGGGCATTCGCGCGTCCAGCGAAGGATTCTTCTGCGTGTTGTCCCCCGGCGCGCCTTCCCGACCTGCGTCGGGATCGCCCAATGGCTTCGGCTCCGCGGGTTTGACGCACGCCCCGGTCGTTTCGTTGGCGTTGGCCTGCAAGCCTAGCTCGATCTCACGGATGCGAGACAGGTGCTCCTCGAGCTTGGCGCGGTCACTCTGCCCCACGCGCGGCACCAAGTCCTGGTACTCGCCGATCACCGTATCCAGAATCGATTTGGACTTGGCCCGTTCGAGCGCGACCATCTGCGTGTCGGCCCCGAGCTCGCTGAACAAGCGATCGAAGACCGCCTTGGGATTCACGGACGGCGGCACCGCTTGGCCGGGCCCCGAGTAGTTGATGCAGTTAGTTGGAGACGCCTTGCCGCCGTCACGCTGATCGGTCGGCCAATTGATCGCCAGCTCGAGCGAACGAAACTTGGTGCCTTCGGCAATTTTCGCAGCGATGACTTGATCAATGGACGTGCCGCCCGGGAACCCGGCCTTGCCGCCGCAAGTTTCGTAGGGGCCCGCCGGCAGCTCGCGTCCGGTGAGCACTCCGCCCATGCCCTTGGCGTGAGGGTGACCCGTTCCGATGGCCGTGATCTTGAGGTCGAGGCCGGCTAAGACGATCAGGCGGTCTTGGTAGGGGGCAAGTGGCTGATGAATCGAGCCTAGGGTGAAGGTCGACTCGGTGCCCGTCGGCCGCCAGTTCTCGAGCACGGTGCCGCCCGGCTTGAAGTAGACGAGGAACCGCTTGGGCGCCGTCGCCGCAGCGGCCCCGACCGAGCGGGGTGCGACCATGGCCTCGAGGAACGGCAGCCCGATGGCGATGCCGCCGGCGCCTCGCAATAGCTTGCGTCGAGAGAGCAACCAACTGGGTGATTTCACGATGTTCTTCTCCTCACGGCATCACCGGCTGTCGGTAGAGGAAGGCGTCCGTTTGGGTGAGCGCCACCAGCAAGTCCTTGATGCGACCGCCCGATTGCGCGAAGGCCAGCTCGAGCGACGCGCGAGTACACGCATCGTCGGCCGTTTCACCGCGGCCATAGCTGTAGGTCAGCCAGTTGCGGACCATGCATTGCTCGACCTCATGGCTTTGCGCCAGCTTGCCCGCCAATTCGACCGCATTGGCGACCGGACCGGCCACGTCGGTCTCGATGATCTCTCCCGTAGCGTCGATCGGCTTGCCATTGTCGGTGTCGCGCCAGCGACCCACCGCGTCGTAGTGCTCGAATGTGAAGCCCACCGGATCCAGCATCCGATGGCATGCATAACAGGAGGGATCTGCCGAATGCGCCTTGAAGCGCTCGCGCGTGGTCAAGGTCGGGTCGGGGCTCGGCTCCTTGACCATCAACGCCGGCGGGGGCGGCGGGGGTGGATTACAGAGCAGGTTCTTGCGCACGAAGAGACCGCGCAGGACGGGGTTGGTTTGGGTGCCCGGAGTCAGCGACGCGAGCAGACCCGCCTGGGTCAGAAACCCAGCGCTGCGCGACGGCTCGAGATCGATGCGTTCGAAGCTCGAGCCCCGCGGCGCATTCGGACGCCCGCTGACACCGTAGTAGCCAGCTAGCTCGGCATTCATGAACGAGTAATTGGCCGTCAACAGCGTCTTGACGTCGCCGGCACCTTCCCAGATCACGTAGTCGAGAAAGCGCTCAGTCTCCTGCTTGAGCAGGCCCGGGATCTGCACAGTAAACTCCGGAAATTGCTGAGGGTTCTTGGAGATCCGCTCGACACCCGCCAGGCCGAAAAGCGTCTCGTGGAAGTAGCGGACGACGTCGCGCGCACGCGCATCGCCCAGCATGCGTTCGGCCTGGGCACGCACCTCTGCGGGCGTCCCGAGCTGCTTGGCGCGAGCCGCCGTCAGCAGCGCCGCATCGGGCAACGTGCCCCAAAGAAAGTACGAAAGGCGCGAGGCCATCTCGAAGTCGTCGATCTTGAGCACAGTCGTCGACCCTGCCGCCGCCGTGCCGAACTCGACGCGGTAAAGAAACGCAGGGGCCTGCAAGCACGCCTGAATCACGGCGCCGATGGCGGTCTTGAAGTCCAACGACAGCGCGCGAACCTGCCCGTACAGCGCTACCAGATGTGCCTTTTCGGCGGGCCCGAGCGGCCGCCGATAGGCCGAGGCGCCGAAGCCCTCGATGAAGGTTTCGGCGCAAGCGTTCTCTCCGGCTGCCGGGTCGCAGCCCAGCGTCGCCGTGTAGCGCGCCGTGTCGGCAACGAACCGCTCGGCGATACCCTTCGCCGCGGTCACGTATTGCTCGGCGAGCAGTCGAGACACGCTGAGCGCGTTGGCGTCGTTGCCAAAGCCGTTTCCGATCTCTTCCGGCGGGAACGCGTCGGCCGGACGAGTCGTGTCACCCAAAAGGTCGCGAACGGTGTTGTTGTACTCGAAGCGCGTCAGCCGCCGCATCGGCGAAGGCCCCGGCTGTATTTGGGCGCCGCATGAGCCGGTCAATGCGGGGCCCGTACCTCCCGACCCTGCGCCAGCCACCTGCGCGCTCGTTCCCGCCGAGGGTTTGCCTGGACTGGCGCTCTGGCACGAGGCGGCCGCCAAGGCGCAAACAAGCGCCAGGAGCGAGTGGCCAATGGTTGGGCGGATCATTGCAGAGCCCATGTACCTTGACCGACTCGAACCAGCTCAGACCGATTCGGGATTCGCCTGGACGGGTTGGTCTCTCAAAAGAAAGCGTAGCTGCCGCTCACGCTCAGACGCCATACGAAGCGGCTCGGTCGCGCCGACGCGACGTTACTCTGCGTCGGGTCCTGTACCTCGAAGTGTGGCCGCGCGAAGGCCAACAGGCCGTCGAGCGACACGAGCACTCCGAAGCCGCCTCCGGTCTCGTAGGCGAGCGCCGGACCCACACCGGCGGCGGCCCAGGCTCCCACGCCGCTTCCCGCGGACGCGTAGCGTTCACCTCTCGCGAAGAGCGGGCCCGCGTCGGCGCCCGCGCACGCCAATACGGCGAACGGGCTTCCGCTCGTGCGATGGCATAGCCGGACACTGCCGAGAACGAGCTGGTCGACGACGATACCCGTCCCCAAATTGCTCTTGGTGGGCCAAGTCGCAGCGGCACCCATCAGCAGGGCAAACGGCTCCGCGAACCTCCATGCCACACCGAGGCTGACCCCACCTGCAAGCGCGTCGCCTAGGCCGCTGACCAACAAGCCGCCACCCAGTAAGCGAGGCGCTTGCGCGTCGGAGGCTTGCTTCGGCGCGGGTCGGTGCGGCTTCTGCTTCGGAGTTCTTGGCGCCACGGGAGGCGGCGCTACGGGAGGCGGCGCTACGTAGACGGCATCGAGCCCGAGCGCTATGGCCAGGGCTAGCGCGTCGACAAGATCTTCACAGTCTCCACTTTGCGCAGAGAACGAGCGCACCGCCACCAGCTCGCTCCCGCGCCAAATCGAAAACGATAGCGCGTGGGGAGCCAGCCCCTCGACGGTGACACGCAGCGAGCGGTCGATCGGATTCCTGGTGCCGCTGAGCAAGCGCTGCTCCAGCGTCTCCGCCGAGAGGCACGGCCCCTCCGCTTTCAGCTCAACGATACCGGGGGCCGCCTGCGCGGACCCGGTTGCGCTCAACAGGCATGCCAGGGCGACTATTGCGAACCGCACGCCGACTTGGTTCATGGTACGCGCAAGCGCTCGGTCGGTACGGTTTGGCGAGGAACGCTCGGACTTTCCCATTGGAGCCGAAGCGAGGCGGAGCCGCCTAAACTGAAGAGTTCCAGGCGCAGGGCGAGCGGCTGATTGGGATCGAGCTCAACCGCAACCGCGGTCAAGTTGGGCGCGCCCTGCCACTGATCGATCAAGAGCTGCCCGCCGAGCCAAAGACGCGAGCCATCGTCCGACTCGAGGGTTAGCTGATAGGTCTCGGTGGTAACTGGCAACAAGAGCGCTTGAAAGCGCGCCGAGAAAGCCTTCCCCACCTCAGGTGCCGGCGTGTCCGACCACACTAGATCCACGCTGCTATCGATCCTGGTCAAGGCAGGGGCCCCGGACAGATCCAGGTTGTTCCAATACTCACCGGTTAGCCCCTGCTGCTCAGGCACGACCGCGGCTTCAGGCGCGCCGGCCCCGCCAGCCCCCGCTTGGCTCGCGCTCGCTCCCGTATGACCGACGACGATGTGGTCCTGACACGCCGTCCCCAATAGGCCGACCAGCAGCGTGAGGCGGTTCAGCCAGCTGCCTCGCGTGCGGCACTCAAGGACGCGGTTTGGACTCAAGCCGTTTCAACCTAGCGCTGAACGGCCCCTTCGGATAGCGGCGGAGGAAACGCTCGGCTAGGGCTTCAGCTTCGGGGTTTCGTCCGAGCCGTTCGAGCGCGAGCACCTCGAATGCCGCGCGGAGTGGAGCATCGCGCCTCATACTTGCCGCCATCGATTCTTCTCCTTAAGGCGCGTTACAGCGTGGGCGAGCTGGAGCCGCCCGGTCCGCAACCGTGTCTGCGCGGTGGTAGCGGGGATGCCGAGCGCCTCGGCGGCTTCCAACATCGTCATCTGCTCGACCTCGACCGCAACTACCATCGCGCGCTTCTCGTCCGACACACTGTCGAGCAAGCGGTGCAGCAGCCGCGCGGCGTCGCGCTGTTCGAGATCGCGTATGGCATCGCCGATCGCCAGCGAATAACTGAGCCCTTCGTCGAGCAGCTCGTGCTCGTTCCGGCGCTTCACCGCGCGGCGATGCTTGGAGATGACGCGAAGCAGGATGCTGTACAGCCACGTCTCGAGCGACGAACGCCACTCGAAGTCGGGAAAGCGACGATGTACGACGACCAGTACGTCTTGTACGATATCGTCCACCGCATCATCGGCGATATCCAAGCGCCGCGCGTTGCGCCAAACGAAGGCGAAGTAGCGCTCGCACACCTGCGTAGCGGTACTGAGCCGTCCGCTTTGCGGGGCGGCTTCCGTGTCTTCCAAGCGTTTGGAAACGGAACTCAATCAGGCCTCGAGCGCGGGTAACGCGGGCCGCTGAGATGGAAGCGCATGACCGGCTAAGTGTTTGAGCGGGCCAAACTGGCTCACGTCTCTCTTTCAAGCCCCCGCGCGCGTGCGCCCTCGGCGGCGAGCCCACGCTAGCCAGAAGAGGGAGAGCCAGCTGTGGGCTGTCGTGCCGCCCGTCCGCTGCGCATTCGAGCGACAGGCGCAACCAGCCTCGGACGGAGCTATCGTGGGCAGGATCGCCGGCGGCTGACTTGACTGCCCCGCGGCAGCGCTCATCGCAGCGGCAGGAACCATCGTGCCGCCCGAGCCTCCAGCGCCACCTGGGCTCGTGCCGGCAGTCATCGCGCCTCCGGCTCCGCTGTTGCTCACTCCTGCAGCAGGCGCTCCGCTTGCACCGGTCGCGGCGCTCGTACCGCCCGAGCCTGCCGCGCCGCCAGCGCCCGCCTGCCCCCCGACAGCATCGGGCGGCGGGGCGATGATCGCGGCGTACACGGTATCGGCGATCCGTTGAGCTCCGTCGGGGTTGGGATGCACGTTGTCTTGGGGACCGAGGTAGAGCGAGGTGTCGAAAGCGTGACCGCCAAACGCCGAGAAGACGTCGACGAGTCCTGTTCCCTTTTTGCTCGCGACGGCCCGGACCAAGGGCAGAACGTCATTTTCGATGACATCGCCCCGGATCCCGAAGGCGTTGTTGCCGGCCGGTGGAGGCAGGTTGATCAAGACCCGCGGCTGGCTGGGTAGCGCCCGGTAGCTGTCGATGAGCGCTTCGTAGTCTGGGGCGAACTCGGCTTGGTGGACCCAGTTTTGCGGCTTGCTGTCGTTGGTGCCCAACATGATGACCACGATGTCCGCGGCCACCGAATGGCTGTCCTTGAACTGTTGGAAGTCCCAGTAGGGCGCGTCACCCTTCTTCAGCAGGGTCGTGCCCGGGTTGCCGTAGTTGTTCACCCGATAGCCGTCCCCGAGCCGCGCACCAAGCTTGCTGGGCCAATCGCCCGCGGTGATGCTGTCGCCTACCGCGGCGATGATCGTCTCGGCGCCTGCCGCCCGAGGCATGAAGAGCCAGGTGACCGCCGCGACGCGGAGCAAGCCGATGAGATGGAAGCGCATGACCGGGCATAGTGTTTGAGCGGACCAAAGTGGCTCACGTCTTTTTTCCAAGCCGTCGTGCCGAATTCAGCCTGCCAGCGCCGGGCTACTGCTGAATATGCGGGTTTGCCGTCACGGCGAACAGGTCGGCGACGATCGCGTCGCGGTTGAACGAGTGCCAGAAGCGGACCTTGCGCGCGTTGTTGGGACGATTCGACCAACTGGTGCCATTCAGGCTCGGCGCTGGCATATCTTGCGGGGTTGCCCATGCCGGGTGCTTGAGCGCGGCGACCGCCGCCATGTCGTAGAGCGCGCGCACGTTGCCAATGTGTGACATGAGGTCGACGGAATAGTCGCCGAAGCGCGTGAACGTGCCGCCGTTGCGGCCTTCGACCGGAGCAACCACCGGGCCGCGTCCCAGCATGCCGGCTTTGAGCTCGTCGAGCGTGAGCGTGACCTGCGCGGTGCCGGGCTCGGGTTTTCCGTCGTAACGCACCGTCGCAATGTCGAGCTCGACGTCCGAATCGACAACGCGCCGCGCCGCGTCCGGGTCATTCTCGAGGTTGTACTCGCCGGCGTTCGGCCAATTCGAGCCGAGCCAGAACACCCGCACCTTGGCCGTGATCGACGGGTCTTTGTCGAAGGCGAGCGCGATGTTGGTGAGCTTACCGATCGGCATCAAGATCAGTTTGTCTTGTGCGCTGTGCAACGCGGCGCGCGCGATGATGAAATCGACTGCCGCTTTGCCGTCGAAGCTGGCGTTGCCGAGCGCGCCCTTGATCTGCGTGTAGCCGTCGGTCGCACCGGTGTAGACGCTGACGCTGCCGGCGGAAGCGCATAAATCGACCACTCTTTGGGCTTCTTTGGTGTGGGCGGGCGCCGGGCCACCGCTCGAAGTCGCGTTGGTGGTGATGCCGTCGATGTGCCATTCATCGGCGTTGAACAGCGCGTAAGCGATGGCGTGTTGGTCATCCATCTCGTTGTTGGCGTCGCTGTCGATGATCACGTGGCGCAGCCCGGCAGCGGAGCCGCCCGCGCCCCCCGCATTTGAGCCCGCGCCTGCAGTGCCACCCGCGCCGAGACCAGCGCCCCCGCCGGTTCCCGTCAATCCGCCGGCACCACCGGTGGACCCGCCGCTGCCTCCGCCGGCCACCGCTGTGCCGCCGCCGCCCGAAGCCGCCCCGGCGGTGCCGGCCGAGCCGCCCACACCGGCGCCGCCGGCAACGCTCAGTCCCGTTCCGGAACCGGCTCCACGCGAAGGACTGCTCGGGTCCGTACCGCAACCCGCCACAACGCCAACGTTCAGTAGCCCAACCGTCAACGCAAATAAGACATCGTGCTTCATGGCGTACGCTCCTCGGCATGTCGGCGCGACGCCGACGGCATTTGATGAGTGCGCGTGCCATCGACCAAGCGACATGAAAAGCCGACGACAGCGATTATTGACGGAGTGATGCGCTTCAGGCGGCTGCCTCGCGTGCGGCACTCAAGGACGCGGTTTGGACCCGAGCCGTTTCAATCGAGCGCTGAACGGTCCCTTGGGATAGCGGAGGAGGAAACGCTGGGCGAGGGCTTCAGCTTCGGCGTTTCGTCCGAGCCGTTCGAGCGCGAGCACCTCGAACGCTGCGCGATCTTCGTTCAATGAGCCTTTTGGAAAACGCTTGCGCGCTTCCTGAATCAACGCAAGCGCGCGTGACGGATCCGCAGTCAGAGCGGCCCGGATGCTCTCGACCATCTCGACTTCTTGGCGCAGAGCCGAGGGCGTTTTCGGCGTAGCGCCATCGGCAGCCGTCTTATCGGGAGCGTCGATACCGGGCTTGTCGACGGCGCCTGGTGCCGCGCCAGAGTGCGGTGTATCGAGAACAGGCACCGCCGTTGTCGACGGGAGCTCGGCTGTCTCATTGCAACGGAACGCGCGGCGCTCACCGGCGCTTACCTGCTCGGGCGCGATCAAACACGCGCTCGAGACCGAAACGTGGCCCTCGACCAAGCGAATCGTAAGGCCGTCTTCCGTTGCTGGCTTAGAGATGAAGAAGTGCGTTCCTAGCACCGCCACCCGGAACCGACCCACGACGACTTCCCAGGTACTGTTGGCCGAAGGAGTGATCCGCACCTCCGCATCGCCTGCAACCAACTCGAGCTTGGCGCCACGAGGGGTAAGCTCGGTTACCTTCGCCTTTGCTCCCGGCCCCAGCCGCACCTCACTGCGTTCCCAAAAGGATAAAATTCGCTCCTGACCCAGCGGTGAAGAAATCTCCCCGCCGGGTCGCGCCGCTACGGCCGCCCCGCTTGCAGAAGCTCGCACGGCGAAGCTGGGAGCCGGCACGGCGTGAGCCCTTACGAGCAGGAAGGCCGCGGCCGCAAGCAGCGGCGCCAGCCCGAGGGCCAACAGCCCTGACCGTAACGTCAGCGGTTGGCGACGCGACGCCGGAGTCTTCTGATTCAGCAACCGCGCTCGAGCGTCCGCGAGCTGCTGGTGAGCGTCGCTGAACGCCTCGAGCTCGTCCGTCCAACGCTGGGCCCCTGCCAAGGCGCGTGATGAGAGTTCTGACCGGTCGGCATCACTAGTCATACGCGTTGTCCCCTAACCAGTCTCGGAGCAAAGGCCGCTCAGTCGAGAGTCTGATGAATGTCGTGCGAGCGCTGGCCACGCGCCGCTTCGCGGTTGCCAGCGACACACCACAGGCTTCCGCGACCTCGTCGAGACTGAAACCCTGCACCGCGCGCAAGACGAATGGGATACGTTCCTCGACATCCAGCTCGTCGAGCACCTCATATGCTGCGCGGAGGGCCGCCGACACGGCCGGCGTGGCGGGTGAGGGAGGACGTACGACACGCACATCAGGCGCACTAAACAGCAGTCCGAAGCGCCGCCGGCTCCTCAAGTAGTTCTTCGATCGGAACACGGCAATGCTGGCGAGCCAACCCTTGAGCGCCTGCGGGTTCTTCAGCTGATGCACGTCCTCGAGCGCGGTGACGAACACGTCGTGGAGCACGTCCGTAGCGTCGCTGCGCGGTCCAAGGACGTGCAGGACGATCGCTCTTACGTAGTGGCCGTAGCGGTCGAACAACGCGGCCGGTGCCCAGCGTTCACCGGCGCGCAGGGCAGCCACCAAGGCTACGACGTCGACCGACTCGTCGGCGTTGCTTGGCGTGCCATCGCACGCGTTCATGTTCCTCGCGGTTTGCAGGTGGGGCTCAGTGTGTAAACGGTCTAGACTAGCTCAGGGTTCGAGAAACACCGAGAGCTCGCGCATCATCCATGGGGTTTTGGTGTTTTTGTACTCCGCCGACAGAATCCCGGTTTGCACGACCTTCAGATAGCGGGTGCTACGCGCATCGAAAGCCATGATCGTGACCGACGAGCCGCGGCCCGCGGTGACCGGAGTGCCCCAAGAGGCACCGTCGTCCGAAAAGTACAACTCGTAGCCTCGGGGATACTCGCCGCCGGTCCAATGCTGATCTAGCTCGATCCGATTGATCCGCGTGGCTTGGCCCATATCCACCGCGATCCAATCGCCGACAGCCATCGGGCGACCGGTGCCCCACTGAGACTCGTAGTCGCCGTCGACGGCTTGGGCAGCCACGGCCCCGCCTGGATTGGCGGTCGCCTTCCAACCAGTTTTGGAGAGCGGCGCCGTCTTGGGAAGCAGGTCCCGCTTCGAGCCTACGACAAGCTCGTCCATCGCCCAGCCAAGACGCTTGCCGTCCGGATCCTTCTTCACCAGATAGGCATGACCGCGGTCTGGCGAGGCTTTCCAGTGGTTCACGCCGTCGTCAGCGACCTCGTTGTAGCCGCCGCTGACGCCTTTGAAAAATGGCTCCAGCCCGCGCGCGGCGTACAAGACAGCAGTCAAGTCCCAACTGAGTCGGCCCCCGTCGCCCACGTCTGTCGACAATTGATAAGCTTTGCGGGCGGGGTTCAGCTCATCGGTCTCGGAGAACAAGCGTGTACCAGTCGTGACGCCCGACCCCACCTCGGCCCCGCTGAACATGATCGGCGTCGGCCAGTTTTCGATCGCCTCTTTGGCGGCCGCGCCATCTTGTTGGAAGTTCCATTCTCCACCCGGATTCCCAGGGTACCAGCCACCCATCACCGCCCACTCCTTGACCTTCTTGGCTACCAGCTCGCGGCCGCCGGGGGAGCGCAGCAGGTTGCGGGCGTTTCGTAGCGGGCCGACCGAAACGACCGTCACGCTCGCGTCGGGCTGCTTGTCGAGCAAGTCGTGAAATAGCGCCACCGCATCTGGGGCGTTCGCGCCGCTCTTGAGGTCGTTCGGAAAATTCTGAGCGACGTACTTACTGTAGTCAGAGCGCTCGAGGAAACCCGCCTCTTTGAGTGCTCCAATTGGGATGTCGGGGCGACCGTAGTAGGTGTTCAGCGCGTCGAGCGTCCCCGCCCCCCATTCGAACGAGGTGCTGCTGAGCATGCCCAGGATTTCGATTTCGCACCTGTCGGCTAGGGCATGAAGCATGGCCACAGCCCCCACGTCGTCGCAGTCGGGACCAATGTCCGTGTCGAAGATGATCTTCACGGGCGGCGGCGACGTGCACGGAGAGTTCGCAGCGCCGCCCGCGGTACCGCCCGCGGTACCGCCCGCAGCGCCCCCCGCGGTACCGCCCCCAAAGCCGCCCATGTTGCCATTCGGGACAACGGGCGTTGGGGCGTTGCCACCTGACCCACCGGCATGTGTGCCAGCGGCCGTTTGGGAAACAGCACCGCCCGGCATGCCTGCAGCGGCGTCGGGGTCGGATGTAGGTGCAGAGGGCGGAGAAGTGCAGCCTGACAGCCCAATGCATCCAACGAGTGGCAGGAAGCGTGACGGGCGGCGGAGGTGTTTCAAAGTCGGAACCGTTCCTTAACGAGAGTCGGCGAGCCAGAACCGGGAGGTCACCGGCGTCACTGAGTGTTTGAGCGGCACCGAATGGCTCAAGAGAAGTCCCTCGTGCCTACAAACCTGGAAAAACTGCCCGAAATATTGGGAGCGACGACTGGCGTGGTGGTTGGTCGGACGCCAATGTATGGAACGTCGCCGTTCCGCTCGCGCACCACGTTGCAACCTTTCTTGCGCCGCGCAATGGCCTCGCGCGGAGTCAGGGCAGCGGCTTGCGGGCGCCTGCAGAGCGGCTTTGCCGAGACGACGTCGAACTGTTCACGCGCGCAGGAGGCCGGGGCCCAGGCGCGCCACCGATTCGAGGAGCGCTCGCCCGGTGTGGTAGGAGACCTTCCAGGGGTTGCCGATGTTCGAGTCGATGGGCTCCCCGGCACGATTCACTAGCACCCGCCATTCGCCGAGGTCGGCGATGACCATGTGGCGATCGACGAAGTTCCATACGCTGCACGCGGCGTCCAGATACCTCCGGTCCCCGAAGACAGCGTAGGCATCAACGAGCCCGAGTAGGCCCTCTGCCTGTTGCCAAAACTCCATACCGCTCAAGGTGTTCATCGACACCGACTTGCTCTGGGATCCTGGCGATTTCTCTGCCTTGACGCTGGCGCACGGGCTTGCCGATAGCTGCGAGATCGAGATCGTTGGCATGACTGGTGTCACGACGCGCTCGACGGCGTCGCGGGCGCTGGACGCTATCAACACCTACTTCGGCAGGCCCGACATCCCGATTGGCGTGTTGAAAGGCGAAAAGTTTTTGGACGGCTCGGATTTCAGCGGCCCGCTCAAGAGCCTACCCGCCACCCGCTACGACAGCACGCAAGCCCCCGACGCGACCCAGGTGTTTCGCGAAGTGCTGGCCAAGCAAGCGGACGCCAGCGTGGCGGTGGTCAGCATCGGTCCGTTGCGCAACCTCGCCAATTTCCTCAAGTCGGCGCCCGACGCAGCCAGCCCGCTGTCAGGCAAGGAGCTGATCAAACAAAAAGTGAAGTTGTTGTCGTCCATGGCCGGCGTGTTGGTGAAGATCGGTGCGTTCGGCGGCCCCGTCACCAGCGAATGGAACGTGCAGCAGGACGCGCCAGCCGCCAAAGCCGTCGTCGACGGTTGGCCGACGCCGATCATGTTCAGCGGCTTCGAAATCGGCTGGTACACCTGCCCCGACTCAGCGGCGATCTTGGGTGATCCGACCGGTCCGATGGGCCTGGTCTTCAGCGCCGGGACCGACGGCGTCCCTTGCGAGGGCATCGTCCAGCAGGGCAAAGCCTCGGGACGACCGGGCTGGGACCAAACCGCCATACTCTACGCGGCGCGGGGACTCGGCTCGTTCTGGACTGGTGAAATGCACGGGAGCGTTACTGTTAACGCCGCCAGTAAAGGCGAAAATCAATGGAGCGTTTCCCCGGACCAACAGCAAGGCTTCCTCACCAATATCGGCATTAATCCCAATGACGGCGAGGGGCCCAACCACGCCAAGCTCAAGGAAACCCTCACCAAAACGCTAGCTCAACTCGAAGCCGCGGCCGGCAAGAGCGGCGCCTGCAAAGCTAGACCCTACATCTTGTCAGCCCTCAGTGTTTGAGCGGCACCGAATGGCTCAAAGAAGTGCCTCGCGCTCACCAACGCCATGATTCGCCGTGGGGCGGCCGGAGCGTTCACGTTCGGCGGCGAAGGGTGCCGGCACGGGCACCCGCGACGGCACCGGCACCGGCTTCTAGGCTCGGCACTGCGCGGCGCGCGGAGCCGACGTCGCTACTCCCAGTAGGCTTCGAGCCGCGGGGCAACGCCCCCCGCGGCGCCAGTCTCAACCAAGACCGGCTCACCTTCGCCGGGCTCCGCGCGCAGCAGCAGCCGTAACGGCTCGCCCGGCTTGGTTTCGGCCCGCAACAGCTCGGTGACATCCAAGCGTAGCGGCAACGCCCGCGTCGAGAGCTGGGCGGTCAAGCGCGGGTAACGCGCGCGCGGCTGATCCGACCAGGCGCGGAGTTCGCCGCCGGCAGGCTCCGCGCGCGACAGCTCGACCTCGATCGCCTCGCCCGAGACACCGGAAGCGCCGAGCACGAGCTCGGCCCGAAGCAGCCGCCGCGTCGAGTTTTGCGCCGCGAACTCCAAGTACACCAGCACGCGCCCCGACGCCTTGCCGCCGAGAGCGATGGCGCTCGGCAAGGCGCCGCTAGCTTGCTGCGAGCTGACCCAGCCGAGTCGCGCGGGTTCGAGCACGGTGCGCGCGTTTTGCTCGGTCAAAGCGCTCGCCGGCGCTGGCGCGGCGCCGCAACCGAGCAGCGCTAGCCCGAGCAGCAACGCTCCACTCAACCAGCCGCCCCGCGCCGCCATCACGGCACGCGGTGCATCCAGCCGTGCGTGTCGGGAGTCTGTCCATACTGAATCGCCAGCAGCGACTCGCGCAGCTTACGCGCGTGCGGCCCGAACTCACCGCCGTTGATGTCCCACTTGCCGCCATCGAATTTCACTTCACCCACGGGAGTGATGACCGCGGCGGTTCCGCACGCGAACACCTCGATCAGCGAGCCGTCTTTCAGACCGCGCTCCCAGTCTTCCACGCTGATCATGCGTTCTTCGACGCCGTAGCCCAGGTCGGCAGCGAGCTTGAGCAGGCTGTCGCGCGTCACGCCGGCTAGCAACGTGCCGGTCAGTTGCGGAGTGACGAGCTTGTGCCCGGCGCCGTCTTTGTAGACGAAGAACAGGTTCATCCCGCCCATCTCTTCGATCCATTTGCGCTCGACCGCGTCGAGCCAAATTACCTGCACGCAGCCTTCGTCGATCGCCTTCTGCTGGGCGACCAAGCTAGCAGCGTAGTTTCCGGCGCATTTAGCCTCGCCGGTGCCGCCCGGCGCGGCGCGCACGTAGTCGGTGCACAGCCACAGGCTGATCGGCTTCACACCCTGCGGGAAGTAGTCGCCCGACGGCGAGCCGAACAGCAGGAACACGTATTCCTTGGCTGGCTTCACCCCGAGCGCGGCTTCGGTCGCGATCATCAGCGGGCGCACGTACAAGCTCTCGCCCACGCCGCTCGGCACCCAAGCGGCTTCGTGGTGCAGCAGCACGTCGGACGCGCCGACGAACAGCTCGACCGGCATCTCCGGCATCGCCAAGCGCCGCGCCGAGGCCGCGAAGCGCTTGCCGTTCGCCTCCGGCCGAAACGTGGCGATGCTGCCATCGGGCTGGCGATAGGCTTTGAAGCCCTCAAAAATCGCCTGGCCGTAGTGGAGCACCGACGCCGCCGGATCGAGTGTGATCGGACCGTACGGAACGAGCTCGCCGCGTTGCCAAGCGCCGTCCGCGTATCGAACCTGGACCATATGCTCGGTGAACAGCCGACCGAAGCCCAGGCTTCCTTTCAGGATCGCCTCGCGCTCGCTCGCGCTCTTGGGCGTCTTGCTCGGTTTCAGGTCGAAGCCAAAAGCCACCATGGCACTTGCGATACCATATTCGCGGGGGTGCCCCCAGCCGGCCCGGAACCAGCACAGAGCCAGAACCGGCCGCGCGAAAGCCCAAAAACGCTGTAGAGTGCCGGCGGGCGCATGGAGCACAGAGTCCGCATTACCCAAACCGGGACCCCCGACGTGCTGGCCTACGAGTCGTTCGATTTGCCCGAGCCCGGCCCTGGGGAAGCGCTGATCCGCCACACCGCGATCGGCGTGAACATGATCGACACCTATCACCGCACCGGCCTTTACCCGGTGCCGCTTCCGGCCACGCTGGGCGTCGAAGCCGCCGGAGTTATCGAGCGCCTGGGGCCGCAACCTGACGATTGCGGCCTCCGCGAGGGGCAACGGGTCGTCTACCAGACGCAAACCATCGGCGCCTACGCCAGCGTCAAGTTGATGCCGTGCGAGCGGCTCGTGCCCCTGCCCGATGGCATCTCCGACGAGGTCGCTGCTGCCTCGTTCCTGAAAGGCTTGACGGCCGAGATGCTGGTGCGGCGCGTCCACGCGGTGCGCTTCGCCGAGCCAGTGCTGCTGCACGCCGCGGCCGGCGGCGTCGGCTCACTCGCATTGCAATGGCTTACCGAGTTGGGCGCCCGGGTCATCGCCACGGTCGGGTCGGACGAAAAGGCCGAGCAGGCGAAGAAAAATGGCGCACAGCACGTCATCGTCTACACGCGCGAAGACTTCAAAGCGAAGGTCCGCGAGCTGTATCCAGAAGGAGTACCGGTCGTCTACGACTCGGTCGGCAAAGCGACGTTCGCCGGTTCGCTCGACTGTTTGTCGGTGCGGGGCATGCTCGTTTGCTACGGCAACGCCTCGGGCCCACCGCCGCCGCTCGAGGTGAACAGCTTGGCCGCCAAGGGCTCGTTGTTCCTCACTCGCCCCACGCTTTACGCGTACGTCCGCACCCGCCAAGAGCTGCTCGACGCGTCCAAGGCGCTGTTCGACATGCTGAAGCAGGGCAAGCTCACGACGCAGATCTCCCAGCGTTTCCCGCTGAGCGAAGCCGCCGCCGCGCACCGCGCGCTCGAAAGCCGCCAAACCACCGGCCAGCTTTTGCTCGTGCCGTAGCCGGCGTCATTACGCATGCGCACCCGCCCGTACCGCCTGGCCATCATCGCTTTCGACGAGATGGATCTGCTCGACGTCGCAGGTACGCTCGAAGTGTTCTCGACCGCGGGTCGCAAATGGAACTGGCGCGCGATCAAGGCTGAGCTCGTCGCATCCGAACCGGGTGTCCGCACCACCCGCGCTCAGCTCCAAGTCGGTCCAGCGGCGGCGCTCGAGTCGTGCACTGATCCCGAGCTCGTGCTCATTCCAGGCGGCTACGGCGCGCGGCGCGCGCTCGAAAACCAGCCGCTGCTCAACTACCTGGCCAAGGTTCGCCCCGGCCTCACACTGTCGCTCAGTGTCGGGTTAGGCACGCTCGTCGCGGCCCGCGCAGGCCTGCTGACAGGCGCTGAGGTCGCGATTCTTCCCGCGCTTGCCGATGAGCTCCTCGCGCTCGATCCCAGCGTCACGCCGCGCACCGACGCGCGCACGCTCGCCGCGCCGAAATGCATCACGGCAGCCCAAAGCGGCTCCGCCATCGACCTCGGGCTGGAAGTGGTCACGCGCTTGCTCGGCAAAAGCCAAGCCACCGGCACCGCGCGTGATCTCGGCTACCCCTGGGGCACCGAAACGTTATCGGTCGAGATCTTGCCGTGACGACGACGGACGCAGAGCTGCGGATTTTGCAGCCGGGCGACGAGCCGCAGTTGTTCGAGTTTCTCGCGCCGTACATCGACAGCAGCTTTTGGGATAAACATCGAACGCCGAACTGATCACTTAAGCGGTGAACAGCAGCCGCTTGGCCGTCGTTTCGGCGATGGCAGCGCCGCTCAGGCGTTCGACGAGCTTGAGCGCGAAGGCCATCGTCGTACCGGGGCCACTGCCGGTGATGACGTTGCCGTCTTCGACGACGCGCGCGTCGACCAGCTCTGCGCTCGGCAGTGGATTGCCGGGATACACGGTCGCGCGTTTGCCGGTCAGCACGCCCGCGACTTCGAGCGCCGTGGGTGCGGCGCAGACCGCCGCGACGACCTTGCCCGCACCGGCAGCGCGTTGAATCGCCGCTTGGGCGCGCGGGTCTTCGCGAAGGGTTTTCGCGGCGGGACCGCCGGGCAGCACCAACGCGTCGAAATTTTCGACGGAAACGCTGGCGAACAGCGCGTCTGCCTCGACCGAGATTTGGTGCGCGCCGGTCACGTGCTTTTCGCCGAGCGAGGCCGTCGTCACCGTCACTTCGCCGCGCCGCAGCACGTCGATGATCGTCACCGCTTCAATCTCTTCGAAGCCGTCCGCCAGCAGCACGAGCGCGGTCGCCATGCCGCGACTCTATCACTTCTTTTCGGCTGCGGCGGCGTCGTTCGGCGGCCACGTGCAGTCGAGCGCCTCCAGCGCGACGCCCCTGCCACGCGCGCGCTGCACCAAGAAATGCCCGCCGCTGACGGCGACCACTTCAGCGTGACCAAGCAGCGCATCGGCCTGCAGCATGCTCTGCTTGCCACGCGCCAACCCGAGCCGCGTCGCGTCGCTCGGCGCGCTCATCGACAGCCACGGCCCGGGCAGCTTCGCGTCCCCGTCGACCAACAACGCAGGCGCGCCGGCGCCGATCTCCTCGTCGTCCAGTCGCTCTTCGTGAACGCTACCGTCCGCCTGCAGCTCGCTCAGCAACAGCGCGCCGCCCTCCGCGCCGGGCACCGCGCTGTCCGAGCGCGCGGCGATCAACAACCCGCCCGAAGCCAGCGGCGCGACGTCGTACAGCAGCACCTGGCGGCGGGGCTCACCAATCCGTCGCGCCGCGCCCTGCACCTTGCCCTGCTCATCGAGCTTGGCCACCTCGACCACGCGCAGCCCGACGTCGAGCAACTCGCGCTCCTCGGGATCGGGCGGCGGACCCGCATCGACCGCCGACTTTAGCGCCTTTTTGGCCTCCGGCAGCGTGCGGACCCAACTCAGCCAGTAGCCGCCGGGGCGCGCGGTCAGCCGCGGCATCTCGACGTCCTTCGCCTCGAGCGGCTTCACATCGAACGGCTCCTTCAGGCTGCCAGTCGCAAACGTTCCGAGGAAGAGCCGTGTCGCGCCTGTCTTCTCTTCACCTTGATAGACGAGCACGCCACGCGCGCCGGCCGCCGCGACCTCGACGCCGGTCACCGTCTTGCCCAATTTCGAAAGCTCGAAGCCCCACTCGACCGCGTTCGCTTCGGCGGAAGCCACGCGCCCGAGGCGCAGCGTGAAGCCGGCCGCATCCGTGCTGCGCAACGCCACGATTAGGCCCTCGCCCGCCGTCGCAAGTGCGGGTGTCTCCGGATCGCCATGCAGCTCGCCCAAATCGATGCGATGCGATGCGCGCTCGCCCAACAACGCCACGAACGCCTGCCCGGCACCGCGGATGCCGGCGACCGCAAACCCGAACGGCGCCGGCACCGCGCCGCCGATCGCGACACCGAACGGCAGCAGTGCGTCGTCATCTTCGTCGCCGGCCGTTTCTGGCTCGCCGCGCGCAGGCTTTGGCAACGGCGGCGCCTCGAGCGTCAGGGCGTAGCCGGGCAAGCGGCGGCACTGCGCCGGCACTGCCGCCCCCTCGGCGCCGTTCACGTCGTCGACCAACGGCGGCGCTGACGGAGCCGTCGAAACGGCCGCGCTCGGCGCGGGGGTCGGGGCCGGGGGGTGACGCTTGCAGCCGGCGAGGGGGCCCCAGGCGAGACCAACCGCGAAAGCTCCGTAAACCGCAGCCGACCTCGGCGAAACCATCGACATGGACCTAAGCCTCGGTAGCCGGAGACGCGGGCCGGATCAACATTCGCGGCGCATCGGGCGAGCTTGAGTATGATCCGGGCGTCTCGCCCCCGCCCGCGTCCCCGCCCCCATCATGCCCTTCGACCGCGAGCTCACCCAAACCTACCTACCCAACCCGATCTTGCGCGCGCTCTACCAGCGCTTCTTCGACAAGATCCAGGTGGACGAGGCGTGGGTGCGCGAAGTGCGCGCGCTCTCCGAGCAGGGCTCGATCGTCTACGTCCTGCGCAGCCTGAACTTCATCGACTTCTTCGCGCTCGACTACCTGACCAAGCGCTACCAGCTGCCGCAAGTCCGCTTCGTCAATGATCTGGGGCTTTGGATCCTGAACCCGATGGGCAAGGGCTGGCTCAACGCGATCTTGCCGCGCCCCAACGTCTCGCCTTCGGATGAGCTCGAGGACGCCCTGACGCGCGGCGGTTCGGCGGCGTTGTTCCTCAAGCGACCTCCGGGCGTGCTCGACGTAGCGACCGGCGCCTCGGGCGGGCGCGGCTTGAAGGAAGGCGACGAGTTGGTCCGATCGCTGTTCGAGCTGCAGCGCCGCCGCGAAAAGCCGATCTTCGTTGTACCGCAGGTGTTCGTGTGGACCAATTTCCCGAACACACGTGGCACCGAACCGTTCGATTTTCTTTTGGGGCCACGCGAATGGCCAAGCCCGGCCCGCACTGCGGCGCAGCTGCTGCACAACTTCAAGCACGTGGAGCTGAAGCTCGGCGAGCCGATCGACCTATCGAAGTTCCTGCAAGAGCCGGGTGCCACGACTGACGCCGTGCGCCTACGCAAGCTCACGTACATGGTGCTTGGGCGGCTCGAGCGCGAGCGGCGTGCGGTCACCGGTCCCGCCCACAAAGCGCCGGAGCGTGTGCGGCAAGAGCTCGTCCGTAATCCGCGTTTGCGCGCCGTGATCGACGACCTTGCCGACGAGCGCAACGACCGCCACACGCTGCTGCGGCGCGCGCACGAGATGCTGAAGGAGCTGCAGGCGACGCCCGATCGCACGACGATCAAATTGCTCGAGGTGGTATTCCACCGCGTTTTCACCAGGATTTACGCCGGCATCGAGTACGACAAGGGCGACATCGAGCGGCTGCGCGCGGCCGCTCGCCAGGGCACGTTGATCTTGCTGCCCAGCCACAAGAGCCACGTCGACTACCTGATCCTGAGCTACATCTTCAACGAGCAGAACCTGCCGTTGCCGGTGATCGCGGCCGGCGACAACCTGAACTTCTTTCCGGTCGGCGCGGTGTTCCGACGCGGCGGCGCGTTCTTCATCCGCCGCTCGTTCCGGGGCGATCGACTGTACGCCGCGGTCGTCGACGCCTACGTGCGGCGACTGATCAAAGACGGTTACCCGATCGAGCTGTTCCTGGAAGGTGGGCGCAGCCGCACCGGCAAGCTGGTCGCGCCCAAGTTCGGCTTGCTCAACATGTTGATGGACGCGGCGCTGGCGGTGCCGGAGCGGCCGTGCTTCTTCGTCCCGGTCAGCATCGGCTACGAGCGCGTGATCGAAGCGTCGTCGTACGAGCGTGAGTTGCAAGGCGCCGAAAAGTCGAAAGAGGACGCAGCCGGTCTCTTGAAATCCAGCCAGGTGCTGCGGCACCGTTACGGCGGTATCAACATGCAGGTCGGCCAAGTGCTGGCGCTCGAAGATCTGAAGCGCGAGCTTGGTCTCGAGAACGGCCAAGTCCTGAGCCCGGCCAAGCGCCGCAGCTTGGTGACCAAGCTCGGCAACCGCGTGATGGACGAGATCAACCGCGTCACGTCGATCACGCCCGGCGCGCTGACGGCGATGGTGCTGCTTTCGCACAAGCAGCGCGGCCTGCCCCACCGCGAGCTGATCTTGCGCGCAGAACGACTGCTGTCAGTTGCTCAACGCCAGGGCGCGCGTTCGTCGCCAGCTTTGACGACGCAGGCCGGCCGCGTGCGTTCCGAAGCCCTGCGCGAAGCCGTGCAAATGTTCGTCGACGCCGATTTGGTCGAGGTCCGCTACCCCGACGATCCGCTGACGAAATCCCCCAATTCGAGCGATGGCGCCAGCTACGTGGTCGTCCCGGCGCGGCGGCTGTTGCTCGACGTTTCGAAGAACATCATCGTGCATTTCTTCGTCGAGCGCGCGTTGGTCGCGACCGCGCTCTTGTCCGCGCCGCAGAAGCGCGAGCCGAACTTGTGGGTGCGTGACCGCGTGCAGGCGTTGAGCCGCTTGTTCAAGTTCGAGTTCCGTTTTCGCGCCGACAAGCCCTTCGAGAAGATCTTCGACGAGACGCTGAATCAAATGCTCGCCGACGGCGAGCTTCAGCACGACAACGGCACGCTCAGCATTGGTCCTGGGCGCGACGGCTGGAGCGGGTTCGACTGGCTGGTGTTGTACTCGGCCGTGCTGCGCAATTTCCTGGAAGGCTATTGGGTCGCAGCGCGCGCGCTGTCGGAGCTGGTCAAGGCGCCGCTCGGCGAGAAAGAACTGCTGAAGCGCTGCATCGCCTTGGGCAACCGCGCATTTTTGGCGGGCGAGCTGGAGCGCAGCGAAGCCGTCAGCAAGTCGATCTTGGCCAACGCCTTCCAGGCCTTCGTCGACCACGGCTTTCTCACGCTGCGCGACAACAAGCTCGACCTCGCCGACGGCTTCGCCTCCGACACCGGCGCGCGAAACGTCGCCGAGCACCTCAAATCATTCATCCCGGAGTTGGGCTAAGTGCTCGGCACCAATGGCATTTCCCTAGCCCTTGGCCTGACGCTCAGCGGCTGCTTCAGCGCCCCCACGCCGCTCGCGCCAGGCCTGGCCGGCTCGGTCGGCATGCCGAACCAGGGCGTGCAAACCGGTGCGCTCGAGCTGCCGGAACAAGGCAAAGGATTCGAGCGCTATCGCCCGAAAGGACGCAACCATTGGGGACGCCCACGGCTGGTCACCGCGCTCACGCGCATCGCCGCTGAAGTCGAAGCCGAGTTACCCGGCGGTGTGCTGGTGATCGGAGATTTGGGCGCCAAGGACGGCGGGCAGATCCCGGGCCACGCTTCGCACCGTAGCGGTCGGGACGTCGATCTGTTGTTCTACGCGTCCACGCCCGCGGGCGCACCGATCGCGAGCCCCGGCTTCGTGCGTTACGAGGCCGACGGCCTGGCCGTCGTGCCCGACGCTGACGAGTACGTGCGGCTCGATTTTGCACGCGAGTGGCTACTGATCAAGAAGCTGGTCAACGATCGCGAGATTGGCGTGCAGTTCCTGTTCATCAGCCGTCCGCTCGAAGCGCTGGTGATCGACTACGCACGCGCCCGCGGTGAGCCACTTGAGCTCGTGTACCGCGCCCAGACCGTGATGCTGCAACCCGGCGACAGCTTGCCCCACGACGATCACCTGCACCTGCGCATCGCGTGTTCGCCCGAGGAAATGCAGGCCGGCTGCAGCGGCGGCGGACCGTACTGGGAATGGCTGCCCCCGCAGCCGAAAAGCCAGCAACTCGATCAAGCCTTGCTCGAGGAAATCGCCGCCGACGAACCGCTCGAATCCTCACCTTTGGCCAGCGGCAGCGCCGGCAACAGCGGCGGTGGTAGTTGAGCTTACCCGCCAGCGCGGTGCATCACGGTGATTGCCTCGATGTGGTGCCCGAGCTGGCGCGGCGAGGCAAATTCGACTTGGCGTACGCCGATCCGCCGTTCAACGCCGGCGGCAAGCGCGCCGCGCGCGTCGGTAAGGGCGAACGCGTGCGCGGCCAGCACGCCTACGACGACGCTTGGAGCACGATCGACGCGTTCCTGCGCATGCTCGAGCCGCGGCTCGCGGTCGTGCGCGACGCATTGAGCGAGCGCGGCACGCTTTGGCTGCATCTCGACCACCGCACGGTGCACGACGCCAAAGTCGCCGCGGACCGCGTGTTCGGACGCGCCGGCTTCTTGGGCGAGGTGGTTTGGGTGCCGGGTAACGGCGGCAAAAAGCGCAGCGGGCCGAGCGTCACGCACCAGACGATCTTGATCTACGCCCGCGGTAAGCAACCAATTTGGAACGGTGACGACCCAGCGCTACGCGAAAGCTTCGCGGCCACCAGCCTGCGCATGCACTTCCAAAACGTAGACGCCGAGGGCAGGAACTACCGCGAGCGAACCATCTCCGGCAAAACCTACCGTTATTACGCGGACGTTGGCCGCCGCCTTGGCAGCGTGTGGAGCGACTGCCCGGCGATGCGCGCCAACACGCCGCTGATCGCCGAAACCACCGGCTACCCCACGCAAAAACCGCTCGCGCTACTCGAGCGCATCGTCCGCGCCTCGAGCCTGCCCGAAAGTCGCGTGCTCGACCCGATGTGCGGCTCCGGCACGACGCTCGTCGCCGCTAGAAACCTCGGCCGCCGCTTCGTCGGCATCGACCAAAGCCCACTCGCCGTCCAAATCGCTCGAAAACGCCTGCAATGAATTACACAGGGAGCCGGGGAGGACGGGAGATCTTGGGGTTGGCAACCGGCTGGCGCTGACGCATCAGGCTAGCCAGTCAGTCTCAGTCGCCGACCACGCCAAACAAACCAACCTCCCGACCTCCCACCTCCGTGTAAAATCTGGGAGCCGTACGAGACCGACGAGGGCCGTCTACTTAACGACGACGTCGGGATCCATGATCGTGAAGTTGCACTCGCTGGGCGGTGCGACCCAATTGATGATGTTGTACCAGAACTGTTTGGTCTGATAGAGCGACCGGACCGACTGGAAGAAGCCCGGATCCGTGCCCGCGGCGGGCTGCCAGCACATGTTGCCGGCGTCCATGTTCATGTTCGTCGGTGTCCCGACCGGCTGCCATTGGTTGGTGAAGATGACCCATTCATCACCGAACGAGAGGATGCGGCCCTTGCCGTCAACCTCGAGCGCGACAGCCATGTTCTTGCCGGTCATCGGATCGGTCGCGATCGCGGTCGAACCGGCCGGCGTTTTCACGGGCCAACCGATGTAGGCACCCACGTAGTCGAGCGAATCCGTCAGCTTTTCGAGCGGGCCGGTTTGGGCCGTGAACTTGATGGCGGTGGTCTGCGACGCTTCGCGATCCTCCATTGCGCTCCACAAATTGAGGCAATTTCGCAGGTCGGCGCTGCCGGCCTTGTAGTGAATCGGCGTCGACGAGCCCGCGGCGGGCGCGGTCCAATCGGTCATCGAGGCGCCGGTGTAGCCCATCCCCGCAAAATCGACCAACTGGCTGGTAGCCGCTGCTTCAGTCGCCACGCTGGTGAAACCGGTCAAGGTCACGATGCCGCCGGCCAACACACGCACCCACTTTTCGACCGCCGCCTTCTCGTCCGCAGTGAAGGTCCAGCCGTTGACGTTGGCGACGACCAGAATGTCGTACTGACCCAAGAACGCAGCGTCGATGACGGGCGGCTTGGCATTGATCATCGTTACCTTCGCCGTGCCGCCGCTGTTGCCGTTCAGCCAGTCGATGAACGGCTTGGTGTCCTTGGCGGTCGCGCTCGAGTCGAGCGTGCCCAGCAAGCCGAGCCGCAGACACGTACAGTTTTGCATGTTCGCGTCGCAGAGCTTCGGCCGCGCATCGATGTCGCGCGGATCATTCGGATCCCGCACGCCGGCGTTGCCGCCGACCGTGATCACCGGGCCACCGCCGTTGGTGTTGAGGTTCGGCTGCGTGCCACCAGTGCCGTTGTTGCTGGCCCCGCCCGTGCCGTTCACGTTCTGATTCTTGGAACCGTTGCCATCTCCGCCGGCGCTACAGGCAACACCCGAGGCGAGCGTCGAAACTAGCGCCAAATTTGCGATAAAACGTAGGTTCATGGGCGGGCTCCAGGTGCGAAACACGGAAGGTCCAAGCGCCCTCCATGATGCCACGTGTGGAACCGGTTTCAAGCCCATTTCTAGCAGCCATCGACCGCCAGTTGGGGCGACGACCCCATCAGCGAAAGCCCCCAACCCGCCGGGCTCGCCGCATTTTCTGGCCCAATTTGCAGCTGGCCCGACCTTTGCTGTACGGATTTGGGTGTTGAAAGCATTTTTCCCCCTAGCGCTGGGCCTGACCGTGATCCTCGCGAGTACCGTTTCGCTCGCCAGCCCGGCAATTCAGCCCGGGGACGCGCTCGAGCCGGAAGCCCTGCCTGCGGAAGCGCAGCGGCTGGAGGCCGCGCTGCAAGGGCAGCCCCTGGGCGCGGCGGGCAACAGTGTGGAAGAAAGACGACGCTTCGACGCGCGTTGGCTTGAGCTCGGGCTCGGCACGGGGCTGGGTATGCCGGCTGCTCTCTTGGGCGGATATGCCGAGCTCACCCCGTTGGACCGGATCACGGCGGGAGTAGCGGCTGGCCTGACATATTGGGGACCGGCCGGAAGTGGCTACGTTCGCTTGCGCCCGATCATCTGGGGAGGCGAAGGACGAAGACTGATGAATGCGTTCGTCCTCCAGGCGTCCTACACGGTCATGCGCGACGGCGAGCTCGATCTGTTGGGGTGCATCGACAGTTGTCCGGTGCTCCGGTACGTCGACAGGACCGCACAGTTCGGCGCGCTCAGCGCTGGCATCGAGCACAAGCTGGCCTCCGGCTGGAGCTTTCGCTACGATTTCGGCGTGGGTCACGCCTTGTTCGCGACGCCGTGGAAATGCGTGCGCTACTCCGACGGCGCGGCGACGCCATGCCAAGGCAAACCGCCTGGCGACGACGCTCTGATCGTGTCGTTCGCAGTTGGCCATACCCTGTAGCGGTCGCTCAACCTTTGGCCTCGCCGCGGATGATTTCGACCAGCGCGTCCAGCGCCTGCGGATTGGCCAGGGTGTCGCGGCTGGCAACTTTGTCGGGAGCTTCGCCGAGCAGGATGCGTTTCACCGGCACCTCGAGCTTTTTCCCGTTGAGCGTGCGCGGCACGGCCAGGATGGCGCGAATTTGGTCGGGCACGTGGCGCGGCGACAGCTCGCTCTTGAGCACGTCTTTGATCCGGCGCTTCAAGGCCGTGTCGAGTTCGACGCCGGCTTTGACCACGACGAACAACCACATCTTGCCGATCGCGTCTTCGAGCGACCCCGTGTCGACGACCAGGCTATCGGCGATCTCGGGCATTGCCTCGACGACGCTGTAAAACTCGCTCGTGCCCATGCGCACACCGCCGCGATTCAGCGTCGAATCCGAGCGGCCGTAGATCACTAGGCCTCCGCTCGGGTTGAGCTTGACCCAGTCGCCATGCCGCCAGACGCCCGGATACATGCCGAAGTAGCTGGCGTTGAAACGCTCGCGCTCGGGATCGTTCCAAAAATAAATCGGCATCGACGGGAACGGCTCCGTCAACACCAGCTCGCCCACTTGGCCGCTCAACGCCTTTCCGGCGTCGTCCCAGGCTTCGATCTTGGCGCCCAAACCACGGCACTGAATCTCACCCGCCCGCACTGGCAGCAGCGGGCACGACAGCACGAATGCCGTACAAACATCGGTTCCGCCGCTGACTGAACCGAGCAAAACCTGCGTTGAGACGTTGTCGTAAACCCACTTGAAGCCGTCGCTCGGCAACGGCGCGCCCGTCGTTCCAATGCTGCGCAGTGCCCCCAGCTTGGCCACTTGTTTTGGAACGATGCCGGCCTTCTTGCAAGCGATCAGGAACGGCGCACTCGTTCCAAAGTAGGTAACCTGCTCTTCTTCGGCGAGCTTCCACAGCGCCGACAAGCCGGGCAAGGCTGGGCTGCCGTCGAACAGCACGAGCGTGCTGCCGAGCCCGAGCGCGCTCACCACCATGTTCCACATCATCCAACCGGTGGTCGAGAACCAGAAGAAGCGATCGCTCTCGCCGAGGTCCATGTGCAGCGCCAGCGCCTTCAGGTGCTCGAGCAAGATGCCACCGTGACCTTGCACAATCGGCTTCGGCAACCCAGTCGTGCCTGACGAATACAGGATCCACAACGGATGCTCGAACGCTACCGCTTCGAACTCGAGCGGCTGTTCTTCCCGAAGCAGCTCGCTCCACGGCTGGGCCGTTACGTTGCCGACCGAACCGACCGCCGCCGCGTCACCGAGCACGAATAGGCCACGCAATGAGGGCAAAGCCGCGGCAATTTCGCGCAACTCGACCGCGCGCGCGAAGCGCTTGCCGCCATACACGTAGCCGTCGCACGCTAGCAGCACCGTCGGTTCGATCTGTTGAAAGCGATCGAGCACGCTCTTCACGCCGAACTCGGGTGCGGCGCTCGACCACACCGCGCCCAAGCTCGCCGCGGCCAACACGCCCACGACCGCCTCCACTCCGTTCGGCAAGAACGCCGCCACGCGGTCGCCCCGCTTGACGCCTGCGCGCTTCAAACCGGCGCGCGCACGCCCCACTTGCTCTGCCAGCTCGGCGTAGCTGAGCGTGCGGCGCGAGCCGTCTTCGGCGCGCGCCACGATCGCCAAGTGTTCGTCGCGCCGCCGCAGCAGATGCTCGGCGTAGTTGAGCGTCGCGTTCGGAAACCAATGCGCGTCGGGCAACTTGCCGACCAGGGCCGGCTCACGCTCGCCACCGAGCGCGACATCGAAATAGCGCGCCACTGCTTGCCAGAACGGCCCAATCTGCTCGACCGACCAACGCCAGACGTCGTCGTAGCTCGTGAACGTGAGCCCGGTGTCGCGGGTGAGCCAGCGCATGAAGTGAGCCATGCGCGAGATCGCGCAGCGCTCTTCGCTTGGCTCCCACAACGTTTCGCCTTCGCCTGCCGCCGCTTGTCCGTCGTTCATGAGCGCCCCGTCGACTCACTCAGCTGTGCTGAGACGCGTTCGATCAAAGCCTGGTGGATCTTGGCTTCCTGCTCGGACAACGTTCGGAAAGAGTGCACGGCGTACACGCCGCAGTCGGGATCGTGCTGCAGGTGTTCGGCGCACACCAACGCCTTGCGCTCGTCGTCGCTCAACATGAACGGCAAGAGTTGGCCCACGCCGAGGCCGGCCAAGACCAGCGCCTTGACTGCGCTCAAGTTCTGCGTGACGGCGAACGCGTCGGCGTCAGCGTGGATCAACGATGGTTGGCCGGGCAGCGCTTCGATCTCGACCACGGGCAGTTGCCGGAGCTCGAGCTCGGAGGTGAGCGCCGCAAGGCCCGCGAAGCGCGGACTCTGGCCGTAATATTTCAGGCCGTACGTGCCAATCCGCGTGGCGCGCTCCGACGGCGGGCCGGAGTAGGCCACGAAAGCCAGATCGAGCGTCCCGCGCTCGACGCGTTCGAGCAGGCTCTGCGTGCGGCCCATCCACAGCTTGAGCTTCAAGTCGCGATGCTCGGCCTGCAGCCAGCTCAGGCAGCCGGGCAGCACGTGGGTGCCCAGGCTATCGACAGCACCGACCCGCAAATCGAAGTAGGCATCCTGGGCCGCGCGTTGGACTTGCAACCTGGCGCGCTCGCTGTCGCGCACCAGCTGGCGTGCGCACGGGATCAACGCACGCCCGGCAGCCGTCAACAGCAGCCCCCGCCCCTGTCGGTCGAACAGATCGGCGCCGATTTCCTCTTCGAGCAGCTTGAGGCTGCGACTCACGGCCGGCTGCGTCAGGTTCGCCTCACGACCCGCGCCGCTCACCGAGCCCGTATCGACGATCTTCAGAAAGAGCTCGAGGCGTTCGAGATTCATGCGCGCTCTTTATGGGTGTCCATACGCTGGGTGCATGGGGTTTTAGCGGGCCCGAGCATCGGATACTATACCGCCGGATGCGAAGCTTACGGCCAGCGGCGGCAATCATGTGCGGGTTTTATCTGGTTCTGCCGCTGCTGTTGAGCGGCTGCGGAACGGGTCCGGCTGCGAAGACGGATACCGAAGGCACCAAGCTCGATGTCGTGCAAGTGACGACGCTGACCACACTGCAAGCTTCGTCGGGGTTGTTCCTGTCGCCGAGCCCGCAACAAAACCTTCCTGCGTACGTCGCGCTGGGCGCGCCAAGCACGCCGGTGCAGCCGGTCGACGGCTTCGATCGCGCCAAGGTCGATCTGACGTTGCTCTTTCAAAGCGCTGCGGCCGGCGCGCTGCCCGAGCTCGAGGCCGAGCTGCGCCCCGCCAGCACCGGCGAATGGTCGCCGATTTCCCACTACTTTCCCAGCGTCGTGCCGACCGCCAGCGGCGTGCGTTGGCCGCTCCAGCCCGTCCGCGAAGTGGTCGACAACGCCGGCATCTCGAGCGAATGGAGCGGTTGGCGCGCCTTCGGCGGCCTCAGCGTGCGCGAGCCCACGGGCAACGTTGACCTGAGTGCGTCGGTCGCCTCCCTTGATTTCGAAGTGCGGGGCGCCCCTTCGCCGCTGGTGTTGACCTTGAACGACGCCGATGAGCTGGTCGTGACCAATCAGTCGGGTCAAGCCATCGCTCGCGCGCTGCTCATTTACTCGCACACGGGCGGCGTGGCCGTGACCGTCGTCCAGGCGCTCGGGCCAGGCGCCAGCAGCATCACGACGCTGGGGCCCAAAGAGCGGCCGCCGGAGGCGTTGCTCGAGCTCGGGCGCGCTGCGCTCGCCGACTTCTTCGCTGCGAGCGTGGGGCCCGAGCTGGGCGCCGCGATGGCCGACGCCAAGTCGATCCCGTTCCTCGAAACCCACGGCTTCCGCCTAATTTCAATGCTGGACGCGAGCCAGGCCCCGGCAATGTTGGAGTTTTCGGGAGCAACGACGACGCGCCAGCACGTCGTCGTTTCGCATTCGGAGATCCTCAAGCCGGAGGAAGAGGCCCGTCTCGTGACCGTCGTCGCCGACGCCACGCTCGACGCGGCCCAAGTGCAGAGCGACCTTGGCCGCTTCAGCGAAGGCAAGCTGGAATTCGCGACGACGAGTGACGACGCCGCGCTCAGCGCGCGAGCCACGAGCTTGCTCAACCAGCTCCGCAGCCGCTAACCCACTCAGATTGGGCCAAGCACGACTTCCGGAAATGTCGTCAAGTCGACGACCGGATTGCCGGTGTCGTCGACCACGGCGCAGTGCAGCGTTCCGTCGTCGGCGGGCATGACTTGGCAAGCCTGGCCCGCGGCGTTCACGAACTCGGCCGTCGGCACCACACCCGGCGACGCTCGACGAGAGTCAGCCAAAACCGGCAGTAGCTCGCTCTGGCCCACGCTGAACCAGTCCACGTGCAGCGGCCCCACCCCGCGGCGCAGCTTGTGCGCTGTCGGCAGTGTTCCGGTCAGGTCGCGACCGGGTGCAGCGACCTGTTCGGAAGCGTAGGTCGTGCGCGCGTCGCACCGGAAGCTCAGTGGGTCCGTGACCGGCAAGGCGATCTCCCAGCTGAAGAGCGCCGTGGGCTTTTCCAGCGCCCGAACCTGTAGCGGCCGCTGGCCGTCGTCATCCACCCCAAAGCTCGCGGTACCGCAGGCCGTGGGGAACGGCGCTTGGTAGGCAGGCTTGCTGCAGTCGGCGTTCAACGCTGTCGTGAACCCGGCCGCGCCAGCCGACGCGGGTCGGGCGATTGGCTCCGGGACGCACTCACCGTCGCGCTGAAATTCGCACGGCGTTCGATCCGTGCCAGTGACGCCCAAGTTGAGCGCGGCGCCATCGTCGGCGAGCAAGCGCGTCAAACGTAGCCCCTCACCCACGTTCAGGCTGACCCGGTCGGCGCGCGCCAACTCGCTTTCGGCGAGTGGGACGAGCCGATAGACCGGCGGCGTCACCTTGGCCGGGAGGCTCGCTGGTTGGCACCGTGAATCTCTGAGCTGGAACAGCGAGAACGCGGGAGCCCCAATCACCTCTTCGCTCAGCTGTTGCGCGAGCCGATACGCTGCGCGATGCGGCGGCGCTTCGCCGGGACAACTCCGCCCGACGTCGGCGACGACGTTGGCGACGCCGCTCACCGCGTCGCCGACCCGCCAATCGTCGCCCCACAGCCGCTCGCTCCAGGCTGCCGGCTCCGTGCAGGCGGCATCCGTGTAGACCACGGTCGCGGACGAGCTCGGTACGCAGCGCTGCTGCTCGCCCGCAGCGTCGGGCACGAAGACGCAGTCGAAGCCGAGCTGCGCGTCGTGAAACGTTCGAAACAGCTTGGCTTCGTTCGACGAATAGCCCAACGCGACCAGGCGACTACCGCTTTGCACGTAGTCGAGCGCCATCACCACGGGCCCGCCGTCCTCGCCACCCGCCCCCGAGCCCGTGTCCGAAACGCCGCCAGTCCGGCCGCAGCCAACCGACGCCAAGAGCACCGTAACCGCCCAACCCTTGGATACCCGTAACCTCATCGAGATAAGCCTAGTGAGTGGTCTCCACCCCGTCCAATCGAGTTATCTCATGGAAGCGCATGCGTTTTGGTGATGAGTCGCGATCTGGTTGCTATAACCAAAGCGCGCATGGAAAACCCTCTGCTCACGGTCGGCCAGCAAACCCTCGACGTCCCTTTTGATCGCATCTCGGCCGAGCACGTCGAACCAGCGATCAAGGAGCTGGTCGCGCGTTCCGAAGCCGCGCTCGACGCGATCGAAAAGGCGCCGCGCACCTACGCCGCCACGCTCGGCGCGCTCGAGACCGCCACTGAGCAGCTGGAGCTATCGATGAGCGTCGTCGAGCACCTGGAGAGCGTCGCCACCACCCCCACCCTGCGCGAGGCGTACAACGCCGTCTTGCCCGGCGTCAGCGCGTTTTGGTCGAGCATCGCGCTGCGCGACGGCCTGTACCGCGCGCTCCGTGAGCTGGCGGGAACGCCGGAAGCCGCCACACTCGACCCGACGCGTCGGCGTTTGCTGGACAAGACGTTGGCCGATTTTCGCCGCCAAGGCGCGCAACTCGCGCCCGCTGACAAAGAGAAGCTGAAGCAGCTCGACGCCGAGCTCAGCGTCATCACCACCCGCTTTTCGCAGAACGTGCTCGACGCCACCAACGCGTTCGAGCTGCTGATCGACGACGACGCTCGCCTCGCGGGCCTGCCAGAATCCGCTCGCGAGATGGCGAAAGAAGCGGCCGTAGCCAAGGGCAAAACTGGCTACCGCTTCACGCTGCAGGCGCCGAGCGTGATGGCCGTCCTGACCTACGCCGACGACGCCGAGCTACGCCGCGAAATCTGGACCGCGTTCAACGCGCGCGGCACCGCCGGTGAGCACGACAACCGCGGCCTGGTCGGCAAACTGCTCGAGCTCCGCCGCGCGCGCGCCACCCTGCTCGGTTTCAAGCACTTCGCCGATCTGGTCACGGATGATCGGATGGCGAAAGACGGTGAGAGCGCGAAACGCTTCATCACCGACCTGACCGAAAAATCACTGACCGCCTTCGAGCGAGAGAAAGCCGAGCTGGCCGAGTTCGCCGCGTCGCTGGGCGCCAAGCTGCCGCTGCTGCCGTGGGACGTCGGCTACTACGTCGAAAAGCTGCGCAAGGCACGCTTCGAGCTAGATGAGGAAGAGCTGCGCGCATACTTCCCGGCTGAACGCGCGTTGAAGGGCGCGTTCGAAGTCGCCGAGCGCTTGTACGGCGTGAAGATCACGCAGCTGAGCGACGTACCGGTTTGGGATCCAGACGTAACGACGTACGAGATCAACGACGAGGCCGGCGTGCGGCTCGGCATCTTTCACGTCGACTTGTACCCGCGCGAAAACAAGCGCGGTGGCGCGTGGATGCATGGCCTGTTGGCTTCCGTGCCGCCGGCGCCGAACCTGGCCGTGTTTTGCTGCAACTCGAGCCCGCCATCGGGCGGCAAGCCATCGTTGTTGCTACACCGCGACGTCGAGACGCTGTTCCACGAGTTCGGGCACTTGCTCCACCACTGCCTGAGCCGCGTGCCCGTGCGCAGCCTGGCTGGTACCCGCGTGGCGCAGGACTTCGTCGAGCTGCCCTCGCAGATCATGGAGAATTGGTGCTCGGAGCGCGACGCGCTGAATTTGTTCGCGGCCCACTACGAAACCGGCGCGCCACTTCCTGAAGCGCTTCTAGAACGGCTGCACGCCACCCGCACATTTCGTGCCGCGAGCACGCAGATGCGCCAACTCGGCTTCGCTGCGGTCGATCTAGCCCTGCACATCGACTACGCTTCAGACAAAGACGGCGACGTGATGGACTTCGGCAACCGTATTTTGCAGCATTACGCCGCCAGCGAGTTGCCGAAAGACTACGGCATGCTGGCCGGCTTCTCGCACTTGTTCTCGCATCCGGTCGGCTACGCCGCCGGCTACTACTCGTACAAGTGGGCTGAGGTGCTCGACGCGGATGCGTTCGGTCGCTTCAAGCGCGAGGGCATCTTCAACCCAACCGTCGGCCGCGCATTCCGCGACTCGATCTTGTCCCAGGGCGACGCGCGCGATCCGATGGATTTGTTCGTGATGTTCATGGGTCGAAAGCCGGATCCGCAAGCGCTATTGGTCCGGCAAGGGCTCGCTGCGTGAACGGCGTCCGTTGGACCACCGGCATCGGCATCGCAGTGGGCGGTGTCGGCGGCGCGCTCGCAGCGTTGATGGGCGCCCCGAAATCACCCGCCCCTGTTCCGCCCGCCGCTATTGCCGCTCCCGAGCCCGAGCCCGAGCCCGAGCCCAGCGCCGCTGCTTCTCCCCAAGCATCCGTTGCGGCTCCCGCAGCATCCGCTGCGCCTCCGGCCGCATCCGTTGCGCCTCCGCCGACACCCTCTGCGCCCGCAGCAGCTGCGCTTCTCGCAGTTATCGCCGCGCCCGCGCTCGACGTCCCCGCGACGCGCGAAGCCTTGCTCAAGGCCGAGCTGTTCTGCGATCAGAAAAAGGATTTCGACGAGTGCGCGCGGGCAGCAGTGGCGCTCGAAACCGGTAGCACCGGCCCGGCTGACCTCGAGCAAGCCAAGCGTTTCCGGCGCATCGCGCTCACCCACCTCGTCGCGCAATGCGAGAGCGATTCGCCACATGCGTGCTTCGTGCTGGCCGCCAAATACCGTACCGGCACCGAGCTCGCGAGCAAGCCAGCCAGCGCCCAAGCGCTCGAAAAGCGCGGCGCCGAGCTATGCCGCCTCGGCCGCTCCGCCCCCGAATGCCCGCCCCCGTAGCCTAGTTCTAGCTACGGAGTGTCCCTAAATTGGGATCGCTCTCGCGTGCCCGTACCCGTGCCCGACGGTCCGCGAGGAGTCGTTGGGCTCGTTTGTTTGGTAGGCCGAGGTTTGTGACGCGGGCTTTGCCCGCGCGCGCCGCGCCCGGCTGGGCGCGCGGGGGGCGAGCCGGCGTTTCTGAGGGCACTGAGAGCAACAGGCCTTCCATGGAGTCGAGGGTGTGCTCCATGGGTCGTCCAGCCATGGTTCGCCTGCAATTGGATGAGCGGCAGTGGCAGAAGGTCAAAGCAGCGCTGGGCGGGAGGAAGCGCGCCGGGCGGCCGGGGCGAGACGATCGCAACGTCGTGCAAGCGGTACTGTGGTGGAGGCGTACGGGCGCTCCGTGGCGGGATCTCCCCAACGACTTTGGCCCTTGGAAGACCGTGTTCAATCGCTTCGACCGCGGGGCAAGCAAAGGTGTCTGGCAGTGCCGCAGACTCGGTCGCCGACCCTCTCGCCGTCACGTAGTACCGGCGCTTGTCGAGCTTCGAGTGCTTGCCAGCGCCCTCAGCAAGATTGAGTACGATCGACAGCGAGGCCCGCGTGAATTGGTCGGCCAGATGACTGCGCCCACGTGGCAATCCTTCGATGATTCCGTT
>JBBSAB010000073.1:0-40947 GCA_038252755.1 Polyangiales bacterium | reverse complement strand
GACCTTGCAGAGACGCACCGCCTCGGCCCTGAACTCCGGGGTAAACACGCGCCGCTTCCGTGGGTGCTGCTTCTTGACCATGGCTCACTCCTTGCGCATTCTCGCGCCAATTGGGGTGTCCACGAAAGCGGGGGATTTTCATTCCGAGTCAGTGAGGCCAACGGCATATACTGAGATCGTCACTGCAAGCGCCGACGCGCTTCCGCTAATTCGGGCTCTTCGTCGAAAGTGGGGGCGCTGAAATCGAGAGCCGGAGACCCGAGCGCCTCTCGAACCGAGAACCACGGTCCTCGTCGGCGTCCAGGGCAAGCTCGCTTCGCTCGGCGCCACAAGGGCGCCCCTGGACACCGCCTGCGGGCCGCGGTGCGCTGCGAGGTACGCCGGTAAGCGGAGCTTCCGGCGCCTCAAGGGCCGAAAATACCCAGCTACCGGGCCCGAACTTGCGCCCTGAGCCAACGGTGGGCGGCCCAGCTTTCCTGCCGATCCGCCGCCTGAGCACGTTTTCAGCCTTTCCCCACTTTCGACGAAGAGCGCCAATTCGAGACCCTTGTTTCGGCAGGGGCGCGACCGCCGGAGCCCGAACATCACGCACGACCGCCAAAGGGGTCTCGGGGCGCGTCTTGCGATAGCGGTGAGGCTTGGGTTCGACCGGTGCAGCGCTGCGGGCGGCACAGGTGCCGGAGTGCGAGGTAGGGGACACCAAGCTGTTCCCCGGTCACTCGAATGACCTGGGGCGCCGCACAACCTTTCACAATGGCCGGAAAAATGGCTGCATTGGCGCTTCGTAGCGCGCTTTTCGGCGCGGCGCGGCTTTTGCTCCTGTGCGGGCGATGAAGAAGAGCTTGGAAGTCCGAGCAGGGAGCGGCGGACGAACGGTTCGCGGTCGCGGCCGCGATCGGCGGCGGTTCATGGCGCTGGCGGCTTCGAGCTTGCTCGGCGGCTTGGTGTTGCGGCTGGATCGCGAAGCGCAGGGCGCGGTCACCAGCGTGCCGCGCTTCATTCTGTACAACCACTCCAACGGACTGCAGAATTTTCACCTCAACAAGAGCGCCGTGCGCAGTCCCACGGACTTCACGCTTTCCGGATTCATGACGCACTTCGAACCGTTCAAGCAGGAGCTGACGGTGGCACAGAACCTGTTTTGCACCGCCGGCGCGCACTTGCACGGCAACTCGAGCAGCGGCCTGTCGTGCACTAAGCGCGGCGCCGAGATCAGCGTTGAAGGCATCATGGAAATGGTGGTGGGTGGGCCGACCATCGACCAATGGATCGCCAGCCGCTTGGGCCAAAGCTCCCGCTTGCGCTCGCTCGTGCTGGGGCACCCGTTCGACGTGAGCTACGGCAACTGCGCGCAAGGCACCATCTCGGGCCGCGCGAAAAACGAGCCCGTGTATCCCACGTTAGACCCGGTCAAAGCTCACGAGCTCATCTTCGGTGTCCAGAATCAAGACGAGGTATTGATTCAGCTCCAGAAAAGCTATTTGGATTTCGTGAAAGACGACATCCAGAGTTTTCACGCACAGCTGCCGGGCGCAGAGCGGCAAAAGCTCGAGCAATACCTGGAATCGGTGCGCGAGATTGAGCGGTCGCTGGCTGGCGGGGTGGCAGGGGCCTGTCCGCAAATTGGCGCGCAAGAATTCACCCAAAAGTCCGAGCCAGACATCCAAGGCGAGCTGCAGAACTCGAACAACCCGGCCTTTTGGCGCTACATGTGCGACTTGGGCGTGGCCGCGCTGCAATGCGGCGCCACCCAGCAGCTCAGCATGCTTCACACGTATGGCTGTATCCATCTCATGTATGAGTTCGACGGCGTGTCGCGCAACCATCACTTCGATGTGGGCCACAAGGACGAAGAGGGCACGTTCATGGACAAGATTCTCGGATTTCATGCCGAGCACGTGGCATACATGTACAAGAAGCTGAAGGACGTGCCCGAGGGCGCGGGCACGATGGCCGACAGCCTGCTCATGGCCTGGATGAGCGACGGCGGCGGCTACCACCACGGCGGCAACCAAGCGCACTCGATGATCTGGCTGGGCAAGGGCAACGGGCGGCTGCAGACCGGAAAATGGCATCGCTTCGTCGAGGCTGTCGGGCCCAACCCGGCTCAATATGCGCTCGGGCGGGCGCATGTCACCACAGCTCAAGCGCTGGGGCTCGAGCTCGACGACTTCGGCGACGGAACAGATCCGTGTAACGGGCCGCTCCCGGGAGTATTGGCATGAGCCGCCAGCACAAGAGCAGTACCTTGGCCTCGGCCTTGGCCAGTGCAGTGTTGCTGGGCTCGCTGGCCGCCGGCTGCACCGGCAACATTGACCAGGGAAGCGCCAGCGCGCCCGGCTCCAGTGGCGTGGGCGGCTCCGGCACCTCGCCGGGAGGTCCGGGCGCTGGCGGCGCTGGCATGAGCGCGTGCGTCGGGTCGACTCGTTTGGCGCAACGCATCCGCCCGCTGAACAGCGCACAGTACGGAAATACCATCCGGGCGGTGTTTCCGGATGCGGGTCAGCTCCGAAGCCCTTTCGAGGTGTCGGACCGCTCCGCCGAGTTTTCGACGAACGCCAACCTGCGCCGTTTCGATTTCGACACCAGCCTTGGCATCATGACCAATGGTCAAACGGTGGCGGAAGCGAGCCTGGCCCAAATCAAGGCCAGCTTTGCCTGCCTGGCGCAGTCAGCGGATAGCAACTGTAGCTCCGAGCTGGTCAAGACGCTCGGGCGCAGTCTGTACCGCGCACCACTCTCCGCGGACCAAGCCACCAAGCTTTCGAACCTGTTCGAGGCGGGCAACAAGCTAGCGGGCCCCGACGCCGCTATCAAACTGGTGGTGCGCGCGCTGCTCAGCTCGCCCTTGTTCCTTTTTCACCGCGAGCTGGGCCAGCCGAGCGCGGAGTCCGGCAGCGCAAACCTTACCGCTCATGAGATTGCCAATGCCATCTCCTTTGCAGTTACAAACGCGCCCCCCGATGCTTTGTTGAGCCAGGCGGCGGATGCTGGGGAGCTCTCGACGCCGGCAAAGATCCGGGAGCATGCGCTGCGCTTGCTGGGCGGCGAGCGAGGGCTGACCGGCCTGCAGGCGTTCATGACCGAATTCTTCCGAACACGCGACTTCGTGAAGAACGACAAGGACAAGACGCTGTTTCCGCTGTTCGACTCGGAGACGCGCAGCCAAGCTTTGGCGGACTTTGCCGATACCATCGCCGGAGTTTTGCGGTCCTCCGAGCCAACACTGGCGTCGCTGCTCACGACGCGAAAATTCGTGGTGCGGCCACGCACCGCCGCGCTGCTTGGCTGGTCGGACTTGCAAAACCTCTCGCCTGACGGGTCTACGGTCGAGGCGAGCGAGCAGGGTCGAGCCGGCATCCTCACGCATCCGGTTTTTCTGGCCAACTTTGCGCACGCGAACGAAACCAATCCGGTAGCGCGCGGCCACTTCGTTACCAGTAACGTCCTGTGCGTGGACATTCCACCGCCTCCCCAAGCCGTTAAGTTCCCCGAGCGCACCAACGCCAACGACGGCTCGCCGAGAACCCTGCGCCAGGTGCTGCAATCCGAGCACTCGATGGGCACGTGCGCCGGCTGCCACCAATTCATGGATCCGGTAGGCTATCCGTTCGAGGTGTTCGACGCGGTGGGCAAGCTGCGCAGCACGGACAACGGGCTACCCATCGATGCCAGCGGCAGCATCAGTGGCGCCGGAGAAATCGACGGGCCCGTGGCCAGCGCGCAGGAAATGCTAGGAAAAATCGCCGGCTCGGCGCGCGCCCAAGATTGCTTTGCGGAGCGGGTCTACAAGTACGTGGCCGGCGTGGATGCTTCGCCGACGCTAGAGTGCAGCACTTCGAGCCTGAAGAGCCGCTTTCGGGAGCAGCAAGGCAACGTTTTGGAGCTGGTGGTAGGCCTGCTGCAATCGCCTGAATTTCTTGCGCGCGAAGTGGTGCCGTAGGGGCCTGTGCGGCGTGGCACCGAAAATCGGGTCGGCTCAGATCGGCGTTGCCCAGGGCTCGAACATCCTCCACGCTCTGACCCGGTGACCTGGAGCCGACTTCATTTGGCGTCTGGCTCGCGCCTCCCACGAGGCCAGCTGGCAACGGCCGGTCTCGTGCTGGCTCTTGGTGCGGGGTGCGGCGACCAGGAAATCCGGGGAATCGAGCGGCTTCCCACGCCGGGCACGGAAAATCCGCCGGGCGCACCCGTCGTACAGGACCGCGGCCGCGTGCAGGTGCGTGACGGTGCCCTAGTTACCGACAAGGGCACGCGGTTACGTGGGGTCACGCTTGGGATCGACTTTCGGCCAGACTTTCCGTTGGAACGACCGCTCTTCGACCAGATGGCCCACGAGGCCGGACTCAACGCCGTCCACGTCTACCTGGAGAGTTTCGAGCAGGAAGCAGGTGCCCATGCCGCGCAAGCCGACCAGCTGGTGGAGCTCACGTCGCACGCCGGCATGTACCTCGTGTTGGGCGTCGGCGCGGGTGCTATGGCGGGTAGCTTCAGCCTGGAAAGGTTGCGCTCCTTTTGGAGCTTTTACGCGGGCCGCTATGCATCGCGGAGCCATGTCCTGTATGAGATTCAAAACCTTCCCGAGCTCGCGTGTGACGCTCCGCTGGCCGCGGCGACGCTCGCCATGGAGCGTGAACTCTACTCCAGCATTCGTGTCGCGGCGCCAGCATCGCACGTCGCCCTGCTCAGCCTCATAGCGGCGCCCAGCTCTTCGGCGCTCAAGGACGCGCTCGACGGGCTCGATGACATCGTCGACTGGTCCAAGGCATCGATTGCCTTTCATGCCGAGGGTTGTGGCAGCGCCGACTATTTGCCTTCGCTCCTTTCGGACACGCGCGCGCGCGGCATCGCCGCCTTGGTGAGTGAAGTACCGGCCAATCTGCCGCTCAGCCTCACGGGCGAGCTCGAAGCTGCACGCATTGGCTGGTTCAGTTTTCAGTGGCTGACAGCAGATCAGGATCTGCAAGCGTTCCGCAGTGCGCATGAAGCGGCCGGTGTCACGTGGTGCCCCGACTTTGGGGTTTGGCCCGAGGACGCCCAGTCGTGCAGTACGCCCTGAGCGCGACACGGCGGCTCGCCGCAGTCCTTGTCGTGTTGGCGCTCGGCAAGCCTGCAGCTGGGGAGCCAGTGCCAAACGCAAGCCCAGCCCAAGAGCCGCGACCCACGCGCATCGTGCTCGTAGCCGGACCGGGAACGGAAGAGCTCGCCAGCCGTTTCGCAGCGGAGCTCAGCTCACTGCACTTCGAAGTGGTGCGAGCCCCCAACGTAGAAGTGACGCCAGCGAACACTCACGAAGTCGTCTACCGGCGCGTCGTATCCGATCGCGACCCGGCGATTGCAGTTCTGCGCTCACTCGAGATCCTGCGTGGCAGTCTGGCGGACGTACGCGCGCTGGCGGCCCGCCCAGAGCCTCCCCCGCCCCGCGCGCCTGCGCCTGCGCCGGAGCCGCCGCGTCCGGCTCAGCCTCGACCGTCCGCTGAGCGTCCGGCGCCGAGCCGCGTCTGGCTTGGCCTCAGCGGGGCCATCGAGGCCCCGGCCGGGGGACGCGGCCTGGCGGCAGGCGCACTCGGAGGGCTTCACGCTTCGTTCGGGACGCGCCTCTGGCTGCATGCCGAAGTCTTGGTGCCCCTCAGCGGCTGGAGTGTGACCGGCGAAGGAGGCCGCGTGAAAGTCCGGACGGCCTTGGCCCTGGCCGCCGCTAGCTTGGCGCCCTGGAGACAGCGTCGTTTCACACCGGACCTCGGTGTAGGTATCGGAGCGCTCGCCCTCAGCACTCGAGGTGAAGCAGCGCCGGCTATCGCGGAACGAGCGACTTCAACCTTTCCGCGTACCCCCACGCTCGGCTGGGCGCGGCCCTGGTTCTGAGTCGCCAAGTGCGCCTGCATGGCCAGTTTTTCGCGGGCTTTGCCCTGCCGAGGCCAGTCCTGCTGTTTGCGGACCAGCGTGACCGCAACTGGCTTTCCACCCTGCTCTTCGGCGCGCTGGGCGTCGAAGTCGCGCTACTGTGATCCACTAGCCACCCCTTGCGAGACTGATCGAAGACGAGGCGTTCTTGACCGGTCCCCCCTCCCAGCTCGGCGACGCGACTTCAGATAGGGACGTCGTGCTGCCGTTCCCAGGGCCGCCCAGCGACGCCGTGCTGGTCGGCGCGCTCAAGGCGCATCGCCCGCAAGCCGCCGAGTTGCTGTTCCAGCGCTACGGTCGCTACGTCGAGCGGCTGGTCGTGCGCGTGCTCGGTCTCGACCCCGAAGTGCCGGACCTGATCAACGAGGTATTCGCGCGGGCGCTCGAGCGCATCGACGTGATCGAAGAACCAGCGGCGCTCAAGGGCTGGCTCGGCAGCATCGCGCTCTTTACCGCGAAGACGTTCCGGCGCGATCGCAGCTCTCGGCGCGGCTTCGTTAGCTTCTTCGCGCCCGAAGAACTGCCGGAGATCGCCGGGTCCGACGCCCCGGCGACGTGAGCCTGGCGCTGTTTCGCGCCTACCAGGTGCTGGACAAGTTCCCCGCTGACGAGCGCATCGCCTTCGCGCTGCGTTTCATGGACGGCATGAGCCTGGGGGAGATCGCGGAGTTGACGGGCCTGTCGCTGGGAACCGTAAAACGTCGTCTGACGCGCGCGCAGCAACGTTTCTTCAGCGCGGCGGAGCGGGATCCGCTGCTGAGAGAACGTATCCAGCCTGGCCAGAGACGGAACCCACCATGACCCACGAATCCTTTTTCGAGAAGCTGCGCGACGAGCAGGATCGCTTGCGCGAACAGGCGGACTACTTGGGGCAAGCCAAGGCGCGCGCCGCCGTGCGCAAGGCGCCACGCACGCCGGCACGACGTGGCCGGTTCGCGCTTGCCGGAGCAGCCGCGCTCAGCGCTGCCGCGGCATTCGGGCTTTGGCAATGGCACGACCATCGCCCGGCGCAGTTGTCGTTCTCGGTGGGTGACAGCGGACAGCGGGGCAGCGTGGGGTCGTTCCTGGCAGCGCCCGCTGACCGTGAACTGCCACTCCGTTTCGCAGACGGCACGCGCGTGGCGCTTGGGGCTGGTACGAGCGCGCGCGTGGCGAGCTTGGATGCGCACGGTGCGCACATCGTGCTCGAGAAAGGGCGTGCCCAGGCCACGGTGGTGCATCGCCCGGGTAGCCACTGGCGCGTTGACGTTGGCCCGTTTGAGGTGGCTGTCGTGGGCACGCGCTTCGACGTCGGCTGGGACGCAGCCACGCGAGTCCTCGACTTGCGTCTTGAAGAAGGCGTCGTACTGGTCTCCGGGGGCTTTCTGCTCGACGCGGTCAGCGTGCATGCAGGCGAGACACTGCGTGCCTTCGCGGACGACGCGCGGATCGAGCTCGTTAAGCGGCAGGAGCCGAGCAAACCAGCGGCACCGGCCGCGGAGGTGGCAAGTTCGATCGCAGCCGGCGAGCCAGCTCCACCGGTAGCCGTGCAACCAGTGCAACCGTCGGCTCCGACTTGGCAGACGTTGGCAAGCTTGGGAAAATACCGTGAGGCAGTGGCAGCCGCAGAAAAGACTGGTTTCGACGCGGAATGCCGGCGCGCCTCCGGTCAAGAGCTGCTCGCGCTGGGCGATGCGGCACGTCTGAGCGGTGCGACTGAGCGCGCGCGGCAAGCCTATACGGTCGCGCGCACCAAGCTGCCGAGCGGCGGGCGCGCCAGCTATGGCCTTGGCCTCATCGCTTTCGATCAACGCGGAGACTTCGCCGACGCGGCGCATTGGTTCGAAGCCTACTTGAGCGAGCAGCCGAGCGGCGCCCTGCGTGCTGAAGCCACGGGGCGTCTCATGGAAGCACTCGAGCGTGCAGGCCAGAGTCAAAGGGCACGCCAGGTTGCGGAACAGTACCTCGTGCGTTATCCGAACGGCGCGCAAGCGTCGCTAGCACGAAAGCTCATCCATTGAGCCGCGACGTGATGACTAGAGAGCAGCTTCCAATGTGGTGTGTTTTCGCCGTGAGCCTGGCCATGCTAGTCGGCGCTTGCGGCGAAAGCGGCGCTCCTTCGGCCCCACCAGCCCCTTCCCAGTCGACGGCCGGTTCATCCACCGCGCCGCCAGGCGACGTCGGCGGTGGGGGTAACCCCAACGTCTTTGTGCCTGAAATGATCCTGGGCGGCGCAGGGGGGAGTCGACCGCAGCCGATGGCCGGCACGGCCGGCGCGGCCGGTACCGGCGGCGCCTCAGCGGAAGTAAAGACCAAGATCAAGGTCCTGATTGTCGACGGATTCAACAATCATGTCTGGCAGATAGTTACCAAGAGGTACCTAACCATACTGGCGCGCGATCCGATTTTCGCCCCCGTCGTGTCCACCGTGCCTCGCGAAGACGATCCGCAGTGGAGTTCGTGGAAACCAGACTTTGCAGCGTATGACGTAGTCGTTCAAAACACGACCGACATCGGTAACACCCCAGGCAGCTGGCCCAGGGAAACTCAGCTGGCATTCGAAGAATACATGCGCAAGGGCGGCCGCATGTTGACGCACCACGCGGCGAACCACGGTTTCGAGCGCTGGGTCGAATACAATAAAATGATTGGCACTGCGTGGCGGAGCAAGGACTATGGCTCGGCCCTGACGGTTGCTGAAGACGGCACGGTCGAGCTGATTCCACCGGGTAGTGGGACTGACACACGCCACGATTACCGAGGAGATGCCCTCGTTCATCGTCTGGGTGACCACCCCATTTACGCCGGACTGCCGCGCGAATTCATGGCCCGCACGATCGAGGTCATCCAGTTCATGCGTGGACCCGCGGAGAACGTCACGGTACTTAGTTATATCTACGACCCTGTGGAAAAATTGAATTTCCCGACTTCATGGCTTGTCCAGTACGGCAAGGGCCTAGTGTACAACTCCAACTACGGACACGTGTACGCACAAGCGCCGGAAGACCCGATTCCTGAGTCAATGCGGTGCGCAGCATTCGAGACAGTGCACGAGCGAGCGTTGAGATGGTTGGCAGGAGTTACCGAGATGCCGCCTGTTCCTGCGGACTTTCCGACTCGCGACGCGACTTCCGTCAGGGCGCCATAGGCTTCAAGACTACGCGCTCCGTCGTTGGCGCTTCCCCACTGCCTCGCCAAGGTAGCCGAACCCGGGAACAGCCGAATTTTCTGCGATGCCGACCGAGCGGGGCCGGCCCTTGGGTTGGCACCCGGCGGATGCTACACTCGGCCTAATGAGCTGGGTCCGCCGCGCGGGTCATGCATTGCGCGGCTTCCCCCGACACACTCTATGGCTATGCGGCTTTGGGGCGGCGGCGGTCGGGTGTCGCTGGAACTATGATCTCATAGATAAGGACAGGCTCGGCGCCTCGACTGGCGGCAGCGCTCCGGACGCGCCAATCGGCAATGGAGGTATTGCCGCAGCAGGAAGTCCAGCCGACTTAGGTGGTGAGACCGCGATCGGCGGCAGCAACGCCGCCGGCGGAGCCGCATCGATCCAGCCGCAGCTCGGCTTGCTCGGCTTCTGGGCGTTCGATGAAGGAGCGGGCGCCGTCGCCGTCGACCAGGAACGCGGTCACGACGGTTCCTTGATCAATGAGGTGCGTTGGGTACCGGGTAGGGTGGGGTCCGCCATTCGAACCACAGAAACGGAGCCGGGCAGCAACCTGCCGTCCAGTAGCGCCGTATTCGTGCAGGTCGGGAACGTCAGCTACGGCCGGCTAACGGGGATCACGCTCTCGCTCTGGCTGCGAAATCTAGGAGGAGCATCGAGCACCGGCGGGTTGGTCTCGCACGTGAGCCGATTCGGTGAAGCGTTCGAAGGCGGCTATTCGCTGGGTTACGCGGCCGGAAGGCTGCAATGGACCCTCGCCGACCCTGCGACGGCGACGGCAACTCTGGTGTCGGTCATGGGTCTCACCGATCCCGTGTGGCAGCACATTGCCGCCACCTGGGACGCCGCAACCGCGACCGCCGCCATCTACCGCGATGGGGAGCGCATCGAAACGTGGACGCACGCAGCACTCGACCTCGGAACTGGTCCTTGGCCGTTGAAGTTTGGCCAAACGACGATCAATGAAGCGGAGTTCGAAGGCGAGCTCGACCAGATCCGTATCTACGACCGCGCCTTGACCGAGCAAGAGATCGTCCAACTCGCAGGCGAGAGCCAATGATATGAGGGCCCAGCATCAAGCTTCGAGCAAGGCGATCGGGCCTTTGCATGTCGCTGCGGTTCCGAAGCTTTTTATGTCGACGCCGAGCGCGTTCGCTACGGTAACGAACACATCAGCCGTGGATGTGGTCCCTTTCCTCTCAGGAGCGGAAAGGGACACGTATCGCCCTGATTTTAGGCGGCCTGCGGTGCCGAGGAGCACCAAGGGCAGGAAGCCCGAGCCGTTGTGATGTTCGCCGCCGCCGTCATTTATCACCATCAGAATCGTGTTGTCGGCGACGCTGCCATTGCCCTCCGGCGCCTGCTTAAGCATGCCCCACAGCTTGCCGATCTTACCAAAAATGTACGAATGGATTTCGGTTTGCGCGGCCTCCGGATTCGTGTCGCCGTCGATCTCGGGTGCTTTGCCCTCTGCGAGCCGCTGGCTGTCGTGGCAATACTTGTGGTGTGAGTCTCGGTGTTTTAGCGCAGTGAAGCCGTAGTGCGAGATTTGGCCATCTGAAGAACCAAAGTTGAGCGAAGCGACCCGCGTTTGCCCGCAAATAATGGCGTTGGCCGCGATCGCAAGCTGCGCTTCGATCAGCGCGTCACTAATTGACATGTAGGAGTCCTTGTATTCCCCTGTGATGCTTGCGAGCGAGCTACATTGCGCGCTGGTCGCAGCGTAGGTTCGTACGCGAGCGTCGAGAGCGGCCATCGACTCGACGATTTGGTCGAGCTTTTGGTTCTCCACCGCGCCCAGGCGACCTTTTAGCCGCTTGGCGTCGTCCTGGAGGAACTTGAACAGGTTGCTCTCGCGTTCGAGGTCGCGCTCCGAGAGTCCCCCTGAGGCCACCTTGCCGAAGATGTTTTGATAGGCACGGCTCGGGCTCGCTTCCGCGGGAAAGACGCGCTGAAGCCCGTCGGAGCTTCGGCTCATCGAGTCGATGTGGTGAGGAATGCACGCCAGATTGATTGAATCGAAAGCAACGCCCTGGCCAAGCTTGCCAGCCATGAAGCGATCGAAAGACACGCTCGCCGGAATGGCCTCCTGCAAAAATGGCGGCTGCACCAAGTTGGTCGCCGCGAAGCCGTTGCCATGCAGCGTAGCGTTGTAGGGATTGTACAGGCCATCAACGATCAGAAGCTCGTCTTTGTATGCACGCAATCCTTCGAAGATGGGGCGAAGGCCGGGATGGGGAATGTCCGCGGCGATGCCCGAATCGGCTCCTAACGTCGAGTCGCGGCGGAGGCTGAAGGTGAGACCATTGGCCGTCCCGATGATGACGAGTCGCTTCGGTGTGGTGGCTGGCGCGGCTTCCGCCACTGACCCGGCGAGGATCGGTCGCAGCACCGATGCACCAAGGCCAAGTCCGGCCGTCATCGTGAGAAAATTACGTCGTCCAATCTGAATCATTCATTCCTCCGATAAAAGGCAGCGTCGGCGCTCAGCAGGTCGACCACCAGCTGGCGAATCTGCCCTCCATTTGCTTGAAAGCGGCTAGAGAACTCTGAGTACGAGCCCAGGAACTCATCGGGCGTTTGACCTTGAAAATACGCGTAAGCTTGCCGCGCCAAGCAGTCCTTCACGGCCGGTGCCTCCGCAAGCTGGGCGGATAGCTCTAGGCCGTTCTGGTACCGGTAGGCGAGACCAGTCGCGTCGACGACACTGCCTGAAGCGTCGATCGCTTGATTTAGTTCCGTCGCACGGAAGCCGCCAATGGCGTCGAAGTTTTCGAACGCAAGACCGAGTGGATCCATGAGCTGGTGGCAGGGACTGCAAGCCGGACTCGATGAGTGCTGCTCGAGCCGCTGGCGCAAGGTGGCCGTGCCGTCGGGGGCCGGGACCATGGCATTCACGTTCGGCGGCGGCGGCGGAATCGTCTGGCAGAGCAGCCGGGTTAGAACGAACTTGCCGCGACCGACCACATTGGCGTCCGCCGTGCGCCCGTATGCCGTCAACCAGCTCGGCTGCGTGAGCATTCCTGAGCGCTGCCCGGCTGGCGCCGCTACCCTCAACGGTTCGGTTCCGACGGAGTCAGACGTACCATACGTGCGGGCCGTACGCGTTGTCGCCATCACGAACGGCGCCGTGAACAGCGTTTTGACTGTGGCGTCCTCGCGATACAGAATTTCCCGCACGAAGGCGTCAGTTTCTGCGACGTAAGCCTGCGCCTGTTCCGCGTTGTAGCCAGGGAAAAGCAACGGATCCCGTGAGGTCGACTCCGCGGCACCGGGGTACCGAAAGAGCTCCGCTACGAAGCGCAAAAGGCCGCCGGCAGTCGCTGGCGATTCGATGAGACGGCTCACGTGGACGACACGTTGGGCACTGTTGACGAGCTCGCCCGCATCCGCTGCCGCGCTCAGGATTGCGTCCGGGGGGGCATCCGTGAGCAGAAACGCAATGGCCGCGGCAACCTCGTACGAGGTCATTGGCGCAACGGGTTGACTGGAATCCGCCACGCTTCCTAGCTCTGGCAGGAACAGAAAATGGGGTGATAGGAGGATGGCGCGCACGAGTGACTCGAGAGCGCGCTTGGCGCCGTCTTTCGCTTGCTCCTGTTCGTAGTAGCCCACGTATCGAGCTTGCTCTTCGTCGGCCAAAGGTCGGCGAAACGCCTTGCGGCCAAAGCTACGCACGAAGTCGCGCGCGCAGTCCGAGGCCGTCGCCGACAGAACGCACGACGCGGCAACGCCGCCTTCCGCGACCGCATTGCTGGCCACCTCACTCATGATGGAATTGAGCTCGCTAGCATGCGGAACCGACATGTCCTGCCGGGCGGCATAGCTGGAGAAGTTCGTTCCAGTGCCCGAAATCGTCAACGTCAAGCGCGTCGCGACTCCCGGAATGTCAAACCCTAGTGACCGCAAGCTGTTGGCCAACTGATCGGGAGTCAGCTTGCGCAGGCGGCGGCTGGCAAGTTTTCCCGACGCTGCGGTGGCGTTTGCCTCCGTTAGCCCAGCGGCTTTGGCGGCTTCCGCAGCTTTGGCAGCTTTGGCGGCTTCGGCGGGAGTCGCGCCAAGCTGCCCGCCCGGCTCAGACGAGTTGCCGCTTATGACACCGGTGCAGGCCGAGCCGCACGCTGCCAGGACCGCGAAAACTAGGCCAGCAACAGGAAATTTCTTCAAAACGTCTTTCAACCTGGTTTGCGATTCCAAAACACCGCACAAGTGCAGTCGCGAGGTGCGGCCGCTCCAAAAGTCAGGACCGGAGCTACGCCCGAGCGCTTGATAGCTCGGTAGCCGCACCAGATCTCATCCGTTGTTTAGAGAAGGCGCTCGAGCGGACCGGTACCCCTGTCCAGACCTTTAAGGTCTGGGGGGAAGTCGGCGATCTTGTCCGTGTCGCCGTAGCGTTGAACGTCGGTGTAGCCGAGGGCGTGGCAAACGGCCACCATCAGTCGGTTCCCGTAGGTAGGTTTGGAGTACTGCAGGTAGCGTCCGGTTTTGTAGCCCGCGGATCCGCCGACCAGCAGGTACGGGACGTCATGGTGCGTGTGCCCATTCGGCTCGCCCACCTCGCTATTCGATAGGATTGTCGTGGTGTCGAGCATGGTACCGATCCCGTCGGCACGGCTCTTGAGCTGCTGAGCGAAGTAGGCGAGATGGGTATTGAACAGCTTGCTAGCATCACGGATGGCGCCAATCATGCCAGTGTCATCAGCCGGGTTGTGCGTTAGCCCGTGATAGTTGTCGCTGATAATCGGTGGCACAGGCTCGTCCGAACCGGGACGCGACCACTGAATGTTCACCACTCGAGTCATGTCACAAGCCAGCGAGGCCACAGCAATGTCCATCTGTAGTTTTCCCAGCACCGCCATGTTCACATAGGACAGCTTATCGATCTGGTTGTTCTTGTCGACGACGGGCGGTGCGCACCCTTCGCCAACCGCGATGGTTGGGTTTTGCAGCCGCCTTTCCATGGAACGCAGGCCTTCCAGATGGCGTTGCAATTGGTCTTTGTCGTGAGCGGCAATGACTTGCGTCTCCAGGGTAGTCAGCTCCGCCATGACGAGATCGAGCACGCTGCGCTTTTCTGCACGTATGCGCTCGAGTGCTGGGTCGGGGGCACCCCCCGAAGCTGCCGGGACTAAGCCCGCGAACAGCCGATCAAACGCAGCGTAAGGGCTCCCTTCCCCCGGCACCCCTTTGTGGTTGAGCTTGGAGTTAGCATGATAAACCGGATTGCCCCCGCCATTGTTGCAGATATCGAACAGCAAAATGGGATAAGCGGTGCTCCCCTTCATTCGGCTCGCCAGGTACTGGTCGATCGAAGTGCCATTGTTGGCTGCCACGTCCGGATCGCCGTGCGCAGGGCCGTAACCAACCAAATCGTTCTCGGTGAAGCTACAAGTGAAGGCAGGCATCGGGTCATGCGGCTCGTTCATGCCCCCGGAGTGGTACATGCCTTTCAGGATCACCAAGTCCTCCCGCAGCCCATTCGCGAAGGGCGAGAGCACTTCGCCCAACTGAAAGTCCGTTTCGCCACCTTTGGGGAAGTAATATTCGGGGCGCGTGCCCAGCGGATAGAACCACTGAACGAAGCGTTTTACCGGTCCAGCCGACTGTGCGGCAGACACGCTGTTGAGTAGCGGAAGGAACGGTGAAAGCGCTGCGCCGGCGGCGAAGCGAGAGAGAACTGCCCTGCGCGACCAGCGTTTCTTGTCCAGAAAGATCATGTGCTTGGTTCTCCGTAAAACTATTCGGCGCGCCGACGCGAGAAGGCTTGGCTTTGTACGATGGCCAGGGCGAGCTGCTGCAAGTCCCCGCCGGAATCGTTGAAGCGCTGTTTGATGTCAACCAGCGAGCAGGCATCGCGATCCGACACGGTGCGAGCCAAGGCAAAGGTCGACCACTGGCTGGTCACGCAAGCGGCAAGCTCGGGAGCTTGCAGTAGCTTGTCCGCCAGCTCGCTCGCGCCCTTGAACGGACCGGCCGCCTTTTCGGGGCTGCCGATCAGCTCGCCCGAATCGTCGATCGGCAGGTCGCCCTCCATCGTCCGGTATTTTCCGATCGCATCGTAGGCTTCGAAACCGAAGCCCAAGGGATCGAGCAGGGTATGGCAGCCAGCGCAAGTGGGGTCGGCGCGGTGCGCCGTGAATCTGTTGCGCGTGGACAGCGATGGATTCGGGGATGGCGGGTTGATGTTTACGTTGGCAGGTGGCGTCGGCAGCGTCTGGCACAGCAGATTGGTGCGGACGAACTTACCCCGCTTGATCGGCGACGTCTGGTTCGGGTGGGCATACGTGGCCAGCACTGCTGGCAGTGTCAGAATTCCGGACCGATTGGAGAGCTGCACCATGCCGCTGGCTTGCGACGGCGATAGCCCATAGACGGGGGCCAGGGCCGGCTCCAATACCGAAAAGCTGCCCTTGAGCAGCGAACGAAGCGTGTGGTCGCCGTCGAATATTACGGCCGAAGCGAAGTGACCAGCTTCGGCTTTCATCGCCTTCGCTACATCCGGCGTGAAGTCCGGGTTCAGAGCGCTGTCCTTCTGCAGTTGCTCTACCCGGTCGACTCCGAGCAAATAAAGGTGAAGGCGCTCGATCGATGCTCTCGCCGCAGCGGTGCCCAGTAACCGCTGAGCCTGGGTCGCCAAATTGGTAGCGACCTTGCCTTGGCTTGCAGCGGCGGTGAGCTCAGCGTCGGGTGGGCCACCGGTAATGAAATACGAGACGCGGGCCGCGAGCTCGTATTCGTTCAGCTTAGCTGCCCCATCTTGGGCGGAAATTGCAGACTGCTCCAGATGGTAGAGGAAATGAGGCGACTGCAGCAAAGCCGTAACGACCAGGCGAATCCCATCTGCCGAAGCCCGGCCGATTGCCCCCGTGTTGAACAAGGCAAGATATCGGTCGACCTCAGGCGGCTGAAGCGGCCGTCGAAACGCACGCGAGCCAAATGTTTCAATGAATTGCCGCGCACAGGCCGCGTCGACCGCGGAGCCGCTCGCGCACGGGACCAACTGGGCGAGATTCTTCACAGCACGTTGAGCGGCGGCCTCGGCGGCGGCAGCGTACTTGTCTAACTGTGCCTCGGGCACCGCGACACCGGCGTTGGTTGGAAAAGGGCCAACTTGCGCATCGGGCAGAAAGCTTTCTCCGGGCGTCAACGAATCGCCGAGTAGTGCTGAAACGGTGTTGTTGTATTGGTCTTTGGTCAGGCGACCCAACTCCGAGACGCCAGCATCGGGCGCAACCGTCTTGCATTGCTCGACCGTCGCTTCCCCTAAGGTAGTGGCTGGGTCGCCAGTGTTGGGTGCGGCGCTTGCGCTGCTGCCACCGCCGCCGAGCCCGGAGGTGCCGGGCGCGTCGTCAGGGCCCGCGCCACTGATGGCGCCGTCGCATGCCGTGGCCACGACGGGCATAGCAGCTAGCATGAGGAAGCGTGCCAGTGCCCTTGCGAACGGTCGCGCGTGCGACCGTTCGGGGAGGAGGAATGGCGCGAGAACGTTCGTGCTCCTGCTGCGCATCATCTCTCCTCAGTATCCCCACCGAGGGAAAACGGATCACTCGCGCACCCAAGTACTGCAGACATTTCGAGTTTCCTTTCTGAACACGCTGAGCGGTCACTGTTGTGACCAGCGGCGTATGGGCTTATCCAAACTGCGTTACGTGCCATCACACCAAGATCTCGTGCAAGACGCCGCGATTCCATTGTTCCCCAGCGTGCTCTCCGCTCTGCGGGGCACCGCCGAACTTGTCAACCTCCATGCCGAGCCCTTGCATGACCGTGACGTGCAAGTCGTTGGTCTTGCGGTGGTCGGTGAGACTGAACGGCAGGCGCACGTACGTGCCCTGCTTGAAGTGACGCCCCAAGGAGCCCGCGACAATCACTGGATGATTGCCGCCGGTGTGCACACCACTCGAAACGTTGAGGTAGAGGACGACCGCGTTTTCGAAGGCGCCGAACTCTTTGAGGCGACTCAGCAGTCGGGCATAGAGCTTGACATACATGCTGGTGATGCCCGCCTGCTTCTTGGTGCGTTCGGGATTGTTGATGTACTCGTGTGTCATCCCGTGCCACGCCTCCTGAGGCCCTGCCACGAACGGGAACGTGAACGCGCCAGACGCGGCACCCTCCGAGCTCTGGAAAGTTGCAACTCGGGTCAGGTCGCACGCAACCGCCATCGCCAACAAGTCGATCATCGTTTCGGCGCGGGCCAGACCATCGTCGGGCAAATTTCGCGGTGCCGCCGGCTTCTCGCAGTGGGCCACCCCGGTCTGCGAGAGCCGCTTTTCGACCGAGCGAAAGGCTTCCAAATACTGATCGAGCTTGTCACGGTCCAGAGTGCCGAGCGATTGCCGTAGGCGCGTTGCGTCACTCAGCGCCGCATCCAAAACCGAACGCCGATCTGCCAGAAGCGCCTCGAGCTCGGCGGCGTTGCTTTGGACGTCGGAGAACACCGTCTGAAAGAAGACACTCGGATCCTGCTGCGGCGCCGCAGGTTTGGCCGCATCGTACCAGGTGCAGCTAGCCATTTGTGGAACGCCGTCGCCCACGAGCCACCCCGCTTCCAGAGAGGCAAAGCGAGTCTGGTCACCGATGGCACGGGCGATGATCTGATCGACGCTCGGGCCGCCTGCGGTGCGCGCGATCTCGGCTTCGCCCACGTTTTCCACGCCGGTCATCAGCGGTGCGTTACCCCAATGGCCAGCCACCGGATTGTTCAAGTTCTCGAGAAAGAGCAGGTCGGCTTTGTGCTCAGCCAGCGACTCGCAGGCAGGACCAAGGCTGAACTCAGTGGTCGTGAGGGCGGTCCGACCGCTACGCCAGATGGTCGGGTCCAGGTCGTCTTGCGCGTCGCCAAAGGTGTGATCGAACGGCAAGGCGCTCTGGCCCGGCAACAGCGGCCAGAAGTGCGGCTGGTAACAGCCGTAGGGCTGAATGAACGCGATGTACTTCTGAGGCAGCGCGCCAGCTTGGGCGTGGGCACGGTTCAGACGCACGCCGAAGGCCTCGAGCAGAGGCAGCGCGATCAGCGCCCCCGCGCCACCGTGGAGCAACGTGCGACGCTTGACGTTTCGGCTGACCTTCACGGCGCGACCTCCGGCTTGGGCATGTAGAGAAACGCATCGGTTTGAGTCAGCGCTACCAGCAAGTTCTCGTAGGAGCCGCCGGCTTCACCGACCACCGCTGTCAAGCGCTCGAGATCCGCGTCGCTGCCCTTTTCCGAGCGCCCGAGCGCGTACCGGAAGAGCTGCTTCGCGAGACACGCCTGCCCCTGCTTGCTCCCCGCAATGTTGCGCATCAGCTCCACCGGGCTGCCAAAAGCCCCGATCGCTGAGTCCGCCACGCTCCCGCTCGAGTTAATCGGCATGCCATCTTCCTCCGTTCGCCACTGCCCAGCCGCGTCATAGCTTTCGAAGCCGACGCCGATCGAATCGATCAAGCGGTGACAGCCCGCACAGGCCGGGTCTTTCGAGTGCCGCTCGACCGCTTGCCTGCGCGCTAGGCCAGGCTGAATGTCTGGGATGCTGGCGGCGGCGTTGACCGGTGGCGGCGGTAAGATCTCGCACAGCAGATTCTCACGCACGAACACGCCACGCCGGATCGGCGAAGTCTTGCCAAAATCTGCGAGCATGGCCATTGGCCCGGCCAGGGTGAAGAAGCCCGCGCGCTGCGTGGGATCGAACGCGACTTGCTGGAGCTGGCTGCCCGCCGGGGCGGGCGTGATCCCATACAGACCCGCCGTTTGCTGATTCACGAAGCCGTAGCTGGCCGTGAGTAGCTCGCGCAGCCCGCCGCCACGGAAGACCACGCTCTCGAGGAAGAGGTCGGCTTCAGCTCTCAACAGTTCCGGGACTCCGCTGCCATAATTGGGAAACAGTTTGGGGTCCTTGGCCGCGCTAGCGATGCCGTTGAGCCGCAGCCACTGCTCGTGAAAGTGCGCGAGGCTTGGCTTGGACTGAGCGAAGAGTCTCCGCGCCTGCGTCTCGATCCCGGCGCTGTCCTTCAAACCGTCCGCCTCCGCCGCCTGCAGCAGCATCGCGTCGGGCGCAGAGCCAAGGAAGAGGTACGAGAGCCGCGTCGCCATCTCCCAAGCAGTGGGCCGCACGAGCCCGGCTTTCCCCGCTACCGGCGCAACGTCACCGTGTTCAACCCGATAGAAGAAGGGCGCCGAGATCAAGGCGGTCGTGGCGGCCAGCTCGAGCCCGTGGTCGAAGCTCTTCTTCGCTCCAACGCGAAATACACCTAGCAAACTGTCGAGCTCACGCGCATCGAGTGGACGGCGGTAGGTCCGCTTGCCAAACGCTTCCAGCACAGAGCGGGCGCAGACTTCGTCCTTGGTGGTGGCAGCGCAAGCAGCCCAGCGAGTCGGGTTGGCCGCCACGAGCTGCGCGAGGTTGGTCGCTGACGCCAACGCTCGCTCGGCCAAGGTGGGCGGAAAGGCCAACGCTTCGCCGTTGTTGTCGAAGTGCATCGCCGTTTCTTCGGGCGGAAACGCAGCTGCGGCAGGATGAGTATCGACGCCCAACAAGTCCCGCACGGTGTTGTCGTATTCAAGCCGGGTCAGGCGCCGCATGACTAGGTTGGCTTTGTCGCTCGCACCTGCCCCGGCCGCGCTTCCGCCGCCGCCATTGGTTCCGGCGGTTCCCGCTGTCCCGCTCATCAGACCTTGACCCGGAGCTGCCGACCGATCGTCAAGCAGCGAGCCCGTGCAACCGCCGCAAAGCAGCACGGTGACTCCAATCATCCAGGTTCTTGGCATCGAGGTACGCCCCTGCAACGGGCGTGCCTCGTCACATTTGAGCCCAACGCTTGAGATGCGAACGCGGCGTGCACCCGACGTAGAAGGTTGCGTTGTCGCAGTCCCAAGTCTGCCCTCACAGACCACGCGGAGGCCAACAGCGTTGTGTCACCGGTCACTACAGTGACCGGTCGGCAATTGCGGTCGCACGGGGAGGATGCGCTGGCCCGCGGATTGCTAGCGGCCGCGCTTCATGCAGACGGCTAGGGACAAAGCTCTCGTGGCGATCGGCGTGCTCGTCCTCCAGGCGCCGGTCGCGTGCGCGCCGGATGTGCGCGCACCAGGCACAGCCGCAGCGGCCGGCACGCCTGCGACAGGTCTGGCCGGCGCCAGCGGCACTCTGGTTGGCGGGGCAAGCGCTCTGGCTAGCGGCGCAGGCGGGCTGGGTGGAGGCGGGGGTAGCCTCGGCGGCAGCGAAGCCTCGGTCACGTCAGGCGGTGGGGGCCAGGCTGGCAGCTCCGTCGCCGGCCAAGCGGGCGCAGCCAACCCTCCCGTTGGCCTCCCTCCCGACGCGAGCTGCTCCTTGTACGTCTCCCACGATGGGGCCGGCAGCGCCTGCACGCCAACCGCTCCCTGCTCGCTGCTCGGCGCGCGCGATGCGGTCCGCCGGTTGAACGCCAACATGACGGCCGACTTGCAGGTGTGCCTGGCGGGTGGCACCTATCTCTTGAGTGAGCCTTTCGAGTTGCTCGAAAGCGCCACCACGCACGATTCAGGAACGAACGGCTTCAACGTCGTCTACCGGGCTCTGAACAACGAGCCACCCGTCCTGAGCGGCGGGCGCGCCATCAGCGGCTTTACGCTACACGATGCCGCCAACCACGTGTTTCAGGCGTCAGCGCCAGGGCTGACCGCACGACAACTTTTCGTCAACGGTCAGCGCGCAACGCGCGCTCGCAGTCGCAACAACATGGGCTTGACCCCGATCGAGCACGGATTCAGATCGAGCACCGCCGAGCTTTCGAAGTTCAAACATCAAAATCACATCGAGCTGGCCGGTGAGCTCGATTGGCGACACTACCGCTGCCCGGTCGAGAGCATCACGGGGACGGACGTGCGGCTCCAAGACCCATGCTGGGCACTGAGCCAAGACGTGCCGGGCGGGGGTTGGTGGCAGTTCAAGGAGGTTGGCTGGGTCGAGAACGCTTACGAACTCTTGGACGAACCGGGCGAGTTCTACATCGACGCCGAGCAGGGGCAGATCTTCTACAAACCCCGCGACGGCGAAGACATGGCAACGGCCCAGGTGGTGGCTCCGATCTTGGAGACGCTGGTCCGGGGCCAAGGCGTGGTGGGGGCGCCACTCCACCACGTCGTCTTTCGCGGCCTGACCTTTAGCCACGCCACTTGGAACGAGCCGAGTACCGGGCTCGGCTACACCTCTTGGCAGTCGGGATTTTTACATCGCACTCCGGGTTCGTACTCCGACTATGTGTTCGCCGTGATGCCGTCGAACTTGACGTTTGAAGCCGTAGACTCGTTACGTTTCGAGAACAACCGCTTCGAGCACCTGGGGGCGAGCGGACTCGATCTTTATCGGGCGAGCAGCAACAATACGCTCGTCGGCAATCGCTTCGACGACATTTCGGGGCGCGCCATCACGCTCGGGCACATCGACGACGCCGACGCTCCAGAAGCCGAAATGCTCAAGCACAACACGATTAGCAACAACTTCATCACGCACAGCGGCGTCGAGTATCGCGACTGCGCCATTATTTTCGTCGGTTACACGCAGGACACCCTGATCGAGCACAACTGGCTGCGCTACGGGCCCTACACTGGCATTTCACTCGGCTGGGGTTGGGCCAGCCACCCATCGAGCAAGGCTTCCCGCAACCTGATCCGCTGGAACCGCATCGAAGACTTCATGCAGCACACGTTCGATGGCAGCGGCGTTTACGCGCTCGGCATCCAGCGTGATTCCAGCGTCGATCACAACTACATCCACACCGGCATGCCGCGCGGTGAAGGGATTTTCCCCGACCAAGGTGCCGCCTACATGGCCTGGCAATGGAATGTGATCGAGGACGTGGGCTGGCAATGGATCCACGATTGGTCAGCCCAGGCACACCACAACAACATTAGCCACAACATCACCAACCAGCCGAACTTCGAGCACAGCGGCGGCGCCGACAAGCACGACATTTTCGAGGACAACCGCATCGTCGAGAATGGCCAATGGCCTCAGGAGGCCCTAGACATCAAGGCCAAGGCCGGGCTTGAGCCCAACTACGCGCACCTCGCCAAGTAGCAAGCCCCAGCCGCGCTGAGTCAAAGGCCGAGCCACCGGCCTTCGACTACTGAGCTTCCACCGCGCCAACAGCTGATCGTCGCGATGCGCGGCGTCGGCGGCCGGCTAGAACACGGCGGATTCCCGCTTGCAGCTCACGTTGCAGCCGTCCCGGTTTTGGCGGTTGCCGTCGTCGCACTGCTCGCCTGCATCGCGTTCGACCTTGCCGTCGCCGCAGCGCGGGCCGAGCACGCATTGAGCCGCGCACTTGCCATACTCGCCGCTGTTGTCGGCGTCGTCGCACTGTTCGAAGGTTGACTGGACCTCGCCATCGCCGCAGAAGGGCGGGGTGACGCAGCCGGGCGCGCAGCCCGTGCCGTAGGTGCTGAGGTTCAAGCCGTCGTCGCAGGCTTCGCCCTCAGTCTTTTGGACCTTGCCGTCGCCGCACGAGGGGCCTCGGCTCTTGCAGTCGATGCCACAGTGCCCGTACGCGCCGTCGTTCCCGGTTGCGCCGTCGTCGCACAGCTCATCGCTGGCCACGATGCCGTCGCCACACGTGGATTCGCACTTGGATTTGGGCTTGTTGAAGTCCTTGAGCGTGACCTTGAAGTTGGAGCCGCAGGCGTTTCGCTCAGCTTGGAACATCACGATTTCGTAAACCCCGCCGGCCCTCATGCCTAGGTCCACGCCGTTCTTGGCGTTGCCACGCGCGACGGTGTCGGCGGTGCCGTCGGCCAAGTCAGCGCCGGCGCCGTCGGTGTCCGCGTCCAGCGTGAGACTCGCCGTTTGACTGCCGTGCAGGCCGCCCAAGTCGAGCGCCAGGCGACCGTTGATGAACACCCATTGATCATCGTCGCCCTTGAACTCGAACGACTCCCCACCCTGGTATTCGAACCAAAAGTGCGTTTCAGACGTGAAGGAGACGTTGTGCCCGCAGGCGGACTTTTCGTCGCCCTGCGCGACCCAACCCTTGCCGTCGATCGGATAGAAATTGTCCGTGGCGTCGAAGACGTACGTTCCTGCAGCGGCTTGGTAGGGGAGCGTCAGCGAGGTCACGATCTCTTTGATGCTCGAGGACGTCGAGTCGAACCACTCGCCGAAGGGCCCCGCGCCGTTGAAGTTGGGGCGTGTGTTGCCGCCATCTTTGAACAGATGCCCCGGGTTCATGCTGCAGTCGTTGCCTAGGCAGACGTAGACGGGGCGACCGTCTGCACCCAGGTCAGTCTCGACCACGCCGTTGACGCCGTTTCCGGTGAGACCGTTGAAGTCGATGTGGAAGCACGGCGTCGTCTTTTGCGCCGTCGCGACCTCTGTCACCGGGTTGTAGCAGGTCGTGGTGTCGCGGTTGCTGTTGCCCTGGCCGATGAAGTCTCGGTAGATGATCGGGAGCAGGACTTGGGGCGCGGGCGCTCCGCTCTGATCCTTACAAGCATAGCCGTCTTCGACAGCGCAGGTTGCCGAACAACCGTCGCCATCGCGGGAGTTGCCGTCGTCACACGCTTCGCCGTCGAAGCGTTGCCCGTCACCGCAGACGGCCTTGCACACGCCGTTTTTGCAGCTGGGCTCGGCGCGACAGTTGAAGCAACCGTCGAAGGGGCGCAGGTTGCCGTCCTCACACTGTTCGCCGCGCTCGACTTTGGCGTCGCCGCACACTGTCTTGTGGCAGCCGGCGTCATCGCAGGCGTACAGGTCGTCGATCTTGCACGCCGTGCAACCGGCGGTCGGGGTCGCGAAATCGCATTCTTCGAAACCTGCCAGCTTGCCGTCGCCGCACTCGGCGGCTTCACAGCGTAGGCCGGCGACGGGGCACGCCCAGCCCTCTTCGACAGCGCAGGTCTTGCTGCAGCCGTCGCCAGCTTCGCGGTTGCCGTCGTCGCAGGTCTCCGAGCCGGTGACCTTGCCGTCATCACACTTCACTGTGGACACGCAGGGCTCGCCGGGCGTTGGGCAGGCCGAGTCCGCTTCTAGGGCGCAGTTGGCCGTGCAGCCATCGCCCGAGTCGCCGTTGCCGTCGTCGCACTCCTCGCCAGACACGTTGATCGCGCCGTCGCCACAGGCCGGATCCGGCACGACGGTGACGCAACTTGGCGCTCCGCCTTCGCAGGTCGCCTCTCCGCCTTCACCCGTGGCGCCGCCGACCGCGATGTCGGGCCCTTGATTGCTACCGCCGCGTCCTGCGTTGCCCCCGCTCGACGAGCCGCCGTCCTGGCCCGCATCCGTGTTGGCGATCTCTGGATTGGAGCCGCAGTGCGCTAGCGCCAGCACTCCCAAACAAACTAGCGGAAGATAACGGGCCTGCATTGTAAACCCGAAACCGTAGCACTGCGGGCGTGGGGGCGGAGATCTTGGCGCCGGCCGCCGCGCGGGTTTGTGGGAGCCTGTCGCACTCTGCCTGACATGTCCGTGGTTCGTGATCCGTTTTTCGGTCCCACGATACTGGTGCGTTATGACGAGCAGCATGCTGCGGAGCTCACTTGAGCGCGCGAGCTGGATCGCGTTCGGAGCGGCGCTACTGCTGGCTTGCCAAGGTGAATCCACGCCAAGCGGAGTCAACGCGGCGGCGGGCGCGGGTGCAGGCGATGCTTCAGCAGTCTCGAATCCGGCCGGTTCAGCAGGAGTGGCGGCTAACGGAGCATTTGCGCCCTCCTTTGGTACGTTCAAGCGTCTCACCGAAAGCGAGTTCCGTAACTCCGTGCGGGACCTGCTCGGCGAGGTGAATATCGGCGACCTCGAGCCGGACTCGCGTCTCGACGGCTTCGCAAAGATCGGCGCCGCACAGGTCGCAATTTCTTTGAACGGCGTCGAAAAGTATCAAGCTGCCATCGACGCGGCGACCACGCAGGCGTTTGCCAACACATCGCGCCGAGACGCGCTCATCGGGTGCGTTCCGCAAAGCGCCGGGGACGTTGCCTGTTTCGGCAGCTTCATCGGACGTTTCGGCAGGCAGGCTTTTCGCCGGCCTCTGACAGCGGCCGAACTCGAGCGTTACGCTGCTTTGGCGCAGTCCATCGCGTCCAGCCTGGGGGACCCCGTCGAAGGCGTCCGCCAAACGACCAATGCGCTTTTGCTTTCTCCTCATTTCTTGTATCGCGTCGAACGAGGCGCGCCAGCGGCCGGTCGCCCGTGGTGGCGCTACACCAGTCGTGAGCTGGCTTCGAGCCTGGCCTACTTCCTGACCAACACGACACCCGACGCCGGACTGCTGGATGCCGCCGACTCGGACGGGCTGGCCAGTGCCGAAGGTGTCCGGACACAGGCCGAGCGGCTGCTGACGGCGCCGACGGGCCGCGCCTCGATTGGCAATTTCGCGACGGAGCTATTCGGCGTGACGATCGTGGCGGACCGCGCCAAGGATCCCGGGCTGTTCCCGCAATACACGCCGGCGTTGCAAGCGGCGATGATGCGAGAGGTGCCGATGCTTTTCGAGAGCTTGGTGTTCGATAAGCGCGTTTCGGCGCTCGAGGTCTTCACGACGCGAACCACGTTCGTCAATCGTGAGCTGGCCCTCTTGTATGGCTTGGATGCGACTGGACTCAGCGCCGAGTCCATGACCGAGACCCGGCTGCCGAGCGATGGCCTGCGGGCTGGGCTGCTTGGCACAGGTGCTTTTCTGTCGCTCTATGCGAACCAGAAAGAGGGCTCGCCCACACTGCGTGGCAAGTTCATCCGCGAGTTCTTGCTTTGCCAGCAGATCCCAGCTCCTCCTCCTAACGTGAGCACGGTGATCGCCGATCCGCCGCCCGGGGTCGTGCTGACCAAGCGCGAGAAGCTGGCCATGCATCGCGAGCAACCCGTTTGCGCCGGTTGCCACCAGCTCATGGACCCTCTGGGGCTGACGCTCGAAAACTTCGACGCGATCGGAGCATTTCGGCAGACCGAGCACGGTTTGCCAATCGATGTTGGCGGCGATTTCGATGGCGCGACCTTCAACGGACCCGTGGAGCTTGGGCAGTTGCTCGCTTCGAGCGAAGCGGCGGCGGGCTGCCTGGTGAAAAATCTCTATCGCTACGCCACGGGTCACCGGGAGGTCGAAACCGAGCAGCCGCTGATCGCGACGCTTACCGAGCGCTTCGCAGGCAGTGGTCACGACATGCACGAGCTCATGCTCGACCTCGTAACCAGCGACGGCTTTCGTTACGTGCAGCCCGCGAGCCCCTGAAGGAGAAGCTGATGCCCATAAGACACTTGAATCGACGCGCAGCGCTGCGAGGTGTGCTGGCAACTGGTGCCGCGATTGCTTTGCCGCTGCCACTCTTCGATTGCATGCTGAATCGAAATGGGACGGCCTACGCTCAGGGCCCGCCCCTTGCGAAACGCTACGCCACCTGGTTCTTCGGCAATGGCATTTTGCCCCCGCTCTGGGTACCCAAGGCGGTTGGCAGTAACTGGGAGCTCAGCGAACAGCTTGGCCCCCTGGCAAACTTCAAGGACTACCTGACGGTCGTCAGTGGCCTGGTGAACATGTTCCCGGGCGATTCCTTTCATCCTGTCGGGTCGGCCGCCAGCACGACCGGCGGCGGCGTGGCGGAGGGCTCCGCAGTCGCACCTTCCATCGATCAGCTGGTGGCCGATGTGATTGGTACGACCTCGCCCTTCAGGTCGATCGAGCTGGGCGTGAGCAATGCGACGCCCAACGGCGGAGACAACACGCTGCACGCCGTGTCTCATCGCGGCAGGAATGCCCCGAACTTTCCCGAATTCGATCCGCACGCCGCGTTCGCACGCTTGTTCGCGCAAGTCGACGTGGCTGCCCCTGACGAAATGGCCAAGCTCAATCAGGTCAAGAAGAGCGTTCTGGATTCGGTGCTGGTGGACGCCCATGAGCTCATGGGCTCGCTGGGCCAGAATGATCAGCATCGGCTGCAGCAGCACATGGACGGGATTCGGCAGCTCGAAATGCGCCTGGGCGGCCTGGGGCAATGCAAGCCGCCGATCGATCCAACCGTGGCTGGCGTGCTCGAGGATACCGGCTCGGAGGCGCCCAAAGCGGTCAACGATGTGATGGCAGAGATCTTGACGATTGCATTTGCCTGTGACCTAACGCGCTCCGCATCGCTGGTCTTCACGTTGCCCGCGGCCCACGTCTACTACCGACACCTGGCGCCCGAAATGAACGACGACTTTCATGATTTCATTTGTCATGCAGACGCGGGCGATAGCGCCAACCAACCGCGCGTCCACCGTGGCGTGATCTACGCCATGGAGTGCCTGGCCACATTGCTGGAGAAGATGACAGCCGTCCCGGAGGGGGACGGCAACCTCCTGTCGAACTCACTCATCTACGCCACGTCCTGCACGTCGTGGGGGAAGACACACACCAAGGACGAATGGCCGGTGCTGTTGCTCGGCAAAGCGGGCGGAGCGCTACAAGGCAATACCCACCACCGAGCCCCAGGCGCCAATCTGAGTCAGGTGCTGTTTTCGATCGCGAGCATGATGGGCGTCAACGTCACGAGCCTCGGTGCCACGGAGGGCCTGGTGCAAAGCGGACTGAGCGGCCTGGCGTAGCTCGCCAAGTAGTTCAGCGTGCGCATTCCGCGGGACGTCGAACCTTCCATCGCGACGCCGGTCCCACTGCTGCTCACTGGCCACGACTGTGTCCAACGCTTGGTGGCTCCCGGCTCTCGACGACCCGCGTAGCAGGAACTGAAGGGGCTCAAATCTGGGCCAGGCTTTGGCAAATCGTGCGCGGCACAGCGCTTGCTTCAGGTGGCTCAATGCCCACCGCTGTTTCGGGAGCAATACGCAACACCCTACTGCACTTGATAATTCCGCCAATGCTGGTGTCGCTAGCAATTAGCTGTGTCGGCAGCATCGATGGTCGCAGTGAAGGCCCAGCCGGCGACGCTTCGCCAGTTTCCTCGTCCTCACCAACACCCCGACCAGCGGGTGGCGGTCCTACTCCGGCTTCGAGCGAGAACGACCCGGCAGTCCTCGGCAAGTCCTGCGTCGCGGGCCAAGTCGCGGCAGGGCCGGCGCCCCTGCGGCGCCTGACGCGAGAGCAGTACGACGCTACCGTCAGCAGCCTGGTTGGCGCCGGGCAACAGTACGCCGCCTCGCTCGAAGGCGATGAGTCGATCGGCCCGTTCGCTTCCAATACTCTGGCTCCGATCTCGGAAGCCTTAGTTGAGAAATACGGACTCGCCGCCACGAGCCTGGCCGAGCGCGTGCTCGGTGCACTGGCCACCTTCGCGCCGTGCGCTGCGGCTGCTACGGCCACCGATACGGCTTGTTTCAGCCAGTTTTTGGGCGACTTTGGCAAGCGAGTCTACCGCCGTCCGCTCGCACCGACCGAGCTGGGGCGCTACACCAACCTATTCAGCGCCGGCGCGAAGGACCGGAGCTTCACCGATGGCGTTCGACTCGCCGTGCGCGCGATGTTTCAGTCGCCGAACTTCCTGTACCACGTCGAGCTGGGCGAGCCCGCGCTGACCAGCGGCACCTTGAACTTAGCAAGGCTGACCTCGCACGAGGTCGCAGCTAGGTTGTCGTTCCTGTTGTGGAATGGCGCGCGCGATGCCGAGCTGCAAGGGGCGGCCGACTCCGATCAGCTAACCGGCGTCGCAACCATCGAAGCGCAGGCGCGCCGCATGCTGGCAGCGCCGCAGGCGGAATTCGCTATCCGGTCGTTTCACACCCAACTCACCGGCGTCAGCTACCTCGAAGGCATGCCCAAGAACAAAGACATTTACCTGAGTTGGTCCCCAGCGCTCGCCAAGGAGCTAGCGGCCGAGCCCGGCCTCCTCGCCAACGCCGTGATCCGAGACGGAGACGCTTCGCTCGCGTCACTTTTGACCGCGAGCTTCGGCATGGGCGGCCCCCTCACTGCACAGTTCTATGGCGCTTCGGGCAGCGGCCCTCGCTACGAGCTCGATCCGACCCAGCGCGCGGGCCTGCTCACGCTGCCCGGCGTGATGGCGGCGCACAGCAGCGTCGACCAAAGCAACCCGGTGAAGCGCGCGGTTTGGGTCCGCAAGGTGCTGCTCTGTCAAGAGCTCGCGCCGCCGCCCAACAACCTCGCGATTCAGCTACCGAAAGTCAGCCCCAACGTGAGCACGCGTGAGCGGTTTCGCCAGCACCGCGACAACCCCGTCTGCGCCGGCTGTCACACGCTGCTCGATCCGGTGGGGCTGGGCTTCGAGCACTATGACGCAATCGGTCAGTACCGCGCCGACGACGCAGGCTCACCCGTCGATGTTACCGGCGAAATAGTCGGGCAGCCCGCCGACATCGCCGGCACGTTCAACGGCGCCGTCGAGCTGGCTCAGAAGCTCTCGACCAGCGCAGATACACGCAACTGCTTCGGTCGGCATTGGTTCCGCTACGCGCTCGGGCGCGAGCCAACCGCTGAAGATGATTGCGCGCGCTCCGCGCTGCTTTCGAAATTCGAAGCGACCAAGGGCAATATCCGCGAGCTGATTGTAGCCATCGCTACCAGCGACAGCTTCCGTTTCCGAAAGGTCGAACCGTGATCAAGTCACTCAAGCGACGCGATGTTCTGCGCGCCCTCGGCACCTCACTATCCCTCGCGCCGTTCATTCCCCTGCTCGACCGCGAAGCGGAGGCCCAGGCCGGGCAATTTCCGGTACGCTACATCCAGTTCTTCTCTCCGCTGGGCACCTGGCTCGACCATTGGCGCCCGCAGGGCGGTGAAAGCGACTTCACGCTCAGCCAGATTCTGGCGCCGCTCGAACCGATGAAGAAGTACCTCACCATCCTCGACGGCGTTCAGCAGTCTTCTGGCGGTGGCATGCCACCGCATGAAGAGGGCACGGCTTGCTCCTTCAGCGCGAACTTCATTCGCAGCCCGCTGTCGGATCGCGGCCCTGCCAAGGACGACCCCAAGGTGTCGGGGCGCGGTCAGTCGCTCGACCAGTACTTTGCCACGCGGCTAGCGGGTCAGACGCCATTCAAGCAGCTCAATCTGGGTGTCACCCCCAACACCGACGGTCGAATTGGCGGTGACTGTTACTGTTCGGTCAACGATTGGTACCCTATCCCCACCGAAGACGACCCCTCCGCTGCGTTCCAACGCTTGTTTACGGGCCTGCCCACGCCGATCGGCTCACCGACGCAAGACCCGGCAGCGATTGCGCGCAAGCTTGCCGAGGAGAAGAGCATCCTCGACCTAGTCGGAGCCGACCTGACTGACCTGCGCGGGAAGGTGGGCAGCAGCGAATACCAGAAGATCGACCAGCACCTAGCCCATTTGCGAGCACTGGAGCTGCGCTTGACCGGTGGCGCTAACGGCAACGCGCCGACCAAGGAAGGCTGCGCCGCGCCGCCCAAGGGTTCGACGCTCGACTTCAAGTCTTTCGACAACCAACCGATGCTCTTGAAGGCGCAGATGGACAACGCCGTCGCAGCCTTGTCGTGTGACCTGACGCGCTCCGTCGTGCTGCAGCTGGGGCGCGGCGGGTCCGATGCGACGTACCCGTGGCTCGGTCTCAACAACAACCACCATGGCTGGACCCACAGCTCGCCAGGCGATCCAGGGATGGTCGCCAGCGCTACCAAGTTCAGCACCTGGTGCGCCGAACAACTGCTCTACCTCCTACAGCAGCTCGCGAGCGTCAAGGAAGGCGACGGCACCCTGCTCGACCACACCGTGCTCCTGTGGTCGTCTGAGGTGGCCGAAGGCGAGTCGCACTCGTACAACAACATGCCCTATGTGATCGCTGGCGGAGCAGGCGGTGCATTCCCGAGCGGGCGGTACCTCAAGTACAAAAACACGCGCAGCAACCGACTGTTCGTCTCGATGTGTCACGCCATGGGCTTCCCCGAGGTCGAGTACTACGGCGACACGGACGCCGGCGACTTCGGCAAAGGTCCGCTGCCTGGCCTGTCGTGAGCGGCGCCGAGCGGGCGCCGCGGCAGCACACGAACCGAAGCAGATCTGTCGGGCTCCACTTGCGCCAGCCGGCGTGCTTCTACTCCTTGCGCTCGCGTAGGCCGTGCTTGTGCAACAGCTTGCGCAGGTAGTGCCGCTCGACGCCCGCGCGTTCGGCCGCCTGGGCCAGGTTGTCGCGGCAACGCACCATCAGGCGTTTGAGGTAGTCGTGCTCGAAATCGTCGAGCAGGCTGCGGCGCGCCTCCTTGTAGGGCGCCAACGCGGCTTCTTCCTCGGAATCGGGCCCGGAGCCTAGTTCGCCGCGCTGCGCGGGCGCATCCTTCAGGTGACCCGTCAACAGACGCTCGAAGGCGAGATCGGCGAGGCGCACGACCGGCCCATCCGCCATCAGCGCGGCCCGCTCCACGGTTGCCTTGAGCTCGCGCACGTTGCCGGGGTAAGGGCGCGCCGACATTTGCTCGAGAGCCTCGCGCTCAATCTGTCGCGCCGCCTGAGCACCGGGCGGCAAGCCCTGCAAGAAGTGATAAATGAGCAGCGGGATGTCCTCGCGATGCGCGTCGAGTGCCGGCATCTCGACGCGTGCCTGAGCCAGACGGAAATAGAGGTCCTCGCGGAAAGAACCTTTATTCACCATCGAACGCAGGTCACGCCACGTCGCGGCAACGACCCTTACATCGACCGGAATCGGCTTGTTGGCCCCCACCCGAACGACCTCACGCTGCGAGAGAACCCGCAGCAACTTGGGTTGAAGGTCCAAGGGCAGCTCGCCTATTTCATCGAGTAATACCGTGCCGCCTCCGGCGCTTTCGAAGATTCCTTCTTGCCGCCGCAGCGCGCCAGTAAACGAGCCTGGTTCGTGCCCAAACAGCATGGACTCGGCCAACGACGGAGGAATGGCGGTGCAATCCAAAGTGCGAAACGGCGCGGACGCTCGCGCACCCAAATCGTGCAATGCGCGCGCGGCGAGCTCCTTGCCCGATCCCGTTGGCCCCTCGAGCAGCACCGACAGGTCGGTGCGCACCAGACGGCGCAGCAGCCCGAACAAGCGCAGCATGCTGGCACTCTTGCCGCGCAGCTGACCGAACGCCGGCGTCGGGTCTGTGTCTTCGGCGATCGGGCGATCGAGCTCCACTAGCAGGTGCGTTTCGCCCACGCTCACGCGCGAGCCACTCGGGACGACCCCCTCGCGCAGCAAGGCGCCCGCGTAGCGCGTGCCGTTGACGCTGTCCAAATCACGAACGCCGATCCCACCCGTAGTGGCCCATAGCTCGGCGTGAAACCGCGACACCGACGGGTCACTGAGGCGAAGCTCGGCCTGCTCCGCCCGCCCCACTATGGCCTTAGCCAGCGGAACCGCGATCGCAAGCCCGGCCTCCGGACCGCCCAGAACGGTGAGGCGCAAGCCTTGGGGTGCAGGCTCGGCCAGCGTTCGAGCCTCGATCGTCTTGTCCAGTTCCTTCGGTACGATGCTCAAGCAGGCTCGCCAGGGTGGGGGTCAATGCAAATCATCGAAGCCTAGGTTGTCGATTTCGAAGCGTGCGCTCGAAGTAGGATATACGAAGCTGACGGTGCCGAAGGCCAGCATCGGCGCCGCCGCTTGCCAGTCGGTACCCAGGTGTAGCTCGGCCACCGGCTTGGCCTCAACGAGTACCCGAGCAGTAGGGTCGCTACCACCGAGGGTATAGTCGAGCTCGACCAAACGTACTTGCTCGAAGAACGAGGGCTCGGGTACCGCACGCTCGTCGAGCACCGTGGCGCCGTCCTCGGCAACCAGCTGCAGCGCCACCTCCCTCCTCGGCATGGTGCGCAATTCGAGCCGAAGCTTGCGCGGCCCCAGATCGATCTCGGCCGAGGTCACCCGCGTATACGGTCCGAGCTCCGCGATGCGCAGGTCAAACATCATGCGACCCGCCGGCACCTTCTGGCCCGCGCTCCACGAAAATTTCGCGGCCGGCCCAGGCGCGGACTCGCTGCCAGGTGTAAAGAAGCTCATCACCTGGTTGTCGGCGATCCCCTGGATGACGTGTGCCGTGGCATTCCCGGTCAACGAAAGGGTCCAGCCGCCTTGTTCAGGACTCTCGTCCATCCGCAGGCAGGTTCGCATCTGCGCGGTGCAGCCCCTGCCCTGATCGATCGGCAACAACCCGGGCGCGCCCCCTTCTGCTGCGGGCGCGCCCCCTTCTCCTGCGCCCGTCGGGCCTACCTCGGCTCCGCCCTCTGAAGCCCCGCCATTCCCGGTCGCCCCGGCCTCGGATGAATCGGTGCTAACGACGAGCCAATAATTCGGAAAGCTGCAGGCTACGAGCAGCGCCCCACCCCCAGCCAACGACCAAAGCCTGGATGTCCGGGCAGTCAATGATCCGGTAGCCTACCCGACGCGCCTTGGTCGCGCTACGGCTAGCGCAGGTCAGCCGCTGTCGGCTGGTTCCCGACACCAGCCCACACTGCGGCGCATCGCACGCGCCGCTCCCAATGGTCAGGCACGCGTCCACGGGTCACTGTACTGACCAGCCACGCTCGCCGCCCGTCCCGCGATTTTGGCTGCCGCGTGGTGGCTGACGTGGCTGTTCGCGTCGGCATGATCGTTGCTCCGACACGCGCGCATGACGCTAGCGTTGCACTTGTCACGTGTGTGGTGGCGCACCGTGTTGCTCGCCGGCGCGATGGTGGCTTGCGGCTGTGGTGAAAGTGGAAGCGCGTCCCGCGCGGGGGCAAACGCTGGCGCAAGCGCTGGGACGAAAGGGCTCAGCGGCGATGCAACTGGCGCGACGGGTGGCACTGGATCAGGAACGGCAGGCGGAGCCAATTCGGCCGGCGGAGCCAACGGCAGCGTCACCGGCGGCAGCGTCACGGGCGGGGCCGGGCAAGCCCCGGTGGCAGCTTCCAACTTGGTGGTCGTCGCCCCGAACGGCAACGACCAGGCCGCCGGCACGGTCGAGGCACCGCTCAAGACGTTGCAGGGGGCGCGCGATCGCGTGCGCGCCATGGGCAATGCCGTGCAAGGCGACATCCATATCCGGCTTCGTGGCGGCACTTATTCGCTGAGCGAAGGTCTCGTTCTCGACGAGCGCGATAGCGGCCGCGGCACCGCGTCGATCATTTGGGAGGCCTACGAGGCCGAGAAGCCTGTCGTATCGGGTGGGGCGCTGGTCACGGGCTTCACCAAAGACGGAGGCTCGAATCGCTATGTGGCTCCTCTCGCGTACACCAAAAAGCTGCGCAGCCTGTGGGTCAACGCCCAACCCGCATTTCGCAGTCGCAGCAAGGCTCAGGTTCACGGCCTCAACCTCGGCACCAACTACGCGCACGCTAGCGACGTTGAGCTCACCAACTACGGCGGTTGGGGCTCGCGTCATCTGACTGTCCAGAGCATCCACTCGGGCGCCGCGACGATGCAAGAGCCCTACTGGACGTACGTTGCCGGCAAGGATTGGTCCCCCACCTACGGCGGCTGCGAATCGGATCGACCGACGACCAGCAAGGACTACTGGGTCGAAAACGCGCTCGAGTTGGCGGACGAGCCCGGCGAGTTCTACTTTGACCGTGAAGGCCAGAAGCTCTACTACGTGCCCCGAACCGAAGCTCCATACGCCGAAGACGTCGCCAAGCTCGAGGTGATCGCGCCGCTGGTCGAACCGCCACTACTGTCGCTGAAGGGCTCGAGCCCAGACAAACGCGTCGTGAACGTGAAGCTCTCCGGCATCACTTTCAGTCACGACAACTATCAGCTCGAGAAGGTCGGCAACTCGTACGGCTACTGCAACTGCCAGTCGTTGCCGGTCATGGCCTCGACACCGGAAGAGGGCGGCGATCCAGCACACTGGCGTGGCATGCGCGTTGCCAACGGAGCCGTGCAGCTCGAAATGACCGAGAACGTGTCGATCGAAGCCAGCCGTTTCACTCACCTCTCGAGCATCGGCCTGAACGTGCTGAACGCGACCAAGAACACGTTGGTGCGCGGCAACCTGTTCGCCGACATCGCGTCGGCAGCCATCAGTGTCGGCCATCCGCACCATTGGGACACGACGCAGGACATGGGCTGGTTCAAGCCGGCCCAGGTTTGCGAAAACACCGAGATCTCCCACAACACCTTGCTCGATCGCATCGCCATCGACTACCCGGGGCACCCGCACATCTCGGTCTTCTTCGTTGATACCTGCAAGGTCGAGAACAACGCCATCGGCCCCAACGCTTACTCACCGATCGAGTTCGGCTGGGGTTGGGAAGAAGACCTGAACCCGCCCTACGTGCGCAACAACTCGATCAGCAACAACTCGATCAACGGCGCTATCTTCGGCGGGGGCGCGGACGGCGGCGCCATTTACACGCTGGGTGAGATGCCAGGCACGGTCATCTCGAAGAACCACATCTTCTTCGAGGGGCAGTTCTGGCACCCCGAAGAACGCCGCTACATGGCCCTGTACGGCTCCGGTGCCCGCGGCCTGTACCCGGACCAGAGCAGCGCCGGGCAGATCTGGTCCGACAACGTGTACGAGGGCAGTGACGACTGGTTCTTCTCGTGGTGGATCCACCCCGGCGCGGACGTTAAGGTCGATCACAACTTCACCACCAGCAAGAGCGCCAACTTCGGTTACGACAGCGGCTACCAGGCGACCAACACGCAGCAGTTCCAGTTGGGCAGCCGTCCGGCTGCGGTACAAGCCATCGTGGACGCGGCAGGGCCGGCGCCACAGTACGCGATCAAACCGTGAGGACGCGCATGCAGTCCGCCGCTCGCCTTGCGTGGTCGCTATCGATCTACACGTCGTCGCTGGGCGGCGCGCTGCTGTGCTCGTTCAGTCTCGGCTGCTCGGACGCTTCGCCAACCCGACCTGCAGCAGTTATTCCGGTCGCGGGCGCGTCCAGCGTGTCTGCACCCGAAATGGCTCCGCCCACAGGCGGTGCCGCGCCGCTGCCAAACACCCCAATGGTTCCCCAACCGGAGCCGGTCCTGCCTGCGCCTACGGTGCCTGCTGATTGGTGGAATGCGGAGTTTCCGCAGCGTTGCAAAGTGCTGCTCGACAACTCCAACATCAGCGAGCCACTCACGACCTTTCCTGTCCTCATCAAGCTCCCGAGCCCGTCACTCTTGCCACTGGAGGCCGGCGAGCGCGGTCAGGGCATGCGGATTGTCGACCTCACCACCAACCAGCCCTTGCCTTACGAGGTCGAAGCCTGGAACCCGGCTGGCGAGTCTGAGATTTGGGTCGTGCTACCCAGCATAGCCCCTGCCCCTGCAGCCGCCGGTTTCTGGATCTACTATGGCAACCAGCTCGCGACCGGCGGCGCCCGCGCCGAAAACGCACGCGCCTTTGCCCAACCTTTCTCGGGCGTCTGGCACCTGGGCGGCGACATGAAAGACGCTTCACCCAACGCTTACGATGGCATTCGCATGGTAGGTGGCCAATGGATTCCGGGCGCGATTGGCACCGGCTACGAGGTCTCGGTCTCGAAGCAGGAACACATCGTGCTGAAGAACGACATCGACGTGGTTGGTAACGAAACTGCCGCCACGCTGTCAGCGTGGATCAAACCGACCACGATTCAGGGCAAGGGGGTGATCGTGACGTTCGGCAAGGCGCAAGTGACCGCGCACGCCTCGTACCTGGATCTGAACGCGGAAGACGGTGCCCTGGTGTCACATATCGATCCCATGGCCGAGGGCGGGGGCTATCAGACCGTCGGCTCCCCCAAGAACAGCGTGAAGGCGGGTATTTGGAGCTGGGCGGTCGTGGTCGTCGAGCTCACGAAGAAGACCGCGACGTTCTACCTGGATGGTCAACCCCTTGGCCCTCCGATCACGTCGGCGTTCAACGCCGATCGCTTCTCCGCTCTGCCGTCGAATCGCTCGGCTATCGGGACCGAGGAAGACGAAGCGTTCAACCACTACGATGGCGCCGTCGACGAAATTCGCATCGAGCGCACGGCTCGCTCCGCCGCCTGGATCGCCGCGCAATACCAAGCGATGACCAGTCCAACATTTCTGAGCTGGCAGACAGCGGAGGCGTTGCCGCACTGACGACGTAGAAAGGCATCGCAGCAAGACTTGACCTGAGCAGCCCAGTGGTCAAACGGCCTAGTGGCTGTCGTCGAAGCCGAGATTGTCGATCTCGAACGCCGCTTCGGACGTGGGAAACTCGTAGTCGATTGCCCCAAATTGCAGCGTTGGCGGCGCGCTCCGCCAATCGTCGCCCAGGGGGAGCTCGAGCGCCGCGACACCCTCCACAGCAACAGATGCTGTCCGGCCCGGTGGGTTGAGATCGTAGGCGAGCTCGATCAGCCGTGTTTGCTCGAAGAACGACGCCTCCGGCACGACTCGCTCTTCGACCACCTGCGCGTCCGCGTCCACGAGACGAAGCACCACCTGCTCACGCGGCATGCTTTGGAGTTCGAATTGGACCGCCCTCGCGCCGAGAGTCACCTTGGCAACAACGACCCGAGTGTAGGGGCCGATCATCGCCACGCGAAAATCGAACAACAAGCGAGCTCTGGCGATCGGCTCGCCGACCGTCCAGGAAAACGCAGCCAGCGGGCCCGGAGCCCCCTCGCTCCCAGCAGTCGTGAAGCGCATGACCTGGTTGCCGTCGAAGCCAGCGATCGTTTCCGCGGTCGCGGACCCGCTCAGGGTCAGAGTCCAGCCTTCAACGGCTGGGCTTTCATCCATGCGCAGGCAGGTCCGCATGTCATCGGAACAGCCACGTTGCGGCTTCGGAAAGGCGTACTCGGGCCAAGAGCAGCCGGGCAACAGGCAAGCCAAGCCAGCGATCAAGACGCCGTGGCGCGTTGCTACCATGTGCCCCGAACGCCTGGCGGGCTCCACAGACTGATGCGTAGCGAGCTGGTCGGCGAGGGGGGCGCTCCGTCCGGGCCGCGTGAACGACCCAGCCACCAGGCGCCAATCGTCACGATTGAGGCCGACACGCCCACGCCGATCAGGACGTTGCTCAGGGTGTTGAGGGTCGCACCGCGGCCTTCGAGCGTTCGCGCGCTTTCCGGGCAGCGCTGCCGCATCGCACCGCATTGAGCGTCGAGCTCATTCATTGCCGAGCTACGCAGCCCGAGCGTCACGCCAGCTCCCACTAGCGACGCCACGGCGACGCCGCCGCCGACGTAGAGCAGCACGCGACTCCGCTCGGGTACCGCGTCGGGTTGAGCCGCGAGGCGCTGCAGCACGACGCGCGCGTGCAGGCTTTGTCCGGGCTTGATGTCCAGGCGTTCGACAAGCTCAGCATGGCCGGGAGCCGTGGCCCGCAGCACGTGCGGTCCGGGGTCCAGAGGGAACGGCCCGACGCCGCGCGCCACGGGCAGGACCCGGGCATCGACCATGATGCGCGCTTCGGGCGGGTCGAGACCCAGCGTCAGGGTCGGTAGTTGACTGTTCAACCAATTGACGTGCGCCTGCGAGGCGAGCCGTACTCGTTGTAGCTCTTCGCCGAAGCCAAGCGCTTCGTCTCTGGCGCGCGCGAACTCCTCACTGGCTTCAACCCATCGCCCCAGCTTCTCAAGACAAAGCGCCCGGTGAAATCGAACCTGCGGCGTCGTCTTCACGCTGGCGACTAAATCGAAGCGCTCCAAGGCGCCCACGAAGTCTCGGTATTCCTCGAGCCGAAGGCCCTCACTGAAGTTGGCGCGAGCGGTCTCAAGCTGCAGCTCTGTTGGCTCCGCCCGGGCCTGAAGCGCGACACCACCGATACCGAGCGCCAACAGGAGTCCAAGCGAAAATCGACGGAACCGCATCGGGCGCAAGCTAGCATGGCCCTAGGACGGCTTAGCGGCAATGAAGTGCGCAACGGCGGGTCGGTAGGTACGCTACAATCCGCATGGTGTCACAAGAAGGCGAGCTAGCCCCATCCGATCTCGTCGGCGGTAGGTATCGTCTGATCGAGCTCGTGGGAGTGGGAGCCATGGGCAGCGTGTGGTCAGCTCACAACGAGATGACCGAGCGCAAGTTTGCCCTGAAGGTCATGAATCGCGAGGCGGCGCTCGATCCCAGCGCCGTGCAGCGCTTCCTTCAAGAGGCGCGCGCCGCGGGCAGCCTGCGCCATCCGGCGATCGTCGAAGTCTACGACGTGGGGTACCACGACTGGGGTCGCCGAGGCTCGCCTACCTTGCCGTACTTGGTCATGGAGCTGCTCGAGGGTGAGACGCTTGAGCAGCGACTGGCCCGGACCACGCTGCTCCCGCCCGCCGAGGTCGTTCACGTAGTTCACGCCATCGCGAGTGGCCTTTCTGTTGCTCACGATGCGGGTATCGTGCATCGAGATTTGAAGCCGGCCAATTTGTTCTTCCACGGTCCAGCTCAGACGCCCAAAGTGCTCGACTTCGGCATCTCCAAACTGCTGGGTGTAGGTGCCAGCGACGGAGTCCTCACCGTGACTGGCCTCGTGCTCGGCTCACCGCCATACATGAGTCCCGAGCAAGCGGGCGGGAAGCTAGACGTGGACGCACGCTCGGACGTCTGGGCGTTAGGTGTGATCGCCTACCGCGCTTTGTCCGGCGCCTTGCCGTTCGCGGCACCCAACTACAACGCGCTCATGCTCGAGATCATCCACACCCAGCCCACTCCGATCCAAACGCTGTGTGCAGGTCTCGACGCGAAGTTCGCAGCAATTGTCATGTCGTGCTTGGCAAAGGATCGGCAGCAACGGCCCGCCACGGCAGGCGAGCTGGCTCGCCTGCTCGACGCGCTCTCGGAATCGGGCTCGGGTCCGACGACTGTAGAGCTGCCGGCCGCGCCTGCCAGTCGCTCACGCCTCAGCCGCTTTGCGCTGTTGGGCGCGCTGCTCGCGCTCGCGGCACTCGCAGCCCAGTCGACTCGCCTCTATCTTCTCAGGGCCAATCCGATAGCAAACCCTGAGGCTGATCGCGAAGGCAAGACATTGACGTCGCCGGGCGAACCTGGCGCGGCGGCGGTTGAAACCTCCAAGCCGCCGCAGACAGTCCCAACGTTCGGTGCGGAGTCAGCGAGCCCACCTCGAAAGACCGTGCCTGACGTGGGCAAATCGTCCGCCGCGCCGATCCGAGGTGCCAATCGAGCGCTTCAACCGCGTGCCAAGCCCCGACCGTTGGCAAGCGCAGGCGGACGAGACGGAAGCCCCAAGGCCGTTGGCAACCGACCAAGCCCGGTCGGGCCTCCTCCGGTTAGCGAAGGCGTGACGTCTCCAGGCCTTTGACTTAGCACGAGCACCAAGCCGACCGCTACCCACGGCGAGTTGCCCAGCGAGCTACGCCCATTGCCACCATCCTGAACACGTCCTGGAGTTGATCGATGGGCTGACAAACGGTCCCTTGCCAGTCCCTTGCCACGTCTGCCTTGCTCTGCCTCTGCTTTGGACAGCCAGCCTATGGCGCTCTGACCGAAATCGCGTCGCGAGTTGGAAAGTCCGCAGGAACAGGCGGCATCTCGGTAACTCCTGCCAACCATCGCAAGGCCCGATCGTGAATTGTCTCGAATGCTGCGCACAGCATCGAATCAGGAACCGGGTCTTCCGGCTCTTGGTCGTACACGTGTCCGTAGTTGGAGTTGTAGACTAGACCCTTGCCGTACTGGACAAGCCATGAAGTTGGGAAGTTCAAGTTTTCCACAGGGTCATGGGTATAACTAAGTGGCTCTCCGGCACGTTTAGCCTCGATTTCGCTCCGCGGGGCGTGAGGGGGGTCGGTTCGCGGCTGCGGAGCGATTGCGGTCTTTCTGAGCGTGGGCCGGGGTTCGGGAGCGGACTCGTAGGCACACTGCCCCCTTCCCCCAAGCACGAATACAGCTGATATCGACTTCAATTGAGCATTGGTCTTGGTGCACGACGGAGGAGCCAGCGACCGCCGGAGCGCAGGAGTCTTGCGGGGACGAGGATGGCGGCGCGTCGAATCCAGCTCGAGCGCCAGGCGGGTGTGGACCACGTACGGAGCGCGCGCGGCCGATGGACCGGTTCTCGATCGGCAGCGCTGCCCGGCGCGTCACGCTGACTAGCGTGCTCCGCTGCCAAGATCTGCGTAGTGCGCGAGATCGCCGGAAAAACCTGGGAAGT
>JBBSAB010000072.1:0-41513 GCA_038252755.1 Polyangiales bacterium | reverse complement strand
TTCGCCCAGCTGGGAAACGTTCGGGTACTCGAAGCGGGCGAAGAAAGCGGGCAAGGCCTACGGCGGGCACGTGGTCACTGCCCCACCCGGCAAGTTTCAAGTTCGCATCACTTCGACGAAGGACCACGTTGCTGGGCTTTCCGGCAGCCCGTGCCTGGTCGACGGCCACGTGGTCGGGATCGTGGTCGAGTCCGACGACGACGACCCCGCCGATTCGCTCTATGTGCGCCCGTCACAAGAGATCATGTGTAGCGCGCTCACCATGCTTGCATCGGAAGCTCCTTACACGACCGATACGCAGACGTGGATCGGCCAATTTGCGCCACATTTGCCACCGGTCGCCGTCGAGCTTGGGCTTGCTCAAACGTTGGACGACGTTGGCCATTGCTTCAAAGACGGGCGGCTCGTCAAGCGCTGCGCACTCGCGATGATGGGCGGGGTCGACCCAACACTCCAGGCCCTGAGCATCATCAGCGGAGCCTGTATCGAAAAGTGGGAGACCAGCGCGAAAGCGAGGGTCAAAGCCGAGGGGCTGCTGGAGCTGGCGAGTCGCGTTTGGATCCCGAGCAGCGCCGTGCAGAGGTTGGCCCAATGCCTCAAGACCGCCGACAAGCTGATTGTTCTCAACAGCGACCAATTCATGCTGGCGGAGAGTTACCTGCACCGAGCCGCGTGCATTAGCGATCCCTCGCCCGGAAAATACCGGATCGTGCACGTCGGTGCCGGGGCGCTCGACGACGATGAATGGCTGAACCTGTTCAACGAGGCCGTGCTGGCGCATCCGAATCTCAGGCGGGACGACGGCACTAAGGTCGAACAAATCCTCGACGAGCATCCCCACGGGCTGCGCCCAATTGTTGCGCTACTCGAAGGCCTGCCAGAGCCGACTGCCATCCAACGCATCCGCGACGCTGGACCGGGCTACGAGCAAGTGCGCCTCGTGCTGCTCGTGGGCCATCCGAGTCCCCCGAAGCTCGAAGTCGAGTATCCCAACGTCGAAGTAATCGCCCCGGCTCCGGAACCGCAGCAGGTCGCCTCCGAAGCAAAAAAATACGCCAAGAGTCGAAACGACTTACGCCAGGTTTTTACCTGAAATTACGAGAGAACGAGCATGAGCTACAAGAAGTTGTTCGATTGGAAGAAGCTCGAAAAGCAGCGCAGCAATCTGCCTGGCGGCGTGGCGTACTACTACGATGAGCCGCTCGAGCTAGCGGTCAACGTGGCGCTCGCGACGGGTCGTCCGCTGCTGCTCAGCGGCGAGCCTGGTAGCGGCAAATCGACGCTAGCCGCCGATGTGGCCTGGAAGCTCCAGCGTCGCTTCTATCCTGGCGTCGTCACGTCGCGCACGCAGGGGCAAGACTTGCAATGGACGTTCGACGCCGTAGGACGCCTAGCTGCTGTCAATACTGTTAGCGCCGGCGGTCAGGCGCCGCCCGTGAACGCGTTCGTCCAGCCGGGAGTCTTGTGGCGGGCGTTCGAGCCGACCAGCGCCGCCAAGCACGGCAAGCCTGTCGCAGCGCGCAGCTGGGAGGATCAGGGGAAACACGCGGTGGTGCTGCTCGACGAAATCGACAAAGCCGAGCCCGACGTCCCGAATGATCTTTTGGTGGTGCTCGATCAGCGAACCTTCACCGTCGCCGAGACCAGCACGCCAGTCGCCGCGGCCAAGGATCTCGAGGTGCTCGTGGTCATGTCGACGAACGGCGAGCGCGACTTGCCGCCGGCTTTCGTGCGGCGCTGCATCACTCACCGCATCGAGCTGCCCGAGCAGGACAAAAAGCCGCGGATGGTGGAGATAGCGCGACGTCATTTCACGAAGCAGGAAATAGACGATGCCCTGCTGGGCAGCGTCGTTGAGCTGTTCGGCCAGATGCGCAGCGGCGCGGCCAAGCGCAAATTGCGCGAGCCGAGCACGGCCGAGCTGCTCGACGCGCTGCGTGCGTGCAAGCGCTTGAACATCACCAAAGCCAAGGATCAGGACTGGCAACGCATCAACGAGGTTGCGATGTGGAAAGAGCCCGGCAAGCCCGCGTTGCCGGAAGAGATCGCCCCGAGCAAACGGAGCTCTTAGTGTCGACCGAAGGCGATTTGGCGGCGCTGATTTCGGCGCTCGGATGCCTGAAGCCCGACGGGAAAACCGCCGCCCGAATCCGCGAGCTGCTGGGTGTCGCTTGGTCGAGCGGTGTCGAGTCGACCGCGCCTGCTCCCAAGGTCAAGCCGCCCAGCGCTCCCCCACCGGCTGAACCAAGACCTCCGCGACCGGAGCCGCACACGGCGCCGCAGTCGCCAAACCCAACCCCGTCGACCGCCACCACCGCGGCGCACGATGCCCAGCTCATTCTGGGAGCCATCAGCTACGCGACCGGGTCGACCCGCAAGGTGTCGACGCTGACGTTTCCGGAGGAAGCGAAAGCCGCCACGCGTGAGCTTGCTCTCGAGCCGCTGTTGCGACCGGTCGTGACGCGCGCAGTCGTCTCTACGGCGTTGGCGCGTCGCACATCAGCGGGCCCGCTCGACTTACGGCGTATCACGCAGATGTTGGCGCGACGCGCGCCGATTCGGTCGCTCCCACGCTCGACGGCTTGGGGTGTCGCGCCGTGGACCCGCGTGCTGATCGATCGCGGCGCAGGCATGACTCCGTTTCTGCGCGACGCCACCGACTTCGCGCAGCGCATCCGCGCTGTGGCAGGTCGCGATCGCACCGAAGTGGTGCATTTCTCGGGCTCGCCGCTCGAGGTGGGCCTGCTGCCGCTGCAAGAGCCATTGCCGGTGCCACGCCCCGCGACGGCGGTGCTTGCCCTCACTGATTTGGGCATTGCTCCAAGTGGCGCGTTCGTTCCCGATCTGTTCGAACAGTGGCTGCAAATCGCGTCAGATTTGCGCGGCGCGGGTTCCACACTCGTCGTGTTCGTGCCGTACCCGCAGCGGCGTTGGCCGGCTCCGCTAGCTGAGCGGCTTTGCTTGGTGCCGTGGGACCGCCACACCTCGATCGCCGACGTGCGCCGCGCGCTTTCTTCGCTGAGGTCGCGGCGATGATCGACGCGCTAACGCACCTGAAGGAAGAAAACTCGGACGCGTTTCGATTGGCACGTCTGGCATCGTTGGCCGCCCGGGTCGAGCCGGAGCTGTTGCGTGCACTGCGGGTCGAGATCATGGAAGAAGCGGACGCCGCCGCCGAGGCCGATCTGTGGTGGAGTCACGCGGTCGACGTGCGGTCGGCTACCGGTATTCGGCTGAGCGTCGACGCCCTGACCGAGCTCCGAAATGACCTGGGCGAAGACACTGAGCGGGCGTACGCAGTCATCAAGAAACTGCATGCGGGTGCACCCCGGCTAATCCAGCTCGAGGAGCAGCTGACGTTCGCGGCGCTCACCGGCGGCGACGTGACCGGTGAGCTCGAGCGAGTGCTCGGCACCCTGCTCGACGACCAGAAACGCGCCGGCCACATCGCATCGTGGGCGATCACGGCGTTGCCGCGCCTGCCCCCCGCCGTGCGCGATTTACCGGTGTTTTGGAGCGTGCTGTTTGCGGCCGACGCACAGGGACGCGGAAGCGCCAGCCTGGGCGCGGCGACACCGTCAGCGCAGACCTTGACCGAGGCCGCGCAGCTGCTGCCTTCGCTGGCCCAAGCTGGCTGGGTACAGATCGACGCGCACCTCAAAGGCGAAGAGCTGTCGTTCAGCCTGGGCGCGATCGGTCCCGAACACGACAAGGCCATTTTCGCCCCCAACACGCACCCGGTGTTGCTCGTGGTCGAATCATCACTCGGAAGCCATGTCGTCGCGGTGCCTCGAGCTCAGGCATCGACGCCCGTCAAGGTGCGCGGGCCGGCGATCGCGGTGCGGAGCCTCGGTGGGCGCACGCACCAGCTCGAGATGAAGAGCGCGACCGGTGGTGACCTAGAGCGACCTTGGATTGGCAGCTTGGGCAAGCTCCCCTGGCGTCTTTGGCCGTCGGGCACGGTGCTCAGCGTGAGCTTCGAGGGGCGCCACATCAGGCTTCAAAGGCAGATCCTGCAAGTGGCGAGCGAATGGAGCGAGCACGCCGCGCTCCGCTTCATCGCAGCCGCGGCCGGAAAACCCGGCGACGTTCGTGTCGCATTCAAGCGGGGTCAGGGGTCCTGGTCGATGCACGGCACCGAGTCCGAGCAGGTGCCTCTTGAGCAGCCGACCATGAACCTGGAAGTGAAGCTAGAGAGCGAGGGCGAGTTGCGCAGCATCGTGCTCCACGAGTTTGGTCACGTACTGGGGCTGGTCAACGAAGCGCAGAGCCCGAGCGCGCGCATCGCCTGGAATGCCGAAGCCCTTTATGAGTGGGGCGTTTCCGCCGAGCTCTCGCGCAAGGAAGTCGACGACAACCTGCTGGGCACCTACGCGGCGCCCGAGGTCCACCACTACCGAGCGTACGATGCCGATTCGGTGATGCTGAATCCCGTGTCCAAGGAGTTTACGCTCGACGGCTTTTCGAGCACGCGCGCCACTCACCTCTCCGAGTCAGATGCCGGATTTGCGCGCGAGCTATACCCGGAGCCCACGCCTGTCCACATACAGGTAACGAGCGATGGCCTGCTGCAGCCGGTGCACGCGAAGCTATTCAATCGCCAGGCGCTGCGCGTGGCTGATGAGCTCGACAGCAAACGACTACGACTCGACGTGCAATCCAGAGTCGAGACGCGGGTGCAATTGCCCGACGGCCACGTGTACCTCGAAGCGGGCGGGGGCAGCGTCGAACTAGCACCCACCACGCCTCGGGGCGTGGTCGTCGCCGCCCGTCAGCCGTTCGTCGAGTCCGACTTTCGGCTTGGATTCGAGGTCATCGAGGCCCCTAGTGCAACGAAGGGCGACAACCTCCATGGCTTGAGTATCTTGCGTCGCCGCCTGCGGCAGGCGGAGATTCCGGAGCGAAAGCAGGGGGACCACGAAGCCCTGTTCGGCGTCTGGCACCTGAGCGCCTTCGGCAAGCGAGCGCGAAGCCCGTTTGCGATCGAGCTGATCGCGGAGGTGCTGCGTCGCTTCGATCTCACGTTGATCGACGAAGTGCACGATGACGCGGAAATCGAGCGCACGTTGCGGGAGCTCGGTGACGCATGGCGTGTCCACTCCGCACCCGGCGCGGAAGCGTCGAAAGTCCACCCGCTCATCGTCTACGACACTTCCGTGGTCAGGACGATGAGTAACGTCCGCGCGCACTCCCCACAAGCCTACCCGCTGCTCAAGCCACAAGTCTTCGGTGCCTACAACGTTAGAGGCATCAGGCTGCGAGTCCTTCAGATCACCCCATCCCCAAATGCGAGCAGCGAGAGCATTGCCGAGTCCCTGATCGCGATGCTGCACGGCGATCGACACTCCGATTCGAGCTACGACCTCACCCTGGTCGTCGGCTTCATGGGCATCGAGGGGCCGACCAGTCCCGCCTTGCAGATGCTCGAGCAAGCCGACATCACGATCCCGAGCCCGTTGACCCGACAAGGCGCGAATCCGGCTCTCGATCAAATCGTCCTGTATCCAGCGTCGCGTTTCCGGCGGACCGAGGCAGGCCTGGTGGACCTGTACCAGAACAGCCCGCGCGCTCTCTTTCCCGAGAGCACGCACACCAACGAAGAAGCCGTGGCGCAGCTCGCGCTCCGGTCACCGACCTGGGCGCGATTAGGCTCGACCCCCCTCAAGTAGCCGCGCGGAAAAAATCCGCCCGCGCCAGGGACTGGCACGCTTCGTGCCTCACGGCGGGGATGAATTTCGCCGCGCAAGCCCATGAGCTATCTCGCAGCCAGCACATCGTAGGTGCCGAATACGTCATCTCCGCGGGCGATGCGCGGATTGAAGCCTCGCTCTCGGCGCCGTTGCGTCCACGAGGGGTTGTCGTGTTCTTGCACGCAAGCAGCGCGGGACGCTTCGAACCGCAAAATCGCTTCGCTGGACAGGTACTCGATCAAGCCGACTTGGCCACGCTACAGGTGGATCTGCTGACGCCTGCGGAGGAAGCCGTCTGGGGCACGGAGCAAGGAACGCCTAGCGCAAACGCGCGCTTGGTGACGCGTTCGCGCGCTGTAGTCGAATGGCTGGAAAATGAGCCAACTACGGCTGGGCTACCGATCGGCTTACTTGCTTCGACGCCAGAAACTATCGCGGCGATGATCGTCGCAGAGAGCACTCCGCGTATCGTGGGTCTCGTATCACGTGGTGGCTGCCCGAATCGCCCCGAGGAGCTGCCGTCGAACCTGCAGACACCAACCCTGCTCATCGTCGGTCCGAGCGAGTTGGCGCGCGCCGCTGAGCTCGCATCCGCGTTCTTTGCCCGACGTTTTGTCAGCCCGTAGACCCCCACGCAACCAAGGTCCGAGACGCGCAACGATGCCGTGCAAACCAGGCGTCGCGCAGTGTGCAACTGCTGCGCGACCAGCGGCTTGGCGGCGCAAACCATGCGCGTGGAGTTTCGGAATGGCGTCTGTTCTCGTGAACAGACTTGGTCTGAAACGTGCACCCGGAGTACAGCGTGCAAGACTTCAAGCATATCCTGGCCCTTCAGCCGGCACGTCGGATCTCCACCGGTGTGAGCTTGTATTCGGGGCAATCGGCGAGACGGTCGACGACGTCGGTGGTTACGTTGTTGGCGCCGCTTTCGGGGAAGTGAAAGGTCATGAACAACGTGCCCGGCGCGACTTCGTCGCCCAGCTCGGCAACGCCCACGGCTTCCCCGAAGGCGCTCTTCACGACCACGCGGTCCCCGTCGTGGATGCCGTGGCGTGCGGCGTCGTCGGGGTGAATTTGCAGCCGATCTTCGGGTAAGAGCTCGCTATTTTTGCTGCGCCGGGTCATCGACCCGCTGTTGTAGTGCTCGAGCGCGCGACCGGTGACGAGCAGGAGCGAGGCGCCCGACGACGCGAGCGAGGGAGACGGCACGTACTCGACGCGCATCAGCTTGGCTCGCCCTTGCGGAAACGCGTCGCGGTGTAGCATCGGCGTTCCAGGGTGGTCGAGGCTCGGCACGGGCCACTGCAGGCCGTCCGCCTCGAGACGGGCATAGGAAACTCCCGCGAATTGCGGCGCCAATAGCGCTATCTCGTCCATGATTTGCGCGGGCTGGCTGAAGTGCTGCGGATAGCCGGTAACTGCCATCAAGTCGCACAGAATTTGCCAGTCGGCGCGCGCCTGACCCGGTGGCTCGAGCGCCTTGCGCACGCGCTGGATACGGCGCTCGCCATTGGTGAACGTGCCATCCTTTTCGAGGAAGCTTGCCCCGGGCAAAACCACATGCGCGAGCCTCGCTGTCTCCGACAAGAAGATTTCCTGCACCACCAGCAGCTCGAGCGAGGCCAGATCGGCGCGGACGCGATTGGCGTCCGGATCGGTCTGCACTACGTCCTCGCCGAGAATGAACATGCCGGCGACGCTGCCATCACGGATCCCTTGATAGATCTTGGGCAAGGTGCGGCCCCGCTGCACCGGCAACGGGCGACCCCAGACGCTCGTGAAGCGCTCGATCACGGCTTTATCGTCGGGGTCAGCGTAGCCGGTCAAGAGGTCGGGCTGGCAGCCCATGTCGGCTGCGCCCTGCACGTTGTTCTGACCGCGCAGCGGATTGACGCCCACGCCCTCGCGGCCGATCGCACCTACCAGCAGCGCCAAATTGCAGAGCAGCATGACGCCTTCGCTGCCCTGGTAGTGCTCGGTCATTCCCAGGCCGTGCACTTGCATCGGACGCGCCGCTCTTCCGTACAGCCGAGCCGCCTTGCGCACGACTTCGGCCCGAATACCCGTCAAGTGCTCGGTGAGCTCGGGCCGCTGCGACGCGATGAATTTTGCGTACTCCTCGAAGCCGTCGGTGCGCGCGGCGATGAAATCGCGATCAACTAGGCCCTCTTCGACCAACACGGCCGCCAGCGCGTTGAACAGCAGGACATTGGTGCCAGGCCGCAGTTGCAGATGCACGTCTGCAAGCTCCGCGAGCTCCGTGCGGCGCGGGTCCACGACGAGAAGCTTGGCCCCCGACAGCACCGCCTGCTTGATGCGCGCGCCGGTTACCGGATGACTGACGGTCGTATTCGAGCCGCAAACCAGGAACAAGTCGGCCAGCTCGATGTCGGCGAGCGAGTTGGTTGCGGCGCCGGTGCCGAGCGAACGGCGCATACCGGCCGCGCTGGGTGCGTGACAGACCCGCGCGCAGCAGTCGATGTCGTGGCTGCCGAGACCGGCGCGGAACCACTTCTGGACCAGGTAGTTTTCCTCGTTCGTGCAGCGGCTCGATGACAGCGCAGCCACGCGGCCACGCAGGCGCGTCAGCTCGGTCGCGACGTAGGCTAGGACTTCCGGCCAGCCCACGGGCATCAGTTTGCCGGCCTTGCGCAAGAGTGGTGTCGTGAGGCGCTCGGGGTGGCGCGCGAAGGCGTGGGCATAGCGGCCTTTGACGCAGAGCTGGCCGTGATTGACCGGCGAAGACGCGCCTTCGATGCGGACCACGTCGTCGCCCGCCACGTGCACTTCCAGCTGGCAACCGACTCCGCAGTAAGAGCACGTGCTCTGTACGACGCGCTCTTCGGCTCGCGTTTCGGCTCGCAGGCGATCGATATCGGTGATGGCGCCCGTTGGGCAAGCCGCCGCGCACGCACCACAAGAAACGCAATCGCTGTCGGCAAACGCCTGCTTTCCCCAGTCGATGTGTGCTTGCGCGCCGCGGCCCAAGGTTGCGAACACGAACTGACCTTGCAAATCAGCGCAGACACGTTCGCAGAGTCGACATTTGATGCAGCGCTGCAAATCGAGCCTTAGATAAGGGTGACTCGCGTCCTGCTTGGGCTCCGAGACGAGCGCAGCATAGCGGTCGCCGGAGGCGCCGAGCGCGCTCAGAGTCTGGCCGACGCGCCCGCCTGGGCGGGACTCCGCGAGCATCAGCTCCGCAAGATCCAAGCGGTAAGCAGCGAGCTGCTGACTGTGGGTCGTGACGTGTTGGCCGTCGCGCGCTGGCGTCGTGCATGCCGGGACGACGCGACCACCGACGTCTACCAAGCACGCGCGACAGTGCCCGCCGGGTCCGAGACGCTCGTCATGACAGAACGCCGGAACGCTTGCGCCAACGCGGCGGCAAGCGTCCAGCACACTGCCTTCAGCCGTCGTCTCCTGGCCGTCGATGTAGATCACGCGAACAGCTCCTGCGGAAAGTGCTCGAGCAAATCGCGAATCGGCCGCGGCACGCCCTGACCAAAGCCGCACAGGCTGCCGAGCTCGAGCGTATCGAGCAGGCGCGTGAGCGAAGCTGCGTCTTTGCGCGAAGCCAGCTGCGACGTGCCGACGCGGCACGGGGTGCAGCTGCCGCACGACTCCGCAGCTGCAAAGTCGAACAGGTGCCGAGCGAGCGCGCCCGCCGAAACCTCGTCGCTCAGCACGTGGACGCCTGCGTGCCCCATGCCCGGCAGGGCTTCGAACGACAACGGTGTCCCGAACGCGGACGCCGGCAGCACGCGACCCATCGGGCCGCCAACGAGCGCCATCTTCCAACGCCGCCCCGCCGCCGCCCCGCCGCAGGCTCGTTCGAGTACTTCAACCAGCGGAGTACCGAGCGCCACCTCGACCGCGCATGGACGAGCCACGGCTCCGGTCACGCACACCACTTTGGTATCGGCGCACTTGCCGCGCTCGACCACCCACGGCACCGCTGCCAGGGTCTCGACGTTTTGCACGACAGTCGGTAGCCCGTCGAGGCCCCGCTGCGCCGGAAAAGGCGGCTTCGGCGAGGGCTCGGCGCGTCCGCCCTCGATCGCGCGCAAGAGCGCCGTTTCTTCGCCCGCAACGTAGGAGCCGGCGCCGCTGACTACGCGAACTCGAAAGAAGTCGCCCAGGAAGCCGGCGCGCTCCGCCCATTCGATGGCTTCGCGAACCACAGCCTGCGCGCGCGGGTACTCGCGGCGGATGAACACCACGCCGCGGCGCGCGCCGATCGCCCGAGCACACGCGAGCATTCCAGCCAAGACCGCGTGCGGATCTTCTTCGAGCAGCAACCGGTCGACGAACGAGCCTGGATCACCTTCGTCGCCATTGGCGACCACGTAACGATCGGGCGCTTCCGTGTCGCGCGCGGTCCGCCACTTGGCGCCGGTCGGAAACCCGGCCCCGCCGCGCCCCCGCAAGCCGGACGCCACAACCGCGTCGAGGATCGTCGCAGCGTCGGGCAGCGCGCTGTATTCCACCTCCGGATCGGCGCGCGCGCCAGCAACCAGGTGGCGCAAGATGACCGGCGGAGCGACCAGGCTCAAGCGCGGAATCGGCCCGATCGGCTGCGCGCTCGTCACGGGAGCCTCGTAGCAACGGCCCAGGCAGCGCACCTCCGCACCCGGTACAGGCGCGGAGCGAGCGAAGCGACAGGCGGTGCCGCTGCAAACGCGCTCCGCGGCACCGTCGTGCAAGTAGTCGTAAAAAGTGCTCACACTCTCGAGCCAATGCGGGGGGTAACCCGCTGTGTCGCCGGCACCGTGCCCGTCGAGCAGCAGCGCAAGCGCGCTCTTCGGTGCGGGTTGTCCGCCTCTACGACGTGCCCATTCCCGTAGAGTCATTCGAGACCTCGAGCTGGTTCGGGTGCAGCATTAGCCGTAACGCAAGACTTGCGCGACGCACACGCCCGGCCGCAAGTCTCGCGCGCGCCTTCCATCACGGGATGGTCCGAGGCTCGATCGATGCGCGAGAGGTGGTGACGAAAGAACGTCGCATGCGGAGCTCCTTTGCCGATTTGGGGTGCAAGCCCCAGGCCAAACGCCCGTGGCGAGCGCGCAGTGGCGCTGCGCGCTCAGGTGCAAGCCGTTCAGGCGCGTGATGGAACGCGACCTGCTGTGCATCCGGCGCAGGTCAGATTCGACCACGGCTTCGTTGCCAGCGACGACGCAAAAGTTGCTGCCGGATGGTGCGTCGGCGGTAACAAAGGCAAGCCACGGGACGCCCTTTCGCGTTCGACTCGCGGGCGGGGGCTTGAGGTACGATGAGGTCGTGACATCAGAGACGCTGGAAGTTGCCGCCTTCGCCATCGCCAGCACGGTTCCGATCAAGCAACTAGATGGAATTTTCCCGCCTGAGCCCGAGCGAGCACGCGTAACGAAGGCGTCGCTCGTCTTGCGCTACGGCGAGCACAGCTGGGCGGTGGCTCACGATTTTGGCGTGATGGTCTTCATTGGTGTGGCTGAAGCGGAACGTCAACGCGTGATGCACAAGCTCCTGAGCACCTGCCAGCACGAGACGAGGCCGCCATTAGTAGAGAGCTTCCTCGTCGAGCTGAGACCTGGCAGCACGCCGTGCGCACTTTTCGATCGCGTGGTGCTCGCCGAGCTCGACATCAAGAGCGTCGAGCTGGTCGCGCAGATCATCGGTCAATCGATGGGCATGGAGTACTACGAGGACAACGTCGACCAGCTCGTGACGCAACTGGAAGAGGCCTCGCGGCGTTTGGCCGAAACAGGCCGCGTCAGCGGCCGCAGCCGCGAGCTGCTGGCGCTGATCGGCCGCGGTATGACGACCAGGACTCAGGTCGTCCACACGCTCGCCCTGCTCGACGCGCCGGCCTTGGCCTGGGACGACGAAGCCCTCGATCGCCTCTACCGCGATCTGCGTCTCGCCTTTGCCATCGAGGATCGCTACCGGACGCTCGACCAGAAGCTCCGCATGATTCAAGACAACCTCGAAATCTTGGTGGACCTCGCCCAACACAAGCGGTCAGCCCTGCTCGAGACCGCCGTATTGGCGCTGATCGCGCTTGAGCTGGTTCTGGCCTTCGTTCGGCACTAGGCTGGTGCACGCCAGCTTGGGCTGCCGCCAGCGGTGCGCCGAGCCCGCGCTTCATTGACGCTCATCGGCGCTTCATGATCGTCTCCAGGCGATGCCCTTGCGTATGGGAAAGCCGCAGTCACGTGTCAACGCGCCGACGCAAGCCTTGCGGGCGTCAACGCGTCGTGGCGCAAGGTTTGCGGAACCGAGAGCGTGTTTCGGTTCGCTCGAAGCGCCGCGGCGCAGGACGGCGTCGGGTTGGCTTTGGCGACAAGCCACCGAGCGCGCATTAGTCAGGCTTTCACGCAGGCGCGCTCCGTTGACACGAGCCGCTTCGGACACACCTTCTGCACGTGAGAATCACGTGCGCCGCTTGCTCCCGAGAGAACCGTCTACCTGCCGCAAGGCTACTCGACAAGGCGCGCTGCGCTGCGTGTAAAGCGCCTCTTTTGCCGCTCGATCGGCCGATCGCGATCTCGAGCCGTGACGATTTTCAGGAGTTGGTGCAGGACGCCAAAGTGCCGGTGATCGTCGACTTTTGGGCGGCGTGGTGCGGCCCGTGTCGAGCCGTCGCGCCGGAGCTGGAAAAGCTTGCGGGCAGCCGCGCGGGCCGGGCAGTCATCGCCAAGGTCGACACTGATGCACAGCCGGAGCTCAGCGCGCGCTTCGGCATCCGCAGTATCCCGACTCTGATGGTGTTCCGAGACGGGCGCGAAGCAGCCCGCGTCAGCGGCGCCATGAAGGCCGCCGACATCGCGACGCGCCTCGGCGTTTGAGCCCGCAGCGAAGGCTGGCGAAGTCGATTACGTGGCCGCCGTCCCGTGCGTCTTCAAGAATTGTTCCACCTTCGTCATGAGCTCGCGCGCCGTAGTGGCGAGCGAGTCGCTCAGCTTTCCGCCATTTTGGTCGAGCGTGGTCTCGAAGGCGGCGAGCTTGGTTTCGAGATCTTTCCAGTGCGCGTGCGCATCCATCGACATCAAGTGGATTTGCACGCGGGCTTCGTCACGCAACGTCGTCAGCGATTCGGCGATTCCGGTTGAGTTCGACATGGGTTACCTCTCGAGTCTCGGTAAGCACATTGCGGGCCAACCGAGAGAAAGCTGCGCCGGTCTCGAGCTCGCCCTAGGCACGGACCCGCAGGGCCGCCATGGTCGTGGAGTTGCCGTGGGTCGAGACCACCACGAAAAATTTACAGGCGTCGACGCGAAAAGTTGCTGAATGGTCGCCCAGTCCCGCGAAATTCCCTTCGATTCCGAGGCCACTCGGCGCCAATTTGCCAACGTCGCCCTTGGCGATCGAAGCGAAGTCCGACGGCATGTCAGCAGCGCACATGACTCGGTAGCTCAACCCCGAGCCGCGCTCGATCCGCGCGTCCAAACGTGTGGGACCGGGGTCGATCGGCCCCACAACCTGCGCGCCCGAAGGCGGCAGCAAGACGCGATCGTTCACCAGCCAGGGGATGCCGTCTGCAAACGCGTGGTCCGGAGCCTTGCCCGGTTCCAATTTGCCCAGCGCTACGTCGGGCTGTCCCGAGCCCACGTCGTAGGTCGCGGTAGCCCCGTCGCGCAGCACACTCTGCAGCGCGCTGACTGCGGTCTGGGACAGGCTGTCGGCAGCGATATCGCGCACCGATACCAGAGGCATCATCCCGATCAGCGAACCCCAAGCGGAGATGGGCTGCACATTCAAGTCTCGTGAGAGATGGAGGTCGACCTTGGCCAAGCCTTGGGGCTTCAACCACAGCGCAGCGACGCCGTTGTTCATGCTGAACCGCGGCTCACCATCGAGCTTGAGGCTCAGCGAGAAGGGCACCTGTTGTCGAAGCGCGAAGTTGTTGCTCCGGTGGTCCACGAAGTACCACCCCGGTCCGCTGAGCTCGACGCGGAGCCCGGCTCCCGTGCGCCGCGCGGTGCATCCGCGAATCCACCAGCGTCCGGTGAGCGGCCTGGTCTTGCCCTCGCCGACGGTCTCTAGGCCCGGCAGGCCCACGAAGCGATCGCGCATCGCGCTGCAAATCTGGCTGTCGTCGCTGACACCGTTCGCTACCGTCGGAGCCAACGGCGCAGCTGGCGGCTGCCCAGCGCAGCCTACGCCGACCAGCGCGGCCCAAAGCAGCCCAATGTCACGCATTCGCTGGTCGCAAAACATGAGTCGCCTCCTGGCCTATTGGGCCGCCTACTCCAACCAACACAAGCTGCTCACGATTCCGCCAACGTCAACCTCTCTGCCGTGACCAGCGCGCAGACGAAGGATTTGCGAGATGCGTCCAACGCGCGGACTTTTCGCGGCAAGATAGGGGTCGCGCAGTTCTTGCGCGGGGTGCGCCGTACGCGCACGTCTTCGTCGAGGCGCAACTTGGATCGGCTATTGCTTGGTCGCAGGCAATGCCGCCAGCCTCTGCCCCGCCCACCGCTCGATCGAGCCTTCGCGACCGCGTCCTGGCGGGGCTGTTCCGACCGTTCAGCAAGGTCGAGCCGGCCGAGGTTCTGGGAGTGACGCTCCTCACCTTCTCCGCATTTCTTCTGCTAACGGCCTACTACCTCTTGAAGACGGTCCGTGAGCCGCTGATCTTGCTGCAGGGGGGCGCGGAAGTGAAGCTCTACGCGCGAGCCGGACAGGCCTTGATCATGGCGTTGTTCGTGCATTTTTATGGCGAGCTGGCGCGTTACGTCGGGCGCATGAAGCTGCTCGGCATCGTCTTCCTGTTCTTCATATCCAACTTGCTAATCTTCGCCGTCTTGGCGGGTTCGGCCGTCCAGATAGGCCTGGCCTTTTTTATTTGGGTCGGCGTCTTCAGCTACACGGTCGTCGCGCAGTTCTGGGGGTTAGCGGCCGATCTCTGTAGCGAAGAACAAGGCAAGCGGCTTTTCCCGATCATCGGCGCCGGCAGCTCGCTCGGGGCCGTCGCCGGAGCGCGCCTTGCCAAGACGCTCGTGCCTTTCGGAGCGCAGACGCTGATGGGGGTGGCGGTCATCGTTCTATTGGCGAGCGCTGCAGTACTCATGACAGCAGGGCGACGGCCGCTGTCGACCAGCATCAAAGCGCAAGCTACGGAAACCGAACCCCTGTCTCAAGAGGGAGCGTTCCACCTACTGCTACGTGACAAGTACCTGTTGCTGATCGCTGGTATGGTGATTTTTCTGAATTGGGTCAACAGCTCCGGCGAGTACCTGCTCGATCGAACGCTGCTCGTCGTAGCCCGTGAAGCCCACGCGAGTAGCCAAGAAGCTTTCGTCGGCGCCTTCAAGGCTGACTACTTTGCTTGGTACAATATGCTCGGCCTGACACTGCAACTGTTCGGAGTGTCTCGGATCCTGAAACTAGTCGGGGTTAGAAAGGCGCTGTTGGCATTGCCGAGCTTCGCGCTGCTCGCCTACGGCGCGGCCATATTCGTGCCTGTTCTAGCCGTCATGCGGCTGGTCAAGATTGGCGAAAATAGTATCCAATATTCGCTTCAAGACACGACACGCAATGCGCTCTTCCTCAAGACTTCGCGGGTGGAGAAATTCGTCGGCAAGACGGCTGTGGACACGGTCGCCGTGCGCATCGGCGCGATCATGTCGGCGCTGGTCGTGTACTTTGGCTCGCGCGCCGGCTGGTCCACCGCAACCTTTGCCGCGATCAACGTAGGTCTGGCGCTGGCTTGGCTGGCGTTCATCATCGCGATCGGCCGAGAGCACGGGCGTCGAAGTGAGGAGGGCGACGCCGAACTGGCCCAAGAACCGCGTCGCTCCTTGCCGCCCCAACCGCTCGCAGGTTCACCGCTCTAGCTGGCACTATGCCACCGACGTGCTCGTCGAGTGCCGGGGCAATGCTGAGCGTTGCCGGACCGTTCTGAAGCTGCCGCGCGAGAAGCGCGCACCGGGTGGGCGCAAGGCGCAGATTCTGCGCCCTGAGAGGCTCCGAGCGCCTCACACCAGGTGATCTTGGTTGGTTCGTTCCTTGCTGTGCGTTGGCGACAATGCCGAAGGCGCTTCGCGGAGTGAGCAGGTTCGTGGAGCGGCTCGTGGGCGCTGAGGTCCGACCAGGCGAATGGCATCTGGTAGGCTTATTTTTCGCCAATCTGTTCCTGCTGCTGGTCGCCTATTACATCCTGAAGGTCATTCGCGAGCCATTGATCCTGCTCGAGGGCGGAGCCGTCGAACGCAGCTACGCGCGCGGCCTGCAAGCGGGGCTGCTGCTACTGATCATCCCGGGGTATGGGCTGCTCGCCAATCGATTCGAGCCAGCGAAGCTCGTCAAATGGATCATGGTGCTGTTCGTGGCCTGCGTGGCCGGGTTCGTCGTCCTAGGAGTGGCGGGGTTTCGCGTGGGGTTTGGGTTCTTCGTCTGGTTGGGAATTTTTAGCACGGTGGCGATCGCTCAGTTTTGGTCGCTGGCCAATGACGCCATGACCGAGTCCGAGGGCAAGCGGCTGTTTCCGATGATTGCTGCGGGGGGTACATTGGGCGGCATTTTGGGCGCGCAAGTCGGCGCACGCATGATCGACGGTCGTCCGTTCCATCTGATGCTCGTGACGGCAGCCATTTTGGTGAGCTGCGCTCTGCTGACGCACATGACCCACGACGCTGCCCTGGCACACCGCGAGCGCGTGCCACACGTTACGGTGCACGAGCGCACCCAGCGCGGCGGCTTCACGATGGTCCTAAACGACCGCTACCTCTTCCTAATCGCGGCTTCGGTCGTGCTCCTGAACTTCATCAACACCAGCGGCGACTTCTTCTTGGCGCAGATCGTCCACGCCAAGGCTCAGCTCTTGCCTCGGGCCGAGCAGCAGCACTACGTGGCTTTGTTCTACGGCAACCTGCAAACGTACGTCAGCGTGCTCACGGCGCTCCTGCAAGTCTTGGTCGTGGCACGCGCCTTCAAGGTGCTCGGCGTGAGCACCTCGCTGCTCTTCTTGCCCATGTTCACGCTCGCCGGCTATGCGCTCTCCGGGCTGCTGCCCGTGCTGGGCGTCGTGGCGACGGTCAAGGTCTTGCAAGACAGCACCGAGTATTCGCTCGAGAATACAACCGAACAGGCGTTGTTTCTCTCGACGTCGCGCGATGCCAAGTACAAGGCCAAAGCCGCGATCGACACGCTCTTCGTTCGTGTGGGTGACTTGGGCTCGACCGGCGTCGTTTTCCTAGGCGCCCAGCTCGGGTTCGGTCTCAGGAGCTATGCGCTGATCAACGTCGTGATCAGCGCAGCTTGGATTTGGTTGACGCTCCGGCTGCGCAAGGTTGGCGCGTCGCGTCAGCAAGCAGTGGCGCTTCCGTAGACGAAGGGTTCAAGACGCGTTCGGGGCGCGGACAGTCAGCACGGCAACCGGGGACAGCCGCACGAGCCTCTCCGCGACGCTGCCGAGGATGACGTGATTGACGCCACGATGCCCGTGAGTGCCCATCACCACCAAGTCCGGCTCAATTTGCTTGATGACGTCCACGATCGTGCCCCACGGCAAGCCATGCTTCAGGATGGACTGCGCGGTCGGCACCTCCTTCTGCACTTCAACGAGTGCATGCGCGAGGCGGCTCGTCGCCGCATCCTCGACTTTCGAGATGACCTCCGAGTTGAGCATGAAGTCCATATAGGGGTAGATCGGGATCTCCCAGACGTGCAGCAGCGTCAGCTTGGCGTTGAAGGTTCGAGCCATGCTGACGGCGAGCTCCACGGCCTCGTGAGAAGCGGGCCCGAAATCCGTAGGAACGAGGATATGTTTGAAGTTTTTCATCGGTCGCTCTCGTAACGGTTTGGAGTTTGCCGGACTGCTGCGGCGGGGGTCGCAATCATTGCACCTTTCAGCGGCTTGTGATTCGAAAGGGGGCGTCGGTATCGTAGGGGCGAGCAACGGGCGCAACGGTTGCGGTGGACGGCCGTGAGGGCGCAAGGCTTGCGCGGCGCGCTTCCGGTGCGCGCCCGAAGCCAAATGGAACCGCAACCAAGGGCTTGGCACGTGACGTGCTTTGGCACGGGACCATCATGCTCAAGATCGCGAGCCTTTGCGTCACCACCTTGCTCGGTGTCGTTTACGCCACACCAGCGACCGCTCAAGCCGCGGTTGAGGTTGCTGACGCCAACAACATCGTGCCGCCCAAGGCGCAGGAGCGCAAGACCACGCTCGAGCCACAAGTCGCGCAAAACCCGGAGGAGCACGTCACGTTCCAATCCGATCCGATCGCCGACGGCGCGATCGTCGTAGTGTCACTCGGCGTCGCCGGCGTCCTCGAGCTGATCAATTCGACGGGCGAGATTCGGCCGCAGCAAATTGATCCCAACTTCGATCACAACCGGCTGATCTCGATTGACCGCGCAGCGGTCGACCAGACGCCCAGCAAGTCGGCGGCCTCACTCTCCACCTTGGGGCTCGGCGCGGCCGTGGGCTTCGCGCTGATCGACCCAGTCCTGACCGGATTCCGCGAGCAGAACGTGCAGGCCGGGCTGGTGGACGCGATCATGTACTCCGAAACTGCGGCGCTCACGCTGGCCCTCACCAACGTCGTCAAGATGGCCGTACGGCGCCCGCGGCCTCTCGCGTACGTCGAAGCCGCCGCTCACAAGAACGACCCCACTTGGTCCAATTCCAGTACCGATAGCGCGCTTTCGTTCTTCTCGGGCCACGCAGCGATGGTCGGCGCGCTCGGTGGCACTGCGACCTATTTGGCTTTCGCGCGCTCGAAGAGCACGGTGCGACCGTGGCTCACGTTGGCCCTGGCTACGAGCCTGACCGCCTTCGTCTCGGTCGAGCGCGTGCGAGCTGGCAAGCACTTTCCGACCGACGTCATCGCCGGCGCGTTCGCGGGCGCTGGGATTGGCGTCGTGGTTCCTCACCTGCACCGCACCGCTGACATCCAGCAGCGCAGAGTCTGGGTCGGCTTCGCCCCCGCTGTCGAACGCGACCAGGCACAGGGCGGCATGCTCACACTCAGCGGGCTGTTCTGATGCTCGAAGGCCTGCAAGCGACCTGAGACTGACGGCTCTCGCAATTGAGACTGATCCCAATGAAGGCTCGACGCTTGGCGGTCCTAGCTGCCTGCTTGCTGAGCAGTGGCTTCGCTCGCGCCGCCGAGCCGGCTCGGCGCCCGCTACCCGACTACGACGGTCGCGGCGGCAAGCCCACAACCCTCTCGCGGAAGGCACTCTGGGTGCCCCGCGTCCTGCTCTCGCCCGCCTATTTCGTCAGCGAATTTTTGATCCGTCGGCCCCTGGGCGCGACCATCACCGCAGCGGAGAAGGCACACGTACCGAGGGCGCTCTACGACTTCTTCGCGTTCGGGCCCGACCACAAGGCAGGCATCCTACCGATCACGTTGATCGACTTCGGTGTCGAACCGAGCATCGGGTTTTACGCGTTCTGGGACGACGCTGGCTTCATCGGCCATCAATTGCGCCTACACGGCTCGACCTGGGGCGCAAACTGGCTTTCGCTTACGGCCACCGAGCGCTTTCGCTTCTCCGAGCGCTTCCTGCTGGCGTTGACGACCACCGCAACGCGCCGCCCCGACTATGCGTTTTGCGGCATCGGCCCAGACTCGCGCGAAGCCTCGCTGATGCGCTACGCGGCGGACACGGTCGAGTCACGGGTCCAATCGAGTCTGAGCTTCGCCGGCAGCAGCTTGCTGGAGACCTCGGTCGGCTACCGCGGCGCCGCGTTCGGCCACAGCAACTACGACGACACCAATCGTGGCACGGCTGCCTACGAGCCTTCAGTAGACGAGGCGCTCCGAGGCCGAGAACCGCCAGGCTTCGTGAGCGGCTTCCGTGCGCCGTTCGCCCGCACGCGCTTGGCGCTGGATACACGCGGGAGATCGCCTTCCGAGAGCGGAGCGCGCATCGAGCTGTCGGGTGAGCAGGGCGTCGACCTGAAGAACGAGCCGTCGTCAGGTTGGCTACGCTACGGAGGCACCGTCGGCGGCTTCTGGGATCTGCTCGATAGCGGCCGCGTGCTCAGCTTATCGATCTCCGCGCTGCTCGCAGACCCGCTCGGCGAACGTCCGGTGCCATTCAGCCAGCTCGTGACGCTGGGCGGCCTTAATTTGATGCCTGGATTTCGCTCTGGGAGGCTGCATGGCCGCAGCGCTGCCGTGGCGACCCTACGCTACTCATGGCCGATCTGGGTTTGGCTCGACGGTTCGCTACAGGTCGCGACCGGCAACGTCTTTGGCGCACAGTTCGATGGCTTCCGAACGGGGCGCAGCCGACTTTCGACCGCTCTCGGCATCGAGAGCCGGGGCTCGCGCGACAGCGTCTTTCAAGCACTGGTTGGCTTCGGCAGCGAAACTTTCGAGAGCGGCGGCAAGATCGATGCGCTGCGCATCGTCCTGGGAGTGAGAAATGGCTTCTAGACTCCGAATCTGCGTCAGCGCTCGCCCTTCGCGTGGGACGGCGGCAACTACATGGTATTCCACCCTGTCACGCGCACCCGCTCACTCCTTCCTCCAAGGCTCCGGCGGCTGGGAAATGCGCGGATCGAGGGGCTCCTCGGGTGGATGTCCAATGATGAAGTCTCGCACTTCCGCGTTAGTGCTCGCCACGAGCGACGCGGGTGTGCCCGTCTCGATCACCCGCCCCTGCTGCAGAAACGCCACGCGTGGGCAGACCGTAAACACGGTCCGAAGATCGTGCGAAACCACCACGGAAGTGATGCCGTGATTCGCCCCGAGCTTCACGATCAAATCCGAGATCCGATGCGCGTTCGGCGGATCGAGACCCTCGGTCGGGGAGTCGTAGAGGACGACGTCTGGTCGAGTGATGATCGTGCGAGCGATCCCGACACGCTTCTTCATGCCACCGGAGAGCTCCGACGGCATCGTCATCGCTTCGCTCAACGGGAGCCCCACCGCCTCGAGCGCCCATGCGACCCGCTCTTCGACTTCCGCTTGATGCATCGTACGGAAGAACTGCTCGTGCAGCGCGTACTCGAGGTTTTCCTTGACGGTCATCGAATCGAACAGCACACCTGCCTGGAACAGGAAACCGACTCGCTGGCGCAGGCGCATCTGTTCCTCGCGATTCATCTGCGGGACGCCCTCTCCGTCGAAGAGCAACGCTCCGCGATCGATGGCTAGCAGGCCGATCATGCACTTGAGCAACACCGTCTTGCCCGCTCCCGATGGCCCGATGACGCCGAGGCACTCACCCCGTTCCAACTGCAGGTCGACGCCTTGCAACACAGCCGCGGAACCGAAAGACTTCCAGACGTCGCGGAGCTCGAACAGTACGCGGTCCGACATCTTGGGCTGCTGACCGAGACAGCACATGACGTGCCAAGTACGATTCACAAGCGATTGGATGGAGCCGTCGCAAGTGGCGCCCGCAATCAGCGCGCGCGGGCGCAAGAGTTGCGCCCGCGGTGTCGCGCGTGCCTTGCGGAAGCGCCTTTCCAGGGGATTTCGGCCCTGGCATGCCGGCTGCAACGCATCCATCCGAGGTTGATCATGCCCGCCAAACCTTTCGTCGTCGTAGTCGGCTCTGATTTCTCCGACCAAGCCGTGCGTGCCCTGCGAGCTGCGTACGAGCAAGCTCAAAGCCATGCGCCCGCCGAGCTTCACGTCGTGCACTGCACGGCGCTGGCCAGCACGGCCATCGACCCAACTGTTGGAGCACTACCGCTCGTCGGTGGCGGCGCCGAAGCAGTCGAGAGCTTGGAGGAGATCAGAAGCGATCTCGTCCAGCACCTCGATGCGCACCTCGCCGAGCTGCCTGGATTTCGCAACGCAGGAGTGCGCGTTCTGGCGCATGTGGTCTTGGATTCGCCCATGTTCGCGCTCACGCGACTGGCAGACGCGCTCGAAGCCAACCTGATTGTCGTGGGTTCCCATGGGCGGCATGGTGTGGCGCGCTGGCTGCTCGGCTCCGTGGCGGATGCGGTGGTGCGCCAAGCGTCTTGCTCGGTACTGGTCGTGCCGCCACTCGCCGCGGAGCTGAGCGCGCCGACGATCGAGCCGCCTTGCCCACAATGCTTGGTAGCGCGGCAGCAATCGTCCGGGGCCGAACAGTGGTGCGAACAACACCGTGTCCGTCACGGGCGACCCCACGTCTATCACCAGACCGAACGCATCAGTGCGGACGGCAGCTTTCCCCTCGTCGTCCCCGAATCGTGACTCGCTACTCGAACAGGCAAAAAATGAGCAGGGCGTGAATCACGCTTCAATCCTTCGGCCGCGATGAAACGGTGATCAACGTTCCCGGCGACGGCGAACGCGCGAGCCGGGCGATGGCTGAAGCGCCGTCGCAAAGCACTTCGACCTCGAAGCCGTCGTCGCGCAAGAGGGCCGCAAGGCGTTGGCTAGTGCGGTTGTCGGTATCGACCAACAGCACCTGATTCGAGCGCAATTCTCGGGGAACGGACATCGTCTACCAAGAGGTGTTGCAAGGAGCCGGCCAACGGGGGGCGCGCAAGCTCAAGGCGTACCGGTCCAGACAGGGTGATTCTTGGTGTCGCGCAAGGTGACGCCTTCTTCGCTCTTGTTGATGTCCAAGATGTTGAGGATCAAACGCATCATCGCCGCGACTTCGAGCCGGATCGAGCCGGCCGTGTCGCGGGCGCCGTCGGGGAGCTTCTTGTCGCGTTGGAGCAGCTGCGCCAACAGATCGATGCTGCTGACGGGGTTCTTGAGGTCGTGCACGACGAAGGAAGTGAGGCGTTCCTTCTGCAGCTGCAGACGCAACAAATTGTCGCGCTGCCGCTTGACGAGCACGTAGAACTGCTTATTGCTGGCGTCCAGGTCGCGGGCCCTCACCGCGGACTGGACGCGCAAGGCCATCTCAGTGGGTTGGATGGGCTTGGTGAGGAAGTCGTCAGCGCCGACCGCCAATGCTGCGTCGAAGGTCTCCACGTCGCGCGCAGCGGTCAGAAACAGCACCGGCACGTCGGCGCCGCCAGGCAAGGCACGCAAGCGTCGGCAGGTCTCGAAACCGTCCATGCCCGGCATCCGCACGTCCAGCAACACACAATCGGGCTGATGGGCCTCGAACGCGACGAGAGCTTCTGCACCGCTGGCGGCCAACACGACTTCGCAGTCTTCGGCCTCGAGTGTGGCCTGGGCCAGCGCGCGGTTCTGCTGGTTGTCGTCCACCACGAGGACGCATGTCTTGCGGTCGGAGGCGTCCACCATGAAATGCCGCCGCAAGCTATCCCAGTCCGCAAATCGACGCCAACGAGCCGCGTATTTCGGTGCCAAACGCCGCGCCGCGCGTCAGTTCGGTTTCGGGACGGCCACGAGCTCGTCGATGTTGGGCTGAAGGCCGATCTCGATGCGCCGGTTCTTGGCCTTGTGTTCGGCGCTGTCGTTGTTCGCGACGGGGTCGAACTCGCCGTAGCCGGCCGCGGACAGTGACGATGAGCTCATGCCGCTCTCGGCCATGACTTTGACGACTTGCAGCGCACGAGCCGCCGAGAGATCCCAGTTGGACTCGAAGCCCGAGTAGCGAATCGGGTCGTTGTCGGTATGGCCGGAGATTTGAAAACGACGATCTTTCAACGTCGCCAGTACGGTCGCGACTTGAGAGACGGCCTCCTTGCCGCGCGCGCCCAGCTTGGCCTTGCCGGAATCGAACAGGACATCGGTGGGCAAGACGAGCACCATACGGCCGCTGCGCAGCACGATCTCCAGCTCGCCCGCATCGACCATGCGCCGCAGCTTGAGCGCCAGATCGCGAAACAACGCTGCGCGAGCCTCGGCGGCGACCTGCGCCTTGCGTAGCTCTTCGAGGCGAGCTTTCGCTTGCGCGAGCGAGCTGGCCAGCGCCCCTTTGCTGGAGAGTAGCTCGTCCACGTTCTTGCCCGCCCGCACCAGCTCGGCGCGCAGCTGCTGGTCCTGCGCCGTGACTTCATCGAGCGACGTGCCGCAGCCTACGTAGCGATCGATGGCCTGATGCAGCTCTTCCGATTGCGCCGCATTCTTAGCGTCGATTTCTCGCCGCGCCTCATTCGCGTCGGCTAGCTGACGGTCCTTCTTCGCGAGGTCAGCGGCCGAGCTGGCTTTCGCCGCGCGCAGGCGCGTCGCAGCATCAGCCACAGCTTGGTCGTACCTCCCAGTCGAAACGCAGCCGGAGACCGCGAGCAAGAGGACGAGCGCCGTCATTGAACGATGAGTCATCAAGCGCACCCGTGCAGGTTGCGTGCCGCAGATCGCTGGCAGCGCTTCAGCGTGAGCGCGGCCGCAAGCCTTGCGCCGGCGGCGAAGGCTTTGCGCGCCCGGTTTCGGTGCGGAGCCAAAAAATCGCGCCGGACGATGAAACGCGGGCGTTCTGGCCTCGGCACGGCCCTTGCGAACGGGTCCCGCGTGAATCAACTCGATAAAGAGCAGGCGGCTTCGTGAGCGGCAGCACGCTGCAGATGCCGATACAGAAGCGCCGCCGCATCGTGCTCACGGGCGGCCCCGGCGGCGGCAAGACGACCGCGGCCGATCTGTTGCGTCGCGAGCTGGGCAAGCGGATCGTGATCGTGCCCGAATCGGCGACGATCCTGTTCACCGGCGGATTTCCCCGCACGCAGCATTTCGACGGAAACCGCGCCGCGCAGCAGGCTATTTTTCACGTCCAACGCAACCTGGAGGACGTGCAGTCAGCGTTGTATCCAGAGCGAGCCTTGCTTTGCGACCGCGGTACCGTCGATGGCGCCGCGTATTGGGACGACGGCGAGGACTCGTTCTTCCGCGCGCTCGGGACCTCGATCGATGCGGAGCTAGCCCGCTACGACGCGGTGGTGTTCTTCGAGACCGCGGCCGTCGCTGGCCTCTCGATCGAGGGCGGCAACCCGGTTCGGTGCGAGTCACTGGTACAAGCGGTCACGCTCGACACACGACTACGCGAATTGTGGTCACACCACCCGCGCTTCACGTTAATCCCTCACTCGACCTCATTCCTTCAGAAGATGGTCAGCGCCGTCGGGTTGCTCGAGCAACTCGTCGATGGTCACGGCACTGGTTGAGCGAACGTGATTCGAGTCGGCAGGATCCCGCGCATGAACAAACCCCATGCGCGTGACTTCGACCGGCGATTGTGGCAGCGCTTCTGGAAGATCGCCAAGCGCTATTGGGTCGGCGACGAGCGGCTCCCGGCGCTGCTGTTGCTCGTGCTCTTGGTAGTTCTGCTGCTTGGGCGCACTGAGTTCACGGTGCTCTTCAACGAGCAATCCGGGGAATTCACCTCCGCGTTGGCCGCACACGACGCCCCACGATTCTGGCGCTCGATGCGTGTATTCGGCATCGCGCTGGGTGTAGCCGTACCGGTGTACGCCTTCTACTATTTCGTGCGCGACAGGCTCGGAATGAGCTGGCGGCGCTGGCTGACGCAAGATTATCTCCGTGCCTACTTTGCGCATCGAGCGTTCTACAAACTGACCTTCCAGAGGCACATCGACAACCCGGACCAACGCATCGCCGAGGATGTTGCAAGCTTCACCCAAAAGTCGTTGAAGTTCCTGGTCGAGATCGTGGGCGCGCTGTTGCAGCTCGTGGTTTTTAGCCACCTGCTTTGGTCGATCTCCAAGACGCTGGTTTGGTTCCTGGTGCTGTACGCCCTGCTGGGTACACTCATCACCTTCGGCGTATTCGGGAAGCCGTTGATTCTTCTGAACTTTCAGCAACTCCGCAAGGAGGCTGACTTCCGCTTCGGTTTGATTCGAGTTCGCGAGAACGCCGAGGCGATCGCGTTCTACGGAGGTGAAGCGGCGGAGCAGCAACAGGTCGGAGGCCGCTTCCAGCAACTCTTTACGAACTACAACGCGCTCCTGCGGCGCACCTTGGGACTGAACCTGTTTCAGTACGCCTACACGTTCGTGACCTACATTCTGCCGAGTATCATCGTCGCGCCGCGCATTCTTTCGGGCGAGCTCGAGGTAGGGCGCGTGGTTCAGGCCGCTGGAGCATTTGCCGCCATGCTTGGCGCGCTGACAATTTTCGTAGACAACTTCGAGCTGCTGAGCAGCTTCGCCGCCGGTATCGACCGCCTCCACGCGTTCGGTCGCTCACTTGCCGTCGAGCCTCTAAGTCGCAAGGGGTCGCAGATCCAAACCATCACCGAAGATGGCCTGCGGCTCGAGCACGTGACGCTGTGCACGCCCGACCACAAGCGCACTCTGATCAGTGATCTCAGCGTCAATGTCGATTCCGGACAGGGACTCTTGGTCGTTGGTCCCAGCGGCTGCGGCAAGAGCTCGCTCTTGCGCGCCCTGGCGGGATTGTGGGACAGCGGCGAAGGCCGCCTGGCGCGTCCCGAGGCTCAGATGCTGTTTCTGCCGCAGCGGCCGTACATGATCTTGGGCAGCTTGCGCGACCAACTGCTCTACCCAAATTTAGAGCGCCAACTGGACGACACCGAGCTGTTAGACGCCCTGCGGCGCGTGAACCTGCCGGAGCTCGCCGAGCGCTGCGGCGGGCTCGACGTGGACCTCGACTTCGCCAAGCTGCTTTCCTTGGGCGAGCAACAGCGTCTGGCGATTGCGAGAGTGTTGTTGGCCAAGCCCCGCTACGTCGTGCTCGACGAAGCCACCGCCGCGCTGGATGCAGAAAACGAGCAGGCCCTCTACCAGGCCCTGCGTGGCAGCCAAGCAACGTTGGTCAGCGTCGCGCATCGACCGGAGCTGGCCCAGTACCACAGCCAAGTGCTCGAACTCGAAAGCGACGGCAGTTGGCGGCTCCAACGACTAAACGCCACCCCGCCCAGCCTACGAGTTTAGGGGCGTCCGTCGTCGCGGCCAAGGCTGAGTTGGCTCCCCGCGCCATTGGTCGCGAGCAGTTGCCAGCTGTTGCTCGGTGTCAGCAACAGCGCCATGACCAGCAATAGGACGTCGATGAACAGGCCAATTTTTGCTTGTGGCCACGAAAGCAAACACATCAACAGCGAGCCGCCAGCCGCCCAAAGCAGCGTGGTCGTCCAGGTCTCGCTTCGAATCATCAACAGCCCCGCTGTAGCGACGAAGCCGAGCGCCGCCAGCAGCCACACGAGCCCCCCGAGCTTCCGCCCCAAGTAGCGGACCTGGTTGGGCTCGAGCGGCGACGGCCAGAACGCGGCCCGAACACGGGCCAGATGAGCGATACCGTGCATGGCGAGGAGCAGCGCTGCGACAATCAGCATGGTACGCCTGCCTCTGCAGGTCCCATGCCGAGGGTCCGAGTCACCAGAAACTCGCCATCGACTGGGCGGAGCGCAATGCCTGCGCACCCGCACCGGTTCGCCGCAATTGGTTCGCGCTGAGGTGGACGGGCAAGTCCGGCCAACTAGTCTCCGCACATTGGCATCAATACTGCTTAAAGGAATTGCTGTTGGTCCCGTCGTCGCGTTGCGTCACGGCCGACTGGCTGAGCCGTCCAAGAAACTTATCGAACCCAATCGCCGACGGGCAGCTCTCACAGGATGAAGGAGCAATACGATGCGCCAGCGTGCAACCTGTAAGAATTGCGGAAAACCAACGTTTGCGGGCTGTGGCCGGCACGTGAATGCGGTTCTGGGCGACGTTCCGCCGGAAGCCAGGTGCCGGTGCCGCGAAGCCGGTGGGAGGCAACAATGAAAGCCGTCATCGAGTCTGCTGGCGGCGTGGCCAGCCGCGCGCGGCTCGGCTCGCACGAGCTCTTCTTCGACCAGCCGAGCCCGGTTCCGGGCGGTGACGACCGCGGACCATCGCCGCTCGATGTCATGGCGGTGGCGGTCGGTGCTTGTGCCCACTACTTCGCCGCCGCGTTTCTCTTCGCCCGCAGCGTGTCGCCGGACGGCCTGCGCGTCGAAGTCGAAGCCGAAAAGGTGCGCGAGCCGTCGCCGCGGTTTGGCAAGTTCTCGATCCTGGTCACGTTGCCTGCGGGCGTACCCGAACAGTACCTGCCGCAAATCGAGCGTGTTGTTCGCAACTGTCCGGCCTACGGCACGCTGCTGCATCCGCCGGATGTCGAGCTAACGGTCGCGAAGGAAGTGTCGGTTGCGCGCGCGCCGGCAGCCTAGCCGTGCATCGCTTCGACGCTGGCCCAAAGCGCCTGCGCGCGCTGCTGCCATGCAGAACGAAGCTTCGAGGCCGACCGTCGACGACGGCGTCGATGCGGATAGGAATGCCATAGCCAGCCGCTTTGGCCGTCGGCTGCTCGTGGCGCCCGCCCGCGTCCACCCCCAGCGCCACCGTTCCCAGAACCCGGGCGCCCGGCGCCGCGCGTTGCACGATGCGGACAAGCTCTGGATCAACGTGCATTGGCCGCTCGGGCCGTTCGGCTGACGGTTCGGCTGAAGCTCGTGATGGCATGCGGCAGTTGGATGCAGGCTCTGGGCCAGCACCCCGAGGTGGCGCCGGGGGCGACGCACCGGTGCTCGACGACTTCCGCTTGGACGCCCGCGATGCCTTCAGGTTTCGCTAGGCCAATCCCAGCGCGCGCCGCCCGTGTAGCCAGCGCGCGCTCGCAAATTCACGCCTTCAGCCCATCGCGCTCAGTCTGATCCGCGAGAGTGCTTGATAGAGCTCGATTCGATGCGCGACCTCTTTCTGAGCCACTTCGATCAAGTGGTGGTGCCGCGCCGGGTCGAGGCGCTCAGCGACGTGAAAGCGCGCCTCGCCCTGCATGTAGTCGTCCAACGTCGACTTGCCAGGTAGCGCGTCGAGCACGAGCGGGGCTTCGCCCGTCAAGAGGCGTCGCGGATCGAATCGGTAGAGAGGCCACGCGCCTGATTCGACGGCTAGCTTTTGCTGGTGCGCGCCGAGCGCGAGATCGTAGCCGTGCTCGATGCAGTGAGCGTAGGCGATGATCAGCGACGGTCCTGGATAGGCTTCAGCTTCGACGAAAGCACGTACCGTCTGCGCGTCCTTCGCGCCGAAGGCAACGCGGGCCACGTAAACGTGACCGTAGCTCATCGCGTGTAGTCCCAGGTCTTTCTTCTCGGTGTCCTTGCCGCTCGAGGCGAACTTCGCTGCGGCGCCGCGCGGGGTGGCCTTCGATTGCTGGCCGCCCGTGTTCGAGTACACCTCCGTGTCCAGCACGAGCACGTTCACCTTGAGCTTCGAAGCCAGCACGTGGTCGAGCCCACCGAAGCCAATGTCGTAAGCCCAGCCATCGCCACCGACGATCCAAACGCTCTTCTTCACCAGGTAGTCAGCGAGTTCGACCAGCCGCTGGCTCTCGGCTGGCTCGAGCTTCTTCAACGCCTCGCGCAGCGCTTGCACGCGCTCGCGCTGGGACTGGATGCCGCTTTCGGCGGACTGGTCGGCGTGCAGCAATCCGTCGACCAAAACGCCGTCGAGGCGGGGCGCGAGCGCCTTCAACAGCGCCGCGGCGTGAGCCGTGTGGACGTCGACGGCAAGCCGAATACCGAAGCAAGAACAGTGCTTCGTAACAACCGTCCTTCGACAATTCGAAGTCCGTCGGCACCGTCAGCGATTCGTGGCTCACGTCGTCGATGATGCCGATGGAGAAACGCCGCTGCGGCGTCGGTTTGGTCAGCTCTTGGAGCACGCCTTGGACCATCGCCGGCGTCAGCTCCTTCGACGACAATCCGTAACGCCCGCTGCTCACCTCGGCGTGCCTGCCGCCCTGAGCGAGCGCGGCCAGCACGTCCAAGTACAACGGTTCTCCGACGGATCCCGGCTCCTTCGTCCGATCGAGCACCGCGACACGCGCCACGCTCTCTGGCAATTGCTCGAGAAAGTGCCGGACCGAAAACGGTCGAAACAGCGCCACGCTCAGCGCCCCGACGCGCTCGCCGCGACGGACGAGCTCAGTTACGGTTTCGCGAGCCGTAACGGCAGCGGAGCCCATCGCGACCACGACGCGCTCGGCCTGCGGGTGGCCCGCGTATCGAAACAACTCATAGCTACGGCCCGTGCGCTCGGCCAAGCGGCGCATTTCGTCGAGAACGATCTCCGGGCACGCCGCATACAAGGAATTGCCGGCTTCGCGCGCCTGAAAGTACGTATCTGGGTTCTGGGCGGTGCCGCGCACGCTCGGATGGTCCGGGCTCAGCGCCGACTGACGGTGGGCGGTGATTCCCGTCTCATCAATCAGCGCACACAGGTCTTCGTCGGAGAGTACCGCGATCTGCGTCAGCTCATGCGAGGTGCGGAACCCGTCGAAGAAGTGAAGAAACGGGATGCGTGACCGCAGCGTGGCGGCCTGAGCGTAAGCGCGTGCGTTGCCACGGTGCGAGCAGCGACGTGAATCACGCATGGCCGCAGCTCGCCAGCGATCTTGTACATGTTGGGCAGCATCAACAACAGGCCCTGCGAAGCCGTGAAGGTCGTTGCCAACGCGCCTGCCTGCAGCGCGCCGTGCACGGCACCGGCTGCGCCTGCCTCCGACTGCATTTCGACGACTTGTGGTACCTGGCCCCACAAGTTCGTTTTCCCGCGCGCCGACCATTGGTCGCACAGCTCTCCCATCGCAGAAGCCGGCGTGATCGGATAGATGCCGATCACCTCGTTCAGTCGAAACGCTACCGACGCGACCGCCTGGTTGCCATCCATCGTTTGCAGGGAAATGCCGGGCATGATCACCTCTAGGCTAGAGTCCGTGCCGTTCAATCAGGTCGCCACTACGGCTCGATGCGCAGGTGGTCGTCTACGCTGTGCACACCAGGGGCGGCCGTGGCGGCGCCGACGGCCGCTCGGCGCTCTGCCCAAGAGGTGACCGCCCCGGAGAGAGCCACGCGACCGTCGCGAACCTCCACTTTGATGTGAGCGACCTCACGCGCCATTCGGCGACTGAGCGCCGCCTCAATTGCCACCTTCACATCCTCCGACGACGCGAGGTCAATCGGCTGGATGCGGATCTTGTTGACGAGTAGGCGCACGCCCGTCAAGTTGCGAACGGCTCGTTCGGCGTCTTCGCTCTGAGATGGGTAGTCGACGTCTCCGGCCAGCGTTACGGTGCCGTGAGCCACCGTCGACTCGATGCGAGTGTCCGGCAGCAGAGCGTCCCAACGCAGGGCGTGGCGCACCGCGTGAGCCAGATCGGTGTCGTCGCGCGCGCTGCCCGACGGGAGCCTGACCTCGACCTCGTTGACGACGTCGAGCACCCCCGCGACGCGATGTGCCGCCTGCTGAGCCATGACTCGCTCCGCCCAGCTGCCCACCGTGCCGGTGAGCACGACGATCCCTGCACGAACCTCGACGGCAAGATCAGTCTCGCGGACGCGCGCGTCCCAACCCAGCTCGGCTAAGACGCCCATTCGCAGGTGTGAATCGGTTTGCATGAAATGTCTCCTTGGTCGGGTTGGTGCTACGTCACCGCAACAAGCAAAGGGCGCGCCACGCGCCTGTCAGGCTCCCGCCAACTGTCGGGGGCGGTCCTTCTCCCAATTCTGGGCCTTGGCCAAGCTCGAGGTCGCGCAGGAAGCGCTTGGCCGGAGCGCGGTAGAGGCGGCGGCCGACCACTAACGCCCGCTTCTGCAGCTTTCTGCGCGCGCGATCGATGATCCGCAGCGTGTCCTCGACGGCTGGGGACCCAGCGTGGGTGGCCACGAGCCGTTGGTGGAGAACCGCCAGATCATGATCGTCCCCGAGTAGCCGTGATAGCTGGCTAGCCCGTCGAGTCGGCTTGCCGTTTAACTCCAGAAGCTCGAGCGCTCCGCGCAGGTACTGGGTGCGTTTGCGCAACTCATGGAGATTCTCGGTGGTCGGCTCCGCGCGCGCACGGCTGAACGCACGACGGCCCACTCGATAGACGCGACCGACGCCGTGCTCGATCGTCGCGCCGGCACAACTCTCGACGTCCCGAGCTTGCAGTCTGGCCAGCGCGGCCGCCGCAAGCTGCTGCATCACGGCGAAGGCGTTGGGCTCGTACCGCGAGCGACGGTGCAGTTGTTGTGCGTTCGCCCGCAACGCGTCACGAAGCCGCTGTTGATTGGGGGCGATCTTGTTGAGGGTTTCGAGCAAAACGCGAGCATCGCGAGCAGCCGCCAGGGAGCGACCCGCATCTCGCAAGCGGCGGTTCTCGAGGCGATAGGCTTCCACCCCGAGCGCCTGGCGTAGTAAGCGCAGACCGGCTCTGGCCTTCTTGAAATGTCTTCGGACGTCGTGGATGGCTTCGACCTCGAGCTGCTCGCTCGCTGGCTGCTCGCCGGCTCTACGCAAGCATTCGATCGCCTGCTCGAGCTCAGCGCCAACGCGGCGTTGAGCTCCGCGCGCGAGCGACTCGGGTGGCATTAGCTCGTCCATGGCAGAGGATGCGCGTGGCTCGAGTGGCGCGCTCTTTCGAGCGTCAGCAAGTGGCCGACATTTTCGGGACTGACGAGGCCGACCACGTGGCCGCGATCCAGTACCACCAAGACGTTGCAGCGAGACGCCTGCAAGCGTTCGAAGGCGGCATCGAGCATGTCCCCTGGTGCTGCGAATTCGAATTGCTGCTCCATCACTTGGCCGACCGGCAACGAGAGCTCGCCTTCCGTAACCCCCTTGAGCAGGTTCGCGCGCGTGAGCACACCGACAACTCGCTCTCCGTCGACGATTGGGAAGTCTTGCTGAAACCCCGAAAGGGCGAGCTGAGCAGCGTGACTCAAGGGATCGGTCGGCGCGAGCAAGCGGAAGTCACGGATCATTGCCTCCCACACGGGCAACCCGCGCAAGGTGGCCTTCAGCTCGGTCATCGAAGCCTCGGCTTTGGCGCCGGCCCAAACGAACACCGCGATTAGAACCAACATCGGATTGTAGAGCAGCCCGGTCGCGCCCAACAAGACGGCCATCGCTTGGCCCACTCGCGCAGCGACGCGCGTGGCTCGATCTCGGCCGAGCCGCATCGCCAAAGCCGCCCGAAAAATCCGGCCACCGTCCATCGGAAACGCCGGCAACAAGTTGAACGTCGCGAGCCCCACGTTGATCCACATCAGATTCGTCAAGAAGGAGCTACTCGCCTGTGATAGCGGGTGGCTCGCCCAAAGCCCGACCAGCCATTGTGCGCAGAACAGCGCACTGGCGATGACCAGGTTCATCACCGGACCAGCAAGTGCAACCCATAGTTCTTGGCTCGGTCGCTCGGGTAGACGCTCGAGTCGCGCGATGCCCCCGATTGGCAGCAACGTGATGCTACGCGTACGAATGCCAAACCGCCTAGCCACCCGGGCATGACTGAGCTCATGCAGGATGACGCAAGCGAAGACGCTGAGCACCAGCAGCAAGCCGCCGGCAACGCCGCGCAGGCCCTCGCCGCTCAGCAGGTGACTCAGCGCCACCCAACCCAGCAACAAGAAGAACGTAGGGTGGACGCGCAGCGGAATTCCGCTCAGCGATCCCAACCCCCACGAGGAACTGCGCGGAGCTGGGGAATGCTCGTTGGCGTAGCTCGCCGATGAGCGCTCCGGCCCCGCGCAAGGCGCCGCGTACCTCACGCGGGGTACCCGACGGTCTGCGTCAGCAAGACTTCTTCGCGCTGGCCGAGCCGCAGCGCGCCTGCCAGCGCTTTGCGATCGAACAAGGCGCGCGCCACCGTCGCGAGTCCGGCGGAGGCGCAATACAAATAGACATTCTGCGTGATAGCTCCGGCGCAGATGCCGGCGTACAGCTGCTGGTGTTCGGCACCCGCCAGCGTGTGCGCGAGGTCAGCCACGTAGATTAGATCGAGCGGCGCGTGGTCAACGAAGTCCTGATACCCGGTGACACGTCGAGCGTCGACGCTCGCGACGAGCTCGAGGCGGTGCTGCTTGGGCGCATAGACATAAAGTCCCTCGGCGAGCGCCACGTAGATATCGATCTCTTGTGCGTTGAGCGCCGAAGGCGCCGTGCGATCCCCGCTCTCGGCGCGATTGATGCCGAACGCCGACCAAAGCAGGTTCGACAGCACCTGCGGCGGTAGCCGCGTGGTCTGGAACATACGCGCCGAGTGGCGGCGCGAAAGCGTTCGCATCAGCGGTTCTCCTCCATCGCGATCCGGCGGCGGAAGCTCGAGCGTGCCCCGCGACCGCTCGGCTGCCCGATCCGCCTTCAAATGCCCGATGAAACTCGAGAGGAGCTTGCTCAACATGCGTCATGGCCCAACTGCAAGTTCGTTGCCAGGCCCGGAGCGGCGGTTATCGTCGAATCGAGCCGCAATCCCGCCGCGTTTGCGTGGCGAGGCGCAAAATCCGCGCTCACGGCCGGCGCGTTCGCGCGCGCGATCGAATCTGACGAGTCTCGCTCATAGCGAGGCGCCGCCTTCAATCGAAGCGCGGCAGCGCTGGCGGGCGACAATCTGGCTCGCCACCAGCGTCGGCAAACGATTCGTCGCTGGGGCGTGGCGGACTGGTGTGGAGAGCTAGCGCTTGGGCACGGAGACCCCGAGTGGACGCCATCGGCTCGCGTCCCACCTTCACCCGGTTGCGACCAGCCTGCTTGGCGTCATACATGGCTTGGTCGACGGCCTCCAGAATCGTTTCTGGGTCGACACCAATCAAATTGGGAGCGACGGTGGTGACACCGATGCTCACTGTCACGGACGCGGACGCGGCGTCGACCTCGAAGTGCATCGCCTCAATCTGATGGCGAATCCGCTCCGCCAGAATCTCGGCATTGCGCAAGGAAGCGTCCCTGGCGACGATGACGAATTCTTCTCCTCCGTAGCGGCAAACCACATCGTACGGCCGCAGCATCCGCGAAATGGTGGTGGCGACCAACTTCAGCACCACATCGCCCACGGCGCGACCGTACTTATCGTTGACTTGCTTGAAGTGGTCAATGTCGACGAGCAGCAGCGAAAGCGGCAGGTTTTGTCGAGCCGCAAACGCCAACTCGGTCGACAAATGTGTCGCTAGGTAGCGCCGGTTGAAGGTGCGCGTTAACGGGTCGTGAATCGTCAGCTCGAACAGCTGCATCAGCGCGTGTTCTTCGAGCTCGTCGAGCATCGAAAACTTGAGAATCGTGTTGCCGATGCACAAGTGGTCTCCGTCCAGGAGGCGCTGGGGCAGCTCAAGCCGTTCAGCATTCAGGAAGGTGCCGTTTCGGCTGCCTCCGTCCTGAACGTAGATGCCATCGGAGCGTCGCGTGACGTGGAAGTGGCGGATCGAGACCGCATCGTCGTCGAGGCTGACGTCGACCTGTGAGCCCCGGCCGATCCAGGTACTGGTCCCGTGTAGTTGGAATACCGAGCCTTGTTGGGGTCCGGCGAGCACGAACAACACGGCCCGGTTGCGCAGACCGGGCCGCGACGAATTAGCGGACGCCGCGGACGGCGTGCGGGCGGGTCGACGGCTAGGGCTGAGCCCCCCCGGCAAGGTCGCACGTCGAGGCGGAGTCTTCGCGCGGGCAACGTAGGCTTTGTCGGTCATCGCGTCGGCGGATACGAGCAAAGAGCATGCCCTCTAGAAACAAGCTTGGTTCCTACTTCGGCGCGCAGACTTGGCGCGCCGAGTTGCGGTGGCACGCAGACTCTGCGCACCACTCGATCGCCAAGCCTCCGCGAACTAGCTGCGCTGCCTGCGGCATGCTCGTGCTTACTGAGCACGACGCAGATTTCAGGCCTGCGCCGCTGAACGGCAGCAAACATATCCTCGATGTTTGCACCGCCCACGCCGAAGACATGACGAATACCTCGGCGCACGAGTTGGTCGGCAATGAAGTCGGTAACTAGCATGGTTCACTCAGCGATTTGTCCAGGGGAAACTGGAGGGAGTGCCGCGCTGCCCCGCCAACATCCGCAGATGGCAAGCACACAGCGTCTCTGAATCCACGGCACCTGGGCGCTTGCGCAAGCGCTCGAGCAATTGAGCGTGCTTGTCGCCGATTGGAATCACCAGTCGCCCGCCGACGTCGAGCTGATCGAGTACCGGCACCGGCACCTGCGGCACGCCTGCGCCGACCAAGATGGCTTGATACGGGGCGCCTGCCTGCCAGCCGACGATGGCGTCGCCTTGAACCACCTGGACATTGCGGCAGCCCAGCTCGGTCAGCTCTCGCTCGCGCTGCTCGGCGAGCTCGACGGTGTCGACGAGCGAGTACACCTCGGCGGCGAGTTGGCTGAGCAGCGCCGACGCGTAGGAGGTTTGCGAACCGACGTCCAAGATGCGTTCGCTTCCTCTAAGCTCCAGTGCCTCGAGTATAGAGATTAAGATTAAAGCCTCGGGTGGCTCCCGGAGCTCCGCCTCGAGGCTGGGATGCTCAGACGCGAAGCGCGATCGCGGAAAGTGCAGCAGCGCCGCATGCAGGCGGCTGCCCCCCGGGAGGTGGCCAGTTGCCGGGGCGATTCTCGGCGCCGAAACGGAGCTCATGTGAGGAGCCCGAGCAAGGATCGTACCGGTCGAGATTAGAGGCCGGAGGACGCGCAGGAGCCGGAGCCGCGAGCGACAGCGCAAAATGACGCCGTCTTCGCGCAGAATTTGCGCGCACACAGGTCAGCCAATTCAGTGCCAGAAACCGATGCTGAACGATGTGTTCAGGTACGACCGAGCCGCGTCGGCGGCGATCGATAGTTGCCAATAGTCGAACGGCTTGTGCAACCCGAAAACGTCCCACTCGAACAGCCGCACATCGAAACCACCGGTGCCATGAATGCGGCTGGGGGACAGACCGATGCGCGCCGGTTCGTAGTAGCTACCGCCACGTAGACGCAGGTGGCGCGGAATCATCTCACCTTCGACGCCGATGCGCGGCACGATAATCGGTCGCGTGTCCGACGCGCCATTCGTCCAATACTGTTCGATGCCGACGTGGTCGCCATCCGCTTCGGTCAACGAAAGCTCCGTGCTCACCAGCAAGTACCAACGTTGCAGTCGCTCGTAGCGCTCGAACAAGGCGCGCTCTGCGCGCTTGACGTCGGCGCTGCTCGGCGTGCCGTCTACGACCCACGCGCGGGCGAAGTCTTCGACAGTAACTAGTGGCGGATTCAGCGGCCGCGGCCCGAATTGATAAGCGAAGCCGAGCGCCAAATCCCACGGCACACGCGCGGTGGAGCGCGCTTCGCCGAGCGCGGCCGGCAGCTTGGCGTTGATCGGCGATTTGAGAGCCGCGGCAACGCGATACTGCGCAATCCTTGGCTTGACGATGACGCCCACCTCGTAGCCCACGCCTGCCGAGGTAAACGCGGCAGAACCAGAGCCATTGCTGCCGAAGCTGATGCCGACGAGGCGCGGCCCAACACCGAGTAGCAGCTGCCCGTCCACATAGCCGTACGCCAGACTGGCGTGGAGCGCGCCGAAATTGCCGCCAAGATTGCGGGCGATTCCCTGAACCTGGTCTTGGCGGCTGGCAGCGTTGCTCTGCGCTTCGGCCGACACGCCCAAGCCACCCTGGCCGTAGTAGATAATTGCAGCCAGCGAACCGAACAGCGCGGGGGTTTTGCCGCTGGCATTGGTGGTGTTGAGGCGATTGTAGAGATCGTTCTTCGGCAACCAGGCGCCGACCGCGAAATCGAGGCCGAAGCCATAGTCCCACGTGCTCCACGAGTAGGGCAGTCGCACCGCCGCCGCCGCCGCGTTGATCGCCACGCCATCGGTATTGTCGGCGATCGCGACGGAGGCCCCTCCAAGACCGATGTACCGCGTGCTTCCGGACAACGGCCGCCGGACCGTTTCAATCGTCTCGACAGTCTGCGCATTCGCTCGCCCCGCCACGCTCGCCACCGCGGCCACGATCGCGAGCAGGTGCGCAATGCGCACGGCTTGCAGGTGCTCACGCATGATTTGTAGTGAACGCGCAGGCACGCGCACGAAACACGGAGCGTTCAGCGACGTGGCGGCGGCGCGCGGCCTCGCACGCTTCCTGCCGAGTCGCCAAATTGGTCCAGCCCAGCGCAAGTCTGGCGTCGCCAGCACCAGGATTGCCTTCATGCGTCTGCGCCTTTTTGTCACGTTCCGCTTCTATCTCGCTCTGCTGTTCACGCTCGTCACGCTTTCGCACACCAAGAGCGCGCACGCCTACGCCTGAATGATCCGACACGAGTACAGCCACTGCGCTTCGTGTCATAAGGTATCGGGCACGTTCGCGCAAATGTGAGCCTCGGCCTGGCACTCGATTGGCTGGGCGACCTTGAGTCACCAGGCTTGCACATCAAGTCGCGCGCCCGCCGTTGCGGCTCAGCGAACTCGCACGGGCGTACAGTACTGCTCGTTGTTCTGGAGCGTGATCACGTAGCCAAAGGGGCAGCCGCCGTTGGTTGGTGGCGGCGTGCAGCTGCTCACGCCATTGGCGACGTAGGTCTTCCAGCCGGGAGGGCAAGTGCCGGTGCCGGAGCCACCGCCCCCCGAGGTGCCACCTCCACCCTCTGGAGGGGGCGGGATGCAACAACCTTCCGCGCAGACGTTTCCGTCCGTGCACTCGTCATCGGTGGTGCAGGGCAGGACATCCGCCGGGCACGCACTACCGGCGCAGAAGGTGACGCAGGCCTCGCCCGAGTCACCGCCGATCTTGTTCTCGTCGCCATCGTGAACCATCACCTGGAAGCGATAGTTGTGACCGACCTCCAGTCGAATGTCCCAGCGCACCTCGGTCCCGAACGCCTCGGCCTTCGTGATTGTGCCGGCGGGCGCGGTATGGCCATTGCCGTAGTTCTGGAGGTTCTTGACGGGATCGGCGTCCGGGGTGATCGACGCACCGGTCGCGTCCACAGTCCTGACCGCACCCTTCCATGTTCCGGCGACGTTCGTCGGATTCACCGGGGCGCCGCCCCATTGCCAGTCGCCTGCGACCGCTCGCGAGTCGGTGGTGATATCGGTGATGAACAGCGCGGGCCACATCGGACGTCCCACCGGATCGACGCCTGCCAGCTGTCCGAGGATCAGGTTCGTGCCCGTCTCGGGTGCGCTGACGATGTCCGGACTCTTCGTCATCGGCGAAAGCGGGAACGCCGTGGAGACACCATTGATGACAGCCTTGTTAACGCCAAGCGTCATCGCGTGCTCGTCGTTGTAAAAGAGCTGAACGCTCGCGAACGGGTAGCCACCTGAAGGGACGATGCCCGCGAGGACAGCGCTCTCGTTGAAGAGAATGTCGGTGAGTGGATTGGCGCTCGCGAACGGGTAGCCGCAATCGCTGATGACCGTGCCGACCACGCCGGGCTTGCAGGCGGTTGCCGTACCGCCGCTGCCGGCGCCGCCGGCACCCATCGGAACGGCCCCCGAACCGCAGCTGCCGGTTTTTGCATTGCAGCACAGGCCGTCCGTGCACGCGAGCCCGGGCTTGCACTTGTTTTTCGCCTGGCACGCACACCCGAGCGACCCCGGTGCGCAGTCGGTCATGTCGACCGAGCCCGAAGCCCCGGCAGGGATCACGCACTTTCCCGCTGTGCACACACCGCTCGCGCAATCTGGCCCCGTGTCACAGGTGCTGTTCGGGAGCATCACGGTCGGCATGCAGAGTCCACCGGTGCAGATACCGCTCTGGCAATCGCTCGCATCGGTGCAGGCCGAGCCTGCTGGGGAGCCGGGGATCAGGCCGCTGGAGTTGTCGCCGCCGCTGGAGGTCGAACCGGCGCTGGATGTCGAGGGTTCACCACCCAGCGTCAGCCCAGTCGAACCGCCGTCGCTCGCGCTCTGACACACGCCGGAGACGCACAGCTCACCCGCGCAGTCTTTCGAGGTGGTGCACTTTCCCCCCGTCGTGGTGCTACCCGTCTGACTGCTGGAGCTGCAGGCGAAGACCACCGCCCCGACAAGAAGAAACCCAAAAAGCCGAGTGTGGGCACGACGCTGTCGATGAACCATCTGATGCCTCCGGTTGTCGCTGAGCGCGCAAATCTGAGTCGGACAGACTACATCCGCGCACACACCTGACCTGGTAGCGGTTGGTGGGGCCAACTCGACGAAATTACGGAACGGATTCGATCCCCTGAGCGTAGGCTATTGCAGGTCGTCGAACAAGGCGGCGATGTCCTGGGCGACTACCGTGTTGCCGGGCGTTGTGAGGTGGGGGCCACCGCCGTTGAAGGCGGCGCAGTCGTGGGCCTCGAATTTGGGGGCGACGAACACGAGGTTACGGTGCTTGGTGGCGATGGCGACGAGCGCAGCGTCGAGCTCGGCGGGCAGCGAGATGGTCTCGTTAGCAGCGGGCGGAGTGGGGCAAGGTTTGTTGCCGGCGCCGCGGATCACGGTCATCAGATCGATGCGCTTGAGCGCGGAGTACTTGGCAACCAGGTTGGTCACTGCAGCGTCGACCTTCGCTTCCCACTCCGGCTGGGTGGTGCAGCAAGCCGGGTTCCAGCTGAGCACGGTGAGCACAACGTGATCGGGGTTGGCAGCGCCGGCTGTACACGGCGACTGAGGCGGCTCATTCCAAAAGTCGCTCGTGGGGTTCGCCCACTCGGTGATGTAGCCGTGCTCGCGCGCCTTCAATTGCCAGCGGCCGTCGATGATGCCGGCATCGGACTCGAAGCCGGCTTGGAACCATTCACGCGTCAGTGTCAGGCCGATGATTTGGTTGCAGGTAAAGCTGGTTGGCGTGCTCGTCGCCCCCGCAGACCCGCCCAGAGCAGAGCCGCCGCCACCGCCCGTCGCCGTCCCACCTTCACTTTGGCCGCCAGCGCCGCCACCCACGCCGCTGACGCCGCCGCTGCTCGAGCCCGCGCTGCTCGAGCCCGCCCCGCCACCGCCAACGCTGCTTGAGCCCCCAACTCCACCGCCCGCGGAGCCGGGCGTCCCTCCACCTCCGGCAGGTGCCGTGCCAGCTGTGCCACCGGAGGCAACGCCTTGGGTGTTGGCCGGATTGCCTGCACAGGCGCCGAGCAGCGCGCTAACTGCGACAAAGACGCCGGGGCGGCAGCTCATCCAAAAGGCCATGCTGATAGGTGCACCCTACCCGCCAATTTCACTCGAAAATCGTCCGGCGTTGGGGCAGCCACTAGCGCCGAAGACGCCGCGAACGCGCCGGCGGCTCCGCTTAGGTCGTGGGCCAGCCGCGCAAGGTTGAGGACGGGGCTTACTCAGCGCGGCGAACTCGAAACCGGCGAAAAAGCGATCATCGATAGAATCACCTGAGACTATCGGCGATCACATCCGCGACCGGATTTTTCGAGCCCGCCACCGCATCCTTCCTCCCCGCGCCCCTCGAGTTCTACTGCGGCTGGTGGCTAGCCGACGACAAGCTCCAGCCAGTCGCTTTGCTCCGTTGTTCCAAGGAATCGCGCGCATGAGATGCTGAATTTTGTCGGCATCCAATCCACCTCGACCGCGTAGGCGAGGGTTCCGGGCTGCCAGGCGCAAGAGTGGCGGAGCCATGCGCGTTCCTCGGCTGTGTGAACGTTTCTGTGTTTAGGGCGATGGACCTTCCACTCCACGATAGCAAGGGGATGCGCATGTTTGGGTGGTTGGCGTGTCGCGCCCACGCCTGCGGCGAATGGGTGAACCACCTGCACCGGATTCAGGTTCCCTTTAGTTTCGTGTCGTAGGAGGCGGCGATGGGCTGCCGCAGTCGCAGGGGTCGTAGCCGGAGCCGTCGGCCTTGCAGGCTTGGCCACCGCTGCACGCGGCGGGGCCGATGCACGCTTGCGTGGAGCCCGGCGCGCAGACGGGGGCTGGGGGTGCGGCGGCGGGTGCGGGTGGCTGCTGCGCCACGGGCGTCGCTGAGGGCACGGCTGCGCTGAGTGGAGCAGCGGACATGAGCGTCGCGGCCTGGTCGCCCCAGCCGCGCCGGGGCCCGCAGCGAACGATGGCTTGGCTCGACAACGCAATCTCGGGCGACTCGCTCGTCCCCCGGGAATTGACGTCGCTGATGCCACGCACGACGAAGTAAGCCCGCTTGTCGCAGGCGTTGTTCGCAGCTTCGTGCAGGCACCCGTCCAGCGGCGCATCGGTGCAAGCGATGCGGTACGTGTCGAATTCGAGCTTCTGAACCGTCGAGCCGTGCGCGCACGCGAGCGGGCACAGCAGCAGCACGACGAGCGCTATTGAAGAACGCATGGCCCCTCTTACAGCGTTTCTCGC
>JBBSAB010000071.1:0-42178 GCA_038252755.1 Polyangiales bacterium | reverse complement strand
CTCGGCGTCGCGGCCCTAGGAGGTCACATCAAGAACAACGGTGACCCTGGCTGGCTCGTCCTCGGCCGCGGTTTCAGGCGATTCGCCGAGGCCGAAGAGGTCTGGAACCTGTCAATCAAAAGATCCGATCAATCTTGAGGGGAGACCGAACAAAAAATCGTTGCCCGGGGGCCCTTGCGTGAGAAGCGTGGGCGCGCCCTGAAGCTACGCGGCTGCGGGTATCATCAAAAAATCCTCCCGATCTCCCCGTCTCCCTGTTTGCTCCTGATGATTCATCGCATCTTGCCCGAGCGAGCGCGGACAACAGGAAGGCGGGAAGGCGGGAAGGCCGAGAGCTAGGGTGGGTGGTACTGGCACCTGGACGCAGCGGGATCGCGATTGGGCCTCAGGCGCCTGTTCGAACAGCAGAAATCTTCCCGCCTTCCCGCCTTCCTGTTCGCTCGTGCTCGAATCGCGAAATGAGACCAATGCTCAGCTGTTTGCTCGCTCTCGCTTAGCGCAGCAGGGCCGTTACGCCTTGCCAAAGTTGGTGCAGGGCCAGCGCCGTGAGCACAACGCGCACGCTGAGCTTGAACGACCGCTCGGGAATGCGATCGAGTAGGCGCGTGCCGAGCGCTGAGCCCACGACCGCACACACACACAATAAGCCGCAGGGCAGCAGGTAGCCGGCGATGTCGAAGCCGCGCAACCCGAATAGCAGCACCTTGCTGGCATGCTGGAAGATTTGGCAGCCCGCCATCGTCGCGATCGTCGACTGGCTGCCGAGGTCGAGCGCCAACACGAACGGCCCGAGCAGCGGGCCCGTCGCGCCGACCAGCGTCGAGAAAAAGCCGACCAGCGCGCCGCCGATCGGCAACGCGCGTTCGGCATTCGGCCCCTGGCCGATCGAAAACAACGTCTTCATCCAGGTCGACGCCAGCACGAACGCACCGATAGCGATCCGGCTGCCGTTGGCCGGAACGTAGGCGAGCAACCAGATACCGAGCGCGCCGGCCGGCACCAGCGGCCACACGAAGCGCCACACGAAGCGCCACTGGACCTGACGGCGTAAAAAAAACGCGCGCGAGGCGTTCGACACCATCTGCACGACGCCGTGCACCGGGATAGCGAGGGCCGGCTCCAGCTTGAGCAGCATGACCGCAAGCAACAGCATGCCGCCGGCCATGCCCATCACGCCCGACACTACCGAGGTGAGCACGGCCGTGGCCCCCAGCTCGAGCCAGTCGGTCAAATCGGGCGGCGTCACGCCCTGTCTATAGAGCGAGCACGCTAAATAAACAGCTGCTCGGAGAGCTCTTGCATCAGCTCGCTCAAGCCGTGGTGCGTGGCGGCGCTGACGATGCGCAGGTTCACGCCCAGCTTCTTGAAGTCGTCGACCAGCGCCGGATACGCCTCGCGCACGTCGGGCAAATCGGCCTTGGTCAGCGCCACGACTTCGGGGCGCCCCGCCAGGTCGGGGTTGAATGTCAAAAGCTCGCGGCGGATGACGTGATAGTCGTCGATCGGGCTTCGCCCCGGCTCTTCCGCGAGGGCGATCAGGTGCAACAGCACGCGCGTGCGCTCCAGGTGGCGCAAAAAGCGGATGCCCAGGCCTGCGCCTTCGCTGGCGCCGGGAATCAAGCCCGGGATGTCGGCGACGACGAAGCTGCGGCCGAGCCCCGCCCGCGAATCTCCGATCGTGACGACGCCCAGGTGCGGGACCAGCGTGGTGAAAGGGTAGTCAGCCACCTTAGGGCGCGCGCGCGACACTGCGCTGATCAGCGTGCTCTTACCGACGTTGGGGAAGCCGAGCAGGCCCACGTCGGCCATCACGCGCAGCTCGAGTCGTAGATCGCGGATCTGACCGGGCTCGCCCTTTTCGTACTTGCGCGGCGCGCGATCAGTCGGCGTCGCAAAGTGTTTGTTGCCGCGGCCACCGCGGCCACCGGTCGCGACTACGAAGCGCTCGTCCGCGCGCACGAGCTCACACAGCTTCTCGCGCGTGGTGGCGTCGTACACGACGGTGCCGACCGGAACGCGCACTTCGCTGTCCTCGGCGCCGCGGCCGTAGCAATCCTTGCCTTGACCCGGACCGCCGTGGTCGGCGCGGACCGTCGTGACGTGGGTGAGCTCGTACAGTGTGTTGACGCCGGTGTCAGCGATCAGCACGACGTCACCGCCGCGGCCACCGTCGCCGCCGGCTGGGCCGCCGAACGGCACGAATTTTTCGCGCCGAAACGCTGCGCAGCCATTCCCGCCGGTGCCGGCGTGAACGGTGAGGGTGCACTCGTCGATGAACTTCACGGGGGGCCGTGTTCTAGAAGCGAAACGGCGCTCGGGCAACCCGGGGGGCGGCGTTCACGCGTCGGCAGGGCTTTTGGCTGCGAGGCCCGCGCTGCGAGCTTGGAATTACGCTCCAGCTACCCATCCTGGACGGCCCGGCCCCCCTCGTCCGACTCTCGCAGCTCGCAGCTCCGCTCAGCGCGGCGGCTTCAACGGCAGTTTGGCGACGCGGCTGGCGGCTTGGGTCTGCGGTGCTTGGTCGATGGCGTCGATCGCGCGACTCAGCGCTTCCAGTCTCAGGGCTTTGGCGGCGGCCGGTTGGAACAACGTCGGGATACGCACCAGCTTTTGGGCAAGGCCCTTGCCGAGCCCGAGCTCGCGCTCGGCGAAAGTCTCGATGTTCGAGTAGCCCTTCGCCTCGTGCAGCTTGCGCGCTTCGATCGCCCCTAGGATTTCACCCAGCTCGAAGAAGTTGTCGTTCAGGTTCTTTTGCAGGGCGCGGAGCTTCTGCAGCATACCGTGGAGCTCGCCGATCGAGGCCTTGATGCGGTCGTTATCCTGTGGCGTGCGCAGGGTGGCGCGAGCGCTTCCGGGCTTGGGGGGCTCGCGGTTGCGGCGGGCTGCCTCGGCGGCTTGACGCTCGGCGTGGCGCAGGGCCCAGGGCGCAGCCCCACGCAGCCCAAACTTGCGCGGCACCTTGGGCGCCGGCGGAATCACCGACTTGCGCGCCGAGGGGGCGGCCGATTTGCGGGCGCCGGGTGCTACCGACTTGCGGGCAGCGGGCGCTACCGACTTACGGGCACCGGCGGGCGGGGCGACCGATTTGCGGGCACCGGCGGGCGGAGCGACTGATTTACGCGAGGCCGGCGGCGGCGCTACCGATTTGCGGACAACGCTGGCTTTTGCCGACGATTTGAGCTTGTTCTTGGGCATGGGCCGCAGCCTCTGACCCGCCAACCTAAGCGGATCGGTTCCTAACCCCCGAAGCGTATTATACCTGCGAGAGTTTTCCGAATTTCGATGAGCTCTCCCAACAGCACCGAACGCCCTAGCGACCCCGCGGCGGCTGGCCCGATCGAGCAGCGCATCGCGGTAGTGGTCAACGGTAACGCCAAGAACGCCACCGCGGACGTGATCTCCACGCTCGACCAAATCCTGAACGGCGGTGACCTGTTCGTCTCGCGCAAGCTGTCCGACGCGCGCCATATCGCCAAGACGCTCGTCGCGCGGGGCTATGGAACCGTACTCACTGGTGGGGGTGACGGCACCTTCACGGTCATGGTTACTGAAGTGGTTCACGAAGCCAGGCGCTCGGGCAAGCCGCTGCCGCGTTTTGGGCTGCTGAAGCTCGGCACCGGCAACTCACTGGCTTGGGTCGTGGGCGCCCAAGGCGCCGCCAAGCACGAGCTGCAAGCCGACATCGGGCGCTTGATTGAAGACGCCGGTAGCCGCTCGATGCGGCTGATCGAAGTGGAAGGCTTCATTGCGCCTTTCTGTGGTCTCGGCGCGGACGCGCTGGTGCTCGCCGACTACGGCAAGACCAAGGGCGCGTTGGCCAAGACTCCGCTGAGGCGCGTCGCTCCCGGACCGCTCGGTTACTTTTTGGCGACGACGACGCGCAGCATCCCGCGCTTCCTGACGTTGAAGATGCCGCACTGCCGCGTCCGCAACGACGGCGCGGAAGCGTACCGACTGGGTGCGAAAGGCGCCGTCGTCGGCTCGCCGATCGCGACCGGTCAGACGCTCTACGAGGGGCCGATGCGCATCTGCGCGCTGTCGACGATTCCGTATTACGGCTACGGCTTTCGCATGTTCCCGTACGCCGAGGAGCGACCCGATCGCATGAACCTGCGGATTGCGACGATTGGTCCGTTGAGCTTCATTCGCCATTTTGGGGAGATTTGGCGCGGTGAATACGAGAATCCCGAAGAAATTTTCGACTACTTGGTCGACGCGGTCACGATCGAAGTCGACCCTGGAAGCGATTTCCAGATCGGCGGTGATCCGCGCGGAATCCGCACCAGCATCTCCGCGCTCTTGTCTCCGACCCCCATCAAATTGGTCGATTTCTACGCGCCGCCGCACGTGGAGTAGCCATGCGCGGCGCACTGCTTTGCCTAGGCTTCCTGCTCAGCGCTGTGCCGGCGTTGGCGGAGGGGCCTAGCATGAAGGCCGTGTTGTCGTGTCGGGCGGAGGCGGCGCCAGGACGGGTGCTTTGTGAGTTGAGGTACAGCGCGAGTGACGGTGCGCGACTGGTTTGGGCGGACGCGTTGGTGACGGCCTCGCCCGAATTCGTGCGGCCGCTGCGTTCACGGGTGACGCCCGAGCGCTTCAGCGCCGCCGGCACCGCCGAGCGCAAGCTGAACCTGGGTTTCGTGGCCAGCAAAGCCGGGGTGGGGCAGGTAACCGTGCGGGCGCGGGCCGTGCTGTGCCGCGGGCAAGGCGCGGCCGAGCGCTGTCGTCCGGAGTCGCACGACGTCCAAGCGGAGATCCGCGTCGGAACCTGAGGCGCCCGACGGCCGGGTCGACGCGAGAACCCCCAAAATTTGTCCGAACGGCGGGGCCTTTGGTAGCCGCTAGGCATGAAGCTCCCTGGACGGCTTCGGCTGACGACGCTCGGTGATGTGCTCGGTGCGGTGCATCGCGCAGGCGCTTCCGGAGTGCTGGAGCTGACCGAAGATCGCGGCGCAACGCACCGCGTATTCTGGGCGGATGGCATGATCACGCAGATCGACACCGATTTGAGTCGGCAACGCCTGGGTGAGCTGCTGGCGGGACAGGGGTTTCTCGGCGCGCGTGGCTTGGCGCGTTTGGCACGCCGGCTGTTGGAAGCGCCGCGCCAGCGCGCCGGCGAAATCTTGGTCGAGGAAGGCTTCGTCAGCCCCGATCTGGTCAGCGCAGGGCTACGCCGGCAGCTGCGCCAAAAGCTCGAAGCGCTGTTCGAGCTGCGCGATGCTCAGCTCACCTTCCGAATCCCACGCCCCCACGCTCACGAACGCATGCCGCTTTCACCCGGCGAATTCCTGCATGGACGCCCTCGCGCGCGGCCGCGAGCTCGCTACGCCGCCGCCCAGGAACGAGCAAGCAATGGGTCCTCGGGCTCGCAAGCGCACGGCGGGCGTGTCCCGCATGGGTCGCGCACGCGCGCCTACGCGACGCTCGGTCTGTTACCGGGCGCGGATCGAGCCACGATTCAGCAGGCATTTCGGCGTCTCGCCCTCAACCTGCATCCCGATCGCTTTCCCAACGCCGAGCCGAGCGAGCGGGCGCGGCTGCTGTCGCGCTTTGCCGAGCTCAGCGCCGCGTACCACGCGTTAGCCGGCTGATCGCGTCCGGTAGCTCAGCCAGCGTGTCGATGATCACGTCGGGCTCGGAGGCGGTGAGGCGCTCGAGCGCTTGAATGCCGCCGCGGACTCCGACCGTGTAAGCACCCGCAGCGCGCCCCGCCAGTACGTCTTGCGGACCGTCGCCGACCATCACGACCTCTGCCACCGGCACGCCGAGCAGCCGCGCAGCTTCGATCACCATCGACGGATCGGGCTTCCGCTGCGGCAAGTCATCGCCTGCGACGAGGCCCTTGAAGCGCGCTTCGAGCTGCAGCCCACGCAGCACCGCGACCGAGGTGCGGCGCGGCTTGTTCGTGCAGATCCCGAGCGGGTACTTGGCGAGCGTCGCGAGCGCCTCCATGGTGCCCGGCATCACGTCCGTGTAGTCGATCGGATGCTCGGCGTAATAATCGAGGAAATCCGCGACCATGACCTGCGTTTTTGGATCCTTTACATCAATCCTCGCGGCGCGCGCCATCAACAGCGGGGCCCCGTCGCCGACGTACGACTCGAGCTCGTCGTGCGGCAGGCGCGCGAGGCCGGCCTTCTCGAGCGCGTGGTTGGCGGCTTCGGCGATGTCGCGCCGCGAATCGACGATGGTGCCGTCGAGGTCGAACACGACCCCGCTCACGGTCACTTGGCTGGCTGCTGTCACTGCCCCGCGTTCCTGAACACGGCGCGGCCGACGAAGAACGGCCCCATCTTGTCCATGAACTCCGCGGTCTGGCGGGTTTGACGCATCGCCTGCACGACGTGCGACAGCGGGTGCAGCTCTTTACCAATCAAGCCGATCACGAAGTCGTTGTCGGCCTGATCGAGGCCGTGGCAGGCCAGCCGCACGTCATGCGCTAGGTCTTGGGAGCCGTAGGCGCGGCCGACGCCGCCGTGCTCACGCATGATCTGCCCGCGCTCCTTCGGATCCAACCGCTCGAACGGCCCGACTCGGCGCAGCGGGTACCAGATCGCCCACGGCCAGCTTTCGTTGAGCACCGTGTCGCGCGGTCGCTGCAGCAGCCAAAACTCCAAGTCTTGTTCGAAGCCGGTTGAATAAGTGCGGCCTAGCATCGACAACTCGGGTCGTGGCCGGAGCCCCGCGAGCGCCGAGCCGCCGACCAGCGGTCGCACCCGGTTCGCGAAGTCGAGCGGCTGCTCCGAGAACGTGAGGAGGGCCAAGCCCCGCGGGTGATTCACGTCCTCGTACACCACGCTGGGAACGCCTTGCTCGCGCAAGGCCCCCGTCAGCAGCGGCAAGAGCCGGGTCGGGTCGTCGCACTCGAAGCCGAGCAGCTGCATGAACAGCCGCCGATTCATGGTCACCGGCGCGCCGCTCTTGTCAGAGCCGCGCTCGTTGATATCCACCTGGTGCGGCTCCCGTGGCGAATGGGCAGTGGTGTTAGCGGGGTCGCTCATGGCCCCGCACATGTACCACGGAAATCGGCTAGGCTCCGGCCGCTTTGCCTGCCTCGATTCCTGCCCCCGCTACGTCGGCGCCGCCGCGTGCCACGTCCGGCGCGGCGCGTTCCGCGAGCGATCTTTCGCACCCGCTACCCGCCGGTATGCGTGATTTTCTGCCGCCGGATGCGCGGCGTCTCAGCGAGCTTGCGCGCTGCTTGCTCGGTAGCTTCGAGCTGTTCGGCTACGAGCTCGTGACCTTACCGGTGTTCGAGTACGAGAGCGTGCTCGAACGCGGCCTGGGCGCGCTCGATCCGGAAGAGGTTCTGCGCTTCGTCGAGCCGGAGACGGGCGAGGTCGTCGCGCTACGGCCGGACATGACGCCGCAGTTGGCGAGGGTGGTCGCGACGCGTCTGTCGCAAGCCCTGCCGCCAATCCGCCTGTCGTACCAAGGCTCGGTGCTGCGTCGTCGCCGCGAACGCGCCCGCCGCCACCGCCAGATTTTTCAAGCTGGCATCGAGCTGATCGGCCTCAATGGTCCGTCCGGTGACCTCGAAGCGCTTGAGGTTGCTTGCTCGGCCGCGCGCGCCGTCGGCCTCGACGATTTCGTCCTCGACCTCGGTCACGCGCGGATCGCCTTCGCGCTGTTGGAAGGTGTCGAGCCGGTGCGCCAGCGTGCGGCGGTCGAAGCGCTGCACCTCAAAGACCGCGTCGAGCTCGAGCGAGCGGCAGCCGCAGCCGGCCTCTCGCGCCGCGAGCAAGATGCGCTCGGCGCTTTGAGCGAGCTGCACGGTGGCCGCGAGATTTTGAAGAGCGCTAGCTCGGTGCTCGCCGGCACTCGCGCCCAGCCCGGGCTCGAGGAGCTGTCGAGGGTCGTCCTGGCGATCGAGCAGCGAGGCTTGGCCCCGTCGGTCGTCGTTGACCTGGGGGAGACCCGCAATTTTGCCTATTACACTGGCACTACATTTCAGCTCCATGCCCACGGACCCGGCGTGCCCGTCGCCTCAGGCGGTCGTTACGACGGCTTGCTCGAAGGCTTTGGGCGGCCCCTACCGGCGTTCGGCTTCGCGTTCGGTCTCGATGATCTGGTGTGGGCGCTTGGTACCAGCGCTCAAACCGAGACACCGCCGCGGGTTTTGCTCACCGGCGCGGCTGGCCCCTTGGCGGGAGCCCTGCGCGACCAAGGTCTGCGCTGCGCTGTCGGGCCTGAGCAGGATCCGCTGGCGTACGCGAAGGGGTGGCGGTACACGCACTGGGTGAGCGCCACGGCTAGTGAGGCGGTGGTGATCTCCGTATCTGACTTGGTGGAGCAGCGCGCTCCGCTCGACGCTGCCTCGGTGGCGCGCGTCCTGGTCAAGCCCTGAATCCCTGACTGAGTTTCAGTCCCAAACCGAAGAAGCGGTGTCAGCATGTCGTGTGTCGTGATCGTGGGCGCCCAGTGGGGCGACGAAGGCAAAGGCAAGATCGTCGATATCTACACGGAGTTCGCCGAGGTCGTGGTGCGCTACGCCGGTGGACCCAATGCCGGTCACACGCTCGTGGTCGGAGACGACAAGCTTGTGGTTCGCCTCCTCCCCAGCGGCATCCTGCGTCCGCAGACGCGCTGCGTCTTGGCGCAAGGCATGGTGATCGATCCGGACGTGCTCCTCGGCGAGGTCGACGAGCTGATCCGTCGCGGTCACCACGAGGTCGAGAAGCGGCTGTGCGTCTCTGACCGCGCGCACCTGATTCTGCCGTACCACGTGCTGGTCGACACGCTGCGCGAAGCCGCCCCTGGCGGTATCGGTACGACGAAGAAGGGCATCGGCCCCGCGTACGAAGACAAAGCGCGTCGCACCGGAGTGCGCGCGGGTGATCTTCGCGACCCGGTTCGGTTGGGTGAGCGCATCCGCGCCGCGCTCGAAGCCTGGGCACCGACGATCAAGCACCTGGGCGGCGAAGTGCCGTCCGCTGAGGCGATGTTGAAGCAGTTGGCGGCCTCGACGCCGCGCATCGTCGCGTTGCTGGCCAACACCTCGAAGATCGTCGACCAAGCGGTGCGCGAAGGGAAGCGCGTGATGCTCGAAGGCGCGCAGGGTACCCTGCTCGACATCGACCATGGCACGTACCCGTTCGTGACGTCCAGCTCGGCCGTCGCGGGCGGCGCGTCGATTGGCGTGGGCATTGGTCCGAATCGCATCAATACGGTCCTCGGCATCACCAAGGCCTACGCGACGCGCGTTGGATCCGGTCCGTTTCCGACCGAGCTGAACGACGGCGACGGCCAACACTTGCGTGAAGTCGGCGCCGAGTTCGGCTCCGTCACGGGGCGGCCGCGCCGCACCGGCTGGCTCGATTTACCAGCGCTGCGCTACGCGGCGCGCGTCAACGGCATCGATGGCTTGGCGCTGACCAAGCTCGACGTGTTGACGGGCTTGTCGCGGATTCAGGTGTGCGTCGCGTACGACACGCCCGAAGGCCGCACCGACGACTTCCCGATCGACTACCTCGACGTGCCGGGCGCGGTGAAGCCCGTTTACGAAGAGATGACCGGCTGGAACGAGAAGCTCGACGGCGTGCGCGTGCTCGACGAGCTGCCGAAGGCGGCCCGCGCCTACGTGCGGTTCCTCGAAGAAGGCGCGAAAGTGCCACTTTATCTGCTGAGCGTGGGGCCACGCCGCAGCGAGACCGTCGTTTTGCATAATCCCTTCGTCGGCCGAGCAGCGGCGCCGTGACTTTGACTTGGGCGCTCCCGCTGTTGATCGTGATGCAAACGCGATCGGCGGGAGTGTCGCCCCGGCCAGTTGCTTGGGCTGCACAGAGCCCGCGTCCGACCATGTGCCAGGGCGCGCCGGGGCTTTGGGAGGTGTCGCGGCAAGCGCTGCTCGGGCGGCGCTGTCGTGAGCTATCGCGCGCCCAGGCGCTCTTACTCAAGGCGCCCGACAAGGCGCGTGAACGGGCGGCGGCGCTGCTGGCGCAAGCGCCCGAGCTCAGCGAAGCGCGTGTGCTGCGCGGCCGCGCCAGCTTGCGCCTTGGCGACGGCGCGACCGCGCTGAGCGACCTTTTGCCGCTGTTGGCCGACGACGCCGGCAGCGTAGCGGATCCGTCTGCGCTGCTCGATGGTGGGCGAGCGGCCCTGTCGCAACACGATCTGGCTAGCGCGGCGCGTTTCTATCGCGCGCTTGGCAGCCGCGCCGCGCTGCTGCCCGACCGCAGTCAACAGGTGATCGCATACATCGAGATCGCGGCGACGCTGCTCGTGACCGAAAAGGCTCCGATCGACGACGTGCGGGCGTACCTGCGCGAAGCCCGGCGTCGCTCGTCCGGCAGCGGCTTTACCGGCCTGTGCGCGGCCCTGACGGCGGTGGCTTGGATCGCCCAAGGGCGCGAATCGGAAGGGCAGGGGGCGTTGACCGAGGTCACCGATCCGGACGCGCTCGCCCGCTTCGAAACGACCAAGGACGTTTGGCTTCCGGAAGGTTTGCTGCATGCCATCGTCGGCGTCGCCGTCGAGCGTGAGCAACCCGACTTGGCCGCCACGCACTACCGCGCGCTCGCCGCGAGCCCGCTTGGGCCGAGCGCGCTGGGCAAGCTTGGCGCCCGCGCCCGCCCGCATGCCCCCTCGGGGAGGACGCCGAAGCGCGGGGCGAAGTGAGCCGTCGCGCGCTGCTGGCGGCCGTCTCGCTGCTGGTGCTAGCGCGCGCGGCGCACGCGGAGCCGACGCTCTGGCAGCGGGCGCTCGAGCCCGGGGCGCAAGCTCGGAGTCACGCGCGAATACGCGCGGAACAGCTGTTCGAGCAGGCTACCGATGTCCGCACCGATCCCGAGATGCAGCAGGATCTGTCGCTTGGCAGCGCGGCGTTGATGGAGCTCAGCGGTGGCGCGCGGCGCGACCCTTGGCAAGCCGTACTGCTCGGGCGCGTGCTGCTCGACGCGCAGCCCGGGCGCGAGCAGGAGGCGATTGCGCTGATTGAGAGCGGCCTTTTCGCCTTGCGCGACACCGATTTCAAGCGCGCCAGCCTGTTCGACGTTGGGCTCGGCGCGATGTTGAGCGGGGACATGGAGCACGCGACGAAGGCGTTCACCGCGGCGCTCGCGCTGGCTTGGGATCCGGACTACCGGGCCAGCATTCATCGCAATCGTGGCAAAGCGCGCATGCTTTCTGGGCACTTGCTCGAGGCGGTCGCCGACTTTCGCGCCGCGGTGCGGCTGGCGCGGGGCGTCGAGGTGATGGCGTTGTCGCGCTTCGGGTTGGGTGTCGCGCTTGAGCGCAGCGGCGACTACCCACAAGGTATGCAGGAGATCGCTCGCGGCGTCGCGGTGCGGTTGCCTGTGCCGCCGTACCCGAGCGAAAGCGTGCTCGATCTACCGACGTTGCGCTGGGTCCCTGACTACGACGTGCACTATTTCCGGGCGCTAGCCGAGATGTCGGAGGCCGAATCCGCTGCCTCTGCGGCGCTCGCGCTCCAGCACTACGAGGCGGCGCTCGAGGACTGGGAGCAATACGTGCCCGCGGCTGAAGCGCAGAATGACCGCTTCTTGGCGAACGCGCTTCGTCGTCGACAACGCTGCCTGGAGGCGCTCGGCCGAGCTGAAAGGCCTGTGCCCGTCGCCCGGCAGCGCTCAGGCCGCGTACGGTAGAACCGGGCTCGAGCCGAGCACGCGGCGTGCACCCTCGGCGTCTTCGACGGCTTCGAACACCGGGCGCAAGTGCGGGCTGCGCTCCATTTCACCAAAGGCGCCGCTAGCAGCCAGCGCACGCGCCTGCGGGCCATCCAGCACCATGAACACGTTGCGTAACCCGTCGCCGGCAGGCGCGTCGATCACGTCGACGATCTTCGATCGATCCACGTGCAGCTCTTCGCCGCGGCGCTGGATCAAGACGCGCTTGTCGGTGATCAGGTAGCGGGTGTCGCCGACGAGTTTTCCGGGGCGGATCACCGTGTCGTAGGCGATGTAGCCGCCGACCACGAGCACCAGCGCTACCGCCATGAAGATGCCGGTCGCCAGCGCCACGAAGCTCGGCGACAGGTACGGCAAGCCACCGCGCTCGACCTTGGCCAGCGCGGGCACGGCGCGCCAGACCATTTCCATGCCGGCGAACACGGTGAACGCGGACGTCGCCATCAACAGCCATTGGCGCTGGCCGTGCGGCAGGTACTTGCGCAGCTGTTGGCGCGGTTGCGCCGACCAGATCACGCGCTCGCCGCGATCCAAGCGCTGGCCGATCGGCATTTCAGCGCTGCCGAGCGGCGCGACGTCCGCGGCTCCGCGCACGATCGCCCAAACGCGGTCCGGCGCGACTACCCCCGGCAGGCGCAGCAACAGCCGACGTCGCAGCGCGCCTGTGGGCACGGCGCGCACCAGCTCGAGATCACCTGTGTCGGGTTGGTCGGCATCCCAGAAGATGCGCGCGAAGCTAACCGCACTGCGCTGGATGCTGCGGCGGAAGGGGCCGAAGTGCACGACCACGTGGTGCTCGGTCACGACGTAGCGGGCGCGCTCCATCAGCATGCGCGGCACGGTGCGGACAGCCATGCCGAGCAGCGTCGTCCAGAACGCAAACAGCAGCGTACTGGTCGGGGTTTGGCGCAACACCAAGGACGTCACCACCGCGAACAACAAGGATATGGCGCTGGTGAAGAAACACAGTCCCGAGAGGGCTCGGTGCAAGGCGCTCGGGCGAACGGATTTAGGACGGCCAGTCCAAACAATCCGTTCTCCGTACAACGAGTCTCGCGCCACGGTAGCTCCTCAGTAGAGATACGACCGCACTCGAGACAAACTTGCGCTCTGAGAGTTCCAACGTCAACGCTGTCGCGGGCGATTGGGTCAGCAAGGAGGCGCGGGCCGTGCAGTGGGGCTGGAGCGGGTGCCGGGGCGTGGCCGTTTCGGCTGCAGTAACCCCGGCGGTTAGCTGCCAGGCGCGACGAACACGATTTCGAGCCGCTCGTTGCGGGCGGCGGCGCCGACGCGATCGGGCGGCACGATTGGCGTGGTGCTGCCGGCACTCTTGGCTTCGACGCGGGTGGCCCCGGCGGCTTTCAGTGCGTCGAGCGCCTGGGTCGAGAGGCCGTCGTCTTTGGCGCCCGAACGCGCGTCGTGGGTGACCACCAGGATTGGAAATTCTGGATGAGCCTTGGCGACTCGGCCGAGGTCGGCGAGCTTCTCGCTAACCTTGCTGCTGAGCTTTCCGCCTTCGCGTAGCGCGTGCAGCGTGACGACGACACCGCGGTCGTCGCGGAACGGCAGAAAATCAGCGCGGCTCAACTCGGCGAGCAGCGCATCGGATTCGCCCTGCGACGGATTGGCTTGCGCGCGCGGCCGACGAGCCAGCGTGAGCTCACGCAAACAGTCCGAGCGCAGCGCGGTCGCGTCGTCGATCGGCGCGGGCGCGGCGGTGTCGAGCTTCTTGCGCAGCTCGTCGGCCTTGCCCAACAGGGCGGGCAAGGCGCTGCGGTTCGGTTCGACCAGCCGCGCCGACACGCACAGCAGCGAGCTTTGCGTCACGATCGCGCGCGCAGCTTCACGGCGGGCTTTCTCGCGCTCAGGCGAGGCCGGCTCGTTCTTGGCGAGCGGCTCGGCGTCGCGCGCAACCTTGGCGCGCAGCTCGAGATCAGCCGTCTCGGCCGTCAAGCGTTGCTGCTCGACGTCTAGCTGCGCCAGCCGCTCGGCTTGGGTCTTCTCCAAAAGCTTGGCCTCGGCCAGCCGAGTTTCGGCGCGCGTCAGCCGCGCTTCGATCGTGGCGCGCAAGTAGGCGGCCAGCGCTTGTTCGGCCAAAATCTGCGCCGAAGGCAGGTCATTGTCCGCGTACGCCTGCTCCGCGCGCTGTTTGAGCAGCTCGGCGCGGGCGTAGGCCTGCGGTGCGTTCTTGCGCGCGTCCAAGACGGCTTGGCCTTCGCGCGTGCGATCGACCTGAGTCATGACCTGCGGGCGCGCCGGCGTGGCGCAGGCCGCGAGACCCAGCAACACCACGTAGGCTAGGGCGCGACCGATCACGGCTTCACCCCCTTCTCATCCAGCTTGTGCAGCGCTTCCTCGGCGCGTGCGCGGCGAGCGACGGTTTGCTCGACCAGCGCCTGGGCTCGAAATACTTTGGTCTCGAGATCGGTCGTGCGCGTCTGCAGCGCGCTCAGTTGCTTTTCGCTCTGCGCGGTCTTGTCGAGCAGCTCGGAGGCTGAAGCCCACTCGAGCGCGGTCTCTTCGAGCATGGCGCCGCGCTTCTGATCGCCCGTCGCACGCAGCTGATCGGCGCGGCGCAGAGCGTCATTGGCTTTGTCGATCGACTCGGAAGCGACGCGCGCGGCGTCTGGCTTCTTGGCGAGCTCGGCCAAAATCGACGCGGCGTGGCTGCGCGCGTCCGGGGCCGAAACCGCGACGCCTGCCACCGTTACCGCTAAAAGCCACATGAAAGCGCCACGCGGTAGCGCGATTTTCCGTCGATTCACGCGGCAACGAAGCCATGCGAGGGTCCCCACGTCAAGCGCGGCCAGCCGGCTGCGCGAACGAGGCGAAAATGACCGAACGTAAGCGTGCAAGCTGGGACGAATACTTCATGGCTATCGCGTGCGAGGTGGCGACGCGCTCCACCTGCGACCGCAAGCACGTGGGGGCGGTGATCGTCCGCGAGAAGATGATCCTCACCACCGGCTACAACGGCTCCATCCGTGGCCTACCGCACTGCGACGACGACGGCCACATGATGGAGGACGGCCATTGCGTGCGCACCGTGCACGCCGAGGCCAACGCGATCGTCCAAGCTGCGCGCAACGGCATTCGGCTCGACGCCAGCGACATCTACGTGAGCGCGTCGCCATGCTTCGGCTGTTTCAAGCTGATCGCCAACAGTGGGCTACGCCGGATCGTGTTCGGCGAATTCTACCGTGACCAGCGCATCTTCAAGCTCAGCGAAGAGCTCAAGATCGAGCTGACTCACCTGCCAATCGAATCACTGCCCAAGAGTACCGGGGCCTGAGGCGTGAGCGAGCAAGCCGAGCTAGCCGGTTTGGCGGCGCTGGCGGAGCCGGGCCAGTAGCTCTTCGCGGTTGGCGGGCGCCGCGACGGGGCCCGGCATGCGTTGCCGAATGCCGCTGTCGCTGGAAGGAGCGGGCGCGTCGAACGACGCTGGCGAGGCGGCCGGGATGGACACCGCCACGATTGTTTCCAGGTCGGTCATGCTCACGCGCACCTCCGGCATGCTGACGCGCTCAGCCGCGACGGCGCTCGGTTGCTCGGCTTCCGGTGCGCTCGGGCGTTCCGCGTCGGGCTGGCTCGGGCGTTCGGGTTCGCTGGCAGCGCTCTTGAATTTCGCGGCGCGTTCGATGAACGCTTTGGTGGCAGCGCCGAAGCGTTTGAAGCGAACCTTGAGCCCACCAGGGCGCCCGTCTTGGGCGGGCGTCGTGCCGACGACGCGCCCTTCGGCGCGGATCGGTTTTTGTCCGTCGGTCAGCGCGACGTCGAACAAGACCGCCGTGTCAGGCGCCAACACCTCGGCGTCGATCAGCAGCATGGTGCGCGCGTCGATGCTCCACGCCTCGGCGTTCAGGTACTCCTGCTCGTTAGCGTAAGGACGGACGACGTGGACGACGATGGGATTCACGGCCGGGTAGCCTCCAGCTTGACCTCCCAAAATAACACCCCTCCGCTCCGGCTCCCAGGGGAATGTGGTAGGTCCCGCGCGGTCTTGTGGGTCAGCGGGACCCCAAACCCCGCCTTCAGTTTTCATGACTAAACCTCTTTCCAAAATCTTGGTTGTTGGCTCTGGTGGTAGGGAGCATGCGCTGGCGCTGCGGCTCTTGGCGTCGCCGAGTGTGGGTGAGGTGCTCGTTGCGCCGGGCAATGCCGGGACGCTGAGCACGCCGAGCCGGTTTCCTGGCAAGACGCTGCGTAGCGTGGGGAATGATGCCCCACTCGCCATCGCCAAGCGCGAAAACGTCGACTTGGTCGTGGTGGGTCCAGAGGGGCCACTGTGCGATGGGTTGGTCGATGATCTCACCCATGAGGGTGTCCTGACCTACGGCCCGAGCAAGCTCGCCGCGGAGTTAGAAGGCTCGAAAGCCTTCATGAAGGGCTTCTGCGTTCGGCACGGCATCCCGACCGCCCGCCACGTCGTGCTTCAGGGCACGGAAGGCCTCGAGGCGCAGGTGCGCAGTTTCGAGACTCCGCCGGTGGTGAAGGCGGACGGCTTGTGCTCCGGCAAGGGTGTCGTCGTCGCCGAGACTCACGAGGAGGCGCTGGCCGCCGCGACGGAGATGCTCTCGGGACACCGCTTTGGCCCCGCCGGCGCTACCGTGGTGCTCGAGGAACGCCTGGTCGGTAACGAGGCCAGCCTCCACGCGATCTGCGACGGCGTAGGGTTCGTGATTTTGCCCGCCGCCCAAGATCACAAGCGCATCTTCGATGGCGACCGTGGCCCCAACACTGGCGGCATGGGCAGCTACGCGCCGGCGCCGGTCGTCACGCCGCTGGTCATGCGCAGGTTCGAAGAGCAGGTGATGGTGCCGACGCTGCGGGGCATGGCCGCTGAGGGCCGTCCGTTTCGCGGGACGCTGTTCGCTGGTGTGATGGTGACGGCGGACGAGCAGGTGCGTTTGATCGAGTTCAACGTGCGCTTTGGCGATCCGGAGACGCAGGTTTTGATGGCGACACTGGACGGTGACCTGGCAGAAGCGCTCGCCTCGGCCGCGCGCGGGCAGCTCGACCGTAGCGCGCTGCGCCCCGCTGCACGCCACGCCGTGTGCATCGTGCTCGCGGCTCACGGCTATCCAGAGACGCCACGCAAAGGCGACGTCATCCAGGGGCTCGATGCTGTCGCGGCGATCCCTGGGGCGACGGTGATTCACGCTGGCACCGCGCTCGGAGCGGGCGGGGAGACGCTGACGGCCGGCGGGCGTGTTTTGGGGGTCACCGCGAGCGGTTCGACCCTCGCCGAAGCGCACGCACGCGCCTACGAGGCGACTCGGAAAATTGCCTTCGCCGGCATGCAATACCGGCGCGACATCGCCGGAGGAGCCGGCATGGGGCTGCCCACTGGGCTGCCTTGACGCTACGCGGCACGGGCGCTACGCCCTGGGCGCGGCAACACGTCCGCGCTCTCGATTCTGGTTCTTTGGAGGAACATGGCTCGCACAATCAATTTCAACGCTGGTCCGGCTGCGCTCCCTCTCGCGGCTCTCGAACGCGCTCAAAAAGAGCTGCTCGATCTCGGCGGCACGGGCATGAGCGTGATGGAGCACAGCCATCGCGGTAAGGCGTACGAGGCTGTTCACAACGAGGCGATCGCGCTCACGAAAGAGCTGCTCGGCGTCCCGGACAACTACGACATCTTGCTGCTGCAAGGTGGCGCCAGCCAGCAGTTCGCTGTCATCCCGATGAACCTCTTGGCGCAGGGCAAGAGCGCCGACTACATCCTGACCGGTGCGTGGTCACAAAAGGCCTACAAAGAAGCCAAGACGATCGGCACGGCGCGCGTTGCCAGCAGCACCGAGAAGGACAAGAAGTTCACGCGCGTCCCCGCGCAGAACGAGCTCGATCTCGACGCCAACGCGGCGTACGCGCACATCACCAGCAACAACACGATCTTCGGCACCCAGTTCGCCGAATTCCCGAACGTTGGCAACGTGCCGCTGATCGCCGACATGTCGAGCGACATCGCTTGGCGTCCGATCGACGTCTCGAAGTTCGGCTTGATCTACGCTGGCGCGCAGAAGAACCTGGGCCCGAGCGGCCTGGCGCTAGTGATCGTGCGCAAGGACTTGGTCGAGGCTGGCCGCAAGGACATCCCGGTCATCTTCCAGTACCGCACGCACTCGGAGAACAACTCGCTGTACAACACGCCGCCGACGTTCTCGGTGTACGTGCTGCGCAACGTACTCGCTGAGCTGAAGGCCAACGGCGGCCTCAGCGCGATCGAGAAGATCAACCGTGAGAAGGCCAAGCTACTCTACGACGCGATCGAAGCACGTTCCGACGTGTTCACCGCGCCGGTCGAGAAGGGCTCGCGCTCGACGATGAACGTCGTCTTCACGCTGTCCACGCCCGAACTCGAGGCCGAGTTCCTTGCCGAAGCCAAGAAGCGCGGCATGGAAGGCCTCAAGGGTCATCGTTCGGTCGGCGGCATGCGCGCCTCCATCTACAACGCGGTTTCGCGTGAGTGGGTAGCGGCTCTGGCCGACCTGATCAGCGGCTTCAAGAAATAGGCGAATCCCGCCTGCAGCGTCTAGCGCCCGGTCGTCGCGAGAGCGATTGCCGGGCGTTGGCTTTTTTGTGGCGCTGAATTTCCCTGTTCGCGACTGCGAAAACGCGGCCAGAAGCCAGGATCGGCGGGCGTGTTCAACCCGACGAAATGAGACCAATGACAAGCCGGCTTGCTCTAGCCTGTCTCGCCGCCACACCCGACAGGAGAAAAAATATGCCCAATCCGTTCGCCCATATCGAGCTCACCACCGACAACCTCAAAGTCGCGCAGAAGTTTTACGGCAAAGTCTTTGCCTGGAAGCTGAAGGACATGCCCGGCGTGAACTACACGATGATCGACGTCGGCGGTGGCACGGGTGGAGGCATGCAACTGAAGCCGATGCCTGAAGCGCCGACCGGCTGGATGCCGTACGTGCAGGTCGACGACGTGAAGGCGACGGTTGCCAAGGCCGTCAAAGCCGGCGCCACCGCCATGCTGCCGTTTCAAGAGATTGGCGAGATGGGTTCGATTGGCGTGTTCGCGGATCCGAACGGCGCGGTGATTGGCGTGTGGGCAGCGAAGGCGGGGTCCGCTGCAGCTGCAACGGCACCCGCGAAGAAGGCTGCGCCGAAGAAGGCGGCTGCCAAGCCCGCGAAGAAGGCCGCCGCACCCGCCAAGAAAGTTGCGCCCGCGCCAGCGAAGAAGGCGGCTGCCAAGCCCGCCAAGAAAGCACCCGCCAAAAAGAGGAAGGCGTGATTCCCCGGGCCTGCGCGCCAGCGTAGGCGAGGGCACGGAGGCTGACTAAAGGCGCGAAACCGGCTCGCTCGACGCGATGAGCGAGCCGTTCGCGTCCTTGACGCGTGTCGTGCCGATCAGCAAGAGCGGCAGCGAGATCGCGATGCTCAAGCCGCCAGCAGAGAGGCCAGCGATGCCCGCCGCCTCGAGGCCGGTGTTGTCCTTCAACCGCCCTTGCGCGAAGAACGCCATGCCCGCCAGCGCTACCGGGATGCCGACGGCTAGCGTCCAGATGCCGACATGGCGTGCGGTGGCGGAGCCGCCATCGACGCGCACGCCCGCCGTACCACTGCCCGACGCGATGCGGAAAAGGTTCGACGTCGTCATGCCGGGTGCGACGACGCGCGCCTCGCGCCCTTCGACTTGGAGCACGGCGTCGCACGGCGTGCGGCACGTGCGGATGAAGTCGCCGCCGTCGACGTAGCTGCGCATCTCGAGCCAAGCGTCGCGGTGGTTCACGGCCACGTGCACCAGCGCCTGACCGGGAGACGCTACGGTGCGAACCACGGGCGCGGGAGCAGCAGCAGTCGTAGCCGCCGTAGTTGGCGGCGCGGGGGGCGACGAAGGCACGGCGGCCGGCGCGGCTGGCGCGGCCGTAGTTGGCGGCGCTGCCGGCGCGGCTGGCACGGGTACGGAGACAACGGCGGGGGCAGTCGCACCCGGCGGAGGCGTGCTGGCGGTAGCCGGAGCCATCAAAGCGTCCGGAGCAGCCGGAGCGCCCCGGGCCTTATCGGCTCGCGCGACGCCAGGAACCGCCGCGCTGGAGGTAACGACCACCACGACCAAGAAAGCGACTGAAAAACGCGGGGCTGGCGCGCGGCGCTTCGGGCTCATGGCCCGTAGAAGTGCACGCTCCGCCGCCGCCGGGCAAGAGCCGGGACAACGGCGAGACAAAAACCAAAAGCGTCCCGACCGTAGCGCTGCTTTGCGTGGGAATTCCGGCCTATCCTTTGACGGGCCGGCGGCGCCAAGGCTATGTTTGTAGCTCGGTTTTTTTTCGCCCCTGCCGGCCCACGACCTTGACCCGGTTCCGCCTCCGCTTCCTCCTTCAGGAGATTGACCTGCCTCAGGGGGATACGCTTGTGGGCCGTAGCGCCAACTGCCAGGTCACGCTCGATGACCCGCTGGTTTCCCGCGAGCACGCGCGGATTCGGATTCAGGGCGCGACCGCGGTCGTCGAGGACTTAGGCTCGCGTAACGGCGTGCAGCTCAGTGGCCAGCCGATCGCTGGCAGCACCGCGCTCAGCAACGGCGACCGCATCCGCATCGGGACCCAAGAGCTGGTCTTCTTGGAGCTACCTGGCAACGCGGAGCGCCCGACGCGGGCCTCCACGCGCCAGACCGGGTTCATGTGCCATTGTGCCTCATGCGCCCGTGCCTTTCCGGCAGAGCTGGTCGCTTGCCCGGCCTGCGGTAGCCGAGAGCGCGTGGAAGAAGACACGTTGACCGGCAACACGCAACGCGATTGGGGACTGGAGCTGGCGGCTGAAGCCGTCATGCGTGCGCGAGCGGCCGGCGTCGTCGACGACCTCGAGCGCGTTTTGTCGCACGCGCGGCTCGGCCTGGAGCAGCGGCTCGCCGAAGGCCGCAGCGTGGAGCGCCATCTGATCGACGGCATCGGCGCGGCCGCCGTCGAGGTAGCGGTGTCGCGTGGCGAAGCCGGTTGGGGCCGCTGGGCGCTGTCCATCTACGCATCCTTGGGGCTGACGCCGCTGGTGAGCTTGAGTGAACAGCTTGGACGCTTGCCCCAGGCGGAGCTCGCCCTGCTGGAACCGGCCGCGCAGCGAGCCTTTGATAGCTCCGGCACAGGCTCGTCCATCGACGAAGCGGCCGGTCATGCTGCGCTCGGGCAGCTGCTCGGGAGCGCGAAGCCTTGAAGCACGTGCTTCGCTACAAGCACCACGACATCGAGCTGTCGGAAGGCAAATTCGTGATTGGTCGCGCCGCCAGCTGCCAGCTTTCGCTGGACGATCCGCTCGTCTCTCGGCATCACGCCCAGCTGACGGTGGAAGGCGACGCCGTCAGCGTCGAGGACCTCGGCTCGCGTAACGGCGTCAAGGTCAACGGCGAGCTGATCAACGGTCGCTACTCCGTGAAGGACAAAGATCAGATCGTGATTGGCGGGCAAGAGCTGAAGTACGTGTCTCGCAGAGAGAACATGGGCGACACGCTGATTCAGCCCGCCACGCAGCGTGTGCCGACCTTCGGTTTGCTCGGTATTTTGGCTGACAAGGCCTTCGCGCTCGGGCGAGCTGACGAAGCGGAGCGCCTGCTCACCGAGTTGCTCGATCAGGTCCTCGGCGATCTCGAAGCGGGGCGCGAGGTGAAGACGGAGCTGTTCGATCGCTCAACGGAGTACGCCATGAAGCTGGCCAGCGCGACGGTCACCGCGCGTTGGATCGAGTACATTTTTCGCGCCTTTGCGAGCGTCAGGCGCCCGTGCCCGGCCGGTATCGTCGACGAGCTGTATTCGCTGGTGCGGCGGGTGGAGCGGGTCAACCTCGGTGCGCTACGCACCTACATTGAGGTGCTGCGTGAGAATTCGGGCACGCTCGGCCCCACTGAGCGCTTCTTAGTCAGCCGGATCGAAGGGCTCGAACGCCTCGTCGCGGCCAAGTAGCCGGGCGTGTGGCGTCGAAACTCGACAGAGCTCTTCACGGCCGGCTACGCTTGGGCGGTGAGTTCGAGCCGCGACGACGGCGACAAGGTCGACACCAAGAACGAAGGCGAGAAGACGCTCGTTCGCTTCTGGCTCGAGTACCAGGGTCACACCCTGGAGCTGCGCAACGGTGCGGTGTTGGTTGGTCGCAGCTCGACCTGTCACATCGTGCTCGATGACGGGCTCGTCTCGCGACGCCACGCTCAGTTCGTCGTCACCGGTAAGGCCGCCGTCGTCGAAGACTTCGGCAGCGTGAACGGCGTGTACCTGAACGGCGAGCGCATCTCTGGGCAGCGTCCGCTGCGTGACGGTGATCGCGTGCAGGTCGGCAAGCAAGACTTCCTGCTGCGCAGCGCGACCAAGGTCGTGCCGCTCGAGATGCCGGAGCGATTCAGCGCCGAGACGCTGCACGGCACGACGATCCCGCGCGAGGTCTTGGAGCTGGAGAAGCAGCGCGAAGAACTGACGAGGCGCACCGACGCGCTCGATCTCTTGTGTGGCGTCGCCGACAAGGTGCTGGCGCTCGGTCGCGGTGACGAAGCCGAAAAGCTGCTCGGTACGGCGCTCAACAACATGTTGAAGCAGGTCCAGGCGGGTGCGCCACTGTCGCCCGCGTCGGCCGGGCGCGCCGCGAGCTACGCGGTGCGCATCGCCGACGCCACCGGCCGCGGGCGCTGGGTCGACTACTGCTTCGAGCTGTATCTGGAGCAGGGACGACCGTTACCGAGCGACGTCGTCGATCAGCTCTATGTAGTGTTGCGTAAGATCAGCGGCGTCGCGATCGCGGGTTTTCGGGTGTACTTGGAGAAGCTGAATGGCGCGGCGTCGAGCTTTTCGCCGACGGAGCGCTTCGTGCTGCAGCGGCTCGAGGGGCTGGAGCGGCTGATTTTGCGCTGAGCTTCGCCGCGCGGCCGAGCCAGAGCTCGGCGGCATCCGCGATCAGTTGGCGCAGCTCCGGATCGTCGACCGCGTCGACGCGTTGCTTGAGGTCGTTGGGCAAGGGCGCGCGCGCAGCGGTCCGGCGTCGGTGCAGTGCGGCAGCGGCAGCGCCTTGGATCTGCTGCCGCACGCGGAAGCGCACCGTGTTGATTTTCAGCTTGAGGGGCTTGAGTCGCTCCAAGAGCTCGTTGCTGAGTAGCGATAGCTCTTGGGCCCACGGCGCGGACGCGACGTAGATCGTGAGCACGCCGCCCGATAGCGCGCCCGGCTCGGTGCGGCGCGCGACGCGATCGCCGAGCAGGCGCCGCCAGGTGTCGCGATCGATGGCGACCTTGCCGCGCTCGGCCGAAACCACACGGGCGCCGTCGAGCAGCTCTCCCAGCATTTGAGGGCGTGAGCGCGGTTTCAATACCGAGAGCGGAGCGTTGCGCCAAGGCTGCGTCAATCGTTCCCTGCCGGCAGCGCCGTGGCCGTGCTACTGGCAGGGGAACGTGAGGTCGACACTAGCGATGGCGGCGCGGAGTGCGCGTTGGATTGGTGCGCTGGGCTTGGTGTTGCCGAGCTGCGGCGGTGTGCGCGCCAGCTCGGTCCCGCTCGGCGGCAGCCACGAAGAAGAGCTGGCGCCGGCCAAGGCGGCAGCACCGGTCGCGTCGGCCTCCGCCGCTGAGCCTGTCACTGTCGAGCCGGTCAAAGTCGCTGAAGCGGGACCGACGAAGCTTGCCGACGGAGTCGCGCCTGAAGCGACGAAAGACACGAGCAAAGCTCCGGTCGGGTCTTTCCAGGTGAAGCCGTACGTCGCGCGCCAGGCGTGGACCAGGCTATTTGACATGCAGTTCGACCTGAAGGTGGGGCCGGGCGGCAGCATCGACATGAAGATGGTTAGCCACCAAGAAGCACGCTTCGAAGTGCTGGGCGTGACCGCGGGCGCGATCGACAAGCTCGGTATCGAGTACTCCGTCTACACGAGCTCGATGACGATCATGGGCGCCAGCCAAGATTCGCCGGAAGAGCTGGCGGGCAAGCGCTTCGTCGTCACGTTCGCGCGTGGCTTGCCCGAGGTGCGCGACGCTTCAGGTCACACGCCGCCCAAAAAGCAGATCGATTCGGTCAAAGACGACGCGCGCGAGCCGCTCGAGATCGAAAAGGCCTTGAAAGAGCTGTCGGGGTTGGCGGCGAAGGGCCGGGGTGATTTCACGTTCGCCGGTGCCGTGGCGCTAGCCGGTGGCGAAGACGATGACACCAAGGTCCCGAAGGCGAAAGCCAGCCTGCAAAAGCTCACCACCAGCGGCCGCAGCGACAAGCTCGCGCTCCTCGACATGGGCTACACGCTCACCAACGCCGTCGACGACAAAACCACGATCGAGGTCCAAGTCGCCGGCAGCCTAAGCGTCCTCGACGCTCCCGCGCGCTACCAAACTAGCACCCTGCAAGGCCCGATGGAGCTCCGCTCCTCCGAAGCCGGCGGCATGCAAGGCCGTGGCTCGATCAAAGTCACGACGACGTACAAGTACTGACGCGCGCCTGCCGTGCATTAAAAGAAAAAGCCCGCGGGCCGCGGGCTTGATCGCGACGCCGGAGCGTCGCTTCTACTGGGTGCCGAAGGTCGGACTTGAACCGACACTCCATCGCTGGAAACGGATTTTGAGTCCGCCGCGTCTGCCAATTCCGCCACTTCGGCTCTTCGTGCGAATTCCTGTAGTTGCGTCGGCTGCGCTGGTCAAGCGTTCTGTCAGGGGCTAGGCCTGGTTGGGTGGCCTGCGGGCACTTTTGCGAGCCGCTTCGCTTGCTTGTGGGAACGGAAGCTTCGGTCACGCAGACAACATTCATCATCATGCATCGCACCATCGCGTTCGCCACAGTCTTGTTCGCAGCCGCTTGCGGAGGCTCCGGTGTGGAGTCGGGGTCGACGCCAACTCCCGGCGTGGCGGGCTCCGCTGGCAGCGCGGGTACGGCTGCTGGCGGGGGTGCAGGTAGTGGCGTCGCTGGCTCCAGTGGGTCGGTTGCCGTGGCCGGAGCTGGCGCCGCCGGTGTGAGCGGCTCAGCGGGCGCCGGCCAAGGCGGAACGCCGGCTACGGGCGGCGCCGCCAATGCTGGCAGCGGCGGGCAGGGCGGCAGCGCAGCAGGTGCCGGCGGTGCCGGTGCAGGGGCAGGCGGCATGCCGAACGCCAAACCAGGCCCGGTGCTGATGGTCGGGCTCAGCACTGGCAAGCCAACACCGGGCGACACGCTGATGATCGGCCGCCTGGAGGCGCGCGGCTTCAAGGTTACTTTAGTGGCCGATACCGCAGTCACGGCAGCATCGGCCGACGGCAAGGATTGGATCTTGATCTCGAGCAGCGAAGAGTCGGGCAACCTCGGCACCAAGCTGCGCGATCTGCCGATGCCGATTCTGTGCATGGAAGACGGCTCATTCGCCGACATGAAAATGGCCAGCGCGCGTGGCCACGCGATGGCCACCACCGCTTTGAACTTCGTCGGCGCGAGTTCGCTCGCCGGCGGCCTCACCGGTAGCGTCACGATCGCGATCGCCCCACCCGACCCAGCCGAAATGGGCTGGGGCACCGTCGGCGCGAAGGCACTCGTGGCCGCGACGATCGTCGCGCAGTCCGAGCAAGCGGCGCTGTTTGGCTATGAAAAGGGTGACGACATGGTCGGCATGGTCGCGCCTGCTCGCCGCGTTGGTTTCGCCGCGCGCGAGGACGTCGCTTCGCATTTCACTGAGCAGGGCCTCAAGGTGTTCGACAACGCCGTCGATTGGGTGCTCGGCCACAAGTAGCGGTCGGCGGACGTGAAAAAGCCCCGCGAGCCGTGAGGCGTCGCGAGGCTTTGTTGCGCTCTAAAAGCTCGGCTCCAGGCGCTCAGAGACCGTTGACGATGAAGTTGCGGTCGTTCTTCTCGAAGAAGCCGACGATCTGACGAGCGGCAGCGAGGCCGGCGTTGACGTTCGCTTCTTCGGTCTGCGCGCCCATCTTGGCGGGCGTCAGGTACACGCGCTTCTCGAACTTCTCCTTTAGCGTCGCGGTGGTCGCGTCGCTCGGCGCAATGTCGCTGATGAAGCGGAAATCCGGGCGCGCCTCGAGTACCTCGAGCAGCTCGGCCTCGTTGATGATTTCCTTGCGTGCCGTATTGATGAGCGTGGCGCCCTTCGGCATCAGCATCAAAAGACGCTTGCCGATGAATCCCTTCGTCTCGGGCGTCGACGGAGCGTGCAGCGAGAGGTACTGCGACTTCTGGTAAAGCTCCTCCATCGAGCCGACGCTCACCACGCCCGCGGCGGCATACGCCTCTGCCTTCACGTAAGGGTCGAAGGCGTACACGGTCATGCCGAAGCCCCTGGCGATCGTCGCGACGGCGCGGCCGACCATGCCGAAGGCGTGCAGGCCGAGCGTCTTGCCGCGCAGCTCGCTGCCGGTCTTGCCGTCGAACTTGCCGCGCGCCAGGTAGACGAGCATGCCGAACACCAGCTCGCCGACTGCGTTGGCGTTTTGGCCGGGCGTGTTCATCACGGCGATGTTCTTGGCCTTGGCGGCCGCGGTGTCGATGTTGTCGTAACCGGCGCCCGCGCGCACGGCGAGCTTCAGGTTCTTGGCGGCGTCCAACACCTCGGCGTCGAGGATGTCGCTGCGGAAGATCACCGCGTCAGCGCTGGCGATCGCGTCGATCAGCGGGCCTTTGCCCTTGTAGTTCTCGAGCACGTTGGCCGTGTAACCGGCCTCTTTGATGATCGCCACGACCTGATCGCGGGCGCTGGCGGAGAAAGCTTTTTCAGTGGCTAGCAATACGGTTTTGGACACGCAGGACCTCGATGGTTGAACCCGGCAAGCAGCCGGCGAAAAAGGCCACGCAGCTTTAATCTCGCGCCGGCCTCGAGGCAAGTTGCGCCAAAATTCAGGGCTTTGAGAGCACCACCACGACGTCGTCGAGCTCGTACAGCTCGCGTGCGCTGTCACCGGCCGACAGGTATGGCGCCCGGGCGAAACATTCGAGACGAAGGCCGAGTGGCAGCAGATCGCGCTCGATGAAGCGACGCGCGCCGTCTTCCCACGTGCCGGTCGGTCCCGTATCGCATTCGAGCCGTTCGAGCGGCTCGGGCGTCGCTGGTCCGTCGAAGTAAAACGGGCGATACGGCAACGCCAGCGCGACGATCAAGACGCCGCCCGGCGCGAGCGCCAACAGGCAATGCCGCAGCAGCAGCCGCGGCCGCCGACAGCGGTCCAGCACGTTCAGCAGCGAGACGGCGTTGAACGGTAGCGTGGTCGCCGGCAACGGCGTCTCCGTGAGATCCACCGCGTGGCATTGCAGGCCGCGTCGGGTCAGCCGCCGCGCCATGCCGCGCGACACTTCGGTCGTTTGCACCTCATCGAAGCAGCCCGACAGCGCCGCTGTCACGTCGCCCGAACCGGCTCCGACGTCGAGCAGCCGACCACCGCCGTGTCCCTCGAGCAGTTGCCGCCAAGCGCTCGACGGTAGCAGCTGCATGCGGTACATCCCGGTCAGCGCGTTGGCGTCGAAGTCCGACAGGTACAGCCGCGCCAAGCGCTGAGCGTAGGTGCGCAGACGGCCATGCCGGCCTTGGGTCAAGCCGTCGACGTCGGTGCGCCAAGCGTGGTCGACCTGAAGCTCGCGAAATCGCTCCGCGAAGCTGCCGAGCCGTTCGAGCTTCGCGGACGTGACGAGCCGCGCGCTATCGCCGATCATATGCTGTCATTCTTAGGCGGGCCGCCGCGCGAAATGCGTGGCCCGTCGCGATAGCCCGGAAAGGGGCCCGGTGATGGCGACGGTCAATCCATCGAGCTGCATGTTTACGAAGATCGTGTCGCCCGCCGGCGACGTGCAAATCCCCGCGAACTCGCCGTTGCTCCTGGCGTTGCGCGCCAAGTCGTAAACGCGGCCCTCGGGCGTGAGGCCGCGTACGAATTGTTCACCCGAGCCGTCCTCGGCGAGCAATAAATCACCCCAAGGCGTCATGCAAATGTTGTCGGGCATGTCGAGCACGCTCGCGCCGGGCGATTCGGCAAACAGCTCGAGCTGATCGGGCACGTCGCCGCTGCCGAGCGTGAGCTTGAATACCTGGCCCAAGCCTAGGCGCCCGCCCGAAGTGCAGCACAGGTGCACGACGCCGTTGCTGAAGAAGACGCCCTCGCCGCGGCAAAAACGCGCGGCGCCGGCGGCGCTGGCCTGATGCCGCACGCTGTCGTCCTTCGGATCCGCGTTCGCTACGTCGCCAGTCGACCTTCAACCGAATGCCTCGGTCGAGATCGCGAGACGTATCGAAGCGCGGCACGTTGATGACGCGCAGCGCTTGCAGCTTGCCCGAGGTGTGGGGCTTGCTCAAATCCGCCGGCTTGTAGCGGTAAAAGCAGCCGTCGGTCTGGTCCTCGCTCAAGAAAACCGTCAGCGTTTTGGGATCGACCACCGCTGCTTCGTGCCGAAAACGCCCATAGCCTGCCAGGCGTTCGGGCGGCGCCAATCGCGCGGCGTCGGTGCGGCAGCGAAAGACGTAGCCGTGGCCAGGGTCGATGCTCTCTTCGCAGCTGAGCCAGCCCCAGGGGCTCGCACCACCCGCGCAGTTGCGCAAGGTTCCGGCGAGGATGCGGTTGCTCGAAAGCGACTCGAGCGACTTGTTCAGCACCAGGCGCGTGACGCCGCCGCCGGCTTTCACGTCGAACGACTCAGGGGGCGGGGAGTCGTAGCCAGCGTCCGACAGGCTCTTGTCGAGCTCGTGGTTGCGCATCAAAATCAGTGTGTCGCCTGGCCCGGTGAAGCACGCCATGCCGTCGGGGCGTCCGGGTACCTTGAGGCCGTCGCTCATCGGTTCGAACGCGCGCTGCAGAATCGTGTAACGAAAGCCCGCCGGCAGATCCAGAACCCGCGCCGGATCGGCGACCAGCGGCCCACCGTCCGCCATCGCCTCGCGCCGGAACAGAAATGCGAGCGGCGACGCCACGACGGCTGCACCCGCAGCAGCCTGCAGCATCGCGCGTCGCCGAATCGCCATCGACCAACTGTCCCAAACGCACGGCGACTCGTCAAAGCCGTGCTGCCAAGCCTGGCCCAAAACGCCTCACTTCGGCCATTGACAGCGGCCGCCAAACTCCGGACATTCCCGGTCCGTTCCCACTCACCCAGTTCCTAACGTTTCGAAAAGGAGCCCCCATGGCATTTGAGCTTCCGCCGCTGCCGTTCGCCAAGAACGCGCTTGAGCCGGTGATGAAATCCGAGACCTTCGACTACCACTACGAGAAGCATCACAAGGCTTACGTCACGAAGCTCAACCAGCTGCTCGAGGGCAAGCCGGAAGCTTCGAAGAGCTTGGTCGAAGTGATCAAGAGCAGCACCGGCGGCGTGTTCAACAACGCGGCGCAGGTCTGGAACCACACCTTCTTCTGGAACAGTTTGAAGGCCGGTGGTGGTGGCGCGCCCCCCGCAGGCGACGTGGCCGACCTGATCAACGGCCTTGGTGGCTGGGATAAGTTCCGCGCTGACTTCATCGCGGCCGGTATGGGTCGCTTCGGCTCAGGTTGGGCCTGGCTCGTGCTCGACGCCGGCAAAGGCAAGATCATGGACACGCCGAACGCTGAGACGCCGCTCACGACCAGCGCCATCCCGCTCGTCACGTGCGACGTCTGGGAGCACGCTTACTACATCGATCACCGGAACAACCGGATGGGCTTCCTCGAGACCTTCTGCGACAAGCTCCTCAACTGGGACTTCGTCGCCGAAAACCTCAAAGCCGCCAAGTGAGTTGGCAGTTCGCAGTTAGGAGTTAGCAGCTGCGCGCCACGCGCCACGCGCGCCGAGGCCTCTTCGATGAGACCCGGCGCGTTGGCTTTTTCTCGCCGCTCGGAGCTGCCAACTCCGAACTCCCAACTCCGAACTCCCAACTCTCTCAGGCGTTCAGGTTCGCCGGTGTGGCCTGCGCCTTGACCGGCAGAATTGGCGCCCAGATCAAGCGCGACAGCAGCGAGTCTTCAATCATCAGACCGCGGTCGCTGAAGGTGAGCATGTTCTCGGTGCCGTCTTCCTTCCACTCGCCGACGAACAAGATGCCTTGGCCCTTCTCGTTGTAGCCGAGCTCGACCAGCGCGTTCTTCAGCCAGCGCCCGCCACCTTCGAAGCTCATCGCTTCGGGCAACGTGTAGAAGCCTTCGCTCGGCAGCACCTTGAGCGTCTTGGCCCAGGTCGGTGAACGCAGCGGCGTCGTTGGGTCGCGCCAGAACCAGCGGTTGCGGCGGTTGTCGACCGGACGCACGACGAACTTTACGCCGCCGTTCGACGGCTGCCCGACGTAGACGAGCACGCCGGGCGGGAAATCGTCCTCGTGACCGGGCATGGGTTGAGTGGTTCGGTACAGGCCTGCATCAGGGAGATCGAGCATCTGGAACCGCTGTTTTACTCACCCGGCGAGCCGCTTCAAGAAACATTGCGGATCCAAGCGTGTTCCCGGCGTTTTAGGTCTCGCTGCGCACCACGGCGATCGCCACGTCGGTCCCGAGGGCCGGGACGCGGCGCAGGGCGATCCCGAAGTCGCGCCCCTCGATCTCCTGGGCGGCGTCCACGACGCTTTCGCCCGTGGCTCGCCCCAAAAGGCCGCTTTCCTTGACCGCCTTGGCGTTCACGTCGGGCGAGATTGGCGCCCCGTAGGCTTCCTTGTCGACGACCACGTAGACATAGACCAGCGGCTCGCGTGTGTTCGTCTCGGCGGCTTCGCTCTTGACCGTGCTGCGCAGCTGGTTCTCGAGCCGGTAGGCGTAGGCCGACCAAGACCAACCGGTCGCGTACACCCCGGTCACTTCCGTGCCCTTCATCACCGGTGTCGCGGCTGCCCACTGGCCGTCGCTGCGGCCGCGAACTCCGGCGGCTTCGGCCATGCTGCCGCGCGCCTCGATGTACTTACCCGACATCGCAGTCTTCAAGTCACCAAACGCGCCGAACAGATTCTTGGTCGCCAGCGCATCGTGCTCCAAATCACTCCTGAGGATTAGACCGTTCTTGTCGGCGATCAGGAAGAACGTGCTCTTGGCCGTGCGCAGATCCTGAACCCTGCCGCGCGCGCGGTTCAGCGCTTCCTTGGCAGCGGCGGCGTCGCCTTGCGCTTTGTCATCGGCGAAGAATGCTTCGAGCTGTTTGGCGCCGAGCGGCAGGCCTCTGCGCACCTCCTCGACGTCGACCACAGCGGCTTTGGCCAGCAGCTCCACCTCCACGCGCGCTTTCTGTTTACTGACTTCGCTGGTCTTCGTACATCCAAGGAGCAGCACGAACGACGCGGCAGCGAGGCCGAGTGTAGGCAAAGGTGGGGTCGAGAGTCTGACGGTGCGGGACTCGAAGCGAAACGGACGAACCAGGAACATGGCCGCATCCTTACGCGATTTGTACGGCGTCACAATTCTGAACTGCTGCCTTGCAGCTTTGCAATCCCGTGAGGTTGCAGACGGCTGCATTACGAATTCCGAGAACGCGCGACATAGGCAAAAGTTCGAGGAAAACAGCTGACTCTCGCCCTGCGGAAGAATTCACATACAATGGTGGTATTACTTGTTGGGCAGTGGCAGCGGCGGTTGTGGAGGAGGCCAGTGGTTGTGGAGACCGATCGTGGCGTCGCGAGCGTCACCCTGCTAGTTTATGAAGGTTAGGCGAAGTGTCCGTTCGCGCTTGCTGAGGAAAAGTACCTGTCACGAGTTAGCTCACCCCAAAAGGGCAGCATCCAGCCCCGCAGCAACCGACTCTCGGACGCTCCGCCGCGTCTCGAAAGCAACGCGTCGACGCGCGACTCCTTCTTCTCGTTTCGAAATCTCGTCTCGCCCGAAGAGCTGTCGGTCGTGTTCCAGCCAATCGTCGACATGCGCGACGGCGCGCTGTTCGCACACGAAGCGCTCGTGCGCTGCTCACGGCCCGACCTAGCCAACCCGCTGGTGTTGTTCGAGCGCGCGGTCGAAGCCGGCTGCGTGGGCCGCCTCGGGCGGATGATCCGCGACATTGCCGTGCCGCTGTCGGGCTCGCGCCCAGTCTTCATCAACATCCACCCTCTAGAGCTGCAAGAGGGCTGGCTGGTTCGGCCCGACGACCCGATCTACTCGCACGACGCGGAGATCTTCTTGGAAGTGACCGAGTCGGTACCGCTGTCGCACTACGCGCTGTGCTTGAGCGTGCTGCGCGAGGTGCGAGCACGCGGCGGCATCCAGCTGGTCGTCGACGACCTGGGCGCCGGGTACTCGAACCTCAAGCGCATCGCGGATCTCGAGCCGCAGGTAGTGAAGCTCGATCGCGGTCTGATCATGGGCGTCGATCAGAGTGCGCGGCAGCACCAGTTGGTCGCAAGCGTCGTCCGGCTCTGCAACGATTTGAACGCGTCGGTCGTCGCCGAAGGCATCGAGACCGAAGACGAGCTGTCAGCGCTGCGCGACACCGGCGCCCACTACGGCCAAGGCTTCCTGTTCGCGCGCCCCGCGTACCCTATGCCGGCTGTCACCTGGCCGCCCAGCGCGCCTCGCCCCAAGCTCGATTCGTACGTCGAAGAAGACGTCTAGGGACGAGCGGGAGACAACAGGAAGGCGGTAGGAAGGCGGGAAGGCGGGAAGGTTTTGTTGTTCGAGCTTGCGACCGAGCCCCCTGTCGCTACCCGGTGCGACTGCGCCCGGTAGTGACCCCCACCGTGAGCGCCGGACCGGAGCGAAAACGAAGCCAGAAGCCAGGAGCGGGCGTGGCCACCAGCTGAAATGAGACCAATGGTGAGTCGCCTTCCTGTTGTCTCGATTCTCGGGCGCCCTCGTTAGAGAGAGGTCTTGGCGTCTTCTAGGACGGCGTCGACGTGGCCGTCGACGCGGACGCCGCGGTAGGCCTTCTTGATCATGCCGTCGGCGCCGACCAAAAAGCTGCTGCGGATGATGCCCATGTACTCTTTGCCGTAGTTGTTCTTCAGGCCCCAGACGCCGTAAGCGTTGGCGAGCGCCTTGTCCGGATCGGAGAGCAACGTGAAGGGTAGGCCGTATTTCTTGCCGAATTTGGCGTGACTCTTCTCCGAGTCGGGGCTGACGCCCAACACGCGCAGGCCTTGCTGACCGAAGCGACCGAAGTTGTCGCGGATGTCGCAAGCTTCCTTGGTGCAGCCGGGTGTGTCGTCCTTGGGATAGAAATAGAGCAGGTACGGCTTACCGGCGAGCTGGCTCGACGAGACGTGCTCGCCTTTCTCATCGGTGAGATCGAAACTGGGAGCGAGGCGACCTGCGTCGGCGTCGAGGACTTTGATGGCGGCCGCCGCGACGACTTGCGCAACCTTCGCGGCAGCGCGCTTCACCGTCTTCACGAGCGACGGCCTCTCTGCTGACTGGTCGGCTTTCGCGGGAGTCGCCCTGGCCTTCGGCTTCGCGGCTTTGACCGGCTTCGCGGCTTTGACCGGCTTCGCAGCTTTGACCGGCTTCGCAGCTTTGACCGGCTTCGCGGCTTTGACCGGCGTGGCCTTGGCTTTCTTGGCGGCAGGCTTGGCCTCTTTCGCTACCTTCGCCGGCTTCTTCGCTGCCTTTGTCGCTTGCTTCGCGGCAGGCTTGGCTTTCGATTTTTGCGTCGCGGGTGAGGACTTCTTCTTGGCGGCCATCGTTGCTCCTTGGCGGGGCGCCTACTTCACCACGATCGTGCGCAAGCTCACCATGAAAAGCTCGTTGCTGCCCGGCTGCTTGCCCCAGATGCTGACCTCGTAGCGACCAGCCGCCGGCCGCGACCCGAGGCCGACGTCGATCGAGAAGGCTTGCCCCTCCACCTTGACCGGCTTGGGCGTCTTGAAACCGGGCGGGAAGTACAGCGTTTCCGGCCCCGGGATGCGATACACGCTAGTGGCGTTGAGCTCTGCGGCCGTCAGAGACTTGGGCAGGTCGATGTGGCCGACGCCGATGCCACCGAATCGGATTGGTCCTTTGAGCTCGCCGGCGATGTGCAGGGTCGCGCTGCGCTTGGCTTCGCGGGGCAGCTCGGCAAAATCGCCCCAGTCGTCGACGAACTCCTGCGAGAGACACGGCTGGTTGACGGTCGCCGGCTGCGCCAGCCCGATGCCGACGCGGTGGTGCCCGGGCTTGAGGATGTTGCGGCGGTGCCCGTCGTTGGGCGGCACCTCGTCCATGAACATCTTTTGCAATTGCTCGAGCAGCGCCGGGTCGAAGTGTGGGTTCGGGTCGAGCTCGCGCGGCACGCCGTCGAACAGGCAGGCGACGTTCTCCTGAACCAAGTCAGTGCCACCGGCTTCGGTGTAGCGCTGCTCGGGCACCGAGCCGTCGCTGCCCCAGTGCGCAGTGAAGCCGTGCTTGGCCATGTCGCGCGCGTGGCGCGTGGCGCCCACCGACGCTGTCGGATCGAGCTCGACCGGGCTCAAGCCGGCCGCCGTCCGATCGCGGTTGATTAGCGTCAGCAGGTAGCTCTGCGCTTCGTCGGCCGCAGCGGGTGCGGTCGGACGGGGCACAGCCGGGGTCGCGGGCGCTTCGCTGTGTATGGAACAGCCAGCAATACCGGCTAGGCCGAGCAGCAGCGCGAGCGAGGACGGGGGCATGGCCTGGAGCCTACAGAACTCCGGGCCTGCCGCGAAACCCGCGTAGGTTTCAGCTCACGGAGCGCAGGTGAAGGTGTCGCCGATATCGGACGGGACGACATCGGCTGGCCGCGTTCATCACCGGGCGGGCCCCGCGGTTGGCGGTGCAGAATTTGCGCTGGTGCGTGGCGGTCTTCTTGATGTCGTCGACCGTCTCCGGCCGCGTCCTCGTCCAAGTTGTAGTAGGCGACGATGCCCGTTCCGGCGCCCTTCATCTTTCACGCGCATGTCGCGTGAGATGTCCGCCTCGGCGCCGAACACGCTCCAGACGCGCACTTCGTCCATCACGCCGTCCAGCCGTCGGTGCCAACGCCTCGCGGGGCACTTTTGTCCTTGGGACCGGATGGTCCGAAGGTCCGACGCTCACTTGCGGGCGGCGCAGTCCCCAAGCTGCTGTTACCTGACAACTACTGCGACCAGCCGAGCCAGTTGCTGATGACAGATCGGCTCCGCGCCGGTACTTTGTCCTGACTGCCTTGGTCGCGGTCCGACGGGCCGGATAGGCCGGCATCCCCGCATTGTCATCTTGGAGGTAACCCTATGAAGCGCCTTGGAATCTGTTTTGGACTCAGCGGTCTCCTCCTTGGAGCCGCGTGCAGCTCCGACCCGACCCCCACCCCCGCGACGACCGGCGCTGCTGGAAGCGGCGGCTCGTCAGGCGCGGGCACTACGGCTGGCAACAGCGCGGGTGGTTCCGCGAGCGGTGGCCCGGGCACCGCTGGCATGGCGACGGCTGGTATGCCCAGCGGTGGCGGCGGTGCGGCCGCCGCTGGCGCGGGCGGTACGGCAGGCGCGGGCGGTACAGCTGCTGGCGCTGGTGGCGGCGGGGCCGGCGGCGCGAGCTGCAAGGCAGACCTCGGGTCCGCGCTGCAATTCCGAGGCACGGGCGATGATCGCGTGCACGCCGACATCACGAAGCTGCCGATCAACCAAGAAGCGCGCACCATCGAGCTCTGGGCCTACTTCGACGGTACCGATCTGTCTTGGCACGACGAGCACGGTTTGTTCGAGTACGGGGATAAGAGTGGGTGTGCCGAATTCGGGCTCAACACCGTGAATTGGTCCGGCAATGGTCCCGGCCAGATCCACCCGTATGGCAACTGCGATGAGGTCGACAACTTCTTCATTCTGCCGGCTGACGTCATGAAGACGGGCTGGGTGCATATCTCGCAGAGCTATGACGCCCAGGCCAAGCAGTTTCACTTCACCGTCAACGGCAGCGACATGATTAAGGATGGGACGAGCCGCAATCATGCGATCGGAAACTGGCCGGGCAACAATTTCAAAACCAAGAAGTCACCACTTCGCATCGGCACCACAGACGACTTTTCGGGCCCGCCCGGCTGGCAAGGCAAGATTGACGAGCTTCGCGTCTGGAACGTCTACCGGACTCCGGAGCAGATCAAAGCCAACATGAGAGTCTTGCTCAAAGGCAATGAACCGGGACTCGTCGCCTACTACCACTTCGACGAAGGCACGGGTGACTCCAGCGCTGACGCGACGGGTGATGCCGCCAACGCCGCGAAGATGATCGGCGCCGACAAGGCCACCTGGCCCATGTGGGCCAAGTCCGACATTCCGGGCACGTTCACCTGCGCGCCCTAAACGCCGATCAGCGTCAGCAGGTAACCTTGCGCCTTGTCGGCTGCGGCGGGCGCCCGCGGCCGGGGAACCAAAAATGCGGGGAGAAACCCACCTGCTAGCTGACAGCTACCTGGCTTACCCGGGCATGGTTGTACGTGACAGAAGTCGGCGGCGTCGGTAGTTTGTGCTGACAGCCTGGGAATGGCTGGAAGGTCGGGCCCGGCCCGCCGCACTGACTTACGGCTCTTACGACTCTCTGGAGGTTACTTATGAAACGCCTTGGAATCTGTTTTGGTATCAGTGGTCTCCTCCTGGGAGCCGCGTGCAGCTCTGACCCCGCTCCCACCCCCGCGACGACCGGCACCGCCGGAAGCGGCGGCTCGTCAGGCGCGGGCACCACGGCCGGCAACAGCCCCGGTGGTTCGGCGAGCGGTAACACGAGCACCGCAGGTTCCGGCATGGTCACCGCGGGCACGGCTAGTGGTGGCGGCGGTGCGGCCACCGCGGGCGGTACGGCGGGCACGGGCGGTGCGGCGGGCTCGGCTGGCACGGGCGGCGGCGGCGGCACTGCTGGAGCCGGGACCTGCGACACCAAGCTCGGCAAAGCAATCCATTTCACGAACGCCGTCGACATGGTCGCCGGTGACCTTCAGGCCGATGCGACGCTTGCTGACAAGCCGCGGACGCTCGAAATGTGGGCGAAATTCGAGGTCGGCAGCTGGGCACAAGAGTTCTCGATCATTGAGATTGGCAAGCCCGCCAACCCAGACAACCATAACAACGTCTTCGGCATCGACATGAGCGGCCGCAAGGGCAACGGTGGCGCCTTCGGACCCTACATCCACGGCGCGAGCGACAACAACGGCCAGGCCGTCTTCCTCGACAACACACCTGAGGCGGCCGGCTGGCTTCACCTTTCGTGGGCGTACGATCCGAGCAAGCAAGATCTCAGCAAACGACTTGAATTTACGGTCAACGGTGACGTGATCCCGGTCGAGTTCTCGCAGAGTGAGTGGGACAAGACTGGCATGCTGGTCGGTAACACCGGCTACGTCTTGCTAGGAGCGTCACAGGCGTTCGGCCACAAGGGCTGGACGGGTGCGATGGATGAGGTGCGCCTGTGGAGCGTCTATCGCACGCCAGCGCAGATCAAAGAAAGCATGAAGCAGATCGTTAAGCCCGACGCTGCGGGCCTGATCGCCTACTACCAGTTCAACGAGGCCGACGCCGCCAACGTGAGCGATTCGACCAAGAAGGCCACGCACAAGCTGGCGGCCTGCACCGCTGCCGGGGGAGCGTGCCCGGAAGCGAACGCGCAAGCTCCGACGTTCGTGGATTCGGACATTCCGGGTCCGTTCACCTGCGCCCCGTGAGCCGCGCCCCTGTAGCGGCTAGATGAGACCCGCGCGTCGGCACGCATACCAACGCGTGCCGATGCCGGACGCTGCTAAGAGTGCCCACTGCCGGGTGAATCCAGCGCTGACGCGACGAGCGACGCTGCCGAGCTGATCGGCGCCGACAAGGCCGCCTGGCCCAATGTGGGCCAAGTCCGACATTCCGGGGCACGTTCACGTGCGCACCGTAATGCCGAATCTGCGGCGGCGAGCAGGCTCGCCCCCCGTTGTCCACCCGCAGCTGCCGTCGCAGTGGCTGGGCGCGTTAAAGCAATCCCGCGCGCCTTCGTGCATACCAATGCGCGCCGACGCCGGTCGCTGCCAAGAGCGCCCAGATCCACGCCGGCAAGAGCGGCGCGACCAATCGCTGGCTGGCGACGTGCGTCGGTGGCGGCGCCTTGAGGTTTGCGGCGTCTGCGGCACGTAGACTGACGCCACCGGTTTCTTTGGAGATGCGCTCAAGCAGGGCTGGGTCGGGGCGCGAGTCAGCGAAGGCTGCGCCGCCGCGCTCGCAGGCGAAGTCGAAACGCGCTGGCGGTGCGTTGCCGATGCGTACGGTGGCGGTGTAGCCGCCTTCAGTCAGCACCCCGAGCGGTAGCGTCGCGGTCTCGACGTCGCCTTCCATGCGCAGCTGCTGTGGGGGCAAGGCGGGGCCGTTCGTCGCCTCACCAAGCCGCTCCAGACTCACCTTCACGTCGACGGCGGCGCCCGGCAGCCGCGTGACGTTGAGCGCTGCCGGCGCGCCCGCCCGGCATTCGTGGGTGAGGTCGAGCCGAGCGGATTCGTAGCGCGGGTCGCGCATCAGCCAACCGACCAAGCCTTCCCACAGTGCGCCGTACGCGCGTCCGGCGCCGCGCTCGCCCAGCTCGCTCCACTGCAAGAGGTGCGTGCCGTCGACGCCCAGCGCGATCGAGCGCCCGTCGCCGCTTTCACCGAGCGAAAGCACCGGCATGGCGCTTCCGCCAGCCTTGCGATCGGGATGCTCCCAGAGCGCGATCGCTCCGGGGCGCAAGGGACCGAGCGTGTTGGCGCCCTGCATCTGCGGCAGCTGTTCGCCGAGCAGCTCGCGCACGCCGCGCAATGCTGGGGCAGCGCGGCCGGCTTGGGTGACGCGCGGTTCGAACGAAGCGGTGTCGAAGGGTGGAGCAGCGTCGCGGTCGGGCAGGGTCGTCGGCAGCACGTCGGCGAGCGGGCTGCCCGAGTAACCGCCGCCCATGAACGCCGAGGGGCCGCCGACCATGATCAAGCCGCCGCCAGCGCGCACGTAGCGCGAAAGGGCCGGTAAATGACGCTCGAGCTTGTATTCGACGGCGTCGATATCCTGCAGGATCACCGCGTCGAACGACGGTAAATGCTCGGTGAACAGCTCGTCGACCGGAAACGGGATCAACGCCAGCTCCGAGTCGTCGCTGACTTGGGTGGCGTCGCTGTTGGTGCGCAAGATGAAGAACGCGATTAAGTCGATCGACTCGTCGGCCTTCAACCACATGCGCAGCGCGCGTACGTCGTAGGTCGGGCGCCCCGCAACGTGCAGCAACCGCACTCGCTCACGCGTGACGTCGAACGTCAGCAGCCGCACGTTGTTCTCGGGCACCTTGTCGCCGTCCGGCGCCTGCAGCTTGAGGCGCACCAAGCGCCTGCCGGCGCGATCGAGCGTGACCGGCAGCTCGACCGTCGCCAGGCCGTCCCGCACCTTGGCGGTGCCCTGGGCGAGCAGCGCCGGAGGTTCACCATGCAATAGCTCCTCGACCGTGATCGGCAGCTCGTCGCAGGTCAACCCGCCGGAGCAGCCGACGCTCAGCTGCAGCGCGATTTTTTGGTGCGCTACGGCCGCGCCGGTCGTGGCGACACGGCGTATGCTGGCGTCGGGCGGCTCGGTATTGGCGACCTGGATGGTGTGGATCGGCACGCCCAAGCGGGCACCGAGCTCGTGGAGCGCGTCGTTCGTGGCGGCTTCGCTGGGGCTGGTCAAGCGGCCGTCGCTGACAACGACCAGCGCCTTCGGGCGTTCTCCCGGCGCGGCTGACAAGCCGCGAAGCGCGCTGGTCAAGTCGCTGTCGGTCGGGCGAACGCCGGCGTTGGCTGGGCTCTCCACGAACGGCGTGGGCGCGCCCTCGCCGAAGCCCAGCACCTCGACGCGCGCTTGCTTGAGCTGTTTCTCCAGCACGTGCAGCGCGTCGGTCGCGATTTGCTCGCGGGTTTGGTCACCAGCCGAAAGCCCAAGCCGCCACGACCGGTCGAGCAGCACCACCACCTTCGGAAAAAGATCGGTGCCACGCGTGGTGACGCGCGTGGGGCGCAAGACAGCGGTCGCGATCAACAGCGCCGTGACCAGACCCGAGAGCGGGATCCACGGCTTGACGCGCCGCGAGCGGCCCTCGAGCAGCAACAGCACGAGCCACAGCACCAGCAGCACCCCGAGCGACCAACACAAAAGGCTGCTGACGCCTTCGGCTACGCCGAAACCACGCTCGGTCATCGCGCTTGCGCTCGACGGCGCATGAGGAAGGGCGCGTGCACTTGATCGTCTTTGTAGTCGGAGCACAGCACATACATGGCGATGTTCACCGCGAAGCGGATCGCGTGCTGGCGCTGCTCGTAGCTCGACGGCTCGGTCTCGAGTGAGTAGCTGCCTTCCTCGGAGCGCGCTAGCGCGCCCAGCAAGTCGTGCGACAGCAGCAGCACCTGGGCGTTCTTGCCGCGCACGATCGCGTCGATCGTCGGCGGTCCGAGCACGCGCCCGACCGGGCGGTCGACGATGTAAAATGTCTTGTACAGCACGTGTGATGGATCGAGCCGCACCGGCGGCGATTCGGGCAAGACGCGCAAAAGCTCACGTCGCACCGAGCGGCCGAAGCTACCTTGCTGCGGGTTGCTGTCGTCGACGACCAGCACTCCCCCCAGGCGAATGAACTTCGAGAGCCCGCGTCGCTCCGCCACGCTGAGGCTGCCGATGTCGCTGTCGCCTGCCCAGATCGCGAACGGCTCGTTGCACAGCTCCGGTCGGTCGAGCGAGACCTCGCGCGGCACCAGCCGTGCCGGCGCGCTGGTGCGGTTGACAAGCTCCATCGACCAGCCTGACGGACCCGCGCTGCGCGGTGCGGCCAGGCGTTTGCCGCCGGCGACGATCACGCGCGGGTTGAACGCGCCGACGTCACCGAACGCGCGCGCGGAGCGGGCGCCTGCGAGAGCCGCCAAACCGCTGAGCACGACACTGCGACGCGAGGCTTTCTTTTCGAGCACGGCGGCTAGCTTTCAATCGAAATCGAGCACGCGCCAGATGCCTGCTTCGCGTTTCAGTAAAATCCGGTGACCGGTCGGTAGCTGCACTTCTGCCGCGTCGCCGTTGACTTGGATGTCGAGCGTCTCGGGGTGCTCGAGGCCACTGACCAGCGCCGCGATGTCCGACTCGACCGCGCCGTGCGAATCGCCAGCCATCAACGCCATCAGCGCTGGGTAGCTGCGCCGGGCCAGCGCGCGCCGCAAGCCCGATAGCGCTTGGCTCGGTGTGCGCGGTCGGGCCGGGAGCAGGCTGGCCGCGTCGACCAAGAAGCGACCGTTCTCGAGCACCAAGGTCGCGCTCTCGCCGTCGTTGAAGCGTGCTTCGGCGCTGGCGTCCACGCGTGCGTCGTCGCTTTGGATGGCCTGCGCCGTGCGCGCGAGCTCACTTTTCGACTCCTGCACCAGCTGCTTGGTGCCCGAAGGGCCGAGCGCGCGCCGGCCCTCGGGAGTGAGCAGGGCGTAGATTGCGACCGCGTCGCCCCGCCGGGCCGCGCTTGCATAAGCGCGGGCTGTAACTTTCGGATCTGGCACCCGCTGGCCGGCACAACCCGACAAAAGCCCGGCGCTTGTGGCCAAGGCGGCGACCGTGAGCAGACTCAACAATGGGTTTTGAAACAAACGTGGCATCGGCCGGGAGGACAGTGCTAGCGAAAGCCATGCCTCTTGGCTACCTTTTCAGGCCAATGAAGGCCTGGCTCGGCTTGGCTTGTGTGCTCACCGCCTGTGGCGGGCCGCCTCCGCGCGCCCCGAACCCCACGCGTCCGCTCGATGAGCGGCGTGCGGTCGAGCTCATCATCCAAGCCTTCCGTGAAGAGAAAGATCGTCCAGTGCCCGGCCACGTCGTGGCACTGACGGAGAGTAAGCAGATCACCGTCGACGTCGGCGCCGCCGACCGCAAGTACGGTGTCGCTTTCGTGACAGCCTCCGAGCGCGTCGAGCTCGGGACGGCGTTGCCCGAGAAAGACCCTGCGATGGGCGACGCGCTGCAGCTGGTCTCCGGCCTGGGTGACGACGGCGACGCGCGCGTGTTGGTGTTACGCGACGCCGACTACCTTTACGACGACCACGTGGGCGACGAGCACGAGCGGCCGTCGCTGACTGCGGAGCTGAAGCTCAAGCGCGACGTGCACGACTTCATCGTCCGCGCGCACACGGAGAAATGGCCCTGATGGTAACCATGCCCTTGCGCGAGCAAAACGCGCGTCGCTTCCTCGGCATCGCCGCAACACTCGGCGTGCTCGGAATTGCCCTCAACCTGAACAGCGACGACGGCACCCTGCCCAAGGTCGTCGCTGGTCTCGGTGTGATCGCGCTGATCTGGAGCATTCATCGCTTCGGCCGCCTTGGCCCCGACGACATGATCGTCTTCGCCGAGCCGGAGGCCGACGAGGCTCCCAAAAAGAAGAAGAAAAAAAAGAAGCGTGCGGTGGTCACCGACGAATCGCCCAGCAACGACGGCATGTAGCCGCTCGCTTCGCCTTTCCCGCCGCCCAGCTGGGCGTTGACCATTCATCACACTTCGCGATTCGAGCAGCGAGAAAACAGGAAGGCGGGAAGGCGGGAAGATTTCTGTTGTTCGAACAGGCGCCTGAGGCCCAATCGCCATCCCGCTGCGTCCAGTTGCCAGTACCACCCACCCTAAATCTCGGCCTTCCCGCCTTCCCGCCTCCTAGGAAGGCGGCTGAGCATTGGTCTCATCTCGGTTGGGCTGCCGAAATGCGGCCTGTTTGCAGAGGCTTTTGTAGCGGTCCCCGGTAAATGCGGGCGTGCAGCGCTCAGCGTTTGCGCGGGCGGGGCGTGCGGGGCCGCGGTGCGCGG
>JBBSAB010000070.1:0-42259 GCA_038252755.1 Polyangiales bacterium | reverse complement strand
GGGTCGATTCTCCGGTTGCGGCGTAGGGTTTCGTGGACTTCCGACAGCGGGGCGGAGGCGGGGAAGGGGAGGTTCAGTTGGGCGCAGAGCCAGCTGACCAGGTCGCGTTGGCGGCAGGGTTCGAGGTCGCCGACGACGAAGGTTTCGCCGGGCGTGGCGGAGCTGGCCAATAGCAACTCGGCCAGATCTTCGACGTGGACGCGTGACCCGTAGCGGCTGCCGTCGCCGGAGAGCTTGAAATTACCGCGTTTGAGCCGCACATGGATGCCGCGCTCCGCGCCGTAGATACCCGGCGAACGCAACACGGCTGCCCCGACGGCGCGATACTGCGCTTCTGCCGCCAGTACTGCCGCGTATTTCGGCGACGCCTGCGCCGGCAGTGGCGTCGAGTCGTCGATGACCCCTTCCAAGTCTTCGTACACGCCGGTCGTCGACAGGTACGAAACCGCTCGCGCCCCAGCCAACAGCGGCGCCAACGCTGCATCCGTCACCCCGGCCGGCGGAAACGTTACGATAGCGTGCGTCGTCGGCCCGACCGCTTGCCGTGCCACCAGCGCTGCATCGGTCGTCACCACCTCGACGCCGCGCACCCGCAACGTCTGCGCACTCTCCTCACTCCGCACGACGCCCAACACTGTCAGGCCGCGCGCGACCGCCGCCTCACAAACCTTCCCGCCAGTAAACCCAGCTCCAAAAACGACGACGTCGACCGTGGGCACCCGCCCACCGTACCAGGAGTTATTTCGCCGGGCCGTATGACGTGCGGGTCGGATTGCTGGTCAGCGTCAAGAAGCTCGATCGACGGCTAGACGTCTTGCATCGCGCTGCTGATCGCGCGCGACAGTTCCGTCCGGATGCTGCGCTCGAGCACTTTGGCGCGGAGCTCACTGCCGTCCCAGCGCGCTTCGCAGACGAAGGACCAATCCCACGAACCCGTTGGGCGCGTCGAGACGCAGATGGCCGTGCCCTCTTTGCCGGCGTCGATCCGGTAATCGGTCTCCCCGATCGCCGTCTCAGCCACCGGCACGCTCTCGTAATTCACGCCGCCATTGTCGCTGCTCATACGTTCAGTATACGTACGGCACCGCCAAGATCAACCACGATTCCCTCGACCCTCCACCCTCCGCCGCCTGCGCCCGACCCCCGACCGCCTTCAAAGAGTGGCTTGGTACGTTGCCCAAAGCGAGTCGATGTCGCTACCGAGCAGCGTCGTGAACACGTCATTGCTCCACGCCGTCGCGGTCGGGGCGAGTCGTTGATTGAGCTGGTAGACGAGGTTCGGATTCTTGGTCGCCAGGTAGTCGAGAAAAAAAGCGGTCGTTTGCGAGCTGTTGCCGTCGTACGCGCCGCCCTTCGCGCGCTCCGTCCGATCGAGGTAGCCCGACTCCAGCCGCACGTAGTCGGCGATGCCGACCATCAACCAGCGTGGCGCTGCAGCGTCGTTGTCGCTGCCCGAATTTTGATAAACGAGCGACGTCGAAAAGTGCAAAATGCCAGCGATTTCTTGGCGCAAATCGACGCCGCGATCCGTGAGCGTTTTCAGGTAGCGCGTGCTGAGTTGCAGTGACGTGCCCGCGGAGCTTGCGATGCCGTCATAGTCATAGACCGTGAGCGAGATCTTAGAAACGGCCTTCACTTCGCTCGCGCTTCGGTACAGTGTGCGGCACGCGTCGTGCGCTGCTTGCCACACCAGGGTGGCTGGATCGGGTACGGCGTCGGTGAACAGCTGGCCTTGCGCGGTCTTGTCGCGGTTGATGAAGCTGATGGTTGGCGTGCAGGTATCGGCGACCCACTGCTCGACCGGTTCAGTCGAGGCGCCGGCTGCGCCGGGCTCGCCCGCCAGGTTCGCTTGGCCGCCGAGGATCCGCGGATCACCCCCGCCGGAGTCGGCGGTGCCGCCCAGCGCGCCGGTGCCGCCCAGGGACCCGGATAGGGGAGTACCGAGCACCAAGCCGGTTTCGCCGCTGCTACAGGCGCCCAAAAGGCCGCTGGCCCCGATGCCACAAGCAACGTAAAATGCCAGTAAATTCAGGCAGTTGGTCCCGGTGGGCGGGCGTTTCAGCAGCATGGGCCTGATGCGTTTGCCCTGAGCCGTTCGCCCGGGCTGCGCCATTATAGGCTTTGGATGTCGCATCGTCTGCCCTCCTCGGCCGCCCTTCGGGTGGTGCCAGCTCCCGGGCAGGGGCAGGTCCTCGACTTCCCGAAGGCCGAGGCCGCGAGTGGCCCCCACCTGAGTGACAGCCCGCCCGAGAGCGCCGCCGACATTCCGATTGAAGCGCTGTACAAGCGCTTTGCGCCGTACGTCGCCGCGATTGCCAGTCGCATCTTGGGTCGCGAGAGCGAAGTCGAGGACGTGGTGCAGGACGTGTTCATCGCGGCCCTGAGTGGTCTGAAGAAGCGCGACCAGCTGCTGCAAGCCAAGAGCTGGTTCGCAACAGTGACCGTGCGCAGCTCGATGCGCAAGCTGCGTGTGCGCTCGCTGTGGAACGTTTTCGATCTGGCTGAGCCGCCGCAATACGAGCGACTGTCAGATGCGTCAGCTGGCCCTGAAGAGCGACGCATGGTCGCCGAGGTGTACCGTGCGCTCGACGGCGTCTCCGCCAAGGAGCGCGTCGCGTGGGTGCTGCGTCACGTGCAGGGTGAGAGCCTGGAAGACACGGCGTTGCTCTGCGAATGCTCACTGGCGACGGCCAAGCGCCGCATCGCCGCCGCGCACGCTGTCGTCAAAGGCCGACTCGACGGAGGCGACCATGGATATTGATCGCCGCCTGAGTGAAGGCCCGCTCTCGGTCGCACCGTTGTGGACAGATGAGCAGACCGATCGGCTGCCGCAGCGGCTGCTGGCCGTCCGGCGTCGTCGGGCGCTGGTTCGCGTGGCGAGCGCCGCGACCGCAGTCATGGCGGTGGCGGCCGGCTTCTGGCTCTGGAGCCCCAAGACGGCTGGTTTCACCAGTGGAGCGCCAGCGCTTGCCAGCGCGGTCGTCAGCCCGCCCGGTGAGCGTGACTTCGCGCTGCCCGACGGCTCGCACGTGAGCCTGCTCAGCAGCGGCAGCCGCGTCGAGGTCTTGGAGCAAACGGCCGTGCTGGTGCGCACGCAGCTCGGCGCTGGCGCGGCGCGCTTCGACGTGCGTCACGACGCCTCGCGGCTGTTCGAGGTCGAGAGTGGCGACGTGAAGGTGCGCGTGCTCGGCACCGCGTTCAGCATGGTGCGCGAAGGTCTGCTCACGCGCGTGGCGGTCGAGCGCGGCGCGGTGCGGGTGCAATGGACCGGCGGCGAAGCATTTCTTTCTGCCGGTCAGTCCGGCTTGTACCCGCCGCCGAGCGCGGCTGACGCGAGCAAAGCGCAGGCCGAGCCGTTGTCCGAGTTGGCTGGCAACGTCGCGGAGGAAGCTTCGAGTTGGCGCAAGCTCGCCAAGCGCGGCGCGTATGTCGACGCATTCAAGGCGCTCGGCCCAGTTGCCAGCAAGAGCGTGCGCGACGAGCCGACCGACTTGATGCTGGCGGCCGACGTGGCGCGCCTCAGTCGTCATCCGGGCGAGGCGACGCGCTACCTGTCGCGGGTGTCCGACGGCTTCCCACGCGACAAGCGCGCCGCCTTGGCGGCCTTCACGTTGGGCCGCGTCCTGCTCGAAGATTTGGGGCAGCCTGGTCGCGCGGCCGATGCGTTCCGGCGCGCGCAGCAGTTGGCGCCGCGTGGTCCGCTGGCTTCTGACGCGCTGGCGCGTGAGGTCGATGCCGCCCAGCGAGCCGGTCAGGCTGACCGGGCTAGACAGCTCGCGACGCGTTATGTCGAGCTGTATCCAGAGGGGCCACAGGCCCAACGATTGCGTAAGCTGTAGCGGTGCGGTTCGTGCCTCTGTTCTGCGCCCTGGCCCTGGGCCTGGTAGGCGCGCGTGTGGTCTCTGCCGCGCCACGCGATGAAAGCGTGGAAGTGCTGGTGGCGGATCTGTGTGGGCACGTCGATCGCGCACAGCTCACGCGTCTGCTCAACGTCGAGGAGCGGCGTGATGCGAGCGCAGAGGTGCAGCAAGCGCGCGTCAGCGTGACCTGCGAAGCCGACCTCGTGCGGCTCCAGGTCGAACGCCGCGGCGACGTCTCGCTGCCGCGCACGCGCACATTCGCCGCGGCAGAGGTCGCCGGTGAGGTCGGGGCTCGTGTGCTCGCGCTGTCGGCGATCGAGCTGCTCAACGCGCGCTCTCAACCCGAGCCGTTGCCCGCGCCCGCGCCGGCTCGGGTGCCTCCGCCTCCTCCGCCGCTAGCACCGCGCGCGCCCGCGCCCTCGGTCCGGCTGATGGCGCTCGGAACCGTGCGCAGCTTCGGCTGCGGGCGCCCGCTGGCTGGTGGCGGGCTCTCGGTCGACTACTTGCGGCTCTCGAAGCTCGGGCTGCGGCTCGAGTTCGACGTGGCGGTCGCCGAACGCAGTTACCAGTTTGGCAATGCGCACCTGCAGCTCACGACGCTCTCCGCCCAAGCTGGTTACTTGGGGTTGCACGACAGCTGGTCGACGCGTTTCTTCGGCGGCTATCGCTTCGGCTCTGGGCGAATTTCGGGCGAAGCCGGGCCGGGGGTGGTCGCGCCGGTCGGTACCGTTGCCGGCGCTTCGGGCGGACCGCTCGTTTCCGCTGGGCTTGGTCTGCGCTCCGGTAACTGGGTCGCCGAGCTCGGCGCCGAAGCCGGTCTGGTGTCGTTCCCGCTCGAAGGTCGCGTCACGGGGCACGACTCGATCGCGCTCGACGGCTATTGGATTGGGCTGAGCCTGAACCTGGGCGCGCTGCTCTGACCGTTACGGCGTGAGCGTGAGGTCGCCGAACTGCTTGGAGTCTTGGTAGGCGTTTTCGTTGCCGTACAGGATGACCTGCGTCTCGCGCGTGCCGGCGTCGCGGTCGTCGTTCAAGGCGAGATCGAAGCCGATCAGTTTGCTGACCTGTGAGCCTGCACCGTTCAACGCGCTCCAAGGCAGCGTGACCTGGAGCTCGTAGCCGTTGGCGTTCTCGCTGCGCACGACGGTGATCGCACCGAGGTTGAGGCCGGTGCCGAGGCCAACCAGCGCGCCCGCGTCGCGCGGAATGTTGATCTGATAGTCGTCGGCGTCGTAGGCGCCGCTGCGCGCGTGGTTCAAGTCCAGATAGATCTCGGCCGAGTCATCTTCCCAGTTCAGGGCCGAGTCGTTTTCTGGCGTCTTGTCGAAGATCTGGAAGTCGACTTTGAGGCTGGTGGCGTCCCACGTGACGAACGCTTGCCCACGCGCGCTGGCCGCGACCGGCGTGCCCAGGATGAAGTTGGTCAGGTCGTAGGCGCAGTTGCTGGCGTCGCAGCCGCGCGCGCGGCACTTCCCTGCGTCGCACACGCTTTGCACGGCGCAGTCCGTGACCACCGAGCAGTCGGTACCGGTCGCGCCGCCCGTTCCGCCGCTGCCGCCTCCGCCTGCGCCGCCCTTGCCGCCAGCGGCGCTGCTGCCGCCGGCACCGCTTGCTCCAGCAGCGCCGCTGGTTCCGCCTGCGCCGCCCTTGCCACCCGCGCCTGCGGCTCCAGCAGCACCACTGGCACCTGCCGCACCGCCAGCTCCGCCTGCGCCTGCGCTACCGGCGGTCACCATACCGCCGCTGCCGCTCGAGCCTGGGCTGCCACCGTCACCGGCGGTCGTGCTGCCAGCAGTGCTGGAGCTACCGGCGATGACGTTGATGCTGCCGCCGTTGGCCGCACCCGCCGCGCCGCTCACGCCGCGGCCCGCTGTGCCGCGGCCCGATCCGCCGCTAGGCTCCAGGTCGTTTGCGTCTTGAGCAGCGCAGCCGGCGGCAATCACTCCGAAGAGTGACAATGCCGAACTATAGCGAACGCAAATTCGCCCGACACTGTTGGTTTCGAGGTCGCGCATCTTCGTCCCGCCGCCTTGGATCGATCCACGCATGGTGATCCGAATAAGGCACTGCCGCTGACGCACGCCACCAAAACCGTGGTCAAATTCCTATTTTTCCCGCGAAAGGCGACGAATCCACCGTCAGGCAGCGCCCAAAACACTCGCGCTCAAGCGCTTGAAAGGCGCAGAGATCACCCGCCGGCGCGGGCGCATCTCGAACCCGTTCGGGTAATAAATGGTCAACAGGACGAGAAGTTAACGACATCTTGGGCGGCAGCGTTGGAGCTACAACGGAAGGGCGACGTCTTGTCTCCGGAGGTTCCCGATGAAGCTTCAACTCATTGCTTGTTTGGCGGCACTTCTGATCAGCAACACTGGCTGTAGCGCGAGCGGCGCCGACGGCGGCTCCAATCGCGGCTCGGGCGCGACCAGCAACGGCGCGACCAGCAGTGTCGGCGCGCAACCCAACTTGGGCTTGGGCGGCAGCGACAACCTCGCGCTCGGCGGCAACGTCGGATCAGGTGCTGCCGACGCCGGCAACGGAAACCCCGAGACGTGCGCTGACGCGGCGCTCGGCCATACCTACGTCGGTTGCGACTTCTGGCCGACCATCACCGCTAACCCGGTGTGGCAGGAGTTCGAGCCCGCAGTGGTGGTGGCGAACGGCACGATGACGGACGCGACCGTGACCGTCGACGGCCCAGCCGGATTTCACCAGAGCGTGACCGTGAAAGCCGGTGGGCTCGAGACAGTGATGCTCAAGTGGGTGATGGACCTGAAAGGGCCCGAGTTCTCACTGGCGAATACGTCGGGTGGACGCTTGGCTGCGTCCGCGCGCGTGAACGGCGGCGCCTATCACATGGTCAGCTCGGTGCCCGTCACCGCCTGGCAGTTCAATCCGCTGAAATACACGCTCGAGGCGGCTGGGTGTACGCGGATCACGAACGGCGCTGGCGGCTGTAAATCTGCGACCAACGACGCCTCGCTGCTGATTCCATCGACCGCAATGACCGAGAGCTATCGCGTGTTCGGCTACTCGTCAAAGAACGAGGGCACCGATTGGGGCACGGTGCCCAGTGGCATCACGATCACGGCCACCAAAGACGGTACCGAGGTCCAAGTGCAGCTCGGGCCGAAGTGCGGCGTCGAAATCTTTCCGACCGCCGACCTCGGCACGTGCGTAGCGGCAGGTCCGGCGGGCAGCGGTATCGACGCCAAGATGCCTGGCGCCTCCTACGCGCTGCAAATGAACGCCGGCGATGTCGTCGAGTTAGTGGGCGCTTGGGCCAAGGATCCGCAGACGCGCAACGCGGACATGAGCGGCACGATCGTGCAGGCCAACAAAGACCACAACGTGCAGGTGATCTCGTTCAACGCCATCTCGCAGCTGCCGGACGTGTCGGTCGCGAACGCCGACCACATGGAAGAGACCGTCTTGCCCGGCGAAGTGCTGGGAAAAAAATACATCGTGACGCCACCGGCCACGCCGCTTGGCCAGAGTGTCGGTCACGTGGTGCGCATCTACGGCAACGTCGACGGCACCATGCTCACGTATCCTGAAGGCAAGCCGGCCGGCGCGCCCGATATGATCAACGCTGGCGATGTCGTGCAAATTCCGGCGTTGCCCGTGGGACAACCCGCAGCGCAGTGCATGGCTACCGCCGACCATTGCATGCTCAACACGCCGTTCGTCGTCGAAGGCACGGCAGCCTTCGCGGTGGCTTCGTTCATGGTCGGCGGCGTACTGCAGATGCCGGGCACCGACGCGACCACGTCGCAGGGTGACCCGAGCTTCAGCATGGAAGTGACGCCCGAGCAGTTCCGCAAGGACTACACCTTCCTGGCGCCGGTCGATTACATGGAGAACTACGCCGACGTGCTGTTGCCGAGCGGCGCGAGCGTGCAGCTCGACGGTAAGGCGATCACTGTGGCGCCGACGCCCATTGGTGGCAGCGGCTGGTCGACGGTGCGTCTAGCGCTCGACTCCGCCACCGGCGGCGTCCACAAGCTCTCGACCGACCACGAGCTCGGGCTGGGCCTCCAAGTCATGGGCTTCGGCTTCGCGACCTCGTACTACTACCCGGGCGGCCTGAACCTGCACCGTATCTCCGACCCGCCCGTCATCGTCAAGTGAGCAGCAGCTCACCGCCCGACTCAATCACTTTGGCGTACCAAAGCGCGGAGTCTTTGAGTGTGCGCTTTTGGGTTTGGTAGTCGACGTGGATCAGGCCGAAGCGCTCCTTATAGCCTTCGGCCCATTCGAAGTTGTCCATCACCGACCAGTGAAAATAGCCGTCGACGCGCACGCCGGCCTGGATGGCGCGGTGTAGCTCGCGCAGGTAGCGCGTCATGAAATCGATGCGGTTCGGGTCGTGCACGGCGCCGTCGACCGAGACCCAGTCGCGACATGACAGGCCGTTTTCGGTGATCACGATCGGCTTCTTGTAGCGCTCGTAAAAGTAGCGCGGCCCGTGGAACATCGCGCTCGGCGCGACCGGCCAGTTGAACGCGGTGATCGGCGAGCCTGGCGGCTCAGGCACCACTTCTGGCTGACCATCGTCGCCTGCGCGAACTGGCGTGCCGAAGTAAATGTTCGTGCCGCAGAAATCGATCGGCTGAGCGATCGTTGGCAGATCACGTTCGAAGCCGCTTGGCAGTTTGCTCAAGAGCCCGTCGCGCTCCGGGTATTTGCCCAGGAACACCGGATCGAACCAGCTCACGTTGTCCCAACGGCTGGGCTCCGCGGTACCCATGCGCAGATCGGCGGCCGCAAGATCCTTTGGATCATCCGTAGCCGGAATCGAGACGATGCCAACCGGCGCGTAGCCGATGTTGAGCGGCCGCTTGGCGTGCGCACGCAGGGCCTGGACGGCTTTGCCGTGCGCCAACAGCACGTTGTGCTGGGCGCGCACCACCTCTTCTTCGCGTAGCTTGTCGCCGGGCGCTTGGATGGCCGTGGCGTGCCCCAACAGCACGAAGCACTGCGGCTCGTTGAAAGTCATGAAGTTGGTGACGCGATCCGAAAGGCGCTCTGCCAAAACGCCCGCGTACTCCGCGAACCAATCGGCGCTGTCGCGATTTTGCCAACCGCCACGCTGGTACAGCTCGACCGGGAAATCCCAATGAAAGCAGGTGAGCCACGGCGTGATACCCGCGCCGAGCAGCGTGTCGACCAACCGATCGTAGAACGCCACGCCGGCTTCGTTCACTTGGCCGGTGCCGCTCGGCAAGATACGCGGCCAACTCACGCTCAGCCGGTAGGCTTTGAGCCCCATTTGCTGCCACAGCGCCACGTCTTCGGGATAGCGGTGGTAGTGGTCGCAAGCGACGTCGCCGGTGTGCCCGCGCCAGATTGCGCCCTTCTTGCGCACGAACATGTCCCACACGCTGTCACCCTTGCCGTCCGCGCGCGAGGCGCCTTCGATTTGATACGACGCGGCCGCCGCACCCCACGCGAAGTTCTTCGGGAAAGCCATGCTGCCGATCTACTACAGGCTCAAGGTTTCTTTAGATCGGAAAGCGCGCGCTTGACGACGCGCCGGAACGCGCCGATCGGCTGCGCGCCGCTCAGGTAGTAGTCGTTGATCACGAAGGCTGGAGTGCCGTTGATGCCAATCTTTTGGGCGGCGTCCATGTCGGCTTGAACCTTGGCCTGGTGGACATGGTTGTCGAGCGCCGCCGTGAATCGCGCCATGTCGAGACCGAGCTTGTCGGCCAGCGTGTCGAGGTTGACGCGGTCGAGGCCGTCCGGCTCGCCCTGCGCTTGGTAGAGAAGATCGTGGTAGGCCCAAAACGCCGTCGCGCCCTTTTGCGCGAGCACCTCTTCGGACGCTTCTGCGGCTAGCTGCGCGTATTGATGAAACGGCAACGGCAGGTGGCGCCACACGATTCGAACCGCGCCCTTGTTCTCTTTCTCCAGCTCTTGCAGCGTCGGCCCGACGCGCTTGCAAAACGGGCACTGAAAATCAGAAAATTCTTGGATCACGATCGGTGCCTTGGCGTCGCCGCGTGACGCAGCCTTGGCCGGCACGTCGCTGTGCTTCTTCTCGGGCGGCGGCGGATTCTGGCCCGCCTTCAGCAACTCCGCGTACACGTTGGCGCGCGGTGTACCGTGGTCGGTCAACGTGCGCGCCTTGGCCAGTTCTTCGTCGATCAACTTCTTGAATGCGTCGAGCGGCTGCGCGCCGCTCAAGCGTCGGCCGTTGATGAAAAAATGCGGCGTGCCGCGCGCCTGAAAGTCGTCGGCGTCCTCGATCGAGGTTCCAATCCGCGCTGTCAGCTTGTCGGAGGCGATCGTGCTTTGAAGTTGCTTCCACGACAGGCCCTGCTTCTTGGTCAGCTCCTCGAAGTCGCTATCTTCGAGCGACGCTTGGTTCTCGAACAACGCGTCGTGCAGCTTCCAGAAAGCGTCGTTGCCCTTGGTCTGAAATACCGCCCTGGCCAGCTTGGCGGCCGGCATCGCGCGCGCATGAAACGGCAGCGGATTGTCCTTCCAAATCACGCGCAAATCCTTGCCGTACAGGCGGCGCAGCTCTTCCAGCGTGACCTCGACGCGCTTGCAAAACGGGCACTGATAGTCGGAAAATTGAACGATCGTTACCAGCGCATCTTGGGCGCCGCGCTGCGGATCGTCGGCCGCGACCGGGACTTTCCAGACGACGTTGGCCAGCTCTGCTTCGTCGTCTGCGGGTTCGCGGACCGGCGCCGGATTCACGAAATTCTTATCGGTCAAGGTCACGTAGACCAGCCGTGGCGGTGTGCCCGACTGCGTCAGCTGCCGTGCCGCTGCTAGCTGCTCGTCGACCGCTTTCACGAACACGTCGAGCGGTTGTGCGCCCGAGATGGTCACGCCGTTGATGCGGAATGCGGGCGTACCGTTGGCGGCGAGATCGCCAGCCAATTTCAAGTCTTCGTCGACCTTCTGCGCTGCCCGCCCCGACGCGAGCCACGCGCGTAGCGCGCTGGCTTCGACGCCTGCCGTGCCCGCCCACGTTTCGAGGTTCGGTTTCGTGAGCTTGTCCTGGTTTGCGAACGCTAAGTCGTGGAACGTGAAGAATGCGCGGCTGCCAGCCAGCATGAACACGGCCGCGGCGGTGTCGTGCGTGGGCCGCGCGTACTCGTGGAACGGTAGCGGATTGTGTTTCCACACGATGCGCAGCTGGGTCGGCCCGTATTTGCGTTTCAGGCTCTCGAGCGTGGGTTGAACGCGCTCGCAGAACGGGCACTGAAAGTCGCTCAGCTCGACGATCGTCACCGGCGCGTCGACGCTGCCCCACTGCGGATCGGCAGCCGTGACTGGCACCTTGGCCAATGCCTGCTCGGGGCGCACATCCGAGCCTGCTGCGACCACGGTCGGGCTCGAGCCCTGACCGCTGGTGGTGTCGAAGCCAGGCGCCGTCGCCGCGGCAGGCTTGGCTCCCGAACAGCCGAGGCTGGCAAAGCCGAGCAGCCAGCCCAAACCGGCGATCAGGAAATAGCTAAAGCAAGCGCCGGAAGGCGCAAACCAGGCAAGAGCGCGGAGCCGCATCGGCGGGACCCTAGCGCAAGCCGGGTGGGGTGCTTTTCGAAAAGCCCCGTGATACCTCGAAAGAAGCGCTCAGATGAGTTCCTCCTCTTCTTCTGGCTCCCCGGCATCGGCGGCGCGGCTAGGCGCTGATGGCGAGCGCGTCTCCGAACGGCTGGGCCTTCATCGGCAGCTGCTGTCCAAGTTGGCGCATTCGCAGGCGCTGACCGGGCAAGACATCGAGTCCGGTTACGCGCAAGTCACCGAGTTGATGACGACGCTATTGCGCGTCGAACGCGGCAGTGTTTGGCGCTTCGACGCTACCGGCACGCAGCTCGAATGCGTGGATCTGTTCGAGTGGACCCAACGTCGTCACACGAGCGGCGCCATGATCACCGCCGAGGCGGTGCCGGCTTATTTTCAAGCGCTGGCTCAGAATCGCTGCATCGCGGTCGACGACGCGGCGACTGACCCGGCCACCGCCGAGTTCACCGAGTCGTACCTGCTGCCGCTCGGTATCGGCGCGATGCTCGACGCCCCGATTTGGGTCGGTGGTCGCATGGTTGGCGTCGTGTGTCACGAGCACGTCGGCGGCCCGCGGCGCTGGCAGTTCGATGAAGAGCTGCTGGCCGGCACGATGGCGGACTTCGTCGCGCGGGTGATCGAAGCTTCGGACCGCCTACGCGCCGAGCGTACGCTCGGTCAGTACCGCGACCACGTCGACGAGCTGACGCGCGTCGAGCAAGCCTTGCGTCGCAGCGGTGAGAACCTGCGCATCGTGCTCGGCGCCGCGCCAGTAGCCCTGGTTCTGACGCGCTTGCGTGACCAAAACGTGGTTTTGGCCAACGAGCGCTGCGCGGCTTTGTTCGGGGTTCCGCTCGAAGAAGTCGTCGGGCAGCGCACCAGCGACTATTACGCCGATCCAGCAGAACGCGAGAAATTCGTCAACGTGCTGATCGAGCGCAGCCAGGTCGACGACGTGCTGGTTCGGCTCAAGAAGCGCAACGGTAAAGAATTTTGGGCCGACATGTCGGCGCGCGTCGTCGAGCTCGACGGCCAGCGCTGTTCGCTCGTCGGCATCTTCGACGTTACGGTGCAGAAGGACTTGGAAGAGCAGCTGCGCGCGCTCGCCACGTCTGACTCACTGACCGGCGCTGCCAATCGCCGGCACTTCGTCGAGTTGTCGCAGCGTGAGCGCGAACGGTCGCGGCGCGCTGGTTCGCCCTTGTCGCTGTGCTTGTTCGACGCCGATCACTTCAAGAACGTCAACGACCAGTACGGACACGTGGCTGGGGATCACGTGCTGTCGGCGATGGCTCAGGCAGCCAAGGGGGGGCTGCGTACCAGCGACGTGCTCGGTCGCCTGGGCGGCGAAGAGTTCGCCATGCTGCTGCCCGATACTGATCTGGCCGGCGCGATGGTCGTCGCCGAGCGCGTTCGCGCTGCCGTCGCCGCCACCGAAGTGCAAAGCGGCGAAGTTCGCGAAGTCGGCGCGACCGGTTCAATCCGTGTCACGATCAGCATTGGCGTCGCTGAGCTACGCGGTGACGAGCCGATCGAGTCGTTGCTCAAACGCGCCGACCGAGCCCTCTACGCCGCCAAAGACTTGGGCCGCGACCGCGTCCAGGCCTGAGCCAGGCGCCGGCCAGTGGGCCACATTTCTGACACATCAGCGTGGTATTTTGCTACGTACTTGGGCATGGTGTGGCAAAATGCGACGGCGTGCCCCGCGCCGGCCTGCATATTTATCGAGGTTTTTGATGCCTGAGAGAGCGGCACGCCCCGTGCTCACGAAGGGGGGGATGAATGGCGCCCTAGCAGTTGCGGACACCCGATCTTCGGACGCGCGCAGCGGCGCCGCCGTCCCTAAAATCCTGATCGCGGACGACGACCGCGACATGTGTGAGCTGGCCGAAGCCGGCTTGAGCCAACGAGGTTACGGGGTGTCGTGGCGGCTCTCGCCCGACGAAGCGCTCGCGCACCTCGATCAAGAAGACTTCTCGATCCTGCTCGTCGACATCCACATGGAAGGCATGAGCGGCCTCGACCTGTGTCGCGCCGCGCTCGCCAAGCGTCCGGATCTAGTCGTGGTCGTGATGACCGGCTTCGGTACGCTCGAGCACGCGATCGGCGCCATGCGCGCCGGCGCCTACGACTTCGTCACCAAGCCCGTGTCGATGGACGGGCTGGCGCTGACCATCGATCGCGCGCTGCGCCACCGTACGATGACCGAAGAGCTGCAGCGCCTGCGCCGTCGTATCGACGAGCACGAGCTGCCCAACGTCATCGGCGAGAGCGAAGCCATGGCGCGGATGGCGGACATCGTCTCGCGCGTGGCCGAGACCGACGCCAACGTGCTGATCACCGGCGAATCCGGCACCGGTAAGGAGCTGGTTGCGCGCGCGGTGCACGAACGCAGCGGCCGGCGCGGCCCGTTTTTGGCGATCAACTGCGCTGCGGTGCCGGAGACGCTGCTCGAGAGCGAGCTGTTCGGCCATACCCGCGGCGCCTTCACCGACGCGCGGACGTCGCGCAGCGGCCTGTTCGTCGAGGCTAATCAGGGCACGTTGTTCTTGGACGAGGTCGGCGAAATGCCGCTCGGCATGCAGGCCAAACTGTTGCGCGCCCTGCAAGAGCGTAAAGTGCGGCCGCTCGGCGCCACGCAAGAGATCGCGTTCGACGCGCGGATCGTCACGGCGACGAACCGCGACTTGGACGCCGAGGTAGCTGCCAAGCGCTTTCGCGAAGACTTGTTCTACCGTATCAACGTGGTGCGCGTGGATGTGCCGCCGCTGCGCAAGCGCGGCAACGACGCGCTGTTGCTGGCGCAGTTCTTCTTGGAGCGCGCCGCCGCGCGGTCTGGCAAGAGCGTGACGCGGCTCGGTCGCACGGTGGCAGAACACATCATGGGCTACGACTGGCCCGGCAACGTTCGTGAGCTCGAGAACTGCATGGAGCGCGCGGTCGCCCTAGCGCGCTTTGACGAGATCACGACCGATGATCTTCCTGCGAAGATCCGCGAGCATCGCCCGACCGAGGTCTATACCGAGAGTGACGACCCGAAGCAGCTGCCGAGCATGGATCTTGTGGAGGAACGCTACATCCGCAAGGTGCTAGCAGCCGTCGGTGGCAATAAGACGCTCGCCGCCAAGGTGCTGGGTTTCGACCGCCGCACGCTGTACCGCAAGCTCAAGCAGCAGATGTAGGCGCGGGTCGGTGTCCGCGCGCGCGCCCAAAAGGCGCTGGTGAGTCCTGCCATCGCCAGCCTGTTTCAGGCTCATGCGGAGGAGGTGTAGCGTTTTCTGAAGTACCTCCGCGTGCGTGAGTACGACTTGGCCGACGCCTGACAGGAGGCCGAGGTGTGGTGGCTCTCCGGGAGGGAGAGCGAGATGCCACGCGAGCTGTAGCGATGCACCGCCGCGTTGGCGCACACGCCCAAGCCAAATGAGCCGCTGAGCGGCACGTGGCGCGAGTACCACACCCGCGAGTTTCTAGCGGCCGTTCTCGCGATTCCAGGCGTCGATCCACGCCGGTAGCTCAGGTGACGGCCCTGTCTTGCCGACGACGTCGAGCAGCTCTCGGCTGCTCACGGGACCGCCACCGCGTTTCAAGAAGCGCGCGCGTACCACGGCTTCGGCGACAACCTCGCCACGGCGTAAGAATTGGTGCTGGATGATGAAAGCTTTCTCATCCCAGCCGATCACTGCCGTTTCGATGTCGAAGGCTTGGAACAGCTTTAGCGAGCGGCGAAAGCGGATCGTCTCGGCGGCGACCACCGGGTAGAAGCCCTGCCGGCGCAAGCGCGACGCCATGCCCGAGCGCAGCATCATGTCCGTGCGCGCCACGTCGAGCATCGACAGGTAGACGCCGTTGTTGACGTGGAACAGCACGTCCAAGTCCGGCGGCCAGACCAGGAAGCGCTTGCGACTGGGGCCGAGGATGTCGCAGCGTGGCTGAAACGGCGCCGTGAGCAGCAGCAGCAGCAGGCGGATGAATAGGTTCATTGGCGCCGGAGTCCCCGACTGCGTCTTGTCATTGGTCTCATTTCGCGATTCGAGCACGAGCGAACAGGAAGGCGGGAAGGCGGGAAGATTTCTGTTGTTCGAATAGCCGCCCGAGGCCCAATCGCGATCCCTCTGCGCCCAGTCGCCAGTACCACCCACCCTAAATCTCGGCCTTCCCGCCTTCCTGTTGTCCCCGCTCGCTCGGGCAAGATCCGATGAATCATCAGGCGACTGTGTGCGTAAACGCCGGAATTTTCGCCCTTTTTAGGGGCGGTCACGTGTCTGATTTTTACCATTTCCGACCCAACACGGCTTGTCCAAGCACCGTCATCTGCGTACCTTCGTTTAGAGGAGCTTCGATGTCGCGAATCGTCCGTTTTGTACCGCTGTGCTCACTTTCCGTTACGTTGTTCGCTGCCACCGGGCAGGCTGATCCGCGCAAGCCGACGCACGTGGCTTGTGTCGGTGACAGCATCACCGAGGGTGCGGGCGCGAGTGCTCCTGCCAAGAACTACGTATCGCTCCTGCAAGGGTTGCTCGGCAACGGTGTCAAGGTGAACAATTTCGGCGTGAGCGGCGCGACGATGTTGTCGGCGCCCTACGGCGACAAGCCCTACACGCTGGAGCAGAAGTACAAAGACTCGGACACGTTCGTGAAGAACGCGGGCGCGACCGCGGTGGTCAGCGTCGTGATCATCTTGGGCGCCAACGACTCCAAGCCGTACAATTGGGATCCGGCGGCCGGCAAGAACGATCAGCAGTATAAGAAGGACTACTTGGCGTTGGTCGATCACTACTTGGGCCTCACACCCAAGCCGATCGTCTACGTCGCGTACCCGCTCGCGACTGGGACGAACCCCTGCTGCAGCATCCGTGGCAACGTGATCCACGACGAGCAGCTGCCGCTGATCAAGCAGGTCGCGATGGATAGGCATCTGCCGATCATCGACCTGAACACGCCGACGACCGGTCACCCCGAGTACTTCGGTGACGGCGTGCACCCGAACGACGGCGGCTACGTCGTGATGGCCGATCTGGTGCAGAAGGGTCTGGAGCGTGTGCCGACCGTCAGCATAAGCAGCCCGACGATGGGCGCGATGGTGAGTGGAGCGATGGTGCCGCTGACCGCCGACGCCTCGGCTGCAGACTACGTGGACATCAGCAGCGTCGAGTTCTTCGAAGGCGCGACCTCGCTCGGCAAGGCGATGGCCAAGCCGTTCACGTTCACGTGGGCAGCGACGGTTGGCGCGCACAAGGTTACCGCCAAGGTGATCGACGCGACGCTGGCCAACGCAACGAGCCCCGAGGTGTCGTTCACGGTTGCCACGGGGGCCAGCGGCGAGTTTAACGCCGGTGGCAGTAACAGCAGCGGCGCTGGCGGAACTGGCGGCACCGGCGGCAGTGGCGGAGCTGCGACGGCGGGAGCCGGGACGCCCGGAACCGCGGGCGCCGCAACGGCCGGAACGTCGAGCACTGCTGGCTCGCCAGGTACGGCCGGATCGGCCACGACTCCCGCCACCTCGACTGACGACGGCGGCTGCACCTGTGCGATGCCAGGGTCGCGCCGCGACGCCGGCACGCTCGGTTGGCTCTTGCTCGGCTCGGTGTTGTCGCTCGTCGGTCTGCGTCGTCGCGCGGCCTAGCCTGAATGGCGTCAGGTCGCGACGTGTGCCAGGCGACCTTCAACCAGCGTCCAAACCTCGTCGGACAGCGTTTCGGCGAGGTTCAGATCGTGGGTTACGAGCAACAGCGTGAGCGGATGCGCGGCGCGTTTGACCAGGTTGCGCAAAATGCCGACGATTTCGTCGCGCGTGCGGGAGTCGAGCGCGCTGGTCGGCTCGTCGAGCAAGAGCACGTTGACGTCTTGCGCTAGCGCGCGGGCCAGTGCCACGCGTTGTTTCTGACCGCCGGAGAGCTGGCTTGGGCGCGAGGCGTGGCGGTCGGCCAGGCCGACTTGGTCGAGCAGCGCGAGCGCGTGTTTCTCGGCTTCGGCGCGTGGGCGCTGGCGCACGACTTGCGGCGCCAAGCACAGGTTGTCGAGCACCGAGAGGTGCGGGAACAGCTGATAGTCTTGGAATACCATGCCGACGTCGGCGCGCAGCGCGGTCAAGGCGGCGTCGCTCGGTTGGGGCGTGACAGTGTGGCCGGCGATCTGGATCTGGCCGGTGTCGATCGTCTCGAGCCCGTTCATGCTGCGGAGCAGCGTCGTTTTGCCGGAGCCCGAAGCGCCGACCAACGCGACGATCGCGCCCGGTTTCACCTCGGCGTCGATGCCGCGCAACACTTGGCGAGCGCCGAAGCGCTTGCTGACACCGACCAGGCGAATCGAGGGTTCGTGGCTCACGGCTCGCCCTCCGCGCCGGGTTCGACGGCTTGAATTGGCTCCAGGCTCCGCTCGATGCGGCGTGCCCAACGCGCGAGTGGGAAGCTCATCACGAAATAGAGCGCCGCGCACATCAAGCCGGGCGTCATCCAATCGCGGAGCTCGACCGCCAGAATCGTCATGCGCTTGGTCAGCTCGACCACCGTGATCACGCTGATTAGCGACGAGTCTTTGAGCAGCGCAACGAAATCGTTGGTGACCGCCGGCAGCGCTGTGCGCAGAGCTTGCGGGAACACGACGTGCCGCAACGCCTGCCACTTGCTGAGACCGAGCGCGCGGGCGGCCTCGGTTTGGCCGTGTGGGACGGATGATAACGCGCCGCGATATACCTCCGCCTCGTAAGCGCCGTAGTTCAGCGACAGCCCGAGCACCGCGGCTGCCAGCGGGCTCAGGCGTACGACGTCGGCCAGGCCGAAGTAGAGAACGTACAGTTGGAGCAGCAGCGGTGTGCCGCGGAACACCTCGACGTAGGCGGCCGAAAGCCAGCGCCCCGGGCGACCGGTGTACAGCCGCAGCGTGGCGAGCGCGATGCCGAGCGGCGAGGCTAACGCGAACGAAAGCACCGAGATCAACAAGGTAATCAGCGCGCCTTGCAGGAACAAGAGCGCATGACCGCGGCCAAAGTGTCGGACCGGAGGCGCGGCAGGCGTTACCGGCGCCGCTAAGGTCGTGACTGCGGCGGCGCTGGCGACTGGCGCCGCAAGGACTACGGTTTCGGGCAGTTTTTGTCGCGCATCCCACAATTTCCAGCGCGTCAGGATCCGCTCGAGCTCGCCGCTTTCGCGTAGCGATGCGAGCGCCTTGTCGATGGCTTCTTGCAGTGCGGGCGCGTCGTTGCCAACGCCGAGCACGTAGTGGCCGCGCGCCAGGTCGTCGGGCAAGCAGCGCAGCTCCGGCAGCACGCAACCGTAGCGATCGGCGATCACGTGGTCGAGCAGGACTGCGTCGGTGCGGCCCTTCGCCAAATCCATGTATGGCTCTTGCTGGCCTTCGTAGAGCACGACCTCAAGCGGCGATGCTTTGAGCATGTCGTTGGCGACCGTCTGGTTCAGCGTACCGACGCGCTTGCCCTTCAAGTCGGCCAGCGTCTTGAACGGTGAGCCGGCTCGCACCGTCAACGTCTCGCCGTAGGTGTAGTACGGCGCCGACAAGCGAATGCGCGCGCGCCGCTCGGGCGTCTCTTCGAGGCCGTTCAGGATGACGTCGAAGTCGCCGCGCTCGAGCGCCGGCACCAAGTTTGACCAGTCGTTCTGCATGAACTTGGCGCGCACGCCGAGCTTCTGCGCGAGCGCGTCGGCGATCTCGACCTCGAACCCCTGAATCTTCCCCGGATGCTGCTCGTCCTCGAACACATACGGCTCGCCACCCTGCAAATCCCCACCCCACCGCAACTCCCCGCGCGCCTTCACATCGGCCAAATCAGCCGCATGCGCCGGCGACGCCGCGAGCCAAGTCGCCGCCAAACCAGCCAGCCAAACGCCTACCTTCACGCCCCTTGAATAGCCGCCTTTCCGCGCGAGCACGAGAAAACAGGAAGGCGGGAAGGCGGGAAGTTTTGTTGGGTGGGCGATCTGTCGCCTTAGGCTGTCAGTCTCGACTGCTGACGGCGCAAGCGAGATCCCCGAGGTAAACGATTTTTCGTTTGGTCCTCCAAACGAAAAATGCGTTCTCCCGCCTTCCCGCCTTCCCGCCTTCCTGTTGATTCCTCTCGAGCCGTTAGCCGGTTTGCAGTTCGGGTTCGAGCTCGGAGCTGAGGTCATGGCCGGATTGGCTGGGGATGCGGCCGGATTCGTTGGTGGCGGTGTGCTCGGCGTCGTGGCCGTGGTCTTGGGCGATCAGCACGTAGAGCGAGGGCACAATGAACAGGGTGAACAGGGTGCCGATCGTCATGCCGCCGACCAGCACGATGCCGATCGAATTGCGGGCGATCGCGCCGGGACCGGTGACCAGCGTGAGCGGGAAGTGCCCGGCCACCGTGGCGACCGTCGTCATCAAGATCGGACGCAGCCGAGTCAACGCGGCCGACTTGACTGCCTCAAGCTTGCTGTGGCCGGCCGCCTGCTGCGCGTTCGCAAACTCGACGATCAGAATGCCGTTCTTAGCTACCAAGCCGATCAGCGTTACCAGCCCGACCTGCGAGTAGATGTTCAGCGTGGTCGTCCAGCCTTCGGTCAGCTTGAAGCTCATTCCCGGCGGGCCCGCGAACTTCAAGAACGTGAAGATCAAAGCGCCGAACATCGCCAGTGGCACCGAGCCTGCCAGCACTACCAGCGGATCACGGAACGAATTGAACTGCGCCGCCAGCACCAAGAAAATCAGCAAAATCGCTAGGCCCATCGCCGGCAAGAACTTGCCGGATTCTTGGCGTAGCTGCCGCGATTCACCGGTGTAGTCGGTGCGTGAACCGGGCGGCATCACCTTGGCCGCGGCGGCTTCGAGCACCTTCAAGCCCTCGTTGACTGAGCGCGGTGCCACGCCCGAGATCTTGATCGCGTTCAGCTGTTGAAAGCGATTCAGCGTGCGCGGCTCGACGCCGTCGCGCACCGTCGCGATCGCGTTGAGCGGAATCAAGCTGCCGTTCGGCCCGGAGACGTGGATGTCTTGCAGCTGGGCGGCGGTCAAGCGCGCGCTGCGCTCGACCTGAGCGATCACCTTGTAGCTGCGGCCATCGATGCTGAAACGGTTCACGAAATTGCCGCCGAGCATCGACGCCAGGTCTGCGCCGACTTGCTGCATGCTCAGGCCCATCGATGCGACTTTGTCGCGATCGATCACCAGCTCGCTCTTGGCCTGATCGATGCGCACGTCGGTGACGGGCGGGAACGCGAATTGTCCGCTCTGCAGCGCTTCATCGACGATTTTTTGCGCGTAGCCGAGCAGCTTTTCGTGGCCTTCGGTCGACGCGATCACGAACTCGACCGGGAAGAAGCCGGCGCTCGGCAACGCCGCCGGCAGGAACACCGGCGCGCGAATGCCGGCGATGCCCGACGTCTTGCCGAATAGCTCGCCCTGGATTGGGAAGATGCTGCGCTTGCGCTCTTCCCACGGCTTCATCAGCGCGCCGCCGAAACCGGCGCTCGGAAACGTGATCTGAAAGCTGTTGTTGAACTCGGGGATCGACGAAAACTGTTCGTAGACTTGCTTGGTGTACGGCTCGAGCTGCTCGAGCGTGGCGTTGGGCGGCACGTCGAGCGCACCGAACACTACGCCTTGGTCCTCGTACGGGGCCAGCTCGCCCGGCGAGAACATGTACATCGGTACCAGCAGCAGCGTCAGCGTGATCCACACCGTGTAGACCAGCGGGCGCGCCCGCAGTGTGGCGCCCAACATTCGCTCGTAGCCGCGCTTCAGCGCCTCGAAACCGCGATTGACCAGCTTCGGGAAGCGCCCTTGCGAATGCTCGGATTTGAGCAGCCGCGACGCCATCATCGGCGACAACGTCAGCGCGACGACGCCAGAGATCAGCACGGCGCCGGCTAGCGTGAACGCGAACTCGCGGAACAGCGCGCCGGTCAGGCCGCCCTGAAAGCCGATCGGCGCGTAGACGGCGGCCAGCGTGATCGTCATGGCGATGATCGGCCCGACCAGCTCGCGCGCCCCGAGCAGCGCGGCTTCCATCGGCGTTTTGCCTTCCTGGATGTTGCGCTCGACGTTCTCGACGACGACGATCGCGTCGTCCACCACCAGACCTACCGCCAGCACGATCGCCAGCAGGGTCAGCAGGTTGATGGTGAAGCCGAACACCTGCATCAGGAAGATCGCGCCGACCAAGGAGACCGGAATCGCTACGATGGGCACCAGCACGGTGCGGAGTGACCCCAAAAACAAGAAGATCACCAACACCACGATGCCGATCGTCTCGGTCAGCGTGCGCGTCACTTCGTGGACCGCGTTGTTGATGTAGGTGGTCGAGTCGAACGCAACCGTGGCGCTCATGCCACTTGGCAGCTCGTCCCGAATCGTGTCGATCTCTTGTCGGACCTTGGCGATCACGTCGAGTGAGTTAGCGTTCGGCAGCACCCAGACGCCCATGAAGACGGCCTTTTTTCCGCTCAAGCGCACGTCTTGGTCGTAGTTGTCAGCGCCAAGCGCGACCTCCGCGACGTCTTCGAGCCGCACCAAAGCGCCGTCGTGCTCGCGCACGACCAGCTTCTTGAAACCCTCGACAGTCTGCAGATCGGTCGTGGCGGTCAGGTTGACTTGAATCAGCTGGCCCTTAGTCTGGCCAACGGCTGCCAAGTAGTTGTTGGAGGCCAACGCCTGCCGCACCTGAGTTGGGCTAACGCCGAGCGCGGCCATACGGGCCGGGTTGAGCCACGCGCGCAACGCGAACTGGCGGCCGCCCAAGATGTCGGCGCGCTGCACGCCCTCGATCGCGCTCAGCCGCGGCTGAACCACGCGGATCAGGTAATCCGTGACCTGATTCTCGGCCAAGATGTTCGAGCTGAAGCTCATGTACATCGAGGCGATCCGCGAATCGGACGGCTCGATGTTGATCGCCGGAACTTCCGCTTCGGGCGGCAAGTCTTGCCGGACTTGGTTCACGCGCGCGCTGATGTCGGCGAGCGCGGCCGACGACGGGAAATTGAGCTTGAGCCGCACGTTGATCGTCGATAGGCCCTGCGTGCTCTGCGACTCGATGAAGTCGATGCCGTCGGCGGCGGCGATCGAGCGTTCGAGCGGCGTCGTGATAAAGCCGCGCACCAATTCGGCGTTGGCACCGACGTAGGGCGTGCGCACCGTGACGGTGGCGCTTTCGAGCTTGGGATATTGGCGCACGTTGAGCGTGCGGATTGCCTGCAAGCCGGCGATGATGATCACCAGGTTGACGACGATTGCCAGCACCGGCCGGCGAATGAAAAGGTCGGTCAGCTTCATCAGCTTGGCTCCGCGCTCAACGATTCTCGGGGTGGGGGTCGAGCGAGGGCACCGCGGCGCCCTGGTTGTTGACCTTGAGCGGGATGCCGTTGCGGAGCTTGAACGCTCCGGCGGTCACCACCTCCTGGTCGGCTTTCAAGCCGTCGACGACCGATACGAAGTCGCCGCGCGTGGTGCCGAGCTTGACGAATTGCTGCCGCGCGACCTTGCGTGGCTTGCCGTCGGGGCCGGGTTTTTCCTCGCCGACGAACACCGAGTCGCCGTAGGAGGCGTGCACGACCGCGGTTTGCGGCACCGCCACGACTTCGTTCTTTTCCGGCAGCACGACTTGCACGCTCAGGAACATGCCGGGCCGCAGCTGGTCATCCACGCCCGGCAGGCTGGCGCGCACCTTGATCGTGCGCGTCATCGGATCGACGTTCGGATCAATTGCGCTGATGGTTCCTTCGGCTAGTGGCTTGGGTGAGCCAGCCAACAGCGCGCGCACCGTCATACCCAGGCGCAGCTTGGGCAAATCCTGCTGCGCCAAGGAGAAATCGATGAAAATCGACTTCTCGGCCTCGAGCGTGCCGACGGTGGTGCCGGGCGCCAGATATTGCCCGAGGTTGACCTGGCGGAGACCAAGCTTGCCGCTGAAGGGTGCGCGGATGACCTTGCGACTGATTTGCGCGGACAGCGCGCCAGCGTCAGCGGTCAGGCTCTTGAACGACGACTCGTCGGCGTCGACCTGCGACTGCGCGACGGCTCCCGAGGTCGCCAACGCCTTGGAGCGCTTTTGCGAGATGTCGGCCAGGTCGCGCTTGGCGCGCAGCGACGTCAGTTGGGCGCGCTCCACGCTGGTATCGAGCTCGACCAAGATGGCACCCTGTTTGACGACGTCGCCGGATTCGAAATGAATCCGTGACACGATGCCCGGGGCATCGTTGCTCAGCGCGACGCCCTTGGCGGTCACGACGCTGGCCACCGCGGTTAGCGTATTTTCCCACGTCTGCTTTTGGGCCACGGTGGTACCGACGACCTCGGGCGGTGGTCCGGCCTTTTTCATGGCCTCGCCCATGCCGATTAGCATGCCAATCTGCGAGCCTTTGACGGCGACCAGGCCGCCGATGACGAAAACTAGGCCGAGAATAACGATGACGTAACGCATGGACTGCTTGCGTCACGCCTAGCGCCTGGTGCTGGGGACCGCCACCCCTGAGGCTTAATGGCAAGGTTTTCGGGACGTCAGAGCGCTGGATTTCGGACGTCACACCCAGGACACATGCAGGGTCGTCAGCGCGCCTGGCACGCGCGACTGGGCGGCCACGAAGCGCACGTGCGCCCGCTTGGCGAACATGCCGATGGCAACTTGGTAGATGCCTTGGGCGGCGGTCCGAAAGTACGGAATCTCAAGCAGCGGTAGCCGTGCGATCTCGATCAGCGCGTCTTTCGGTCCCAGTTTCGTCACCTGCAGCCCGCCGCCCTTCACGATGCGGCCGAACAGCTGGTTACCTTTGCCCAGCACTGTCCACGGCGTCACGCCCACGCCCTTGGCCATCTGGACGACCACTCCCAGGAAGGTCTCGTGGATGCGCCGCGAGACGTCGGAGCCGATGTCCTTCTGCTCTTCGAGCGACAAGCCGAGCTTGTCACACGTCTCGTAGTGGGCGAAGCCGACCGCCAGCGGAAACCATTGGCCGGCAATGCAATGCAGAATCGTCTCGCGATGCTGCTCGGGCAACAGCTCGGTGTAGCGTTCGAGCAAGCTGCGCGTCTTCAACGCCTGCAGCGACGAAGCGATCAAGGTGCTGCGGACCTCACTCACTGTCTCCAGCCGCTCGAGCGGCGCTGGGAACGGCAAGATGATCTCCGGATCGCTCACCGGGTCAACACTGCCACGAAAACCGCCGCCGTGCTCAGCGCGTTGGCGCGTCGACTAAGGCTTCTTGCAATTCGCTGCTAACCCGAGCTCAAACGGCTGGCGTTCGAACAGCGGTTTGCCGCCGCGCTCCACGAATTCGTTCTTCAAGTAGACGTGGTCGCGAGGGGGCTTGGTGTTTTCTCCGCCCTCGTTCTGATCGCCCCACGGCGCGCCGACGATGTCCAAATCGCCGTCGCAGTCGATGTCACCGACGCGGGCTTCGTGCGAGCGCGTGTCGGCGGCGATCAGGTGCTCGACGAAGGTGCCCTTGCCGTCCGTGTTGTCGTAGATGAACGATTTGCCGACGTTGTTGCCGACCAACAGGTCCAAGTCGCCGTCGTTGTCGAAGTCAGCCGCGACGATCGTGTGCAGGAAGTTTTTGTCGGTGGCCAGCATGTGGATCGTGAAATGGCCTTTGCCATCGTCGTTGCTGGCCCACGCCACGCGGCCGCCGAAATGCGTGACCATCGCAAAATCGATGTCGCCGTCGGCGTCGAAGTCACCTTGGTAGGTGAGCGGCGAATCGTCGAAGCCGCTGGCGAAGATTTCGACCGTCTCCCACTGCGTGCCGTCGCCCTTCACGTTGCGGTACCACCAGCGGTAGCCGGCCAAGATGTCGTTGTCGCCGTCGCCGTCGAAATCGGCGATCGCCCCGCCTTGTTGCTGGTTGTGCTCGAGCAGCGGTCCGAGCGTCCATAGCTTGGTCGGGTCGGCGCCGGGTGACCAAAACTGCGGCTTGAAATTGTTGTGCAGGTAGAGCGCGTCGACCTTCTTGTCGCCGTTGACATCGCCCAGGATGATCTCTTCCGGCTTGGGGCCGCCGGTGGGAAAACGATCCCACATCGCGGTGCGCGGGTTCTTCGGGTTCCGGTACCAAGAGTCACCGATGATCACGTCGGCCCAACCATCGCCGTCGAAATCAGCGGCGTTGCCGCCGGAAAAGTATTTGTGGCCGGTGCCCATCACGTGCTTCACCCAATGGTCGGGCCCGCAGTACTCCCACCACAGCGCGCCGCCGCCGACGGTTTCCTTTTGCCCGTCTGCAAAATCCAGATCGCCATCGTGATCGAAGTCGCCAAGCGTCGTGGCGCCGATGTAACGCGGGTCGTCGCTGAACACGCCGACCCAGTGTCCGCTGAATGGAAATTTCTGATCTTGCGGCTCGTAGTCGAACGCTTCCTTGCCGGCTGGGGCTTTCGCGCGAAGCGGCGTTTCCGAGCAATCGCTCGGCGGCTTGCCCGCGCTCGCTCCAGCGCTTCCGCCGGCAGTGCTACCGGCGCCGCTCGGCGCACCGCCTTGTCCGGCGTTGCCCGGGTTGCTCGACTCACCAGCGACAGCGGCCGCACCCGCGCCACTGGAGGCTTTGCCACCGGCGGCGTTGCCGGCGGTCGAGGCGCTGGCGCCGCCGCTGGTGCCGTTGGCGCTACCCGCGGTCGATGTGACGCCAGGCGTCGACGATGTGTCGCCACAACCGGCCGCCGCCAACGTGGCGAGTGCGCAGAGGGCTCCCAGACCATGACTTCGCATCCTCAAGTGAGTGCAGCCCATGGCCAACTAGTGCGGTGGCCGGCAAAATCCCGTCCAGATTTTCGCTCGGGCCTCGCGGCCCCTCGGCCATTTCCCTAGGAAGAACCAGGTCTTCGAGGGGTGCGGCGTTTCGCATCCCGGCCAGAGGGCAGCCGGAGCGGGGCGGCCGGAATGCCCGCGAGCACGCCCGGTCACACGTCCCAAAGTCAGCGGAATCACTGCAAGAAATAATGCCTACCTCGGGCCAGTGATCGCTTTTAGCGGCGGCGGCCTACGATACAGGGAGTGAGTCGCAGGTCAGACCCCCAAACGGCCGAGTGGGCGCCCGTCCAGGCCGCGCCGGGTTTGCCCTCGAACGAGGAGCGGGCGCGCGATATGGCGACCCGCGCGGCCGCGGGGGATCTTGCGGCGACGCAAGAGTTCTTGGTCTACGTGTGGCCGACGCTCACGCGGGTAGCCGCGGGCGTGCTCGGCGCGCGCCACGCTGAGCTCGACGACGCCGTGCAGCAGTCGATGATCGCGCTCGTACGCGCGCTGCCGGCGTTCCGCGGTGAATGCCATCCGGCTGGCTACGCCTCGCGGATCACCTTGCGGGTAGCGTTGCGCGTGCGCCGTCACGTCAAGCGCGACGTCACGCGGCGCGAAGCGCTGACGCAGCAGGAAGACGACGACGCCGTGCTCGCCACGAACGATGACGCGCTCGGCTCGCGCCGTCGCGAGCTGCTGCGCGAGCTACTCGAAGATTTGCCCGAAGAGCAGGCCGAAGCGCTCACGCTCCGCGTCGTGATGGGCTGGAGCTTGGAAGAGGTTTCACGCGCGAGCGGCGCGCCGGTCAACACCGTGCGGAGCCGCGTTCGCTTGGCCAAAGAAGCGCTGCGCGCGCGCATCGAAATGCAGCCCGCGCTCGCCGAGCTGAAAGGCTTGCCATGATCATCGTCGGCCTTCACCCCGAAGAGTTGTTCGACAAGATGCTCGACGGCGAGCTGACGCCGCAAGAGGACGAACGCCTGCGCGCGCACCTGCAAGCGTGTGACGTGTGCCGCTTCGAGTACGCGGCGCGCCTCGACTTCCAGGTCGAAGCGCTGGCGTTGGCTTCAATGGGTCCGCCGCCGGCCCTGCCGCTGCGCCCGCTCTTGCACGTGGAACCCGCGAAAGCGCCGCGTCGGCGTCGCGCACGGCTGGTGGTGTGGAGCCTAGCGGCTGCCGCGTTGATCACCGCAAGTGGCGCGGTCGCCTCCGGCTGGGTCGGTGCGGGCTCGTGGCACGCGTTGGGCTTGATGTTTTCGCCGACGGTGTTGCCCGCGGAGTCGTCTGCGTCGGGCGTAAAGCCTGCTGCGGCGCGTGCGGTGGCTTTGCCAGCGCTCGAAGCGGCGCCGGTCGTCGAAGCGGCGGCAGTCGTCGTAGCAGTGCCGGTGGCTGAGAAGCACGAAGCGCGCGCTCACGGCGCTGTTAAGCCGACGGCGCCGATCGCGACTCAGCTCGTCTCGCTTCCGACTGGCGACGCGCCGAGCGCGAAAGACGGCGCCGCCAAAGAGCCTGCCGCCAAGGAACCGGTGTCGGCTGCCAAGTTGTTCGGCGAAGCGAACCAGGCGCGTCGCTCGGGTGACGTGGGCCGCGCTTCCGGCCTTTACCACCTGTTGCAGGATCAGTTTCCCGGCTCGCCCGAAGCCGATTTGTCGCGTGTCACGCTCGCCTTGCTCCTGCTCGACAGCGGTGACGCTCAAGGCGCGCTGTCCGGCTTCGAGCGTTACCTGGCGAGCTCCTCGCGCGGCCTCGAGGCGGAAGCTTTGGTGGGTCGCGCCCGAGCGCTTGGACGCTTGGGTCGACGTGATCTCGAAACGTCTGCCTGGCAAGAGGTGCAGCGGAAATACCCGCGCTCCATCTACGGCCGGCAGGCGGGCGAGCGACTCGCGGCGTTGGGTCAGCCGTGAAACACATGCTGACCGCCTTGGCGGCGGCGTTTTCGTGGCTGGCGCCCTTGGCGGCGGCCGCGCTGGAAGACGACCCGAGCCTTGCGACCCGCAGCGGCGTGGCGCGCGTGGTCGAGATCCGCGTGAGCGGCGAAGCGGCGGCGCTTTCGCGGGTACGTATGACGGCGCGCGAGCTGCTGCTGCGACTCGACGTGCAGCCGAACGTCAAAGCCATCGACGAGCCTGAGACGAGCCGCACGGGACCGACACCGCTCGTGCTCGCGTACGTTGATCTGCGCAGTGTCGCCTCGCCCAGCATCGAGATTGAGGATGGCAAGACGCACGAGCAGCTGACCTCGCGCCGCTTGTCCGACGTCACGTCGCTGGAGACCGGCGTCGAGGCGTTGCTGCACGTGCTGTACCTGTCGGTGGAGTCGACGCTGCAGGTTGGCGCCGAAACGCCGCTACCGCCGCCGGTAAATAAGCCCACGCCGCCGGTCGCGAAGCCCGCGCCGCAAGAGCAGTCGCACTTTGGTTTTGACGTCGGGCCGCTGTTCCGGTTGAGCTCGCTCGGCGGGTCTCGGTTCGTGCCGGGTGGCGGTGTCGCGCTCGAGCCGCGCGCCGATTTCGGGCGTGCGCAGGCGAGCCTGCTGGTTTCGGGCGTGCTGCACGGTTCGAGCGAGCTGGGCTACTTAGGTGCTGAAGCGGAGGTGCGACCGCTGCAAGTTCGTGTCGTCCCGACGCTCGATTGGCTGCTCTCGCACGAAGTGTCCGGTTGCGTGGGGGTTGGCGCCGGGCTCGATTCGCTGATGGTCAATCCGGTTCAGCCGCCGACCGTCGGTATGGTTGCCGCCGGTCGGTCGGCGCTCGATCCGATTCTGACCGGCCTGATTGGCGCGCGGGTGCCGATCTCGGGACGGGTGTTCCTGGCGGCGATGGCGTCGTTGGATCTCGACCTCGCGCCCACGTCGTTCGTTGCTCACCAAGGCATGACCAGCCATCCGATCTTGCAGCTGCCGCGGGTGCGCGGCGGTTTCACGCTGGCGCTGTCGTTCACGGCAGCGGGCGAGCGACGCTTTACCAAAGCGGGGCTCGAGCAATGACGCGCGGTTCGCGTTCCGTGTGGTGCCTCGCGCTGTTGGCAGCGGCAGGTTGCGACGGTCGTGAAGTGACGGTGTTCGATTTGCCGATCAAGGTGAACGCTGCGGGGGCGAGCGGCGCTGGTGGCTCGAGCAGCACGGCCGGCGCGGTGGGCATGACGACCACGGCGCCCGCGGGCGCCGCTAGCGGCGGTTCAGTTGCAGCAGCGGCTGGGCTGGGCGGTGGCGGCAATGACATCGACGTCGGTGGCTCGAACGCCAGCGGCGCTGGTGGCGTGATGGGCAGCGGTGGTGTGCCGCCGACTGCATGCACGACCAAGGCGGAGTGCGCGCCGGGCTGGACGTGTGACCGGCGAGGTTGTGACGCACCGCAGGGTTTTTGCGTGCCTTGGCCGGCGATCTGCTTGCCCAACCCTGCGCCGGTGTGCGGCTGTGACGGCGTGACGTATTGGAGCGACTGCATTCGGCTGCAGTCGGAGGCCGTGCTGGCAGGCCCTGATCAATGCCGCGTCACCGCTTGCACGTGCGAGGTGGGAGCCGACTGTAAAGTACCGTACGCCTCGTGCAGCCACTTGCTCGCGCCCGGCGAAATGTGCGGCCACGGAATGGGCAACTGCTGGGTCCTACCGCCAACCTGCGAGCCCAGCGCCGACTCCAAAATGTGGCACGAGTGCAAACCCCCCGACGCCGGCATGGTGGCCAAGTGCGTGAACACTTGCGACGCGATTGCCTCGGAACATTCGTACGCCGAGCTCCGTCGCGGCGATACTTGTAACTAGGTCTTGTTCTACATTTCTCGCCTCGAGCACGAGCGAACAGGAAGGCGGGAAGCTCTCTGTTGTTCGAACAGGCGCCTGAGGCCCAATCGCGATCCCGCTGCGTCCAGTTGCCAGTACCACCCACCCTAAATCTCATCAGGGCGGGACCAGCCTGCCCTTAACTAGTTTCCACGACCTGGATAAGGCCGCGCCTGTTTGATGAACAAGTGCGGCTTCCCGTCGGCCTGATCCATGTCGTCGAACTTGAATTCGCAGTCCATGGCGTACCAGCCGGCGACGCCGGCTTGGGGGCCATAGGCGGCTGAAAAGCGGTTGTGGATGGCACTCAATGCGATGCCAAGCTCGTGGGTCTGAGTGGCGGTGAGCACGCTTTCTCCGTCCGGGACCAGGTTCGAGTGCGCGATGAACGTGATCGGCTGATTCGGATTGTCGAAGAAGTACAGGAATGAGTCGCTGGTCACGCCAGCGGGCGGGTGCACGACCTCGGCGTCGCCGCCCCACTGCACGTTGACGTAGAACGCAGGCTCGATGCCGGCCACGTCGAACGGATTGTTCGTGACCGCGACGCCGTTGGCCTCTTCGGCCGGGAAATTATGGTGGACGAGCAACGCCATGCCGACGCTGTGGTGATCGATGCCGTAGTAGCTGCGCTCCTCGAACGTGCGGAACAGCCAGATGCTCGACCAGGCGCCGCGCACGGCTTTGAGCACGGTGTCCCAATTCTCAGGACTACCCGATTGCGATTCGTAGCAGCCGGCGCATGGGAAGCCGTCGAGGTCTTCGCTGTTCGTGCTGGTCCGAAAGCGCATGGTGATGCCCGGGTAGTCTTTGGCGAGCTTGGCCTTCAGCGCCGCTTGGAAATCGGCGTTGACCGGAGCTAGCAGCATGTCGGCGCGTAGCTTTGCTAGCTTGGCTTCGCGCACGGCTGGATCAGCCATGAAATCGGCGTCGAGCAGCAGCTCGTCGATGCGGTCGAATAGGCCGTTTTCGAGCATGAACTGGTTGTAATAGAAGACCGGGATGCCGAAGGCCTTGGCCATCGGGACGTTCTTGGTCTTGGCCAAGATTGAGTACTGAGCGGCCTTGCCGCCCCAGGCGCGCACGGCTTCCTTGATCGCATCGCGCAGCGGCACGCCAGCTGGCTCGGGCGTTACGTCTTCGATATCGGTGAGGTCGGTGACGTCGAAGTTCAACTCGGGCAGTACGACCGGTGTCGGCTTGTGATCTTTCCAGTAGGCCTCGGCGGTGTCGGCGTCGACTTCTTTGACCGTCCACTTGGTGGGCCCGACCGTGAGCTCGACCCATTTGCCGTCGAGCGCACGTAGCTCTTGGTTGTCGAATGCGCCGCGCAAGCCCATGTTGGGCGTGTGGCGGTTCTGCGAGAGCACGTTGACGTGCGACAGCGGCGTTTGGAACTCTTCGGTGATCAAACCGGCCACGACGGCGATGTCGTTGGGCGCTTCATTGAGCACGGCGATGTCTTCGTAGCCCAAGTACTCACTGTCCAAGTCGGCCGCCTTGGCGAAATGGATCAGCCCGATCGTCGTGCCGAGCGTCAGCGGTTGGTAGTCGATCTGCTGGTACAGCTCGTTCGTCGTGATGACCTTCACGCTGCTGTCGAGCTTGGCCGCAACCTTGTCGATGGCTTCGGAGGTCGGGTGGAACTTGAGCACCGAGCCGAAGTAGCTGGATTTGGCTACGGCCGTGTACAGCGCCGTGATCATCTCGGCTGACGCGGTGTCGTACGGCGACAGCTCGAGCGCCCACACTCCGGGCCCGCTGTAATAGCTGATCGCGCCGAGCAGGAAGCGCCGATCGGGCCGGTAGTACTCGGTGGCTTCGAAGCTGGAGAGCTCGGCCACGATCGGCAAGTCTCCGCCCGACAGATGCGTGCTGACGAAGTCGTAGTGGATCGGGAAGCGCGTGCTGTTCTGCACGTAGAGCGCGTTGTCGTCTTGCGTGTCGAGCACGACTTTGGCCGATGTCGCACCGGGCAAGCTCGCGTCGAGCGGCGCCGAAGCCAACGCGTCGAAGTCCGCCTTGCACGGCAGCTGCTGCGCGAAATCCGGCGCGTCCGCGTCGGCGTCGATCAAGCACGCGCCTTCGGTCACGGTCGGCTCCTCGCCGCCCGCGCCGCCTTCGCCGCCGTTAGCCGCGGCGGGGTCGTTGCCGCACGCGATGCAGCCCACAAGAATGAGGAGAGCGGTAGCGAATCTCGAGGTGTTGGGCACGTTGTCCTTCAGGGAGTCAGGGCAAAGCAGTAAATGCCACCGTAGCCGCCGCCGTCACCGACGCTCTTCGTTCCGTTGGCGCCAGGCGGGCCTTTTTCGATGATGAACGAACCTGGCGCGCAGCCAGCTTCGTCGAGCGCGGACATCCAATTGTTGCCGCTGCCCATGCCGCCGCCGCTCGGGCCGCCCTGCCCGCCACCGCCCTGGCGCGGCCACGCATGGCCACAATGCGGCGTGCCGGTGGTGCCGACCGCGCTCGTCCAATCGTTGCAGGTGAAGCCCGCATCCGTGCTGAACAGCTTACCCTTGTCGTTCGTTCCCGTCAGGACATCGTGATTGTCGACCTCACCGGCGCCGTCGGGGGCGTGGTTGGGAACACCGTCTTCATTGGGTAGGTCTTTAGCGATCATCGTGTCGGCGCCGGTGGGGCGTTCGGTGGCGAGGTCGGTGACGTTCATCGCCACGATGCGACCGGTGCGGTCGTACCAAGGCCCTTCACCCACGCGCGAGATCGCATCGACGGGTTGGCCGTCTGCGCCCTTGGTGGCGCTAAGGAACGCGTGCCAGGTCTTGCCGTTGCCAGCCATGCTCTTCTCGGCGATCGTGGTGCAGAGCTTGTCCGCGCCTTTGAGACCGGCGCCGTCGCCGGTTTCACCGAAGGTCAGATCACCGCCGAAGCCATCTTGGCTGCCCGACAGCTCGCGCATGACTTTCAGGCTCGTTAAGAAGAAGCTGAATTTCTCGGTTGTCGGCGTCGCGCCGCTGCCGGCCGTGCCAGCGCCAGCCGTGGCGCCCGCGGTGCTGCTCGAACCGCCGTCGGTCGTGCTCGAGCCAGCGGCGCCGTCGGTCGCGCCGCTCGAGCCACCACTGCTCACGCTCGAGGTGCCGGCCGTCGTGCTCGTCCCCGCGGTGGTACCGGCGCCGGTGCCCGCGCTAGCACCGCTGGCCCTAGTGTCTGCATTGGCGCTACCGCAGGCTGCCAATAGCGACGCGCAGGCAAAGAAGAATGGAACGCTAGCCACGAGCTTGAGCATACAAGTTTCCCGTCCGGCCTTCGGCCGCGGTTGCAAATCGGCTTCGAGAAATCGCGTGGTGTGAACGAGCGCTACTGACAGGTCGAATCGGTGGCGCAGGTTTTTCCCTCTGGGCAGTCGTCGGTCACGTTGCACGAGTCGACACCCTTGACCGTTACGTAGTGCTCGGCCCGGGCCGAGACCTCGAGCTTCACGACCCCCGGTGCGATCTTGGCGGTGTCGATCGATTGACGCATCGCGACCACGCTCGGAAAGCCCGCCACGCCGAGCCCGAGCAGCTCAGTGATCAACGCGGCGGAGATCGTCAGCGTGCCGGTGTCGTCGCTGTCGCACTCGATGATGCCTTTGACGCCACCATGGTGGCTGATGTCGAGCTTCACGTGCAACTGCGAGCTCTTCGGATCGGCAGCCGCGTCCCAAGTCAGGACCAGTGGCTTGCCGTCTTCCAGCTCGAAATCGGTCGAGGTGAAAGCGAGCGGGTCCACACCTTTGGCGGATAGATCGAACGCCGCGAAATCGCCGCCGTCGGCGTGCAACGTGACGTCGTCGGTCGTTGCGAACGGAGGGTACGAAAGTGCGGTGCCGGCCACCGGTTGGTAGGAGTGAGCGATCTCCTTGAGCGTCAGGTCGGCGCCGCCGCTGGCGAGCTTCACGCCTTTCAACGTGACGGCACCGACGCTGTGCGCGGTGGGGTAGGCCTGACAGACGTCGTCGGTAACGCACACGTCCGCGCCGCAGCCGGCCGCGCAAAACGGCACCGTCGGCGTCTCGAGGCGGCAACTGCCATCCTTCTTCGCCTCGGACCAGATGACGTTGGAAGGAATCGGACCGTCACCAACTTGGCCGACGATCTTGGTCATGCCGGTCGCTGGGTCTGGGTCGTCAGCCAACACCTGAACTTGGAACGTGCCCACGACTTCGCCTGTGTCAGCCGAGCCGGCGCTGCTGTTCGAGCCAGCGGTGCTGGACTTGCCAGCCGTGCCCGTGCCGCTCGAAGAGCCAGCCTTCCCGTTACCGCCCGAACCCGCGTCGTTCCCGCTACCGGCCGTACTCGGTGAGTCCCCCGCGCCGGGCATGACGTCACTGCCCGAGCACGCGGCCAGGGCGGCAGTCAGAATGATCGGGAGCGCTGGACTGGCAAATTTGCGGAATGGCTGCGAAATCGTCATCGGATCGTTGGTTTTCAAAGCTGTCGGGGCCGAGTATCGGCCAAAGCGATCAACCCCCCGGGAAGAAAGTGCCGCGGCCGGCGAGGCCGCCAAGCGTGGCGTTTGGCGCGCCGCAACGCTAAAAGGACCCTGCTTTTTCGCGTTTGTCGGGACAAAAGGCCTCGCAAGAAGGGGTCGCGCGGGAGCGACGCCGCGATTACCCTGAGCGGCGTGAGCACTCCATCGTTTACGCCGGGACGCCCTGAGGCGCGCTGTGTGCTCATCGTCGAGGACGACGACGATTCGCGGGAGATGCTCGGCGAGCTCGTGTCGTCGTTTGGCCATCACCCGGTGACGGCCGCCAACGCCGCTGAGGCTCTCGTTCAACTGCGCACGCTACGCCCAGATCTCGCGCTGATCGACATTGGCTTGCCAGAGATTGACGGCTGTGAGCTAGCGCGGCTCTTGCGCCAGGCGATGCTCGAAGCGCCAGGCCGCCAGACGCGGTTGGTAGCCCTTACCGGTTATTCGGATGGCGCAATGCGCGAGAGCGCCGGCGCGGCAGGCTTCGACGCTTACATGGTGAAGCCAATCCTGCCCGAGGCGCTGGAAGCGATCCTCAGCGCCTAGTCATGACCGCGGCGACCGAAAAACCAGACCTTGCCGCGCTGCTCGCTCGGCTGGACGAGTTGCGCCAAGCCGAGCGCCGCGCCGCCAGCGCGCGGATGGTGTCGGTCGCCGGCCACTTGGTGGGTACGCCGCTCAACGTCATTGCCGGTCGTGCGGCGCTGATCCGTTCCAATCTCGCGCCGGAAGCCGTCGAAGAGAACGTGCGACGCATCGAGGAGCAGGTCGAGCGGCTGGCGATGCGGATTCGACGGCTAATCGACTATTTCGGCCTGGCCGAGCCATCACTCGCGCGCCGTTCGGTCGGTGAGATCTTGGACGAGTGCCAAGCGTTGTACGGCCCGATTGCCGCGCTCAAATCCGTCACACTCTTGGTCCATGCGCACGATGTCGAGCCGCTGCGGATTGAGGCGGAGCTTTCGCCGCTCGTGTTGACGACACTGCTCTCGCTCGGCGTGCGCACGAGCGCCGCCGGCCAGACCATCACCCTCGACGTGACCGAGCACGGGCCGAAGACGGTGCTGTTCGAGCTTCACCTGCCGGGCTTGGAAGTGCCGAAGAACTTCGAACGCCTCGAGCCGCCCGAGCATGGCATCCCCTACGACCCCGGCACGCTCGAGACGTTTTGGACCTGTTTGGGCTTAGCGCGTCGGATTGGTGGCGCGCTGCATGTCGTGCAGGCCACGTCCGGCGTCGGTGTGGCGGTGCGTTTCGAGTGTGGTCACGGCTGACGCATGGGGCAGAGTGACCCAGCATGGTGCGTTGTGGTGTCGCCGCGAGGCCGGTTGCCGCGCTCTCGCGCTGGAAACCGGGCGCGTCGAGCCATCGTGCATCGGCACGGCTGATGCAACGGCGCGGGGCATGAATCGGCGACGAGTGGATCGAACAGGCCGGAAGTGACTCGTTCGGCGGCGGCGCGCGTTCACGCACGTGACCTGGTCAAACTGCTTGGGCGCGTCGCCGTCGTGCTGCTTGGCTTACAGCTTGTCTACTTGGTAGTCGTTAACGCGCTGTTGCGCACGCAAGCAATTCAGAACGCCGTCGGGTCGTCCGCAGGCTTCGCTCTGGATTTCGAGCGTGCCTACTCGCTGTGGCCCGGGCACGTGAGGGTGCGGAACCTTTCGCTGCGGGTCGAGGACTACAACGTACAGTTCGAGGTCGCGCTCGCTCAGGTTGACGTCGATATCAGCTTGAGCGAGCTGCTTTTCAAGAAGTTTCACGCCACCAAGCTCGTCTCGGAGGGCACGCGCTTTCGCCTGCGCCACAAGCTGATCGTGGTCGGTGACGACGCCGAGCGCGTGGCGGCGTACCCGCCGATCCAGGGCTTTGCAGATCCGCCCTATTACGTCGGCGTCCGACCGCCGCCGATCGCCGCGACCACCTCCGAGCACGACTTGTGGAGCGTGCGCATCGAGGATGTGCAGGCGCGTGTCAGCGAGCTGTGGGTGCTCGAGTACCGTTTCCAGGGCAGCGGCCTCGCTCACGGCTCGTTCGTCGTCGAGCCCGGCCGCCGGGTGCAAGTCGAGCCGGCGGGGCTAGAGCTCGAACGCGGCACGCTGACGCTGGGCGAGCATCGCGTTGCCGAGACGATGCGCGGGCGCATCACTTGTGACATTCCCGACATGCGCGTGGCAGAGACCGAAGGCGCGCAGGTGCTCAGGGATATCGGCGCGACGGTGCGCTTGCGCCTTTCGGGGGGCAAACTGGATTTCTTGCGCGCTTATTTGGCGCGCTTCGGTTCGGCGCGCTATTCGGGCAACGCCGAATGGCTGCTCGATCTGGACGTCGTGCGCGGCATCGTCGGGCCTAGCAGCAACGTGAGTCTGCGCGCGACGCCGTTCGTGGTGCATCATCAGCTCGCTGATCTGTCCGGCGATCTCATGCTGAGCTTCGGTCGTGACTCGGCGCGAGCTGCAGAGCAGCTGGTTTTTTCTCTGAATTCATCGAAAATTACCGCGGCGCGCTCCGCCAGCAACGCACCGGCGCCGAGCTTGGAAGGGGTCGTTGGTTCGCTTCGACTCAACGGCGTCGACCTCAAGCGAGACCTGACGCTCGGTGAAGTGAGCGCCGCGGTTCGAAAGGCACGCGCTCCGTCCCTGGCCTGGTTCACGACCGACCAAACCACGCTGGGTGGCGCTGCCGAAGCCGGGGTGCGACTCGGGCGCTCGCCAGACGGAAGCAGCTCCGGCGCAGCCGAGCTCAATGCGACTGACGTTGTCGTCGAGCACGGCTCGGTCGCGATCGCGGGCAACCTGCAAGGTCAACTGGCGTTCACGCGCGGCTCGCAGCCCGACGCCTCGCTCGAGATGCAAAAGCTGTTGCTCGAGCTGAGTCAGCTGTCGCTCGCCAGCGGTGACAAGCACAGTAAGCCGTTTGGGCTGTCGGTCGACGGCTCGGGGCTGCGTGTCAACCCTGCTGGCAAAGTCGCCAGCGGCACGCTTCGCGTCCACGCCTCGTCCACCGAAGCATTGCTGCCGCTGGTGTTGGGTCAGCCGCTTCAGGGCATCACCCGCGCGGCACTCGACCTGAAAGGCCTGGTAGCCCGTGCAGATATTCGAGTTTCTCCCAGTGCCGTGGAGGTCAAGAGCATCGATGCACACAGCGGAAGCCTGCATCTTCGTGGCTTCGTGGCCAAACGATCCAAAGATCCGCGCGGAGCGTTCCTGCTTTCATCTGGGCCCCTCAATGTTGGCATCAGCGTGAGCAACGGTTCGACCGAAGTGTCTCCGTTCGTCGGTGACGACTGGCTCGTCGTCATGCGAACGCGCCTCGACAAATCGTGACGGCAGCGCTAGGTGCGCTCGGGTGACTAAGTTGGTCAGCGCGCTTGCCTGTTTCGGCGGGTGCTGAGGACATGAGCGTAAGAACCGAAAGTAGCTCGAGGTGGCTACCTGTCAGGAAAGTTGCGCTCGGGTCGGAGTGGAGGTGTTTCGTGAACCATTCCGGGGAATGGTGACGACTGCCCAAGACACGAATCCCCAGGGGCTGCTGCTCGACCGCATCATCATGTATTCGCCCAACGCGCTGATCGTCGTCGCCAAGATGGTGCCGACCACCGACGACACCGAGAATCAGCGGGTCGTGACCTTCAACAATGCGGTCCAAAGCCAGGTCAAGACGCGCGCCGATGCCGGCAAACACGTGATCATGGTCGACATGTATGCCGCGTTCACCCAAAACGCGAACTACAAGACCGAGTACATGTTCGACAAGCTGCACCCGAAAGACGCTGGCTACGTGGTGATGGCGAACACCTGGTACGACGCCATCGGCAAGCTGCTGCCGGCGAAATAGTCACCACTTGGGCTGCCAAGCCGCAGCTTGAATCGCAGAAACTGCCGTGTCTCCAGGCCAAGCCGCGCGCACGTCCACTCGGACCTACGTTTCATTCCGTTGTGAGTCGCGGCGGTACTTGCACACGGCTAGACTTGACTGAAGGGCAATTTGCCGCACCCTTGGCCGACGCAAGTTTCCGAGCGGGCGGCCGTGCTTGGGGGGGTGACGACCACGGCTCCTCCCCCCAGCGCCGCCGCGACGGCTCGGCTGATGCGCCGCGCCCAAGCGGTGGCACGCCTCCGCCACCCGAACCTGGTGCGCCTGTTGCCACTGCCTGGCGGCGCCGGGCTCTCGCCCGTCGTCGGTGACGCACGTCGCCTGGCAGACTTCACGTTGCCCGCGGGCACCTTCAAGCGCTTCGACTTGGAGCAAGTCGTGCGCTTGCTGCTCGACGTGCTGAGCGGGTTGGCGGCGCTGCACGAAGTCGTGACGGATGGGCAAGCCTTCGTTCACGGCCAAGTCTCGCCGCAGAACATCTACATCGACGAGCACGGCACCGCGCGGCTCGTTCCGCTCTTGAACAGGCATTCGCTGCCCAACGCCAAGCTCGAAGATCCGAGCTATGCGGCGCCCGAGCGGCTCGCTGGCGGCGCCTTTGATGCGCGCGCTGACGTGTTCAGCGTCGGCGTCATGCTTTGGGAGGCGCTGGCTGGAAAACGGCTCTTTCCGGACGCTTCCCCTGCGGGCGTCTTGGCGCGTTTGTCCGGCGCCAAGCCACCAGCGATTCGGCTGGCAGCCAACGTGCGCTGGGCGACGCCGCTGTGCGCGATCGCCGACCGTGCGATCGCGACCGAGCTCGACGCGCGGTTCGCTTCGGCGCTCGATCTGAGCAACGCGATGGCCTCCGCTGCCGCGCAGCAGTTGTCCAACGTCGACACCGACGCTTGGCAAGAAGAAGCGCCGACCCCGGTGTTCCAGCCGCGGCTGCACCTGGCCAAGCTGCGCGCGTCGACCCCGCCGCCGGCGGTGCTCACGATCGGTGCGAGCGAGCCGGCTCCAGTCGCTCAAACCGTGCCGCCCGCGCTCAAGGCGGAGCCGGAGGCGCTCGCGGTAGCGCGGGGTGAGCGTCGTGGTCGCGGCGCGCTCTGGGCGTTGGCGACGGTTTCGCTGGGTGCTGCAGCGGTGTTGTTCGCGCCCAAGATGCCGATCAGCTGGCGACCGTTCGCGGCGGTGACTCAGCTTGCGCCCGCCGTAGCTGCGGCGCCGGCTCCGCTCGCCGTTCTGCCGCCGTTGGTGGCGGTATCGGCGGTTGCGCGCGCGTCTGCATCCGCAATTCCGTCTGCAGTTCCGACGCCCGTCGTGGCGGTGTCGCCCGCCTCCGTTTCCGCCTCCGTTGCACCAAAGCCCAGCCCCAAGCGGGCGGCAACGAAGCCGAACGCCAACGTGAAACCGCGCGGCGGAAACAACGACTACGGCATCTGAATTAGCTCCGCGCGCGAGCGGTGGACGGCACGAATCCGGCACCCCATGTTCGGCGTCGAGCGCACCGTGCGTTCGAGCGTGCCGCCCGCCATGGCCAACAGACCGACGGGCAAATCCAAATCGACGTTCGCAAGTTCGACCTGGTAATGCCGACCCAGCCGACCGCGACGTTTCCGCATCCGCGCGCGTAATCGCTACGGCGGTTCGGCGCCGTAGCCGGCCAGCTTGTCGATCACCTTGTCGAGCGGCAACGTGGCGAACAGCTTGTTCAGCGTCTCTTCGAGCGTCTTGAGCAACGCTGGCGGCGCGGTCAGCACGGTGTCGTGCGCCACGATTGCGTCCCAGTCCAGCTGTTCCGGATCTGCACCCGGAACGTTGGCCTTCTGAAACGCACTCAGCACCTCGTGCGCCACGATTCCGTAGCCAATCGTGCTCGGATGCACCCCGTCGAGGCTGAAAATACCGCCCTTGTACGCCGCACGCCAATCGTCGGTCGATGCGTTCGGTGCGGGGTCCTGTTCCGGAATCCGCGTGAAGCGCGTGTCGAGCAACACCTCGCCGTCGGGTCGGACGCGAAAGGCAGTCGAAGGATTGGTCTTGAGTGCTTTCACCAAGCCTTTCGGCAACGCGTAGGTGGGGTGCCCGTCGTTTCGCCGGTACGCCAGCCCGTCGAGCACGGTGCACAGGTCGACGACATGCCAACCGCGCTGCTTGGCTTCTTTTTGTATGCAGTCGTTGTAAGCGCTGATGGACGCGTCGATGTCACGTGCGTCTTGACGCGTTAGGCGGCGATTGCGGCCGGGATCGAAGTCGTCGTCCCAGATCCAAAACCGTGTGTAAAACTCGTAGTAGCCATCGACACGTTCGGCGGTGCCCGCCGCGCGCGCGACCGGGCTCACGCCGCGCGTGACCGGTGCGATCGTCACGTGCGGCACGGTCAGTACGAACACGCGCTGCGCGTTTACCTTCTCGATCTCGAGCGCGACCTGTCGGTAAGCGTCGGCAAAATGCTGGGGCAGCCACAGGTTGCACTTGCGATCGTGAGCCAGCCGATCGAGGTCGGCGTCGGTGGAGGGACGGACTTGCAGGCTGACGCAAGTCCCCAGCACGTTGTTGGCGCCGAGACCGACAACCAGGTTTTCGACGCCTTCCTCGGTCGCGATCCGGCCCGCGAGGCCGAACTGAGTGAGGTTGGCAAGCTCGGGGAGCTGAGCCGGATTCAAGGTCCGGCGCGCCGAGCGATACATAGCGTGTTCGGGCACCTGATCGATCCAGTCGTTGTGCGCGGGCGGGGTGTTGCGCTCGCAGACGGCGTCGCTCAACGTGATCGAGTCGAGCACCTCGAAGCCCCACGCGCCCAAGTTGTGGTGGATCGGGCCGGTCTGGGTAGGCTGCGTCCCACCCTCTCGCTCCCAGTAATCCTCGACGCGGCCCATCGTTCGTCCCAACACGATCGGCACCGCGATCATGTCCCACACGTCGATCCGCGTTCCGGCTACCGCGGACAAGCGTTTGAGCACGAGCTCGAGATCAAGCAGCGGCCCACCGTCGCCGTTGCCGGAAAAGTCCGGCCTGCGGAAGCGGTCGTGGCCCAGCACCCGCGCAATCATCGTCGGGAAAGCCCAGTCGGTGCGCCGAATCGCTCCGTGCTGAAAACCCTGAGTCAGCGAATCCCCGATCGTAACGAGCCTTGCGGTCATCAATTTCCTCGCCTACATCCGAGACCACCACGGCGCCGCCCGGGTAGCCATGGTGATAGTTCCACTCGGAGGTTGCCGTGAACGTAGAAGAGCTCCGCGCCGCCCAGGCGCCACTCAAAGCGCGCTACAAAACCGAGCCTGCGTCAGCGCTCGTCACACTAAAGGCTCGCGGTGTACCGGAGGTATCGGCACAACTTTGTCACGTCGAAACCCACTTGGGCGTCGTGGCAGCCGGCCTCCATTCGGCAACCGGTGGTGACGGCAGCGCCGCCTGCTCGGCCGACATGCTGCTGCAAGCGCTGGTCGCCTGTGCCGGCGTGACGCTCGGAGCGGTCGCCACGTCGATGGGCATCGCGATTCGCACGGGGCGCATCTCGGCCTCGGGCGAAGTCGACTTTCGTGGCACGCTCGGCGTCTCGCGCGAAGCCCCGGTCGGCTTCAAAAGCATCGCGCTCTCGTTCGACCTCGACACCGACGCCAGCCCCGAAACCCTCGCCAAGCTCCTCGAGCTGACCGAGCGCTACTGCGTCGTCTATCAAACGCTGAAGCACCCACCACAGCTGCGCGCGGGGTAGGCCCAGCTACAGCTGACCTTTCATCACATTTCTCGCCTCGAGCACGAGCGAACAGGAAGGCGGCTGAGCATTGGTCTCATTTCGCGATTCGAGCACGAGCGAACAGGAAGGCGGGAAGGCGGGAAGATTTCTGTTGTTCGAACCGGCGCCTGAGGCCCAATCGCGGTCCCCCTGCGTCGAGTTGCCAGTACCACCCACCCTAAATCTCGGCCTTCCCGCCTTCCCGTCTTCCTCTGAGCATTCATCGCATCCTGGAGCTGTTTTCCACAGCCAAGACGGCTTCGACGCTTGCCAAAAGCTTTTCGAAGCCACGAGCGATGGTTATGGAGCCGGGAGGACCGCCGG
>JBBSAB010000069.1:0-42539 GCA_038252755.1 Polyangiales bacterium | reverse complement strand
TCCTAAGGATTTTCTTGGGCGCAGCCTCGAAACGCGTTCGCGTCGCTCTGCATCGCGCCGTTCAGGGTATGCCGAGCGCGCGCTCGAACAAACAAACCCATCCCGCCTTCCCCCCATCCTCTGACCATTGGTCTCAATTCGCCATTCGAGCACGAGCGAACAGGAAGGCGGGAAGGCGGGAAGATTTCTGTTGTTCGAACAGGCGCCTGAGGCCCAATCGCGGTACGCCGGCGTCCAGTTGCCAGTACCACCCACCCTAAATCTCGGCCGTCCCGTCTTCCCGCCTTCCTGTTGTCCCCGCTCGCTCGGGCAAGATGCGATGAATCATCAGCCGCCTTCCTGTTGCCTCGTGCTGCTCGAGCTATTTTGGTACGGCGACTTTACAGGGGAACGAGACGTACAGTTTGGAGCCGGCCATGGCTTTGAAGTTGTCGCAGGCAGTGCCTTGCAAGGTGATCTGCACCTTGTTGTCTTCGAGCTTCCAGCCGTCGGGGTCGTTGTACGTCACGTCCATGTCGTTGACTTTGACGGTGCCAAGCGCGGCGTTGCCGACCACGGTCGCGTTCATGTCGTAGGTGCAGGAGACGACCGAGTTCAACAGGCCCTTGATCGCGGTCTCGAGCTCGCCGGCGTTGGCGGCGGTGTAGAACTTAGCGGCGCCGGGCGTTTCGGCCGCGCCAGCGTAGGTGGCCGCCAACATTTTGGTCGGCGTGCAGGCTTGGTACTTCAACTGATCCGGCGGCGCCGCGACCGGCAAGCCTTGGCCGGCGTTGGCCAAATCTTGCAAATGGAGCGGCCCGCAGCGGCCCCACGCCGTCTCGCAGCCGCTGTTGCCGGCGATGATGTCGCCGATGCCGACGGCGAACGTGCCGATGCCCATCGTCTTGGCTTCTTGAACCGCCTGGATGCTTTCGTCCGAGCCACACTGTGGATCGAGCGCCGCGCAGGTGTTGGGGTTACCGTCGGTGACCAGCAAGATGTACTTGGGGCCGGGTGGATCGGCTACGTAAGCGGCTAGCTTTGCGGCCGCCTTCTTGATCGCGGCGCCGGTCGGCGTTTCCCACTTGATGCCCTGTTTGTACTCGGCGCCCTGCATCTTGTACTGCGTGTCAATCGGCGTGAAATTGCCGAGCTTGTAGTCGACTTCGAACAAGTTCGGACAGGCTGGGTCATTGGCGGTGCTGCTGCCACGATAGCTGGTGAAGCCGAATCGAACCTTGTCTTGCAGCGACGCGACGATGCCGTCGGTCGGCTTCATCAACACGTTAAAGAGCGGGTCCCACAACTTGTCGCGTGGCTCGAACATGCTGGACGAGTTGTCGACCAGCAACAGCACGGTCGGCGTGACCTCTTTCGTCTCGACGCTTAGGTCGTTGCAGCCCATGTCCATCCCGCCGGTGGCGGTGACATCACCGCCGACCGAGAAACCGGCACCGGTTCCCGCCGTGAGGTGCAATTGGCTACCGCCACTGCTGCTGGTCGCTCCAGTGCTGGAACTGGCGCCAGCACCGTCAACGCCGGTGCCGCCCTTCGTCGCGCTGCAGCCGACAAAAGCCACACACAAGCCACCACCCAAGATAGACGACCACGCTCTCGCCTTCATCTTCCCTAAGGTAGCAGAACCGTCAGATTAGGCGAGGCTGCAAACGGGTTTCGATCACTTTTTATGCGTCGTACGCTGTGCCCGAATGGCTTGAATTCAGCTCAATCATGCTATGGCAGCGGTTCCGCAATTCACTCGACGCGGTGAGTCACGGTTTCCGGAAGCAGTTCCGGTGGTTGGCCACAAAAGGCTAACGGGCGTCACCTTGCAGCGACGCCCGTTAGAGGGAACCAGGACTCCTCTGACCGAGTCCAGCTACCGACTCACCACCAGAAAGTGGCTTCAATCTTGAAAACGTTGACGTCGGGACGCAGGCTGGGGGCGCCGCGGTTCGTCACCGGTTGATTGTCGGAGTTGATGCCGAAGCCGTCCGGAGGCGTGGCGGCCGGCGGGGGCTGCACGCAAAGTCCGGATTTTTCGGTGCGATACCGCGAGAAATCCGCCGGAGCATCGACGCACTCACGCTGGTTGTACAGGTAGCGTGAATACTGGAACGTCAGCTGCTCGCGCGTCACCCAGTTGGACGTGAGCACGATGCGCGGCGAGATGATCGAGAACGACTGCTCCGGGATATCCTTGTTCGGCTGCAGGCGATCGACGCGTACGGCTGCCGTGATCGACGGCGTGGCGTGATACTGGATGTCGGCGCCGTACTTGAGCTTGAGGTTGCCATCGGTGGGCCCCCACTTGGTCTTGTCCGCCTCGCTGGGCCGATAGTCGCTCTTGACCTTGTTGAGCATGCCGTAGACGGCGATCTTGAGGTCGGAGCCCTCGCCCCAGAACTTCTGCCCGCCCTCTTCGTTCATCTGCAAGAAGTTGGTCAGCGAGAACTCGTATTGAGCGAGCACGGAGTCGACGCTTCCGGTGCCGGCGCTGCAGCCACCCGGGGCCGCGAGGTTGCCGGGGCCGGCCAGAGCGCTGGTGCGCGGGGTCATCGGGTCTGCGTTCGCCGCGCGGCAACCGGGGCCGAAGTAGTTGTCGACCACGCCCAGCTGGTACTCGCCGCCGCCTGAGGCATGCAGCACTTCGATCGCGCGACCGACGACCAGTGCGTTGCTGGCTCCGATGTGCGAGTAGCCGCCGTAGAAGTAACCAAACTTCCCGAGGTCGAAGCGCGCGTCGGCGCCCGCGACCCACATGTTGCCGTCCTTGGCGTCGACAATCGAGTTCGCGTACTGAGTGGCGTCCTTGCCGATGTTGTACGGGCGGTCTTCTTCCTGCGCCCAGCTATACAGCATGTTGGCCGAGAACTGCATGTCGTTGCCTTTGTTTAGGCCGACGTGCCCGTGCGCCAACATCGTGAAGCGCGCGTTGTTGAAGCTGCTCGGATCTGGCCGTTTGCCGCCGACGCCTTCTTCGGCCCACAGGTTCCAGGCTTCGTTGATGTCGTAGTCGAGGTGCAGCGTCTCGCCCATCGCGTGCGTGCGGCCGAATAGGTACGTATCGTACTCACCGGCGTCGTATTTGCCGGCGGCGCCGTAGCGGTCCTGATAAGCGCCCACCTTGAGGCTCAGGCGCATGTTCTCGTAACCCAGGTCGGGCGAGAGCGTGACGTAGGCTTGGCCGATCCCGTACTGCGTCTGCGGATCGCTGAAGCTAACGTCGGTGAAGTTGTAGCCCTGGAGGCCGACGGTAGCCTTGGCCCACGAGTTGCCGACGCCGAAGAACATCTCCGCCCAGTCGCTGCGGTTGTGCGACGTGGACTGCCAGCTCAGGTACTGACCGTCGGGAATCAGCGGAGCGTGGAAGGTCGTCTTGCTCTGACCGGGGGCGAGCGTGTTGGTGGCGGCCTCGCTCTGGTCCGGGTCTGGCGTTGCGAGCGGAGCCGGGCGCGAACCAATACCGAAACGAAACGGCACGCGGAAGTAGCCGTGAAAATCGGTCTTCCACTCTTTGCTGGACTCGGCGGATTCGTTGCCGCCGCGGTGGACGGGTGAGGCTGCCAGGCTGCCGCGCTTGGGCGAGCCTGCGTTGCCGCCCATGTCGACGGTCGCGGTCGCTTCGGTCTTGGCAGCGGGCGCGGCGGCGTCGGCAGCGGCAGCCTTCGGCGGCTCCGCAGGCTTGCCCGGCTCATCGGCCAGCTGAACCTTTTCGGTCGACGAGGCCGCAGGCGGGTCTTGCGCCAAAGCGGGGAACGCGAAGGCCGACAAGCTGCTCACGATCGGAAGAATGGTGCGGATTTTCATCTCGTTTCCTCAGGCGGGACGGCCGAAAACCGGTGCGCTAGGCTGCGATACCGGCCTCGCGGCGCCGACAGTTTGTACGTAGCAGGTTTGATGATGCCTCGAAAGACAAATGTGGAAACAGTTCCAGGCGACTTCCAGAAAACTCAGCTTTGGTGGGTCACACCTATCAGTAATTTCCGGATTTTTGCGCCGTTGGCAGACGTGACCGGTACCGGTTCCAGGTGCTGCGTCAGCCAACGCGCAAGAAGCCTTACCAACACCGTACGTCTGCTACCACCGCGGCTCGTGTCAGCGCGGGAGTGCCGTGATGAACGCCGGAATTAGCACAAACCGACTGCCGATCTTTGGATACGGCTCATTGCTATTTCGACCCGGGTTTGGCTACGTGGCTCGGCAGCGCGCGTGCGCCGACGGCTATGCGCGGAGCTTCTCGCAAGCTTCGCCTGATCACCGCGGCACGCCGGAGCGGCCGGGCCGCGTCGTTACACTCGTGCCGCGCGTCGGTGAAAGCGTGGTCGGCGCGCTCTACTTCGTGGAGGCTCCAGCGCTCGAGCTGTTGGCGGAGCTCGACCATCGCGAGCGCGCCGGCTATCAACGGGTGACGCTGGAAGCGTCGGCGGATGGGGAAAAACATCAAGCGGTGACGTGGCTCGCGCCGCCCGGCAATGCTTACGATGCAGGACACCTGCCGCTCGACGCGTTGGCCGCGCACATTCGCCTTTGCGAAGGTCCGAGCGGTCCTAACCCCGACTACGTGTTCGAGCTAGAGCGAGCGCTTTTGGAGTTGGGCGGGGCCGACGCCTTCGTCAGCGAGCTTTCGGCGTTGCTTCGCCGCTAGCCGGCGCTTGTGAGCCATTTTTTGCCTCGGGTCCGCCCGAGAGCACGACGTAGCCGGCCGGTACGGCCGCGCCGAGCAGCGCGATCACCGCGCCACGGCCGAGCAAGCCCTTGCGGCCCGGGATCATGAATAGTCCGGAAATCGCCAGGTAAATCAGGACCACGGCGTAGGTGTCGGCGACCAGCGTCCAGGCGCGCTTGCCGCGGTTCAGGTGCAGCCAATTGGCAGCGCGCAGGAAGAAGCGCGGCGACTGGCCCTCTTCCACGACCTTGCCGGTCGACGGCGTGACGTGCAGCGTGCGGCGATCGAACACGATGTCGACGGCGTCGTCACCAGCCGCGTACACCTCGCGCGGGGTTTCCTTGATGCCGAGCGCCGCAACGACGCTTTTGCCAGCAGCCTCGGCGTCGGCTGGCAACGGCGCAGGCAACTGATGCGTGCTCGCGACTTGTCGGAAGCTCGGATCCCAGTCGGCGATGTGATTCACCGCGAGTCCGGACAGCGCGTACACGAGCGTGAGCCCGACGCCGAAATAGCCAGCGTCGCGGTGGATGGCGCGCACCCAGGGGCGCAGCTGGAAGCGGCGTTTCACCGGCACAGGGGTCGAACCCGACATGCCATCAGCCATAGCGTTCCTCGCGCCACGGGTCGCCGTGGTTGTTGTAGCCGCGCGTTTCCCAGAAGCCGGGCTCGTCCTTGGCGACGAAGCGGATGCCGGTCAGCCACTTGGCGCTCTTCCAGAAATACAACTGCGGCACGAGCGCTCGCAGCGGGCCGCCGTGGGTGCGGGGTAGGGGCGCGCCTTCGAGCTCGCGCGCGACCATCACTTGCGGGCCGAGCGCCTCGCGCAACGGAACGTTGGCGGTGTAGCCGTGCGCGGCCTCGAAGATGACGTGGCGCGCGCTGGGTTTCACCTTGGCGCGCGCGGCCAGCTCCGACAGCAGCACGCCCTTCACCTTCGCGCCCATCACGCTCCAACCCGTCACGCAGTGCACGTCGACGGCCAGCGCGGTCTGCGGCATGGCCAGCAGGTCCGCGTAGCTGAGTGAGTAGGGAGCCTCGACCTCGCCGTGGACCTGCAGCCGGAAGTGCTCCAGGCTGGGATCGCCGGGCTCGCCGCCCATCGGCTTCCAGGCCTTGAGCACGCGCTGGCCCGGGGGCAGCCGGGGTCGGCCATCCGTGCGGGTTTGAGCCTGGGCTTCCCGGGTCAGATCGTCGGAGATCACGTAGTAGCCGCCGAGCACCGCAAGGGCGGTGCCGCTCGCGGCCAGGCGGATGAAACGGCGGCGCTGGAAGTCCATGTTGCTCTCCAAGTATGTCGTCACCGGGGAGGAAGTTACGTGGCGCCGAAATGCCGCGGAAATGTGAAGGTTTCCCTCAGGCGCGCTATGCTCGGTGACGCTCATGTGCCGCCTGTTCGGTTTTCGTAGTGTGATTCCCAGCCAGGTCCATCGCTCGCTGCTGGCGGCCGAAAACGCGCTCGGCGTCCAAAGCAACCTGCATCCGGACGGCTGGGGCGTGGCGTTTTACATCGACGGTGCGCCGCACGTGACGCGCAGCCCGAGCACCGCGCTCGGCGACGCGCTGTTTCATCGGTTGAGCGGCGTCGTCGCTTCCGAGACTGTCTTGGCGCATGTGCGCAAGGCAACCCAGGGCGACAAGACGGTCTTCAACTGCCACCCGTTTCAGCATGGCCGCTGGGTGTTCGCGCACAACGGCGATATCCCGCGCTTCGAAGAGCTGCGCGGCGCGCTGCTCGAGCTGGTGGATCAGCGGCTGCGGCGCTTCGTGATGGGCGATACCGATAGCGAAGTGGTGTTCTTCGTCTTCCTGAGCGAGCTCGGGCGCGCCGCCGGCGCCGGACAGCGCCCCGAATTGTCACACGCCATGGCGGCGCTACGCAGCACCGTAAAGCGCGTGCGCGAGCTGTGCGACGGCCGCCCCGGCGTCGACGCCGCGCTACTCACGCTGATGGCAACCGACGGCGAAAACCTGGTCGCGACCCACGGCGGCAAAGAACTCTATTTTTCCACCTACAAGACGCGTTGCTCGGATCGCGAGCATTGCCCAAGCCTGTCCGCCGTCTGCGAAGCCCCCTCCGCCAGCGGCATCGTCAACCACTTTATCGTCTCCAGCGAACCGCTCCAAGGCGAGAACGTCTGGCTGCCGCTGGAGCCCGGCGACATCGTCGGCGTCGACAGCCGCATGCAAATCTCGAAATCGCACCTCGACCGAACGTCACTGCCCGTCGCTTGACGATCGAGATTTTACAGGGAGGAGGGAGGCACGGGAGGTTCTTGTTTGTTCGAGATTCGCGGAGTCCGGCGCCACCTGCGCAGGATCCGTGCGGCGTCGCGCGGCTCGAAACCCAACGATTCTCGCCTCCAGTCCTCCCATCCTCCCTGTGAATCTCGTGCCCCGCGCTCGGCACGAACCGTCGACGTGAATCGTTCGTGCCGGTGCGCGACCGGGGTCGTTGGCCCAGCCTATAGGCTTCGGTCTTTGAGCTCTTGGGGCAGCAACGGACTTGGTCGGCCCACGACGAACAGCCAAAGTTGGTGGGCGGCGCGGGTGGCGGCGATGTGCAGCAGGTGGCGCGCTTCGTCGTCGTCGGGGTAGGACGACTCGGAGGCTTCGACGATCACGACGTAGTCGAATTCGAGGCCTTTGACTTGGCGTACGTCGGTGACGTCGACGCCGGGCTTGAAGCAGAAGTCCTGTTCGGCAACGCGGCGCAGGTAGGGCACCTCGGCGCGTTGCAAGCCGCCGAAGTAGAGATCTGCTTGCTCCGGGTAGCGCGCGATCACGGCCACGGACGCCTGTGGTTCGCTCTGCATCAAGTCGCGCAGGGCCTCCGACAGCGTGGCGACGGCGTCGCCGGTGTGGCCATGCGTAAACAAATCGACCGGGGCACCGGCGCGTGTCGCGACGGGCGCATCGCTGCTGGCCAGCGGTCCCAAAACCGCGCGTGAAAAGTCGATGATTGGCTTGGTTGAGCGGTAGCTGAGCTTGAGCGGCTCGACCTCGACGTGACTGAGCTTCAGCTCACCGAGCACGGTCTTCCAATCGGTGAAGCCGTTGTCCATCAGCAGTCGCTGTTGGACGTCACCTGAGAGGGTAATGCTGCGCGCGTTGCTGGTCGTGTCGAGCACCACGGCCAGCTCGACCGGGCTCAGATCTTGCGCCTCGTCGACTAAAATGTGCTCGTACACGATCGGCTCTTTGCTCAGCTTGCCGCGTGTGAGCGGCCCGCGCAGCCGTTGGTGTAGGCGCAAGAGCAGCGTATCGTCTTCGGCATCGAGCTTGGCGTCTTCGGCGATGTCGAAGCCATCGACGCCGCGGCGCATCTCGTCGTCTTCCTCTGCGTCGGCGCGCTCATGCTCGTCGTCGTCCTTGCGGTCGCGCTTCCGGCCGCCGTCTTCCTCGTCGCCGTGGGTTCGCTCGGCGCGTTCTTCGCGTCTAACCTCGATTTCGCCGACGATTTCGGCGCTGCGCGCGCTGCACCACGCCACCACGCGGTCCAGCTCACCGGGCGTGAAACTGCCGCGCGCCAACTTGTCGACCGCGGCGCCTAGCGCAGCACGGTCACTCAGCAACTCGGCCCAAGTGGTGGAGACGTCGCGCGTGGCCTTGAGTAAGGCGCGACAGGTGCGCTCGACGCCGACGCGCACGTCGGTCGGCAAGCTGCGCGCCGCGTCACCCTCGACGGCCGTGATTAGCCCGTGCAAGCGGTGGGCGAGTGGGCGAGTGGCGCTCTTCAGCCAGCCGTCGCGCAGCTTTTCGCCGGCCTCACCGGCGTCGGAGCTGAGCGCGGCAAGGCGAGTCGTCACTTGCTCTCCGAGCTTGGCGATATGGTCGTCGATCATGCGCAGCACCAGCGGGTGCTTCTTGAAGCGCGAGACCATCGTCGGCGTGTCGTCGCGGTACTTCGACGGCAGGCGCGGGTAGAGCGACTGGCGAATGCGGCGGACCCAGTCTTCGTAGGTGCGGATCAGCACGCCCTCGATGCCGAGCGCGGGCAGCACGCGGGCGACGTAACGCGCCAGCGCGTCGTTGAAGACGATCACCAGCAGCTTGTCGGGCCGAAAACGCCGCGCGTCCTTGAATGCCAAGAATGCCAGCCGGTGCAGACCAATCGTCGTCTTACCGCTACCGGCACCGCCTTGAATCACGACCAGCCCGGCGTCGGAGCTGGTGATCAGCTCGAACTGGCGCGGGTCGATCAGCGCGGTGATCTCGCGCAGGTGCTTGTCGTCGCCGCCGTCGCTGCCAATGCCCAGCTTGCCGGGTCGATGGTGCTGTTCGGCACGAATCGCCGTGCCGGCGCCGCCGGTCAGCTTGAACGCCTGCGACTCCGCGCGGCGAAAACCGTCTTTTCCACGCACGAACGTGCCCTGCGGCGTGGTGATGCGCCGCAGCTCGGCCTCGACGATGCTCAAGCTGCGTCGAGTCTTGATCAGGCCGGTGACCTCGCGATCGCCAAACACCTCATCGTAGTCGTCGCCTTCTTCGTAGCGGTAATACAGCCGACTTACCGGCGCATCGCGCCAGTCGACGATCCGGACGCCGCTCTTGGTGTCGAGGTAGGTGCCGCGACCGATCAATACCTCGCGCTGCTTAGGGCCTTCCTCGATCACTAGGCGACCGAAGTAGGGCGAGCGCGCGTCGACCGTGACCGGAGTAGCTGCTTGGCGGTGCACCATCAGGCTCTGCAGGCGCTCCATCTCCTGCACGAGCGGCGGCACGTCTTCCATGCGCGCTGTGCTGATTTGGTCGCGTAAATCCAGCAGCCGCACCTCGTAGTCGGCGGAGGTTGCGGCCAGCGCTGGGCGATCCGATGTGCGCTGTGCGCGCTCGCGCAGGTGACTCTGGACACGCTCCAGACACCCGAGCTCCTCGGCTACGACGGCGTCACGCTCGGAATCTTCGACTACTTCTGACATTTTGCGACTTGAGGCGTTGCTTGGCTCGGACATGGGGCAAAGCCCCGAAGTAACTAGAGAGACGCACTAAAAAATGCGGCCAGAGCGCGTAGCATCGAGCGCGCGCCATGAAAAGGGGGCTCGAGGTCTTCTCGAGATGAGACCCGGAAAACCCCACGAAAACCCCACGAAACAGCCGGGTGTAACAACTTTGTGCAGCGCACTTCGATTGACCTTCGTCGTTCGCGCGGTTACTCTCGCTGAGCTGGCAGGCTCCGGTTTGCCAGCGAGGGATCTGACGCTTGGCACCCAGCATGCGCGCCATGGTGCTCGAGCGGGCGTCTCGTGCGCTCATCGAGCAAAAGCTTCCCGTTCCCGAGCCAGGGCCGACGGAGCTGCTGGTGCGCGTGCGCTGTACCGGCGTGTGCCGGACTGACCTCCACATCCTCGATGGCGAGCTACCGTCCCCGCGGCTACCGCTGGTGATGGGGCATCAGATCGTCGGGACAGTCGTCGAGCAGGGCGCGCTGGTCGAAGGCTTTGCTGAAGGGCAACGCGTCGGTGTGCCGTGGCTCGGCTGGGCTTGCGGCGACTGCCGGCTGTGTCGCACCGGGCGCGAAAATCTTTGTGAAAGAGCAGAATTTACTGGCTATCAGCGCAACGGCGGCTACGCCGAATACGCGGTCGTGTCACCGCAGTTTGCGTTGCCGCTGCCCGGCTCGTATCCCGATTTGCAGGCCGCACCGCTGTTGTGCGCCGGCTTGATTGGCTACCGCGCGCTGTGTATGGCGGGCGACGCGCAGCGAATCGGGCTGTACGGCTTCGGCTCCGCCGCGCACATCATCGCACAAGTGGCGCGCTATCAAGGCCGGGAGGTGTACGCCTTCACGCGCCCGGGCAACGAAGCGCAGCTGATCTTCGCCCGCAGCATGGGCGTCGACTGGGCGGGTCCTTCCGACATGCCGTCACCGGTCAGGCTCGACGCCGCGTTGATCTTCGCGCCCAACGGCGCGCTCGTCCCGCGCGCTTTGGCGGCGGTTGGTCCTGGCGGCAGCGTGATCTGCGCGGGAATTCACATGAGTGACATCCCGTCGTTCCCGTACGAGCTGTTGCGGGGCGAACGCTCGCTGCGCTCGGTCGGCAACCTGACCCGGCGCGACGGCGTGGAGTTCATGGAGTTGGTGCCGCGCGTGCCCGTCCACAGCGAGGTCACGTCGTACGCGCTGAACGAGCTACCGCGCGCGCTCGACGACTTGCGCGCCTCGCGCCTCTCGGGCGCCGCCGTGATCAAGCTGTAGTAACGCGGCCGACGAGCTTGCTCAGGGCTTCGACTGCGCCGTTCGGGATGCCGTGCCCGCCGTTGAATGCGACGAACTCGACCGCGACGCCGGCGTTCGTTAGCTCATGCCGCAGCATTTCGGCGATCTCGAAGCCCAGCACCGGGTCGGCGCGGCCGTGGCTCTGCAGCACCGGCATGTTCACGCGCGCCTTCATCAGTGGGATCCATTCGGCCTTGGTGATCAGGCTGCCGCTCAAGATCGCCAAGGCCGCGGGCGGTCGCTCGGCGCGCAGCGCCACGTCGGTCGCCAACATTGCGCCCTGCGAAAAGCCACCCAGCACCAGCTTGTTCCGCGCCGCGCCGTGGTCGGCTTCGAGCGCGTCGAGCAGCGCCTCTACTTCTGCGCGGGCTTCGGCGAGCCCGACCGGCACGCGACTCGTCAACGCCTCGTAGTCTCGTTGCATGACGGCGCGTTGCAGCTCGCCCATGTCGAGCGGCCACCACGCGCGCCCCGCCTGGTCCTTCGGTAGGCCCATCTCGATCACGTGCGGAGCCGCCGGGAAGGCGAACCGCACGCTCGGGTCGACCGTGAGCTGCCGGCCAAGCGGCACCAGGTCCTCGCCCGGCGCGCCGTAGCCGTGCATCAGCACCAACATCGGGCCGTTGCCGCCGCCTTCACGGTCAGGGCCGCCACCGAGCACCACGTCGAGGTTTGCAACCCGAACCCTACGCATGTCGGGACTGTACCCGATCTCGCTTTGACTGGAAGACGTGCTCGTGGTTCCCTTGACGACGTGGATCTCAAGCTCCTGATGCAAGAGCTGCTCGACGAGCTCGGCAAGGTCGCAAAGGCCGATGCCGTGGTCGGCGGCGTGCGCGACGCGGGCAAAGCCAAGGTGTTGCCGCTCGCGAAGATCAGCGTTGGTTTCGGCACCGCCATGGGTAGCCTCGACGGCAAGGCTAAGCGCGGCACCGAAGAGAGCGACGCTGGCGCCCAGGCCGGCGGTGCGGGCGGCGCGATAGTGATCGAGCCGCGGGCGTTCGTGGTCGTCGGTGAGGACGGCGTGCCGCACATGCTGGCGCTGGCCAACGGCAAGCAAGCCGTGGTGCGGCGCGGCGTCTGTATTCTGCCAGCGGGTGAGCTGACCCCGGCGCTCAACGGCGCCGAAACGCCTCGCCTCGGCGACGGCAAGCGCTGACGAGCTCGGTCATGGCCTGGGCGTACGGCGCGCTGCCGTGGCTCTTGGTACTGCTGCTCCCAGCGCTGCTGTTGGTGGTCGCGTGTTACTGGCCGCTGCGCTTCGACGTGAGCGGTCGCGCGCGCGGCGAAGCCGACGGTGGCTGGGTCGTGGCGGGCGGGATCTCGGTGGCGGCCACGTCGATGGCGTTCGTGTGGGGCCGGGGAGTGGCCCCACGGCTGACGTTCCTGCTCTTCGGGCGCAAGCTGTCGTGGAAGCCCGACTGGACTCGGCACCTCACGCGGCCGGTCCCGAAACGCGTCAAGGCGGCCTCGCAGCGCGCCTGGGCGCGGGTTGAGCCGCTCAACCTGGCGCTCAAGATCTTGGAAGAGCGCCGCCACGTGCGGCTGCGCTACCTGGTGGTCGACCTGGCCTACGGTTTTCGGGATCCGCTGCTGACGGGGCGGCTGGTCGGTGCGCTTTCGATGCTTTCGGCGGTTTTACCCGCTGCCGTGGAGCTGCGCCAGGCGCCGCGCTGGGACTTCGAGGACGGTTGGGACATCTCGGTCGATGGTCGCGCGGTCGTGAAGCCTTGGCTCATGCTGCTCGACGTTGCAGCATACGTGGTAAGACGAATGGCCTCGCGGCCAACGCCGCGAAGCCAGCCCTTGGTCGCCGAGGGCCCGAGCCCCTTACGGTAAAGCGCATGAGCGAAAGCAAAATCGCCGAGGTCGTCGAGAGTCTCCTGAAGGGTGTTCAAGGCATCTCGAAGAGTGAGACCATTATTGGGGCCGCGCAGCAGGCCGGGGACGCTACCGTCATCCCGGTTCACCGGCTGAAGATCGCGTTCGGCGCCGCCAGCGCCAACGCCGGCGCGCGTGGCGCCAAGGTCGGCGGAGACTCAGGCGGCTACGGTGCGGGCGGCGCGGTCGAGCTCGAGCCGGTCGCAGCTATTGCCGTGGCTAAAGACGGCAGCGCGCATCTGCTCACGGTCGACGGTGACGAGAAGGCGGGCTGGTCGGCGCTGCTCCAAGAAATGCCGGACCTGGTCTCGCGCCTGGCCAACGCGGTCGGCGATCGCGTGCGGCTTGAACTCTCGTCGCGCGGCGTTCAGACCCCGCAAATCGCCGAGCAAACCGCCGAAGAGAAGAACGCCGAGCTGCCCGGCAAAAAGGGCTAAACCTTCTCGAGCGCGGCCGACAGGCGGTGCAGCATTTCCTGAACGTGCTCGCTCTGGACGTTCAGAAATGGACGGAAGCGCACGGTTTGTACACCAGACGGCAACAGCAGCAAATGCTCGGTGAAGGCGGCTTTGATCAACGTCGCGCGCTGTTCGGGCGTCGGCAAGTCCAGCGCGCACATCAAGCCGCGGCCGCGCACGTTGCGGACCAGGGCAGGGAAGCGCTCAGCCAGCGCCGCCAGCCCGTGCTGTAGCTCCATCCCACGCTGGTTGGCGTTGGAGAGCAGCTTGTCGTTCTGAATCGTCTCCAAAATGCGTGTGGCCCGCACCATGTCCACCAACGAGCCGCCCCAAGTGCTGCTGATACGGCTCGGTACTTTGAACACGCTGTCGACGTCGTCGACGCGCGTCGACACCAGGATGCCGCCGACCTGCATCTTCTTAGCGAAGCAAATGATGTCCGGCACCACGTCGAGCTGCTGATGCGCCCACCAGCTACCGGTCAGGCCCAAGCCCGTCTGCACCTCGTCGAAGATCAACAGCGCGCCACGCTCGTCGGCGAGGCGCCGCAACCCCTTCAGGAACTCGGGGCGGAAATGGTTGTCGCCACCTTCGCCCTGAATCGGCTCGATCAAGATCGCCGCGATGTCGGCGCCGTGCAGATCGAACGCGCGCTCGGCCTTCGCCAGCGTGAGTCGCTCCAGCTCGCGCACGTCGTTGACGGCCGCTTCGTCTTGCGGAAACCGCATGACTGGGTTCGGCAAGCGCGGCCACGGAAACTTGGGAAAGTACAGCGTCTTGGCCGGGTCGGTGTTGGTGACGCTGAGCGAGTAGCCGCTGCGACCGTGAAACGCCTGCTCAAAATGCAGGATTTGGCTGCCGAGCTCGCCGTGGCCCTCGATCTGATTTCTGCGCACCTTCCAGTCGAACGCCACCTTCATCGCGTTCTCGATCGCGAGCGAGCCGCCTTCGACGAAGAAGTAGTGCGGGTGCGTCGCCGGCGCGGCCGTGCGCGAGAGCGTCTCGACGAACTCGGCGAAGTACGTCGTGTAGAAATCGGGGTTGGCGACCTTGAGTGTGGCGGCGCGCAACAGTCGCTCTTGAAACTCTGGATCCGTCAGGGCCGCCGGCGCAAACCCGAGCGGATTGCTGGCGTAGAAGCTGGCGAAGTCGAGAAATTCCTGGTCGCTCTTGGCGTCGCGGACGAACGGTCCAGTGCTGCGCTCGAGGTCGAGCACGAAGCTGTGCCCGAGCGCGAGCAGGTGGCGACTCAAGGTGGCATGGACGTCGGCCGGAGCGACCGGATACTGCGGCATGGTCGCCGCTAACCTAGCATCCGGTGGTGCTTCCGGCGAGGAGCTGTGGCTTACTCCGCCGCCATGCAAGAGCTGAAGGCCGTCTTGGAAGCGGGGTCGAAGTACCTGAAGGATCACCCCGAAGAGCTTCTACGTGCACTTCGCAACTTGCTCGCGCTCCGCTTCGGTGTCCCGCTCGACGCGCTGCGCTTCTTTGCTGGCCGCGCGGGTGGCAAGAAGGGGCCGAAGGACCTGGTGCTCGAAGCGGTGCCGCCCGGTTTGAAGGTCGGCGCCACGGTCGACTTGATGGGCACCTCGGTGCGCGCCAACGCGACCGTGTTCATCGAACGTGTCAGCATCACGCCCGACGAGCTACGCTTCGAGATCCGGCTCGCGAATGTCTCGCTCAAGGTAGCCGACGATGCGCCCGAGTCGCCGATCGCGGCACTACTTCGCTCCGGCGCGCTCGATCTGAGCAAGCCCGGCAACTTGGCCGCCTACATGCCGAAGCGCCCCGCGCTGCTAGTCGAGGCCAAAGACGACATGGTCGTGATCGATTTGATGCGGCACCCGAAGATCGCGAAAAATCCGCGAGCAATCCGCACGCTCGCGTTGCTCGCGCCGCTGCTCACCGTCGCCGGCATCGAGTCGGACTCCGAGCACCTCGACGTCACGCTGCGCGCGTTCCCCGACGGCCTGCGCCAAGCCGTCGGCGGCATCCGCCGCATCTTGCGTTGAAGCCGCTGCAAGGCGACCAAAAGCGGGCCGTCAGTTATCAGCCGTCAGTTGTCAGCTCCGGAGTAGGTCATCGCCGGTAGCACGCCCGGCTCGCTCTCGCAGCTGACAACTGACAGCTGTTAACTAACCCTGGGGGCGGGCCCAGCCTGGCTGCCCAGCTCGAGCTGGGCCTAGCCGTGTTCACTCCGCCGGTTCGCTGGCGAGTTGCGGTGCGGGCTTGGGCCCGACGTCGGGCTTGCCGTTCCACCACGACTTGAGGCGGTCGGTCGAGAACGGGCGCGAGTAGCTCCAAAGGCCCATCAGCGACAGCCCGATGAACAGGTAGGCCTGCGCGACGAAGCGATCGTCGACCCAGTAGTAGCCGCGGGGCGGCCAGAGCATGAACGAGCTCACGCCAGCGATCACCAGCATCGGCGGGCCGAGCGCTTTCCTGACGTGCACCAGTGCGCACAGCGTGATGAACAGCGAGTAGTAGTAACAAGTCATGTTCGACAGCGCGCACACCATCGGCAAGCTGAGCGGAATGCACAGCCACAAAAGCTTGGTGCGTCGCATCGCCCACACCATCCACGCGGCGATCCCGACCAGAATCGCCCGATAGATCCACTTCATCTGCGTGAAGCGCGTCGAGCGATTGATCTTCCAGCCCTCGAACGGGTCGTCCTGGTTGTCGTTGCGCAAGAAGCGCATCCGACCGTCCCAGTTGTGCACCATCACCGACTCGAGGCCCATGTGGTTGGTCAGCGCGGTGTTGCCTAGCGTCTTCAGCGTGTGATCGTAGAAGGCGACGTAGGGCGTGTAGATGTGTGGATCCTGCGGACCGCGCGTCGTCACCATGCTCGCGGAGCCGAGCAGCACGAGCGACAAGACGGCGCCGCCGATCAGCCGGTAGTGCTTCGGCTCCAGCAGGTTCAGCACGCCGGTCCGACGGACGTAGCCATCGAAGCCCACGCCGCCCTGCGACGATTGACGGATGCCACGGAGCCGTAGCGCGAAGTGGATCAAGATTGCGAACGCCCAGCCGAGGAAGAAGATGCCGGGGAAAATCCGCAGCAGCATCGACCACATCAACGCAAAGCCCGCCCAGAAGTAATACTTCTTCTTGGTCAGGCACAGTGAGGCCACCAGGAAGAACCACCAGTCCTGGCGCAAGAACGCGCCGCCCGTCCAGTAGAAGTCCGCGGCTTTGTTGCAGCCCCAAAAGACCACGCCGATGGCAGTCGTCTCCCAGCCGAACGCCCACACCAAAAGCGCGACGGCCCCCACGTGGAGCAGGAGGTCGATGCTGGCCAGGTACTTGAAAAAGGCGTCATCCGCGACGCCCATGTTCGCGAAGAACTTCCCGGTCATGGTCCAGACCGGCGGCGGATTATAGCCGTGGTCCTTGATCATGTTTTCCCAGTAGCTACCGGCCGCCGACTTGTAGAACCAGTCGACGTCTTTCTTGAACGCCTCCCAGCGCGGCGGAGCGAAATGCGCGGTGCAATGCTTCGGATCTTTGACGACCTCGGTGTCGATGATCGGCCGGATCAGGTTTACGCGCAGATCGCGGATGTCGCGCTTGCGCACGTTGGCGCCGCGTCCCAGCTCAATCTCGGCGATCGCCGTGCACTCGTAGAGCCGCTGATAGCCCACCTCTTGGAAGTACTTGGAGCCGAGGTAGTAGTGGTAAAACTCGTGGCGGTGGTAGTACTCGGAGTAGCGAGTATTCGGGTTGAAGTAGTCGAAGTAGACTCCGAACCCGAGCACCGTGAAGAGGATCGCGACGTTGCGCGCCAGCTTCTTCGGCACCGGCTGGCCTAGCTTGTAGGCGCGCGCCTGGTACATCAGCAGCGCCGCACTGACCATCGCGAGGGTCATGCGTGTTCCGTTCAGGAACATCTCCCAGTTTTCCTTCTGCAGCGGCTTCCACTGCCAGAAGGTGTTCTTTCCGGAGATCAGCCAGAACAGCCAGGGCCCCTTGTCATCGGTGGGCGCCAAAGCGTCCGAGAGCAGCGCGGCAAGCGTCATCGGGACGGGTAAGTAGCGCGCCCACGGTGGCCACAAAAGAAAAAAGAGCCGGGCGGTACTTTGAACCGCCCGGCCCTTCCAGCTAGCCCCAGGTATCGGTCAAAACCGACACCTTTCCCGGAGGAACTTTCGGGCTCTGGTGGGGGGGTGTGCCGCGCGATCAACGCGCAGGTACCCCGTCCACCTACTCAACCGGATCACTCGACCAGGAGCTAACGAAGGCTCGCCGGCCGAACAAACTTACCGGCTAAGTCCGAGGGTCCACCTCCGGTATAGGGGCATAAGTACTGTTCATTACGCACTTCCTCCTCCGGCAGCAGCCGGACGCCCTAGCCGAGTTCGTGGAACGAGAGCCCTTTCCGACTCTATCGCCACGTTCGGCATTTTGGGGCGCTTCCGAAAGGAGACCATAGGTCTCGGCCTTGTTGTGCAGGTGCGAGGGTAGGCCCCCGCCGGATGATTCCGGGAGAAGTCTCCAGCCTGGACGGTAGTTCAGACATAGCACGGGCACTCCGACTCGGCTAGACCCCTCACGCAATTTTTCTTAGAGATGCTGGGCGCTTAGGGCGGCGGTTGGCACACGCCGTTAACGCGTTCGTCGTCGCGATGAAACGTTACGCAGGGACCGCATGGGTCTCGTGGGTCGCTGGGCTTGCCCAAGTCCGCGCTGCGGAAATCGCTCGGTCGAGCTCGTGCGCCCGACGCCAACGCTATTCGGTGACGCGTGCGCCGCTCAGTGCGTACGTCATTGAGCAGGGGAGGGCGGCGGGGAGGCCGCTTGTGCCGGTGATGAACTCGCTACAGTCGGAGTTGGTCGTTGCGGCGTACGCGTACGACAGCTTGCCCTTGAGTGATGACTCGGAGGCCGCGAGCGCGCCGCTCGCGGAATCACTGCGGACGATCGTGCAACCCTTTGCAGCACCGTGCTTCTCGGCGATGGGCAGATCGAGATGCGTCTCGAACGCAAAGGTTCCGCTCTTGTCGATGTCGCCAACGATCGCTTCGCGACCGTTGAGCCAGTACAGCGTCGTGCCGTTGCGCGACAGTTTCACCTGGAAGCTCCACGTCCCTGGCGCGCTCAAGCTCTCGGCACCGCACGTGTCGTCCCCGAGCTTCCCCGTTACCGAGAAGAAACCGATCGCTTCACCAGGCTGGTGTGGATTTTGATCGTCCTCGGCTTGCTCGCCCGGCTGTACGCAGCCGACCGTCGCGGTCGCGCAGCCGTACGAGGCGATCAACAAAAAGTAACGGGCACGCGTGGATGCACGCATGCCCGAGGCGTTACCTGGTCCGGCGCAAGCCGGCCAAGTTAGCCGTTACTTATTCGGCGGCGGGCGTCTCGGCCGTCGCAGCAGCCGCGGGGGCCGCCTTGCGGTCGATCGCAGCCTGCAGGCCGATTCGGTTGCGCTTGCGCGCCTTGAGGTGCTTGCCCTTCAGGGGGGTGGTCAGCCATTCGTGACGACGACGAACGTTCCAGAGAGATCGATTAGACATGAGGCGGGCGGGGGTTTAGCTGTAGCCCCGCCTCGATGCAAGTCTGGGGCGCTCGCCCGGCCCCAGGGCGAGTAGGATGTCCCCCGATGAGTCGATGGACGACTGGGCAAATGCCGGTTTTTCCGGTGCCGGGCGGGGCGGTCCATTCGCCAAGGGGGGCGAGCTACCTTTTGGGCGATCTGATGGGCGAGGGGTCGTTCGGCGCCGTCTTCGACTGCCTCGGGCCCTTCGACCAGCCGTTCGCGCTCAAACTCTTCCGCCCCGGGGAGCGCCCGTATTCCGAGGTCCGCGCCGAGTGGCAGAAGGAAGCCGAGCGGCTGTACCGGTTGCGCCACCCCAACGTGGTCTACGTGTTCGACTACTTCGAGTCGCAGGGACTCTTTTACTTAGTGCTCGAGCGCTGCGATCACAGCTTGAGCGACATGCTGGTGGGGCGACCGTTCACCGATCGGCTCGTGGTCGACATGTCGCGGCAGATCTTGTTCGCGCTGCAGTACCTGTCGGACAGCGAGATCATCCACAACGATTTGCACGCCGGGAACATCCTGGTGCAACAAAGTGACCCGCTGATCCTCAAGCTGAGCGACTTGGGCATCGCGCAAGAGTTGTCGGGCCAGCGCGCGGTCCGGCCACAGCTCGTGCAGCACCGAATCATGGCGCCCGAGCTGGTGGCGGGCGGCTACACCACCAAGCAGAGCGATCTCTATCAGCTTGGCCTGTTGATGTATGAGATGCACACCGGCCAATACCCGGTCGATACCGCGCAGGGTTACGACGCCATGCTGCAGCAGATCAAAGAAGGCGTACCGCGACTGAAGGCCGAAGCGCTGGGCACGCCGATCGGCAACATCGTCAGCGTGCTGTTGCGCCGAAACGAGCAGTACCGTTACACGTCCCCGGCGCAGGTCTGGGAAGAGCTGCGCAAGCTCGACGTATGGGCCGATATCCCGCGCGGCGTCTCCAAGACCATGCCACCGCCGGAAGTGGCGACGCTCCACAGAACCGAGCCGCCGAAAGCTTGAAGGGCTTGCTTGGGCGGTCGACGGCCCCATACTCTGCGCCAGCGCATGCACGTCACGATGGTCAAAAAGCGGCTCGCCAGCGGGCAGCCTTGCGAGAAATGTGTTCAGGCCGAGGAGCTGCTCAAGCGGCGTGGCCTGTGGGAGCGTATCGACGAAGTGGTCTGGGCCGACGAGAACGACGCCGAGTCCGCGGGCATGAAGTTGGCGCAAGCCAGGAACGTCACGCTGGCGCCGTTCTTCATCGTGAAAGACGGCTCGACCGAGCAGGTCTACACCAGCGCGCTCGGCTTCATCAAAGAGCGGCTCAGCGACGGGCAGGCGACAGCGACAGCGACAGCGGCAGCGGCACCGGCGCCGCTCGGCGCGCTCGACGAAGCAGCGGCCCAGGCGCTCGGCGCCGAGCTGGCCGGCAAATCACCGTCGGAGGCGATGAAACGCATCCTTTCCCAGTACGGCGCCCGCGCGGCAATCTCGTTCAGCGGCGCCGAAGACGTGATGCTGATCGACCTAGCGGCGAAATCCGGCCATCCGTTCTCGGTCTTCTCGCTCGATACCGGGCGCCTGCACGCCGATACGTATCGCTTCATCGAGCGCGTGCGAAAGCACTACGGTATCGAGATCAGCATCACCGCGCCGGACACGGTCGCTGTCGAAGATTTGGTGCGCCAGAAGGGCCTGTTCAGCTTCTACGACGACGGCCATAGCGAGTGCTGCGGCATCCGCAAAGTCGGGCCGCTGCGGCGCGTGCTCACCCGCTACGCCGCGTGGATCACCGGCCAACGTCGTGACCAGAGCCCGACGCGCGCCGACGTGCCGCTCGTGCAGCTCGACACCAACCAGGGCGCTGACGGCCGCATCCTCAAGCTGAACCCGCTCGCCGAGCAAAGCCTGGCCGACGTGTGGACGTACCTGCGCGACGAGCAGGTGCCGTACAACCCGCTCCACGACCAAGGTTTCGTCTCGATTGGCTGCGAGCCCTGCACCCGCCCACCCCGTCCCGGCGAGCACGAGCGCGCCGGCCGCTGGTGGTGGGAGGATTCGACCAAGCGTGAATGCGGGCTCCACTTGCCGAAGTGAGTTGGCAGTTGGCAGTTGGCAGTTGGGCAGTCGGCGCAGGTGGGGCGACAGCTGTTTCGCCCTGACGGGCCAGGAGACCGCGGCGCCCGATCGGCTCGTGGTCCGGGGCGACATCCCCAACTGCCAACTGCCAACTGCCAACTGCCAACTGCCAACCAGCAGCAATAACGCCAGTCTGCCCGATTCCGGGCAAAAACTTTGCTGGCTTGGGAACGCCCTGACAGACTCCCCGGGGTGACCATCTCGGTGGCCGACGTTCAGCAGCGCTTGCAGAGCGTGCTCGGCTTGAGCCGGGCGCAAGCGACACGCGTGGTCGACGAGGTCCTGGATTCGCTGGGGCTTGAGGTCGACGAGTACATCGCGCGTCGTCACGGCGAGATGCAGCGCGAGGGCGCCAGCAACACTGAGATTTTCGAGCGGATCGCTGAGGAGCTTCGAGCGTTGCGCTTCAAAGCGCCGGAGCTGAGCGCGCGGCAGATCCGCCGGCGCATCTACGGATAAAGAGGAGACGAACATGTGCGGCATCATGGGTTACATCGGTCGTGAGGCGGCTTGGGACATCGTTGTTAGCGGTCTTCGGCGCCTCGAGTACCGCGGCTACGACTCCGCCGGCGTCGTCACGGTCTCCGAGAAGGGCCTGCACCTCGGGCGCCGCGTCGGTCACCTGGCAGCGCTCCAGGAAGCTCACCCGAATGGCTTGCCGGGTAAGGTCGGCATCGGCCACACGCGTTGGGCCACCCACGGCGGCGTCACGGAAGCGAACTGCCACCCACACGTTGATTTGCGCGACCGTGTCGCGATCGTCCACAACGGCATCATTGACAACGTTGAAGCCTTGCGTGCCGAGTTGGTGGCGTCGGGCGCTAAATTTCGCTCCGAAACCGATACCGAGGTGCTGGCCGAGCTGATCGGGCGCGGCGTCGATTCGGGCCTTTCGCTGCGCGACGCCGTCGTCTCCGCGATGAAGCGCGTCGAGGGCACCGCCGGCTTGGTCGCGGTGGATCGTAAGGATCCGGAACGCTTGGTGGTTGCGCGCATCGGTAGCCCGGTCGTGATCGGGCTGGGTGAAGGCGGCTCGTACGTGGCGTCGGACGCGCTGGCGTTGCGCCCGCACACCGATCGCATGGTCGTGCTCGACGAAGGCGAAGTGGCCGAGATCACTGCCAGCGGGATCAAGACCGTCGATCTCGAGCAGCGCACGCGCGAAAAGCGCATCGAGAAGATCCTGCACCAAGCTGACGACGCCGATCTCGGTGACTTTCCGCACTTCATGCTGAAAGAGATCCATGAGCAGCCGGTGGCGATCGAGCGTTCGATGCGCGGACGCTTGGATGCGGTCGTCGGCTCGGCGCGCCTGGGCGGCTTGCAGCAGCACGAGCAGCGGCTGTTCGATATCCGCCAAGTCGTGTTTTTCGCCTGCGGAACCAGCCTGTACAGCGCCCAAGTCGGCGCGTATTTGATGAGCCGTTATGCGCGCTTGCCGGCATCGGCCGAAGATGCGGCGGAGCTGGCGGTTCGAAATCCGATCGTCGATCGCCACACGCTCTATGTCGGGATCTCGCAGAGCGGCGAGACCGCCGACACCTTGTCGGCGCTGCGCGAAATTAAATTGCGCGGCGGCTTGATCGCCGGCATCACCAACGTGGTCGGCAGCTCGCTGTCACGCGAAACCGAGCTGGGCGTCTACGTTCACGCCGGCCCAGAGATCAGCGTCTGTTCGACGAAGGCGTTCACGGCGCAGGTGCTGGCGACGGAGCTGTTGGCGCTCAGGTTCGCGCGCATGCGTGACATGGCGGCCGGCGACGGTCGCGCTTGGGTGGCCGGGCTCGAGGCGCTGCCTGGCCAATTGCGGCTGATGATGGAGCATGCGGACACGTGCAAAAAGCTCGCGGAGCGCTTCTGCGACGCGCGCTTCACGCTGTTCGTCGGGCGCGGCGTCAACGTACCGGTCGCCGGCGAAGGCGCGCTGAAGCTCAAAGAAATTGCATATTTGCCCGCAGAAGGCCTGTCGGGCGCGGCGATGAAGCACGGACCTTTGGCGCTGATTGAACCTGGGAGTCCGGTCTGGGCGCTGGTGCCACCGGACGAGACGCGCGAGCGCATGCTGGGCAACCTGCGTGAGCTGAAGGCACGCGGAGCCTTCATCATGGCCGTCGCGGCTGCCGACGACGCCGAGACCAAGGGCCTTGTCGATCACGTCGTCCCGCTGCCGCCACACCACCCTGCGGTTTCGCCGATCCTCAACGCCGTCCCGCTTCAGCTGTACGCGTACCATGTGGCCCTAACCAAGGGTTACAACATCGACAAGCCGCGCAACCTGGCCAAATCCGTCACCGTGATGTGAGTCACTGTGCGATCGAGATTCACAGGGAGGTGGGAGGTCGGGGAGGGTCTGTTGGTGGGTCGGCTGAAGCGTGGACGCGAGCCGGATGCGACGAGGCTGTCGGCTCGCACTGGAAACCCCCTCCCAAACTCCCCGTCTCCCTGTTCAATCCCCATGAGCCGAACAGCGAATTTAGGGAGCGCGGGCGACGATGAGATCGCGTTGGATCGAGTTGTCGACGCGGTGTTCGAAGCCGCGGTAGGCAGCGGAGTCGCAGACTTCGAGGTTGTTTTCGGTCAGCAGCGCCGCGAGCTTTTCGCGGCGCGCGACCAGGTTGTTCCAGGCAATGCCGACGGCGCCGCCGGGTCGCAGTGCCGCGCGCCAGATTGGAATCGCGCTCTCTAACAGCTCGAGCGGCTTGCGCGAGGTGGCGTCGCCGGTTTGCGCGCCGTGTTGCACGCCGTACGGCGCGTCGGTCACGATCAGATCGAACGAACGCGGCTGAAAGACTTCAGCGATCGCGTGGGTGTCGGCGCTGACGTAGTTGACGCGCAAGGTGTCGCCGGCTTTGTAGCGGGCCTTGTCGACGCCGAGCGTGACGTCGAGCTTGGGGTGACCCTTGACGTGGCCGTGCACGGCCTCGTGTTTCAGGCGCTTGTCCTTGACCCAGCGCTGGATGAAGAGCGCGTAGGCTTCGAAGTCTTTCTTGTCGAGCTCGACGCCGGTGGCGTGAAAGCCGTACATCAACGCTTGATTCAGCGTCGTGCCGCGGCCGCACAGCGGGTCGAGCACCGACAGCGCGCGCCGTTCGCCCGCGAAGGCGCTGGCGGCGAGGGTCACGTTGAGTAGAAGCTTGGTGAAGGCTTCGTTGGTCTTGCCGGAGTACTTTTGGATCGAGATCAGATCCGAATCGAGCTGGTCCCAACGCTGCAAATCGAGCGGCGTCAGACGGCCGTCTTCGAGGCGAAACAGCGCGAAGGTCGTGGCCAGGTTCGATAGCCACGACAGCGCTTGCGGCGACAGCGCCGTCGCCGTGAAGGTGATGTAGCTGACCGAGCCGAGCACTTCTTCGCGGGCGCCGCTCAGCGCGCCGGCCAGCACGCGTTCGCTGACGACACCGAGCTCAGCCAATCCGAGCGCGGCTGCCGATTGCGCGTAGACGCGATTGGCGGACGCTGAAACGAGGAGGGCGTAGCGCACGCGCGGAACGCCTACTGGTTCACGATCTTCACGCCGCGGCCACGCAGCTGGGCGAAATTCATCGGATCTTCGTCGGCGGGCGTGTCGCGACCGTCGACGCTCTTCAGCTTCTTCAAGCCGTTCAGTGGCGACAGGTCTTTGACCTTCGTGCCCTTCACACTGAGCGTTTCGAGCAGCGTGAGCTTGGCGAGCGGCTTGATATCTTCGACTTGCGTGCCGTCGAGCTGAAGCTCGGTCAGGGCCGTTAACTCAGCGAGCGGCGCGACGTCTTTGACCTGCGTGCGCCCCAAATCAAGTCGATCTAGCTTCTTTAGCTTGCTGAGCGGCGCGAGATCGCTCACCTCGTTGATCGAGGCGCGCAGGGATTCGAGGTTGGTGGCGCTGGCGATCGGCGACAGATCGTCGAAGGTGCCTTCGCCGAGGAACAGCTCTTTCAGGCCGGTCATGTATGAGAAGATGCAGACGTCGAGCTCTTCGAGGCCTTTGACCTGCGACATGTTGAAGCTCTTCAGCTTCTTCAAGTCGGCGATCGTGACGTCGCCGGTCGGCTTGGGCAGCTTGCGCCGCACCTCGTCCTCGACGCCCTTTTGCTCGAACGTGACGTTCGGGCCCTTCGGGCAATCCGCCAGCTGCTTTTTCGGCTTCTTGGCCTTGGGCTCTGCCTTGGCAGCAGGAGCAGCTGCAGCGCTGGGCGTCGGCACGGGCGCAGCTGCCGCCGTCTCGGCAGGCTTCGCCTCCGGCTTGGGCGGATCCTCGCAGGCGAGGGCGCTGAGCGCGATCAGGCTAAAGACGGCCCAGCGGGCGGCGGAGGCAGGCGCGATGCTCATGCGCCCGGGACACTATCAGCCCTCGCGCGGAACGTCGCCAGCCTTCATGACCCAGTCGAGGTCGCCGTCGCCCAGGGCCTTGCCCATCGCGTGGTAGCCGTTGTCGACGTAGAGCGTGGTACCGGTGATGGCACTGGCGAACGGGCTCGACAAAAACACCGTAGAATGCGCGACGTTTTCGGGCGTGAGCAGGGCGGGGGTCGGCGCGTTGGTTTCGTAGAATTTGACGATGGCAGCGATCGCGCCGGTGACGTTGGCGGCGCGCGAAGCGTACGGACCGGCCGAGATGGTGTTGACGCGCACGTTGTAACGACGCCCGGCCTCGAACGCGAGGTAGCGCGTGTCGGCTTCGAGCGCGGCTTTCGCCGACGACATGCCGCCGCCGTAGCGCGGGATCACGCGCTGGCTTGCCAGGTACGTGAGGCTGAGGAAACTGCCGCCCGGGTTCATCAGCGGAGCGAAGCGCTTCACCATCGACACGAACGAGTACGAGCTGGCGCTGAGCGCGGCCAGGTAACCTTCGCGCGTGGTGTCGAGCAACGGCTTGGCGACCTCAGGGCCGTTGGCCAGCGAGTGGATCACGACGTCGACGGGGTTGGGGCCAAAGTCGGCGACCATGCGATCGGCCAAGCCTTGGATCGAGAAGTCGCCGCGCTCGGCGTAGCGCTTATTCTCGCGGATCGACGGCGGGGCTTGGTCGAGCGTGTCGAACGAGGCATCGAGCGGATACACGCGCTCGAACTCAAGCAGCGAGCCGTCGGGCATCTTGCGCGATTGGTCGAGCTTGCCGCGACGCAGCACGGTCTCAAAAATGCCGAGCGCTGGCGGCCAGCCGGCGATGCACACCTTGGCGCCCGACTCGGCGAACTGCTTCGCGATGGCAAAACCAAAGCCAACGTCATCCGCGACGCCAGCGACCAGGACCCGTTTACCGGTGAAATCGATCTTCACGGCTCCGACTTAGATCAGCACGCGGCGCTGATCAACTGCGCGATTTGACGCCCTGCGTTCAGCGGCGCGAAAGCGCTAGCGGGCGGTAGTAAAGGTGCGGCTACCCAGGGAAAACTGTGCGGTTTGCTCAGGCACGGCATCGGTCGGCGTCACGAGCGTGTCGATGCTGGAGCAGGGGCCGGTCGAGGACACCGACCACGTACCCGTCGCTCGTTTCTGCCAGGTGATACCCAGCGCGCTCAGGTCGGGCGGGGCCAGCGTGCTGCGCAGCGTATGGATCGTCACGTGGTAGCCATTAGCCGTGTTGAGCAGCATCGTGTGACAAGTGTCGGGGACGGCGGTGAAGCTGAACTGCGCGTTCGCCGCGATCTTGGTTGCAGCGTCGGCGGGCTCGAGCAGGGTGGGCACGGGCGGGCCGTGGATCGTCAGCGTGTCGATGTCGGCGGGCATCCGCACCCCGCGCCAGGCCAAGGGCGCTTTCCCCGCGACGGCGCCGTAACTTAGTTGGACCCTGGGGCGCAGTGCAGGATGGGCGAGCGGCGCGGTTGGTAGGATGAACGTCTTGGTCGTGAGCGCTTCGTTGTTCCCAACCCAAGAAAAAGGTCCGCTCGAAACGTACGCCGTGGTGGACACGCCCTCAGGTAGATCGGTCTGGATCTTGAACGACTTCGAAGCGATCGCCGTGATCGGAATGTCGGCGGTGATCGGAATCGACGGGCCCCAGGTGAACTGAGCTTGGCCAAACCAAAATGCGGTCGGCAAATTGTCGGCATCCGTCGACCACAGAAGTGCCATCAGCGTGCCGCCGGCCGACGCATCATCGAAGAACCATTCCGCCTTGGCGGTGTAGGTGCCGTTGGAGACGTTGCCCGAAGCGGTGATGAATTTCGGCGACGACGTAGCGAATGCGAACTTCGTGGTCAGGCCGTCCGGGTAGGTGCCGAGCAGCGTCCCGTCAGCCTTGGATTGAGGCATGAACTGGTCGTAGTAGTCGTAGTAAATACTGAACTGCGGGTGGTCAGTAGTGAGGCCCTCGTAGACATGGATGCCGGTCCCGTATTCGCGCGGCAAGGTGGTGAAGTCGTCGACTACGATCGCGTCGTACGCGCCGTATGGCGCCGTAGCGTGCACGATGCCGTCCGCGTCACTGACGAAGCTCTCGCCAGCGATATGCAGCTTCATGCCCTCGATGCCGCCGACGACCTTGTCGACGATGCGCGCGGTGATGGGTCGGCGCGTTTCCGGCGCAGCGCCGCCTTCACTCGGCACTCCGCCTTCACTCGGCACTCCGCCTTCACTCGGCACTCCACCGACCCCCACGGAACCGCCGACGCTAGCCGAGCCACCGACCGGCCCCTCGCCAGCAGTCCCGCGGTCGTCGCCATACGCGCCACCGACCGCCACCGGCGACGCCCCCGCGTCGCCATCGCCATCGCCGCGCGGCGACGAACCCTGACGTGCGGTTTTGCCGCAAGCCTGCACCAGTAGCCCCAAACCCAACACGCCCGCGCTTGCCCAACGCACGCGCGTGAGGTACCGCCCACGACTTTTCCGTCCACCCATGACCACAGCCTAGCGCACCAAGTCTGCGCTGCACGCCGCAGCGCCCGAAAAGGCACCGCAGCAATTTTTCAAGAAGGGTCGGGGTGAGAGGATTTGAACCTCCAACAGCCGGCACCCAAAGCCGGCCCTCTACCAGGTTGAGGTACACCCCGGAGCGTCGCGAATTAAGAGGCGCGGAACCTAGCGTAACGCCCGAGCGTTCGCCAGGGTTTGGAGCACCTTCGGCGTGTTCGTTGGCTGGAACGGTGGCCGGGACGGGCGGAAACAGGGCGCGGGCGGCGCGGCTGGCCTATTGTTGGTGGACCGATGCAACAGCCTGCGATTCAAGCCGCCTTGGACAACCTCGTGGAAGTCATCCGCACTGCGCTGACCGCGGAGTTCCTGGAGTACTTCCGGGGCGAGGCGCAGCCGGTTGGCGGCAAACGCGTGACCAAGGCTGCCAAGAAGGGCAAGTCGACGAACGCCAAGAAGACCCGCGCCAAGAAGACCGTGCGCCGGGCCAAGGCGTAGTCTTCAATCCGGAATTGGCTCGAGCTTCACGTCGAGCTTGATCGGCTCGCGGTTGGAAGTGACCAGGCGGTCCCAGGGGAAATAGCCGGTTTTGGTGACGCTGATGCGGTGCTCGCCTTCGACCAGGCGCACGCCGTGCGCGGCCACGTAGCCGAGCGGGCCGATGTACTGCTCGTCGATGCTGACGCTAGCGTCGCCCGGCGTTGGCTTGGCGTACGACATGCTCATCGACACTGCCGCGCGCAACTCTGGCCCGCAGCCCGGGCACGCGGCGAGCACGATCGCGATCAAAAAGCCGATCGCCCCCAGCAGTGAGATCCAGGGTGTGAGCTGCTCGGTGGCGCGCTCGGCTCTGGTGACGTTCATCGGGGGCCCCCCTTCCAGCGTAGGTCGCTCTCGGGGTAGGGCCCCGAGAGCTGGAACGCGGTCAACCGACTTTGGCGTGAGCAGATCACGATCGAAAAAGAGAGTCGGTTTGAGGAAACTCGGCGAGGCCGAGCGCCCGCTGTGGTTCGACCCACGTGGGTCGCATCGAGCCGACGACCTTCAGCGGAGCGAGAAGAAAAACGATAGCGCAAGGTTGTCATGCGGTAGCGGCTCGTGGACCTCGAATTGACCCGGCCTACTCCCACTCAATCGTGCTGGGGGGCTTGGAAGAAATGTCGTAAGCCACGCGATTGATGCCCTTCACCTCGTTGGTGATGCGAGCGCTCATTTTCGCGAGCAGATCATGCGGGAGGCGGGCCCAGTCGGCGGTCATGCCGTCACTCGAAGAAACGGCGCGGATGACGCAGGTTTCGTCGTAAGTGCGGTCGTCGCCCATCACGCCGACGCTGCGCACCGGCAGCAGCACCGCGAAGGCTTGCCACAAGGATTCGTACAAGCCGGCCGCTTTGACCTCTTCTTGGACGATCGCGTCGGCTTTGCGCAACACCGCCAAGCGCGGCTCGGTCAGGTCGCCCAGGCAACGCACGGCCAAACCTGGACCCGGGAACGGCTGGCGATACAAGACGTCGTGCGGCATGCCCAAGGCTTCGCCGACGCGGCGCACTTCGTCCTTGAACAGCTCGCGCAGCGGCTCAATCAGCTTCAGCTTCATGCGCTCGGGCAAGCCGCCCACGTTGTGGTGGCTCTTGATCACGGCGCTCGGACCCTTGACGCTGACGCTCTCGATCACATCCGGGTACAGCGTGCCCTGGACCAGGAACTGCGCGTTCTCGACCCGTGCCGCATGCGCATCGAACACGTCAATGAAGACGCGCCCGATGATCTTGCGCTTCTTCTCCGGATCGGTGACGCCGTCGAGCTCGTCCAAAAATTGTTTTCGCGCGTCGACCGGGATCAAGTTGAGGTGAAAGTGTTGGCGCATCATCGCCGTAACGCTCTCGAACTCGCCTTCACGGAGCAGCCCGTTGTCGACGAAGATGCACACCAAGCGATCACCGAGCGCGCGGTGGCACAGCACGGCTGCCACCGACGAATCGACGCCACCGGAGAGACCGCAAATGACGCGGGCGTTCTCGGGGACGGCTTCTTTGATCTTGGCGATCGCTTCGTCGACGAACGAGCCGGGCGTCCAGCTCGGTGACATGCCAGCGACGTCGAACAAGAACGACTTCAAGATCTCGAGCCCGCGCGGCGTGTGGGCGACTTCCGGATGAAACTGAATGCCGTACAGCTTGCGCGCCGGATCGGCGATCGCGGCCAGCGGCGCGTTGCCAGATTTGCCGATCGGACGAAAGCCGGGTGGCAGCGACGTCAGCCGATCGCCGTGGCTCATCCAAACGTTGATCTTCTCGCCGGCCTTGAAGCCGGCCAGGATACCGACGCTTTCGCCGATCTCGATCTCGGCGGGGCCGTACTCGCGCTCGTCCGAGGGCTCGACCTTGCCGCCGAGCTGGTGCGCCATCAGCTGCTCGCCGTAACAGATGCCGAGCACCGGCAGGCCCAGCTCGAACAGCGCCGGATCACTCTTGGGTGCGTCGGCGCCGTACACGCTCTGCGGGCCGCCGGACAGGATGATAGCGTTCGGGGCGATGGCGCGGATCTTCTCGACCGAAATGGTGCCGGGATGGATCTCGCAATAGACGCTCGACTCACGGATGCGGCGCGCGATGAGCTGCGTGTACTGCGAGCCGTAGTCGAGAATCAGAACGCTTTGCCGGCTATCCATCGGGCTTCGCTATCACGTCAGCCCAGCCACGCAAAGCGCGGCCGCGGCTAGCGGGAAGACGGGGTTTTTCCGCCGGGAAGAGCCGCTGGGCGGGGCACAGTCCGGGCGATCACCGCCGCCTCTGGCCGTAGGCTCGCGGCCAGCCTGCGCAAGGCCGCTGTGTCGACCGCCGCTGCGGGGCTGGGGTCGAGCAATTGGACGAGCCGGTAGCGCGGGTCGAGCGCCGCCAGCCGTCGCGCGGCGCGCTGGCGGCCGAGTGCCGCTTCGACTTCAGCGGGCACCAAGACTCCGCCGCTCGCTAGGCGCTCGAACAACTTTTGCACGCGCGACAAAGCCTCCTGCTCACGACCCTCGAACGCGCTGATTTGGACGATCAGCGCGCGCGCCGAGCTGGTGCCGAACACCAGCGCTCGTGCGGCACCAACGAGATCCGGATCGGCGACGGTGCGCGCCAGCGCGCCGCCCGGCAGGTTGAGCAGCTCCACGAGCACGCCAGCTTCGGTGCCGGTTTTGGCAGGAATGCGAAACGCTAGGTAGCTACCTTCCGGAGCGTCTGCGCCTGGAGCCAGGCTGAGCTCACCGGGCGCGGGCGCGCCGATCTCGACCTCGCACAGCGACGGGCGCGGCGCGTCGGGCGTCTTAAGCCAGCGCGACAGGCTGCGCGTGACGAAGGCGGCGTCGCCAGCGTTGGTGGGCGACAGAATGGCGAGCCGGTGCGGCAGGCGCAAAAACTCGCGCTGTCGTGTCAAGACGGCTTCGCGCGACGCGGCTTGCAGGGACGTCAGCAGCCCGCGCGGGGCCAAGGCGCCGACGTGTCCGGGCGCCAATGACTCGAACAACGCGGCGAGCAGTGGGTGGGGCTCCGCGCCAGCGGCTTTGAGCAGCTCGCCACGCGCGGTGGCGACCTCGAGCGCGGTTGGCGGCGCGACCAGCGCGTGGCCGAGTGCGTCACCGAGCCGGGCTCCGGCGTCGGCGTCGGACTCGCCGGGCGCGCGCTCTGCAAAACCCAGCAGGCCGAGGCCTTCGGCGCCGACCCACGGCTCGAGCCGCACATCGCGGGTCGCCGCGGCGGCCACTGCGCCCATCAGCACGGCTGCGCTCCCGGCGCTGTCGACGCGCTCGGGCGCGGCGCCGCACGGCGTCGTGACCAGCGCCCACACGCCCGGTTGCCCGGCTTCGACGCGCAGCCGGGTGTCGAGCGCGGGCACGTCGGCGCGAGCTTGCTCGATCGCGGCTTCGATGCTCGGCGTGAGCGGCGGCTCATCAGGGGTCGTGAGCGCAACGAGCCGCGAGGTTGCGAGGTTGGTGGCTGGCTCGATCAGCGCGCGGTAAGCGGCGGCGCGCGCCGCCAGCCGTGGGTCGGCCGCCGAGACGGCGGTCGTCTCGAGGCGATTTTCGTCGGTGGCGCGCCCGAGCGAGAGTGTGGCTTCTTCCTCGATCAAATGAATCGCGAAGCCCAAACGGCGCGCGTCCGGGCCGGGCGACGCGTCGAGATCGCTATCGATGCGCAAACAAGCGCCGACCGGGTGCGCGGTCGCGACCACGCGCCGCAGCCGCAGCCCGGCACCGAGCGCCGCCAGTCGCACGCCGAGCGCGCTCTTGGCTTCGCCCAAGCTCGCGGCCGCACCGAGCGCGCGATTCGGATCCGCGACGGTGAGTGCAACGGACAGCGTGGCGCGCTGGCCGCGCAGCAGCTCAGTCACGCTGTGGTCGGAAAGACGTGAACGGACGTGGCCGAGCTCGGGCCAATCCGGCCCCGCAGCGAGCGCATCGCTGACGGCAGATGCGGCGTCGGCGTCGCCCACGACTGCCCACGCTGCGCGCTCACGCGCGAACGTGGCGATGCGGTCGCGCTCCAGCTCGCCGGTGTCGGTGAAGCGCCGGCGGTTCGGCAACTCCGCGGAGCATTCGCTGACGGCGCTGTTCGGCGTGCGGTCAGCGGCGGCGGGAGCGGGAACGTTAGCGAGATCGGCGGCGGTGAGCGGCTGTGCCAAGGCCTGGAGCAGCGCTTGCGTTGCCAGCCGCGCGCGCTCGGAATTTTCGGCCAACAGCATCAGCTCGAAACCAAGCCCGTGGGCGACCAGCTGCGTTTGAAAGCCAGCGCGCGAGAGTCGCTGGCTAAGCACTTCGCCGAACGCCGCGTGCAGCTCGGGCGCGGCCGAAGCTAACGAGGCAAAAGCGATCGCGATCTCAGGATCGCCCTGGCGCTCGATGACCGACAACGGCGGGCGATCGGAGAGCGCGCGCTCTTCGATTCGGCTGGTGGGACCGCCGGACTCGGCGTTGCGTGGCGTGGTTCGGACGTTGGTCGAGCCGCAGCCCAAAGTAGCCCCGCCTAGCAGGGCAGCGACGCCGAGGCACGACCTGAACCGGGCCGTGTCGAGCCGTTCGCGCGGAAGGCGCAGCACGCAGCCGGTTTACCCCGTGCGCGGGCGCCGACGCAAATCGGAAGCGCGGTCGGCGCGCCCCCGAACGTGAGAATCTCAAGCAACGTCGGCGGGGGCGCCCACGATTTCACACAGCTTGCGCTGGATCTTGTGCTTCTTCGAGTAAACGGTCTTCACGCTGATGCCCAGGCGCTCGGCCACGTGTTCGGGGCTCATGCCGTCTTGGAAGTACAGCGTCACGAACTGGCGGTCCTTGTCGCTGAAGTCGGCCAGCAGCTCGCGCACCAGCTTGGCGCGCTCGCTCAGCATCGCGCTCTCGCACGGGTCGTGGCTCTCGCTGCTCAGCGTCTCGGCCTCGGTCAAGCACACGGCGCTGGGCTCGCGGCGCACACGGCGCAGGTAGTCGTAAGCGCAGTGCGTGGCCAGCATGCCCAGCCACGTGCCCAGCTTGTTGCCGCGGGTCGGCTCGAAGCTGCGCAGCTTGTGCTTGTCGTTTGCGAGCAGCTTGAGTGAAAAGGTCGCGTAGATCTCTTCGACCGCGTCAACGCTGACGCGGCGCGAGAAGCGGGCGACGACGCGTTGAATGCAGCTCGTCACCAAGCGCGCGTAGCGTTGGTTCAACTCACGCCACGCATTGGCGTCGCTGCTCAGCAGGCGGTCGAGCAGCTCCGTCTCCGACCACGCGCTCGGCGTGCGAACCGACGAGCCGGTGAGCGCGACCGGGGTCGCGTCGATGATCTGAACGAAGGGGGCGGGCTTGACGGCAACGGGGGACCACATCTGAGGCTCCTTTTCGCGGGCTGTGCCGCGGACGAGGAGCTGTTTTGCAGCCGCCGTACCAGGTTCATTGACTAGTAAATACGGACAGTTAGAGATGTTGTGCCGGGCGTAACAGGTGACGGTGACGCGTCACGATACGGGGGGCCGGGTTCTGCAGAGATCTTACGGTCGGCGGGCCTCGCTTCTCCCTAGGTGGCCGCTGGCGTGCGAGGCTTCCGGGGTGCCGCCGCGTTTGAAAGCCTGGCTCCTGCTGACCGTGGCGATGCTGCAATCGCTGGTTCGCCGCCTGTTCGGCAAAGCCGGGGGCATTGCGGCGTTTCGGCTCGCCTACGACGCCGATGGCTTGCCGCCGGTGACCGCCGCCGAGCGAGCCGAGCTTTCGACGTTCAGCCGCTGCCTCGCTTGTGGCGTCTGCGACCGCGGCGAGAGCGAGCGGATCGCGGCGTCGGGCGGCGCTTACCGCGGGGTCATGCCGCTGATGTTGTCGGCGTCGCGCAGCATGCCGGATTTCCGCGCAGCCGCTTACAGCCTCAGCTTCGTGACCGACGAGGTGTTGGCCGACAAGGAGCGCAGCTGTCCCGGCCAGGTACCGATGCGGCGGATCGCAGCGTTCCTGCGCGCCAAGGCGGCCGAGGTCGGGGGACCCTGGCCGCTACCGGCACGCATCGAGTCGCTGCCGCCGCCCGCGGCGGTGCGGAAATCGGCCTGACTCAGCGATTCACTTCACGAGCGATAGCCGCGGCGCCACCGAGAACGCCGCCAGGTGGCCACTCTCTTCAGCGATGTAAGCGCCGCAGCGCTCATCGACGCGGAGCAGATCCGGGATCAGATCGCTCGGCAGGGTGCCCAGGATCTCGCCGTCGCGCGGACGAATGACGTGGACCTGGTGTTGCGGCACGAACAAGGCACCGTTGCGCAGCACCGGCTCGAGGCGTCGCGGCTGGTCGGCCTCGACGTGGCGCGAAAAGACGTGGCTGTAACGGGGCAGGCCAGTGCTGGCTTCCAGGCACAGCAGGGCGCCAGAAGCGGTGTTGGCGATCAGCGCGTCGTCGACGACGAGCCAGGCCGTGGTCGGCGAAGCCAGGCCGGGCGGTTGCTCCCAGAGCGGCGCACCCGTGTCACGCGCGAGCGCGCTGGCGCCGACACCGCGCTTGTCGCGCGTGGCGATGATGATCGTGTTGCCGCTGATCAGCGGGGGTTGGCCGGTGCAGGGGCGCTCTTCGAGCTCGCGCGCCCAACGCACAGCGCCGGTCCACAGGTCGACGTGGAGCAGCTTGCACGGACCCACCGGACCGCCCGCGACCGCAAACGCCGAGTCGTGATCGATGCAGATGTCGCCCGAGAACGGTAGCCGGTCGCGCACGCGCCACACGACCTCGCCGGTGAAGACGTCGAGCGCGATCAGCGCGGAGTCGCCGCCGGCGACGATCAAGAGCTTGCCGGCGCGGCGCATGCGGTAGCTGGCCGGGCGCCGACCGGTGTAGCGCCAGCGCACTTCGCCGGAGACCAAGTCCACCGCCGTGACAGCGCGATCACCTTCGGCGACCACCAGCAGCTTCGGCAGAGCCGGGCCGTTGACGAGCGCGCCGGTCGCGCCACCCGCGGCCCGCGGCGCGATGTGAGTCGTGAAGCGCACGCCGCCGGTCTCGAGATCGTGCAGCTCAACCTTGCCGTCGAAGCCGAGCCGCGCCAAGCCGAACGGCGTGACGACGCTGGCGGCGCGGTTAGCAGCCACGCGCCACAACACGCGCCCCGAATCGCGCAGCAAGCACGCGGTTTCGCGCTGCGAGCCAACCAGGATCTTGTCGCCGCACTGAAACGTGGCGCGCAGATCGATGTTCGGAACGGTCGCGACCCACTTCGGCACGAAGCGCATCTTGCCGCCGTGCTCCCAGGTGCCGCGGCCCGTGGCCGGGCGCGGCAGACCGAAGCTGCGGTAGCTGTCCGGCTCGGGATTTTGCAGCGAGTCGTTGGCGTTGGTTTCGCTGACCACGTCGACGATCGCGCGGGCTCCGCGCGCTAGGGCCCGCAGCCGCAGGTTCTTGCTCTGCGACATGTCGGCGCGCTCGAGGGTTTCGACCAAGCTGAGCGCGAAGCGCGCACACGACAACACGAAGCCGCGCGCCGAGACATCGGCCAGCGTCGTGCCCTCGTTGTCTGGCGACTTCGTCGGGCCGGCCAGGGTCACGCGCAGCGGGCCGTCGCCCGGGCCGCGTCGCACCGAGAGTTGAGCGCCGTCGAGCTCGGCGCGCCTGAACACCGCGCGTTCACTGCGCCAGGCGTCGAGCACGTCTTCGGCGATCGTGAGCAAGCGCTCACCCATCAAGAACAGCTGAACCGAAGCCAACTCCAGCGTGCGATTCTTGACCGTGAGCGAAAGCCGGCCAGCCGCCAACAACGAGTGCAGGTCGGCGCGCTCGAGCCCGGGGGCTTCGGCTGCGGCGGGCTTCCTTTGCTTCAGCTCGACCTCGGCGCTGAACGCGACGTTGGCAGCAGCCTTCGGCGCGATCACGGTCTTGCGGCGCTCGAGCGGAGCGTGCGCGTAAGTCGGGTAGGGCAGACCGAGCGCGCGGCGTGCGGGGCCGACGGCGGCCGACGGGCTCTGCGTCTCGGCTTGTTCGAGCGCGCGAGCGACCGCGGCGGTGAGCGTTGCGAGCGGCAAACGCCGGTCGAACACCGCGACGCGCGGGCTAGGCCCGACGCGGTAGATGCTGAGCAGCGCGTCGACGCCGTCCGCTTCGAGGCCGATCTCCCAGGCTTCTTCGTCCGAGTAGATTGGGAAGCAAGCGCGCGCGCGTTTGCCGCGGTTCAATTGCGACAGCGCATGCCCGAGCTCGACCAGCAGCGCAGCCTGTGGCGCTTCAGTAAGTCGCGCCGTCAGGTTGATCCCGTCGACGAACAAATCGAAGAGCCCGTGAAGCGGGTTGAGCGCCTCGGGAAGCGGGGCTAGGGCGTGGGGCCTCACGACGACATCTATCGCAGTCATTCCGTAGAGCGAATCGTAGGAACCACAGCTCAGAAACGACACTTTTCGGATGCTTTCGCCGAGGAGTGGACAGGCCACTCGAAAGGACGCTAGGGGCGACGCCGGGCCGGTTCGGAGTCGCAACGTGGCTTGCAGTGGCGCAAATGCTCGGGCTTTGATGGGCAGATGGCCTTCCCGGCGTCGTCACCGCCCGCGCTGCCCACGCCCAGCGCTGCTCGTGGCGCGCTGGGTGGTTTTTGGGGCTTGGTCAGCGTCGCGGTGGCGATGGCATGGCTCTGGGGCTTCACGGTCGACGACGCGCTGATCACCTGCCGGGTCGCCTCGCACCTCGCGCGGGGCATCGGCTACCGCTTCAACGCTACAGGTCCGGTGGTCGATGCCGTGACCCCGCTCGGCTTCGCTAACCTGCTGTCGCTGTTCGCCGGAGGCGGGCCGATCGCGGCGCTCGCTGCCGCGAAGTGGCTCGGCGCCGGGCTCGCCGGCGTGGCGGTCTTTGGTTTGGGGCGTCGGATCTTGCAGCGCACCTCCGCCGCGTATGGCGGCGCGCTGCTGCTGTGTTTGGCTGTGACTGCGCCGTTTTCGGCGTGGGCGGTGTCGGGCATGGAGACCGGCCTCGTGACGGCACTGGCCGTGGGTGCACTGGGCGGCGGTGCCTGGGCTGACTTGTCAGCGGCGCTGGCGGCTGGGCTGCGGCCGGAGATGGCGCCGTGGTGCGCCTGCGTGCGGCTCGGTTTTCGTCTCCAAACCGGAGCCTCTTTGGGCCGCGCCGTGGCTTCGCCCGCGCTGGTGCTCGGCGCCGTGGCGCTGGTTGGAGGGCTGCGGGCGCTGTTGTTTGGACGGGCGGCACCGCTCTCGGTGTTCGCGAAGCCTTCGGACCTCGAGCACGGGATGAGCTACGCCCTGCACGCGGTCGTCCAGACCGGGCTACCGCTACTGTGTTTGGCGCCGTGGAGCTTGCGCCGCGGGGCGCCGGTAGCGCGGGTCGTGGCGGTCGCGGGGCTCGTGCACTTCGCGGCGCTGGCGCTGGCGGGCGGCGATTGGATGAGCCTGTATCGCCTGGCGGTGCCGGTGCTGCCGAGCTTCGTGCTCGGCGCTGCCGAGCTGTGGCGCGTCGCGCCGCGGTGGGCGAGCTGGCTGCGTTTGGCGTGTGCTGGGGCGATGTCGGTCTACGTGGCGGCGATCGTCGGGCCCGCGGCGCGCGGCGTTGGCGCAGATCGCCGGCAGCTGATCGAGGCCGCGCGGGCGCCGCTCGCTGGCGCGAAGGTGGTCGCGGCGCTCGACGTCGGCTGGGTCGGCGCCGTCAGGGACTTTACGGTCGTCGATCTGGCCGGCGTGACCGACGAAGCCGTGGCGATGCTGCCCGGCGGGCACACCTCCAAACGCATCGACGACGCGCTCTTGCGCCACCGCAACGTCGACGCGCTGGTGCTGCTCGCGTACCCGCCCGACGACCAGCTGGCACGCGAGGTCGAGCGCCGCGCCGCGTTGACCCCGACCGCACAAGGTTTTCACGTGGTCGCACGCTTGCCGTTCGATGGCGGCAAGCAGCACTACGTCGTGTATCGCGCGCCGTGAGCGCGGGTCAGGCGCTGGCGCTTTGGTCCGGCTCGCGACCGAGCGCCACCAAAGCCTCGCGCATCGCCCGCGAATCGGCGTAGCGCTGCTGCGGCAACGGCGACATCGCGCGCTGAATCAGCAAGCGCCAGGCTTCCGGCAGGTCAACCGACGCGCGGTGCACGCCGCTGTCCATGCCGCGCTCGCCCGTCCAAAGGGACGCCGGCGTGAGCGGCGGCGGCTCACCGGTCAAGCATTCGTAGAGCACGCTGCCGAGCGCAAAGATATCGCTGCGGTGGTCGATCTCGAGCCCTTGTTCCTGCTCGGGCGACATGTAGCCCTGCGTACCGAGCGGAGCGTTGGCGTTGGTCAAGCGCGTCTCCGCCCACTCGACGCGCGCCACGCCGAAGTCGAGCAGCTTGACGTGATCAACCTCCGCGCCTTGTTCGCCCTGCAGCAATTCCAGGAAGATATTGCTCGGCTTGATGTCGCGATGGACGATGCCGGCGGCGTGCACCGCGCCGAGCGCGTCACACATTTGCAGCGCCATCGGCAAGAGCGTGCTGGGCGGCAGCGGGCCCACGCGATGCAGGCGATTGGCCAGCGATTCGCCATGCAGCCGCTCCATCACCAGGTAACAGGTGCCGTCCGGCAAGTAGCCGTCTTCGAACACTTCGACGACGTTGGGGTGCCAGGCCAAGCCGAGCGCCGCCGCTTCGCGCCGCAGTCGATCGGCAGCCACCGTGTCGTGGGCGACGGCGGCGCGCAGCAACTTGACCGCCACCAACCCACCGTCACTCAACCGTTCGGCCTCCCAAATCGTGCCGTTCGCGCCGACGCCCAACTTCTCGGTCAGCCGGTATTGCCCAGCCACGACCACGCCTTGCTGAAAGCCGGCCGTCCCGCGATCGCGCGTCTCGCGCAACGTCTGCGAGCGCTCGAGCGCATGAATACGCACCAAATGCGCGCGGCCTTGGATGCGCCGCCGCCATTCGTGCATCGCCAACAGGCCCAAACCCAAGCCGATCGCCAAACCCGCTCCAGCGCCGAATGGCAACTCGAGCAGCTCGGACGCGGACGCCGCGGTCACGCCCACCCCGGCGCCGAGCGCTAGCCCGGCGCCGACGGGCCAGAGCCCGGGCACTCGCCACGTGACCGAGAACTCTTCGCTGTCCGACTGCGGACCGTCAGGGCTCGGCACGGCGACGACTTGTCCCGCCGGCAAACCGAACAGCAGCGGCACACTGGCAAGCTCGGCTTGGCGCGCGAGCGAGCACAGCCCGTCGCTCTCTTCGTGCGCGTCGCGTCGCACCCGAATGCTGCCGCGCCACGAGGTGGGGCCTGATTCGAGCGTGCGCCAGCGTTCGGTGCGGCCCTGTTCGCCGCCCAGAAGCTCGAGCTGTCGGTAGGCGCCGCCCGGATCAGCGGTGCCGCGCAGCACGTGCGCCCACGCTCCTAGGTTGTCCGGGCCGACCATGTGAGGCGCGGTTTGCAGCACGGCTTCTCTGCCGAAGCGGGAGGCAAATGCGACCAGGGCGGAATGCCAGAGCTCGACCGGCACCAGCCGCGTTTCGTCATCGAGGTAATCGCGGTCGAGTTTCGTGCTCAGCAGGAAAGCGTCCGCCTGGGCTCGGCCATGCTCGGCCTGGACGTAGCTGAGCAGGCTTTTGATCCGCGATGCGGTCGTCTGCCCACCGCCGAAGCGCCTGTGCACGCCGAAAGCCTACTGGCTGTCCGCCAGTCCGACAAGCCGGTAGGCCGGCTCCTGCACCTTATGCGGGGAAGAACCGGTCCTCAGCGGACGTAAAGCCGAGGGGCAAGCGTTTCGAACGCGCTCGTCTTGCCCTGGACATATTCCCGCAACGGTCTCAGTGGTCAGTTGCCCACGACGCTCCAAAACGGCGTTTGCGGGCCGCGACCCGCAAACTACGAAGACCGCGACCCGCAAACTACGAAGACCGCGACCCGCAAACTACGAAGACCGCGACAGCGGAAATCCTGGGCGATTGTAGGGTGCGCCAGGGCGGGCAAGTGTTATCCTTGAGAGGTAGAGGCATGCAGCGAATGGCAGAGGCACCGAGTCACCCGAGCGCGATCAAGCGCTGGACACTCGTCGCGGCCATCGCGCTGTCGCCGTTTGCGCTCAGCGGCACTGAGAGCGCGCATGCTGATCCGTTGGCGGTTGTCGAGGGGCAGTCGCTCGACGTGCGTGCTGATCACCTCGACGTCGACATCGCCAAGGGCACCGCGGTGCTGCAGGGCCATGTGCACGCTGTGCTCGGTGAGCTCGAGGTCGAGTGCGGGAAGATCGACGTACGTTACGACGAGGCGCCGGTGGTGCGCTACGCACGCGGTTCCAACGACGTTACGGTCCGGCTCAAAGGCATCGAAGCCAAAGCCGCCGCGCTCGAAGTGGATGTGGCGCGGCGCAGCGTGCGTCTGCAGGGCGGCGTGAAGGTGAGTCGCGGGCGTGGCTGGGTAACAGCTGACGCTGCGCAGATCGACATCGCGACTCGTCACGTCACGCTCGACGACGTCAAAGGGTCGATTCCGGTCCAAGCGCCCGCTCGTTAGCGACAGCACGCCAAAGCGCCCCGGGGCGCCCTTGCGGAAGCGAACCGGAGGCCAGACCACCAAGGGAGCGCGTAAGCGCGCGACAAACGGAAGGCTCCTTCGCGCTTTTTTGTAAGGCGTGTTTCTTGCTACCTGGTTTACACTCGCGATGTTGGCCCCCGTGCCAACTCGGGTCCCATGGAAATCAAGCAACAGCTACGCCTGTCCCAACAGCTGGTGATGACACCTCAGCTGCAGCAGGCCATTCGCTTGTTGCAGCTTTCGCGCCTCGAGCTGATTGAGGAGGTCGGGCGTGAGCTCGACAACAACCCGGTACTGTCCGACGAGGACGCCGGGGAGGCCCGTAGCCGAGGGGATGAGCCGCGCGGCCGCCAGGAAAACCAGCCGTCCAAGCTCGACGAGCCCGAGGCTTTCTCCCGCACCTCCGAGGCCAACACTACCGAGAAGGCGTCGCGCGAGGTCGACTGGGAGAAATTCCTCGAAAATCGCACGCTGCAAACCGCGCCGGGCGGCGGCCGCGGCGGTTTCGACGAGCTGCCGCCAATCGAGCAGAACCTCACCAAGCCGCGCAACCTGCAGGACCACCTGCTGTGGCAGCTGCAGATGAGCGACTTCAGCGAGCTTGAGCGCCGCTTCGCCGAGCTGGTGATCGGCAACCTCGACGACAAGGGCTACTTGGATCTGGCTGGGGTAGAGCGCCCCGACGGCACGCGCACCCCGGATCTGACGATCGACGAGCTGTCGGAAGAGAGCGGCCTCAATCCGGAGGACGCGCCGCTCGTGCTCGAGATGCTGCAGAACTTCGATCCGATCGGCGTGGCCGCGCGTGATCTGCGCGAATGCTTACTGATTCAGGCCAAAGCGGCCGGCTACGAAGAGGGTGAGGCGGTGCTCACCATCATCCAGAATCACCTGCACCACCTGGAGCGTCACAACTACCAGGCCATCTCGCGCGAGATGAAGCTGACGCTCGAAGATGTGTACGAGGCCGCCAAGGAGATTCAGGATTTCGAGAGTCGGCCGGCGCGCAATTTTTCCGATCAAGACGACCGCACGATCGGGATCACCCCCGACGTTTATGTCCTGAAAGATGGCAGTGATCTGGTCGTGCTCGACAACGATCGCGGCGTGCAACGGTTGTTCATCAACGAGGCGCTGACCAAGCGGCTGATGAAAGACCCGTCGGCCAAAGAGTTCATCGGCGAGAAACTGCGCAACGCGCAGTGGCTGATTCGCGCGATCGAGCAGCGAAGGAAAACGATCATTCGTGTTTCCGAGTGCATCGTGGAAAAGCAACGGGATTTTTTCGAGAAGGGCGTCTCGTTCCTGAAGCCGATGATCCTGCGTGACGTGGCCGAGGCGGTCGGCATGCACGAATCCACGATTTCACGCGTTACGACCAACAAGTACATGCACACGCCGCAGGGTCTGTTCGAGCTGAAGTATTTCTTCAACTCGAGTATCCGGCGTGTTGCCAACGAGGACATCGCCAGCGAGAGCGTAAAGCAGGCGATCAAGAAGCTGATCGAGGAAGAGGATAAGTCCAATCCCGTGAGCGATCAGGCAATCGTCGAGATGCTCGAGAAGACCGAGGGCATCAAGATTGCGCGCCGGACGGTCGCGAAATACCGCGAGATGTTAGGGATCTTGGCTTCATCGAAGCGCAAGCGGCTGTTCTAGTCCCCCGCGACCCGCAAGCCAGAACGAGCGAACAGGGAGCCGGCGCACCCATTGGTCTCATTTCAGCTGGTGGCCACGCCCGCTGATCCTGGCTTCTGGCTTCGTTTTCGCTCCGGTCCGGTGCTCACGTACCCACGTACGCTCCGCTCCGGTCCTCGCGAAAGCCTCACCAGAAGCCAGGCTGAGCGGGCGGGCAGCTGGCAAATGAG
>JBBSAB010000068.1:0-42932 GCA_038252755.1 Polyangiales bacterium | reverse complement strand
TGATCCTGGCTTCTGGCTTCGTTTTCGCTCCGGTCCGGTGCTCACGTACCCACGTACGCTCCGCTCCGGTCCTCGCGAAAGCCTCACCAGAAGCCAGGCTGAGCGGGCGGGCAGCTGGCAAATGAGACCAATGCTCAGAGGAAGGCGGGAAGACGGGAAGACCGAGATTTAGGGTGGGTGGTACTGGCAACTGGACGCAGAGGGAACGCGATTGCGCCTCAGGCGCCTGTTCGAACAACAGAAATCTTCCCGCCTTCCCGCCTTCCTGTTTTCTCGCTGCTCGAATCGCGAAATGAGACCAATGCTCAGAGGAAGGCGGGGAGGCGGGGAGTTTTTGGGGTGGGTAGCCTGTGGCGTTTGGCGTCCGTGCCGAAGAATCCGGTGGTTGCGGGCCGTAGGCCCGGCGAGCCCAAGAAATCCTTCCTCTCGCCTTCCCGACTTCCCGCCTTCCTGTTGTTTCGCGCTCGTTTTCGCGATCGATCCTGGTTGCTGCGGTATTAAGGGGCGTGGCGATTGTCGTGAGTGGTGTCTCGGATGCCAGGCAGGCCAGCTTGGCCGGCGGGCTCGCTCGTCGACTCGGTCCCCAGACACTGACCGTGCACGTCGGAGCGACGCCAGGCGACGAAACGCCGTTCGCGTTTTCGGCGGAGCTGTCTGACGCGGAGATCGTCGAGCGCGTTGCGCGGCAGCTAGTGCGCCGCGGGGCGCCGCGCGGCAGCGTGCGCGTCCGAGCCGAGGATGCGACGCAGCCGCTGACGCAAGCTACGGTCGACCGGCTACTGGACGAGTTGGTCGCGGGTCTCGGCTCGCCGAAGCGCGTGCTGCTCCTGCCGCCCGACGCGACGCGCGCGCACTCCGGCGCCGGCGAGCTCAGCGCAGCCTTGTATCGACGCTTTGCGCCGCACGCCGAGGTCAAGCTACTGCCGGCGCTCGGCACGCACGAGCCGATGAGCCAGAGCGAGCTGTCGAGTATGTTCCCAGGGGTCCCGCACGACCGCTTCTTGGTGCACGACTTTCGCGATGGCGTGAGCACGCTCGGCGAAGTGCCAAGCTCGTTCGTGAGCCATGTCTCGGACGGCAAGCTCGACTACGCCGTGCCCTGCCAAGTCAGCCGCGAGATCAGCAGCGGCGCTTGGGACCGCGTGATCTCGATCGGCCAGCTGGTACCGCACGAGGTGATCGGCATCGCCAATCACTCCAAGAACGTCTTCGTCGGTACCGGCGGCAAAGAGAGCATCGACCGTTCGCACTTCTTGGGCGCGGTCTGCGGCATGGAATCGATGATGGGCCGCGCGCACACGCCAGTGCGCGACGTCTTGAACTACATGTCCGGGCAGCTCGCCGCGGACCTGCCGCTCACCTACTTGTGCACAGTGCGCAAAAAAGACACGCAAGGCCAAATCCAAACCCATGGCCTGTACGCGGGTGACGACGAGGGCTGTTTCCTGGCCGGCGCGCCGCTCGTACAAGAGCTGAACCTCGACCTGCTGGAGAAACCGCTACCGAAAGTCGTCGTCTACCTGGACCCGCACGAGTTCCGGACCACCTGGCTCGGTAACAAGGCCATCTACCGCACCCGGATGGCGATCGCGGACGCCGGCGAGTTGGTCGTGCTCGGCCCCGGGGTCCGCCGCTTTGGCGAGGACGCCGGTATCGACCGGCTGATCCGCCGCCACGGTTATCGCGGCACGCCCCACACCCTGGACCAGGTGAAGCGCGATCCGGAGCTCGCAGGCTCGCTGTCGGCCGCCGCGCACCTGATCCATGGCTCCAGCGAAGGTCGCTTCAGAGTCACTTGGGCCGCTGGCGGGCTCACCCGAGAGGAGATCACCTCGGTTGGCTATGAATGGGCAGACGTACGCCCACTCCTTCAACGCTACGCGCCCGACCAGCTCAAGGACGGGACACACCGCCTGTCAGATGGCGAAGAAATCTTCTTCGTGTCCAACCCAGGCCTGGGTCTGTGGGCTTTAAAGCAAAAATTCGCGCGTTGATCGGGCGGGTCTTGCGTCGTAAGTAAGCTGGCACTTTTTCGCGACAAAGTTCGCGACTCAGCGACATCCAACAGGAATACCGACCATGGCAGGCTTGAATATCCGTCCCGACGGCGCTCTCGACATCGTTTCTCTGGGCGCGCTCATCCACCGCATCGACCCCGGCGTGATCCCCTTCCGCAAAGCGACGGACTGCGCGATTCATGTCAGCGGCGGTGAGTTCAACGTCGCGGCCAACCTGTCCGACGCCTTCAACATGAAGGCCGGCATCGTCAGCGCGATGGTCGACTACCCGATCGGCGACCTCGTCAAAGAGCGCGTGCGCGCGATGGGCGTGACGCCCTTCTACAAAAACTTCGAGCACAACGGTGTGAACGGCCCGAACATCGCCGCGGTGTACAGCGATCGCGGGCACGGCGTGCGCGCGCCGGTCGTGTTCTACAACCGCGCCCACGAGGCCGCTTCGCTGATGAAGCCGGGCGACGTCGACTGGAACAAAATCTTCGCCGGTGGCGTGCGCTGGTTTCACAGCGGCGGCATCTTCGCCGCGCTGTCCGAAGGCACGGGCGAGCTGATCATCGAAGGCATGAAGGCTGCTCACAAGGCCGGCGCCGTCACCAGCTTCGACCTCAACTTCCGCGCCAAGCTGTGGAACGTCTGGGGCGGCGAGAAGAAGGCAGTCGAGGTCATCAGCCGCATCGTCGAGCACGTCGACATTCTGGTCGGCAACGAAGAAGACCTACAAAAGGGCATCGGCATCACCGGCCAAGACGTCCACGCGCAGTCGAAGCTCGATCCGTCGGCGTTCTTCGCGATGATCGAGAAGGTCGTCGCCAAGCACCCGAACGTGAAGGGCGTCGCCACCACGTTGCGCGAGGTGCACAGCACCAATCATCACACCTGGGCGGCCGTCGCCTGGCTCGAGGGCAAGACGTACCAGTCGCCCAAGTGCGAGCTGAACGTGATCGACCGCGTGGGCGGCGGTGACGGTTTTGCCGCCGGCTTCATCTACGGTCTGCTCAACGGCGAAACGCCGCAAGCAGCCGTCAACCTGGGTTGGGCGCACGGCGCCTTGCTCACCACCTTCCCCGGCGACACCACGATGGCAACCGTCGAGCAGGTTCGCGCGTTCGCCAAGGGCGGCTCAGCGCGGATCCAGCGCTAACGCGCCGCTCCGTCGACAAGCCCGCGCTCAGAGCAGGGCCAAGCGGTCGGTTCGGGTGACGCACACGAGCGTCGCCCGGATCGCGTCTAGCCTCACGTCCAGCGTGCGCCGCTGCCAACCGTGTCGGGCGTCGGCGATGGTCTCGAAGAACGACGGCTGACCGACGGCGGTCTGGAGTCCGAGGCTCAGCAGACGACGCTTGACGCCGCCGGCGAGCAGGTAGGCCAGCTCACACATCGCCCCGCGCACCAGCGAGTCCGGCAGCTGCGAGCTGCCCTTTTTGCCCAACAGACAGCGCGCCAGCGCATGACAGTGCTCCGGCGAGGCGAACACGCCAACGTGCATCGTTTCGGTCTTGCCAGATACCTCGCCAGACAGGTGGACGAGGCCGCCCATGCAGGGAGCCGGTGCGTCCGACGAAGACTGCGAGTCGTTGGGCTTCTCGACATTGCAATTCGCACAGCCCAACGCCAGATCCGCCAGGTCATTGAGGGCGTCGAACAAATGCGGCATCGCGCCTATGCAATGCAACCGGCGAGCCATGCCGCAGGCTGATGGGCAGCGACTGCTTATCGAATATTTTCGGGGACTTGGCCGAAATTGCCGCGCTGTCACAGGTCCGGAATCTCGGACTTGGTCGCAGATCCTGGACGTTAACGCGGCTCGCCGAGCGCCCGCGCCACGCCTTCGGCCAACGCCGCGGCGCTGAGCGGCTTGAGCAGCATGTCGATTAAGCCGAGCGTGCGAACCGACGCACGTGTCCAGGTTCCGCTGAAGCCGCTCATCAACACGACGCGCGCGCTCGGCTGGATCCGCAGCACCTCTTGCGTCAACAGCAGGCCGGTCATGCCCGGCATCGTCAGATCCGTGAGCACGAGCGCGAAGTCCTCCGGCGCCTGGCGAAACAACTCCAGCGCCGCCTCTGGCTGCGTTTTGGCGATCACTCGGTAGCCAAGCCGCGTCAGCAAGTGTGTGAGCGAGACGCACAGCGCTTCCTCGTCGTCGACGACCAACAGCTGCTCACCGTGGCCGCGCGGCAGAGCGCTCGGCGACAGCTGGACATTGCTCGGTTCACCGAGATGCTCCGGCAGAAATACTTCGACACTGGTGCCAGCCCCGACCTGGCTCTCGACGGCGATCGCTCCCTCGTGATCTCGCACGATGCCGTGGACCACCGCCAGCCCGAGACCGGTCCCGTCGCCTTGCTTCTTGGTCGTGAAGAAAGGCTCGAAAATCCGCTTCAACGTCGCGTCATCCATACCGTGGCCGGAGTCGGTCACGGCGATCCGCGCGTAGCGCCCAGGCCGCAGATCCGGACGCCGCCGTACCAGCTCTTCGTCGACGACCGCCAGACTGACGTTCAGCGTCAGCTCACCGCCGCGCTCACGCATGGCGTGGGCGGCGTTGGTGCCCAGATTCATCACCACCTGGTGAACCTGCGAAGCATCCGCGAGCACGAGCGGCGCCTGAGCGTCGAACGACGATTTCATCACGACCGAGCTGGGCACCGACGAGCGCAGCAGCTTCAATGCCTCGCGCACCGCCAGCTCGACCTTGGTCACGCTGCGACTCGGCTTCTGCGTGCGGCTGAAGGTCAAGATCTGCTGCACCAGGTCACGCGCGCGATGCGCCGCCTTCTTCAGCTCACCAACGTGATCCAACACGCTCATGCGATCGTTCACGTCGATCCGAATCAGATCGATGAACGCCACCATCGCGCCCAAAATATTATTAAAATCGTGGGCTATACCGCCAGCCAGCGTACCGAGCGCCTCGAGCTTCTGCGCCTGGCGAAGCTGCGCTTCGAGCTCGGCTTTGGCGCGTTCCGTGGCGAGCGTCTTCGTCACGTCGCGTACGGTTGCGATTAGGTGTGGCTCACCCCCGAGCACGACCTCGTCGCTCGAAAACAGCACATCGCGTTCATTGCCCTCGAACGTGCGCAGATGCGCCGCGAAATCGCGAACACCGCCACCGGCTCGCACTTCGTCGACGAGCCGTCGGCGGTCGTCCGGATTCGGCCAAATCGACAGCGTGGCTGACAGGTTGCCGACCACTTCTTCGCGAGTACATTCGAACAGCTGTTCGAACGCCGCGTTCACGTCCACGTACAAGCCATCCGACAAGCGCAGGATCAGCATCGCGTACGGCCCGTGTCGGAAGGCCTTAGCGAACATCTCTTGCGACTCGAGCAAGGCACGCGCCGAGCGTTTCTGTTCAGTCAAGTCGCGCGATACACCCACGATGCGCGTGACGCCCCTGTGCTTGTCACACATCGGAATCAGCGTGGTTTGAACCACCATATCCGGCCGCAACGCCGTCGGGATCTCTTCGTACCGCTGCGGCTCGCGAGTCTCGACGCAACGGCGGTAGTACACCTCGATCCGCGTCACCTCCGAAGGCGGCACGACCTCCGCCAAGCTGCGACCGCGCACGGCCTCGCTCGAGAGCCCAAGCCACTCGGCGGTCTGGCGATTGAAGGCCTCGAACGCGAACGTGGGACCGGGCAGGACTTTAACGAGAAAGACGCCGTCAGCGAGGTGCTCGAAGATCGATTGCAGCTGCTCGAGAGCAGCCTCATCGTGCTCCGCAGCGAGCCTCAAGTTCTCGAACGGCGCCATGATCTCGACCACGTTACTCTAGCTTCAACGCGCGAGGCTACGACAGGATCGGGCGCAGCGCCGATTCGAATTGCTCGGGCGTGAAAGGCTTGGCAATCAGGAACAACGCACCGGCTTCGTCGGCCATCGCCCGCATGTCTGGCGTGCCTTCGGTCGTGACGAAGCCGAAGCGCACGCTCACCTTGCGCGCGTTCAGCTCTTTCAACAGCTCGATGCCGTTCATCTCCGGCATGTTCCAGTCGGAAACGACTAGCGCCGGCACCGCTTGCCCAATCCGCTCCAGCGCCTCGAGGCCGTTGGCTGCTTCCTCGACTTCGTATTCACCGAAGCCAGCCTGGCGCAGCGTGCGCCTCACGATCAGGCGCATTGCCTTGCTGTCGTCCACCACCAAGATCGTCTTACTCATGCGCTGTTTTCCTTGGCGGGCGCCCTGCCCGCAGTTTGAATCGTGACGCCGCTGCGCGAGACCGGCGTGGCGTGCTGCTTTTGGGTTAGCAACAGCAAACTGACCGGCACGGTTGCGATCTGCAGAGCGCGCACGTCGACTTCTTGTTGCTGATTCGGCAGCGGATGGCCGGCGACGAAAATCGGTAGACCCATCGTGACCTTGATCCGCTCGCTCACGCGACGCTTCAGGCCACCAGCCACGATGTTGATGATTTCGCACATCGCGTCGCTTACGTCCGACTGCGGCAAGTCATCATCGGTGGGCTCCATGCCGAGTAGCAACTTGGCCAGTAGCTGGCAGCCGCCAGCATCGACCAATATCCCGACTTGGATCGGCTCATCGGCGGCAACCAGCCCCAAATAGGCGCCGTGACCGGCCGCCGGCTCCGTGGACTCGGCCAGCGCCACGAATGGCGCGCCGCCGAAAACCGTGGCCGTAAGCTCGCTCGCCGACTCCGTGAGTGCGTCGAGACAGCTGGATTTGATATCCGGAGTCATGTCCGCTCAAAAACGGCGATAACGCGCTCAACTTAAGGTCTTTTGTCGCAACTGCGCGACTTTCGCCGACAGTTTCCGAACCAGCACCCGCGGCGCGGGCTTCATTTCAAGCCCAAGGGTGCGTATGGTTGTTAACTCGCCCGAAAGGGCGCCGAGGGCCTGCACGGGTACGTAGGAGTCAATCACTTTGGACAAGGTACTGGTCGTTGACGACGACGTTCAGATGCGAAACGTCCTCGCGCTCTATCTCAGGCGCTGTGGCTTCGCCGTGCAAGAAGCGGCAAACCTCGCCGACGCGCGTCACCTCCAGGCCAAAGAGTCGCCGGACCTCACGATCGTCGACTACCACCTGCCTGACGGCACCGCCTTCGATCTGCTGACCTCGACCCGCGAACGTGAGAGTAGCGAAGCCGTGATCGTGCTCACTGGACTGGGCACGATCGACTTGGCTGTGCGCGCGATCAAGTCCGGCGCCGAGCATTTCTTGACCAAACCGGTCGACCTAGAGTCGCTGGAAATTCTCGTGCGTCGCACGCTCGAGCAGCAGCGTGATCGCCGACAGCGTGCGTTCAGCGCAGCCGTGGCCAGCGCGGCACCGATGCCGTTCTTGGGCAAGAGCCGCGCGGTACGCCGGCTCGAAGAAATGGCCAGCGCCGCGATCGAGTCGGATGTCCCAGTGCTGATCTTGGGCGAAACCGGCAGCGGCAAGGGCGTGCTGGCGCGCTGGATTCACGAGAACAGCGCGCGCAAGTGCGAGCCGCTCGTAGATTTGAACTGCGCCGGCCTTTCGCGCGAGCTGGCAGAATCCGAGCTATTTGGCCATCAACGCGGCGCGTTCACCGGCGCGGTGACCAGCAAACCTGGCCTAATCGAGGTCGCTCACAAGGGCACGCTGTTTCTCGACGAGCTCGGTGATCTGGACTTGGCGGTCCAACCCAAACTTCTCAAAGCGCTCGAGGAAGGTACGTTTCGTCGGGTCGGCGAGCTGGCGACGCGCAGCAGCGACGTGCGTCTGCTGGCAGCGACGCATCGCAACTTGTCGGGCATGGTGAAGGAAGATCGCTTCCGAGAAGATCTGTTGTTCCGCATCAACACGCTCACGCTCGACATTCCGCCGTTGCGCGAGCGCCGCGAAGACATTCGCACGGTTGCGCTGACGGTGCTGAATGATCTGTGCCGCCGACGCGGCCGCACGGCGCCCGAGCTCGGCGAAGACGCCGCCGAAATCTTGGAACAGTACCGCTGGCCCGGCAACGTGCGCGAGCTGCGCAACGTGCTGGAGCGGGCGCTGTTGTTCTGCAAGGGCCCCGTGCTCGATCGCGACGCCCTGCGCTTCGATCGCAGCTTGGAGCCCGAGTCAGGCGTCATGCGAGTGTTGGGCGATCAGGCACAAACGCTGGACGACGCCGAGCGCCGTCACATCGCCGAAGTGCTGGGGCGCGCCGGTGGCAAGGTCGACGACGCCGCGCGCATCTTGGCGTTGTCGCGTAGCTCGTTGTACGCCAAGCTCAAGAAGTACGGCCTGCGAGCGGCTGGCGGCTGATACCACGTGAAGGTTGCAGCGGTCGCAGCGAGCGAGCGACCGCCGCCCCGCCGCGAAAACCACCTCAGTTGGCGACCGCCGCACAAGCCGCGCGCGCGATGCGTTCGAGCGGCAGAATCTCGATCGCGCCGCCCTGCGCCGCGGCTTCCTTGGGCATGCCGTAGACGATCGACGTCTCTTCATCCTGGGCGATCGTGTGCGCACCCGCTTGACGCATCGCGAGCAGGCCCTTGGCGCCGTCGCTGCCCATCCCAGTCAAGATCACGCCAACAGCATTTGCGCCGGCAGCTTTCGCGACAGAGTGCATCATCACGTCGACGCTCGGCCGGTGGTGATTGACGGCTGGCATGTCCTTCAAACGCACGACGTAGGTCGCGCCCACACGTTGCAGCAACAGGTGCCGCCCGCCGGGCGCGATCAGCGCCTTGCCGGCCAGCACTTCCTCGCCATCGGTCGCCTCGGCGACGCGCATCGAGCACAGGCCGTTCAGGCGTTTGGCGAATTCGGCGGTGAATTGTACTGGCATGTGCTGCACGATCACTGTGCCCGGTCCAGCCGGCGGCAGCGCGGACAGCACGTCCTCGATCGCGCGCGGCCCGCCCGTCGAGGCGCCGATCGCCAGGATCTTTCGCGTGGTGACGAAGTTTTGCGGGGTGCGCTCCGGTGCGACGCGGCGCGCGGATGGCGCCCTCACCTTGGCCAAAAAGGCGGCGCGCACTTGGTGCACGATGTCGCGCGCGACGTCGGGAATCGAGAACTGCGAGCCGGGTTTACACACCACGCCGACGGCACCCAGCTCGAGCGCCCGAAACGCCATCGGGCTACTGGTCGGCGTGAGCGAGCTGACGACCACCACCGGCATCGGGTGAGCCACCATCAGTTTTTCCAAGAACGTGAGCCCGTCCATGCGCGGCATTTCGATGTCGAGCGTCAGCACGTCCGGCTTCAGCGCGGCGATTTTCTCACGCGCGGCGTACGGGTCGGCGGCCGTGCCGACGACCTCGATTCCGGCTGCCGCCGACAACGCATCCGACAACACGCGACGCACGACCGCCGAATCGTCGACAACCAGGACGCGAATCATGCCGCCCCCTGCGCCGTCGCGAACTCGAGCGAAATCGCGGCGCAGACCAAGCCATCGTCCAACAGCACGCGCGCCGAAGCGTCGAAGTTATCGCCCAAATCCGTGTCCATCGTCGCGATCACCCGCGGTGAAGCTAGATCGAACACGGCGCGGTCGCCGGCGATCAGCGGCAAGACGTTACCGCACACGATGTTGGCAAGCTCGCACACGGCGTCGTACTGCTCGCTCAATTCGAGCGGCCCGTCCTCGCCCAGCATGGCAGATGCTACCGGGGCGATCATCGAATCTGGCAGCGTGAGATGCAGCGCGCCGCGACCGGCGCCGCTAAAATCGACCGCCAAAATTACGCGTGACAAGCTGGCTGGCTCGAGCCGTTCCGGCGGAATCGAAACGCTGCTCGGACTCGGCAGCATGAAGCACAGGTTTTCGAAGACCTCTCGAACCGCCCGCGCGAGCGCGGCTTTCCACTCGGCGTTCATCTCATCCTCCGGTTGCACTGATGATGGCGTCGAGCAGAGCCTCGGGGCCAAATGGTTTACGAATGAAGGCTGCGCCGAGGCGCTTCAGGCGCTCGATGCGCTCGGCGCTGCCTTCGGTGGACACCATGATCACCGGCAACGCCGCGATCCTTGGCTCGGCGCGAATTTGCACCACCAGCTCTTCGCCGTTGAGCACCGGCATGTTCACGTCGAACAAGCCCAGGTTGATGTTGCCTTCACGCGCCAGGACATCGAGCGCCTCACGTCCCTGACAGGCTTCGTGAACGCTCTCGATCGGCAAGCCGCTCATACCGAGGACCCGGATCACCATTTTTCGCATGACCGGGCTGTCGTCAACGACGAGTACGTGTAGGCTCACGGCGCGCTCCCTTCGAACAAGATTCGAGTTTCGCCGCCGAAGCCGACGGTCACCTCACCGCTATGAACGTCGAGGCTCATATTGCGCGGCTCGCCGCCGCCCAGTTCGTGCTTCTTGAGCAGCACACCGTTTTTCCACATCACCTTGCGCAGCATGGCGATGTTGCGCTGCCCGATCGCCAGATCTGCGTCTTCGTTCATGTTGAAGCTCGCCCCGCCCGCCACGGTCACGATCATCCGTTCCTTCTTGGCACCCAGCGCGTAGCTGCCCAAGAACAGCTTCGGGATGCCGGTATCGGCGAACATCAACGGATTCTGCGCCGCCTTTTCGGGTGAGAGCGACCCCTGCGGCAGCATCAAGTGCAGCATGCCGGCGACTCGCACCACCGGATCGAACACGCACAACCCGAGGCAGCTGCCGAGGGCGTAGGTCACGATCACCTCGCGCGGATCGGCCGAGACCGCCATATCGGCAATGCCGACGACGCGCCGCGAGCGCGTGGCGTCGTTGTACGTGTTCAGATTTTCGGCGGTTGCGGTGGCCATGGCTTGGTTCAGTGCGTGTAGATAGCCGGCTCGATCAGTTGCAGCGGTTGTTCCAGCGAGGCCAGGCTTTCGGCGTGGCCGATCATCAGCGTGGCGTCCGGCGCCAACAGCTCGGCGAAACGACACGCCAGCGTGGTGCGCGTCTCGTCGCTGAAATAGATCATCACGTTGCGGCACAGAATCAGATCGAACGGACGGCGCATCGGCCAATCTCCCATCAGATTGAGTCGCGCAAACGAAACCAGTGACGTGACATCGGACGTCACTTCGTAGCCGATCTGCCCCTCCTCGACGGTGCGACGCAAGTACTTGGTGCGCAGGCGCTGCGGAATGTCTTCGACCGTGGCCGCCGCGTAGCGCGCCGCCTTGGCTCGCCCCAGCACGCGCGTGGACAAATCCGTCGCCAGAATCCGCACGTCGAGTTGCGGCAGGTGCTCACGCAGCAGCATACCGAGCGTGTAAGGCTCCTCGCCGCTGGAGCAGCCCGCGCTCCAGATCTGTCGCGGTTGCCGCTCGGCGCGCCACGCCGGGAAGACGTTCTCGACCAAGTAATCGAAGTGCTGTTGTTCGCGAAAGAAGCTAGTTTTGTTGGTCGTCAGCACGTCGACCATGTTCGAAAGCTCGACGCGGTCGGTCTGGATCCGGTCGAGGTACTCCTCGTAGCCAGCGATCTTCAGCTCGCGCAGGCGCTTGGCCAGCCGAGCCTTGACCAGCTCTGCTTTTTCCTCGGTCATCGAGATGCCGGCGACCGTGAAGATCAACTCGCGGATCGCCGAGAAGGACGCGGCTGAGAGATGAGGAGTGCCGCTCATGCTCAACGCCGTGAAAGCTCGATGACGTCTTCAGTCGACAGGATGCGGTCGATATCGAGCAAGAGCCGGACTTTGCCGTCGGCCTTGGAGATACCGAGGAAGTACTCGGCGGAGATCTCGCCGCCCAAGTCGAGCATCGCGTCGGTTTCGGCGGCCGCAACGTTCCTGACCTCCGACACCGCGTCGACCACGATCCCGAGCTCGAGATCGAGCCGACGGACGACGATGATGCAGGTCTCGCGGGTCGCCGCCTGCGTCGGCATGCCGAACTTGGCGCGCAGATCGATGACCGGGATGATCTTGCCGCGCAGGTTGATCACGCCCTGCATGAACGACGGCGTCCCCGGTACCGGCGTGACCGGCACGATACCGATGATCTCGCGAACCTTCAGGATCGCGATGCCGTACTCCTCGCTGCCGAGGAAGAAGGTTAGGTATTTGCCGCTCAATGCGGCGCTTTGGTCGGCGGTCGAGATTTGTGAGCTCATGCTTGCACCATCGTCTGGGGTTGGGGCGAAATGCTGGGGCGGGCGGCTTCGGGCTGCGGCCGCCCGGTGCGTGATTCTTTGGCGAGCGCGACGAGGCTGCCGGGGTCGAGGATCAGGCCGACGCGGCCGTCACCCAAGATTGCCCCACCGGAGACGGCGGGCACCTTGCCGATGCCGGCGCCAAGCGATTTGGCGACGACCTGCTGCTGACCGAGCAGCTCGTCGACCAATAGGCCACACGAGCCGACGCCGTCACGTAGGACCACGACCAAGCCGCGCGTCGTTTCGGTGACCGCGCCGTCGACCTTGAACAGCTGGTGCAGCCGGAACAAGGGAATCAGCTCGCCGCGCAGCAGAATCACCTCACCGCGACCCACCACGGTCGAGACTTGGCTCGGCTCGGGTCGGAAGTTCATCGCAATGTTGACAGTTGGGATGATGTAGCGCTCGCTACCAACACGAACGATCATGCCGTCGGTGATGGCCAGTGTGAGCGGCAGGCGAATCGAGAACACGGTACCTTTGCCGCGCTCGGACGTGATCTCGATCCGCCCCTTGAGCTGCTCGATGTTGCGTCGCACGACGTCCATGCCGACGCCGCGCCCGGAAATGTCGGTTACGTTCTCGGTGGTCGAGAAACCAGGCAGGAAGATCAGTTGGTAGATCTCGTTGTCGGACAGGCTCTTGTTCGCGTCGACCAGCCCCTTTTGCGTGGCTTTGGCCAGAATCCGGTCGCGGTCGAGCCCGCCGCCGTCGTCGCTGAGGTCAATCACGACGCTGCCGCCCGAGTGGTACGCAGCCAGCCGCACTGTCCCGGTCGGCGACTTCCCGGCAGCGATCCGCGCCGCGGTCGACTCGATGCCGTGATCGGCCGCGTTGCGGACCATGTGGATCAACGGCTCGGCGATGACATCGACCATGTTGCGGTCGATCTCGGTATCGTCGCCCGTGCTGACGAATTGGATCAGCTTGTCGCTCTTCTTGGCGACGTCGCGAACGATCCGCGTCAATTTCTGGAACGTCGGTCGCAGCGGCACCATCCTGAGCGACATCGACATATCCTGCAGCTCGCGCACGATCTTGCCGGCGTGACCGACTTTGCGCGACAGCTCCGGATCGCGCGACACCTCGGTACGCGGGTCAGCGGCCAGCATCGAATGCGCGATCACCAGCTCGCCGACCATGTCGATCAAGCGGTCGAGGCGGTCGGTGCGAACGCGAACGGAGCTCTCGTCGCCGCCTGCGGCCGCATCGGCGGCCGGGCGGGCCACGGCAGGCGCGGGCGCAGCCGCAGGCGCCGGCGCAGATACTGGCGCCGCCGCGACGGCTGCCGTGGGCGTCGGCGTCAGCGCGGGTACTGCTGCCGCAACCGCGACCGGTGCCGCAACCGCAACGGGTGCTGCGGCCGCGACCGGTGCCGTGGCCGCAAACGCAGGCGGAGCGGGCAACGCCGCCTGCTGCGCCGCCGCGTCGGGATTCTGCAGCTCGCGGACCAACTCGGCGTAGCCAGTCGGCAACTTGGCGTCTTGGCCTTTGAGCTGTGCCGACACTGCAGCCAGTGTCTCCTTCAGCAGGTCGATGCCGCGCAGGCACAAGTTTGCGTACACGCCGGTGCATTGGATTTCGCCGTCGCGGATCCGCGCCAAGAGTGACTCGGCGTGATGCGCCAGCTCCGCCAACGCGGTCATGCCGAGCATCGACGAGACGCCCTTCACGGTGTGAAACGCGCGGAACACCGTATTGACCGCGGCGGCATCGTCCGGCCGCTCTTCGAGCGTGAGCAACGCCGCTTCGGCGTTGACCACGTGTTCGTTGGCCTCGGTCATGAACTCGCCGATCAGATCGAGATCGGGATCGGCCGGCAACAGCGTCGGCTTGCCGGGGCGGAGCGACGGGGCCGAAACGCTCGCCGCTTCGAGCATCGCGGCCTCTTCACTCCAATCCAGCTCGGGTTCGCCGACGGCCGGGCTCGGGACGGCCTCCGGTGAGGTCGCCAAGCAAGTCAGGCGAATCGCGGCCGCCAGCGCCTGTTCGGCGTCGCCAGCCTCACCCGACAGCAGGCCGTCGAGCTTGGCTTTGGCGGCCGTGACCAGCTTCTTCACCGACGGCGCGGCCGTCGAGCCTGATTCGTCGGCGCATTGACCGAGCGCGTCACGCAGCTCGGTCAGTGCTTCGATTTCGTCAGCCGAGGCCTGCATCAAACGCGCAGCGATCTCACCGAGGTCGAGCTTTTGCGGCGTGGCTTGCTTGTTCATGGGTTGATGCTTGGTAGTGGAGCTCAGAACGTGCCGATGACCGCGTTGTCGTCGTCGTCGAACGGGATCAGGTCACGGCCGTTGGCGTGGCCGTTGCCGTGGCCGTGGCCGTTGCCATTGGCGTGGCCGTTGCTGGCCGTGGGACGCGCCTTGGGCAAGGCTGGCGGCCGCACCGCGGCAGGCCGCGCGCCGGCGCGTTGTCGCGAAGCCGGCTTCGGCGAGTAAGCAGCCGGCGCGGACTGACCGAGACGGAACTGCGACGTCAGCGTGCGCATGTTCTCGGCCTGTGCCGCCAGCTGTTCGGCGGCGCTGGCGGTCTCTTCGGTGGCGGCAGCGCTCTGCTGCGTTTCGCGCGACACCGTGTCGACGCCCTTGTTGATGCGCGCCACGCTGTCGTGCTGTTGCTGCGACGACTCGGCGATCTCGGAGATGACTTCGACGACCTTCTTGACTTGCTTACCGATGGCTTCGAAGGCGAGGCTGGCTTCCTTGTTGATGATCACGCCTTCTTCGGCCTTCTTCAACGAGCGTTCGATGACCTGCGTCGTGTTCTTGGCGGCTTCGGCGCTGCGCATCGCGAGCGAGCGCACTTCCTCGGCCACCACCGCGAAGCCGCGACCCGCGTCGCCAGCGCGTGCGGCTTCGACAGCAGCGTTCAGCGCGAGCAAGTTGGTCTGGAACGCGATTTCGTCGATCGTCTTGATGATCTTGGCGGTCTCGTCGGCCGCACCTTTGATGCTCTCCACGGCGCTCGACAAGCGGCCCATGCTGGCCGAGCCTTGGTCGGCCATCGTGGTCGCACCCTGAGCGTGGCTGCGTGACTCCTGCGCGTTTGAGGCGTTCTGCTTGCTCATCGAGGTGATCTCTTCGAGCGTGCTCAGTACCTCTTCGATGGAGGCAGCTTGCGACGAGGCACCACGCGCCATCTGTGACGAGGCGCCGGTGATCTGGCCGGCCGCGGCCGCAACCTGGTCGGCGACCGTCTGCACCTCGCTGAGCGCGCGTTCGAGCGTGTCCAGCGCGCCGTTCGTCGCAACCTTGATCAAGTCGAAATCGCCGGCGTACTGGCCGCGCATCCGCGCCGTCAGATCGCGGTTTTCGGCGCGCGACAGCACGTCTTTCGCCTCTTGAATCGGAGCGTTCGCAGCCGCCAACAGCTCGTTCATGCCGCTGACCAGCTCCGAGAACACGCCCTGCAAGCCGTCGGCCGAGCCGCGTTCGGACAAGCGACCTTGGCGCGCGGCTTCGATCACCGTCTGCTCGGTCTTGACCAGACGTTGGAGGCTAGTCCTCATCTCGACCAGCGCCAGCGCTACATCACCAACCTCGTCATCACTCTCGCGTTCGAGGTTTTGAGACAGGTCACCCCGTGAGATGCCGCGCGCGACGGCAGCGATCACGTTCAGTGGGCGACGAATTGAGGCCACCACCAACGCCGACAGCACGACGAGTAGCGCGCTGCCGCCCAACGCGACCCAAATGATGCTCCGAGTGGCGCTGCTCTCTTGAGCCTGAGCCTGCTCGTCGACCGATTTGCTCGTGGCAGCGATCTGGTCACCGAACTTCCCCATGCCCACCTCGAGCTCGCTGAACTGCTTCAAGAAAGAGTCCAGCGGCGGCAACTCCTCACCAGCCCGCGCGTTACCAAACGAGTCTGCGACCTGCAGATAGTGCTCCACCGCTGGCAACACTTCGCGTACTGCACGCTGGTTGTTCGGATCCGAATCGGCGCCGGCCGTCTTCATGCTCTCGCGGAAACGAGCAACGTGTTCGCGGATGCCGTCAACGCCGTCCTTGCGCAGGTCAGCGTCGTTCTTGGTGACGGCGAGATTGATCAACAGCACATCGGCGCGAATACCGTCGTGCATCATGTCCGCGTCCATCTGCGCGCGCTGGGTCACGTTCATGGATCTGATGCGGCTGGCCGCGTCGGCGACGGACGCTAGGTTGCGCACGGCCGACCAACCGAGGACCCCGGTCATCAGGATCGCGAACCCGCAGAGGGTCAGGAGTTTCTGGAGGAGAGTGATTGACTTCATGGACGGCCTTCTTGTTTTCGAAATGCTGAGTTGCAAGATTGCAATCGCCGGTCCATCGAGGGCTCGGCTGGGTTTTCGGCGGAAATTGCGGTTTGGATGCCACGCGAGAGCAAATCGAGTCCTGGCGACTGGACGCCTGCTTCCCGGATCCTGGATTCTGCGAGTAAGTGCATGTAGTTCTCGGCTTTCAGCGTCCGGCTCAGCGACGCAGACCCGTCGGCTGGAAGCTGCTGCCGCCAACGAGCTGCAAAGTCACCGTGCGAATGTCGCTGTCGAGGCTCTGCTCGTAGACCGCCCGCACCTCACCCTGCGGGAAGATCTCCACGCCTCCACCGCCCGCGAGGCGCCGATCAACCGTCGCCGAGCCTTCGAGCACGGTGTCGTAGCGCGCGATCAGGAACGCCGGATCGACCTTCAAAAGCGCCTGCGCGTAGACACCATGCGTGAGCTCGGCAACGCCTGGCGCTTTGACGTGCTTCAGCAGGTATTCACCGCGCACATCGAGCGGTCCGAACGTGGTCGAAACGTCGCCACCGACGAACGCCATAGCCGGCCCCTTGGCAGCGAAATCAAGGGCTCCGGAGCCGCCGATCTCGAACAAATCATCGACTTTGCCGCTGAGGCGCACGCCAGCCGCAGTGCGCGACGGCGCGGTAGCGTCCGCACTAACCGGGTGCTCCGGGCCGTTCACGACGTAGCCGACCGCCGTCCAATGCTCGCCGACGGCGTAGCCCTGAGCACCGATGTCGTTCCAGCCGCCGTGCGTGAGCTGCACGGCCTGCGGCAGCGTGACCAGGCGATTTTCGACCGAAGGATACTGCAGATAGGCGATACCAAACGGCACGTCGAAACGTCCGAACGACACGCCAGACTTAGAAACTTGGTTGCTCTTCAGAACGTAGCCATCGCCGTCACCCACGATGCCGCAGTCGATCACGAAAGCGCCGAGACCGAATGCGTCCTCGGCACCGTCGAAGACGATCGCCGTTGAGACGTTCACGTACGGCGTCAGCTTCAGCGATGCGTCGAGCTCCACTGCGCCGACGTGAAAGTCGTCACTACCGGGGCGTTCGAAGCGGTAGAAGAAATCGCCAAAAGCCGTAAATTCTAGCGGCAACAGGCCCATTTTTTCCATTATTTCGCCACCGGCCGGAGGCTTGGCGTCGATCAACGGCTTAAGCGGAGTCGAAGCGGCAACCACGCTCGCGGCCTCGGCTGGCGGCGCGACTGCCGTGTGCAACTTCTCGACCTCAGTCGAGACTTCGTACAGCGAACGCGCCGGCGGAGCTTCTTCGACTGGAAGCTTCGCCAGGTCGGTCTGGAGCTCTGCGATGCGAGCTTCGGCGCGCGTGATCGACTCCACGACCGCCGCGCGATCCAGGCCACCGTCGACCGCTGCTTGGATCGCCGTGAGCTTCTTTTGCTCCTCGGCCAGATCGCTCGTTAGCTGCTCGCGTTCGGGGCTCGGCGCTGCGGCGGGAGCGCCAACCACGTGGTTTAGGTCGTCGCGCAGCGCTTTCACTTCGGCGCGCAGCGCGACGACTTCGTCCTTGCTGGCTGCTGGCTCGGCCGCGGTTGAGCGGGCGGCGGGCGCGGTTGGCTTTGCGTGCGGCTTGGGCGCAATGGTCACCGCCGCTACCGGGGGCTTGGCAGCGACCACGGGCGCGGCGACCTTGGTGGTGGCAGGCGTCGCGGCCTTGGGTGCGGCAGGCTTGGCCGCGGGTTGCGGCGCAGCAGTGGGTGGGCCCAGCGCTGGTTTGGCGCTGGGAGCGGCCCAAGCGACCGCGGTGAGGCAGCTTGAAAATAGCGTCAAACTTGCCGCATTTCGCAGAATTCGGACAGGGCTATCGAGTCGTATTCGCATCAGTGTTTTTCCCAAGGTAGTCATCACGCCGCTCCTCCAGTGATCGGGGAGCTTGAGCTCCGCACCGCCGGGCGCGCTTCATGCGACCGGCTAAAAAGCACCATCAACACCAAGCTGCCGCCGAGCGCGATGTCCGCCGCCTGCAGCTCCGTCCGACGACCGCTGCTGACCATGCCTTCGGCGAACAGCGGCAAACCGACCACCGATGCCGACACCTCCGGCAGGCGCGATCGGAACGTATCGGCGACGATCTTGGCCATTTCGCAGGCGCCCTCGACGAGGCCGCGCGACTCCGCAAGCGGCAGGTCGTGGTCCAGCGATCGGCTCAAGGTCTCCCACCCGAGCGGGTGGGAGAGGAGGCCGATGATATGCTCCGTCTTCTGCCCAGACAGACTCACGTAGCTACCGCACAGGCCAGTAGGTACGGACTCACGGTAGGCAAGCACCCGACACGGAAAGCTCGGTAGTCGCGCGCTCAGTTGGGTCATTGCGCTAACCAGTTGGCTCATGAACGAGGAAGGATGGGGTTTAGTCATGTGGGAGCGCGCGCAACGCAGCCGCGCTCCACCGAGCCGCATTGCAATCGGCGAACCAACGATCAAACCAGCACAAAACTCGCTAGATTCGTCGCCAGAGCGTCCGAGTTTCAGGAATCGTGTCCTGGATTCGAGAAGCGCTTAAAGCCTGTGCACGAGTCTGCCGTTGAACCGGTCGTGAGGAGCACGAACGAGTGATGAACGAACTGAACGAGCCACTGCGTCTGCTACGCAAGCGCGGCAATTGGACGCTCGAGGTCACGCGACTCGTCGCGATCGACCAGCATGTATTGCGTCCCGAACGACGCCGCGTGAACGGCACCGACAGCGTGGTTCGGCATCTCAAAGAGCGCTGCGCACCCTCGCTCGTGCGCGAGGCGCTCGACCTGTTAATCGGTGACGATGACGGCACCGACCGAGCGTTCGAGCTGGACGGCGAACACTGGATCCAGCAACAAGACGACTCGACCAGCGACGCTGGCAGCAGCGGTAACGCTGCCCTGCTGACAATGGTCGCTGAACTGCGCGTCGAGCTGACCACGATGCGCGCCCTGCACGAAGCGCTGCGCGGGCGGATGGCCAACCTGGAACGGCGCGCGCTGCAAATGCCGTCGGCTGATTATGGCCGTCCAGCGCTGCGTGGCGCCGCACGGCACGAGCTCACTGCAACCTCGATGCGTCCCGCCGCTCGCGCGCACAGCGCCGCACCGCCAGCCGCAACTGCCAGCATCGCGCCGCAGCCGCTCGCGCCGGCTCCCGCCGGACCCTTGGGCCAGCTCGGCGAAGCCCGCACGCAGGCCGCGCCCGTCGCACCCATCGCGCCCGTCGCGCCCGTCGCGCCAAGCCCCATCGAAGCGGCAGCGCCCGTCAAAGCCGCCCTGGCGATGCCGATGCATGCCGACATTGCCACCTGCTTGAAGCAGCTGCTCGGTGTCGACGCCGAGCTGCGCCACGAGAAGGGCAACCTACCCAAGGACTTAGACGCTTTCTACGTGTCGCGCATCGTCGACTCGAGCGACCAAGAAGTCGGCGCAATCTTGCTGGACCTGCGCGCGGGCGTGGAGCTCGGCGGACGCTTACTCGGGTTTCCGGCAGCGGCGATCGAAGAGCAGGCCAAGGCCGAGCCCAGCGCCGATATCCTCGACGCGATGAACGAGGTCATCAACAACTTGGGCGGCTTCGTCAATCGTGCGAACCCGGATCTACGCGTGCGAGTGCGACCGCTCGAAAAATTCAGCAGCGTCGAGTTTGGTTGGTTGCCCCAGAACACTGCCCGCATCGGCGACGCGACCAAGACCGGCGGCCGGCTCTGGATCGCGGCACGCTGAGCGTGGCTTAGAGTTTGGACTTCAAGCGCTGAAGCAGGCTAAGCGCTTCGAGCCCGGTCAGCCGATCGAGATCGAGCGCGCGCAAGGTCTCTACGAGCTCGATCTGGCTGCGCGACTCGGCCGAGCGCGCGCCGAACAGCGAGAGCTGCGGCGCCTTGCCGGCTTTGGCGCGACGCTCGGTGCCGCCGTCGTCTTTGCGCTCCAAAATCACGAGCAGCGCTCGCGCTCGCGCTAGCACCGGCTCGGGTAATCCTGCCAACTTCGCGACCGCCACGCCGTAGCTGCGATTGGCGGCGCCCGGCACGAGTCGATGCAAGAACACCACGTCGTCGTTCTGCTCGCGCGCACTCACGCTGTAGCTCCCGACGTGCGCGCTCTGCTCCGCCAGGCTGACCAGCTCGTGGTAGTGCGTGGCGAACAGCGCGCGGCAGCCCACGACCTCATCCAGGTATTCGGCCACCGCCCACGCGATCGACAAGCCGTCGAACGTGCTCGTACCGCGACCAATCTCGTCCAGAATCACCAGCGAGCGACGCGTCGCGGACCGCAAAATTTCAGCGGTCTCGCGCATTTCGACCATGAAGGTGCTGTCACCGGCCGAGAGGTTGTCGCTGGCGCCGACGCGCGACAGTACGCGATCGACGACGCCGATACGTGCTGCGCGCGCGGGCACGAAGCTGCCCATCTGGGCCAAGATCGCGCACAAAGCTACCTGGCGCAGCAACGTGCTCTTGCCGGCCATGTTCGGGCCGGTGACGAGCCACAGTCGTTCAGCCGACAGATCCAGCTCGACGTCGTTGGGCACGAACTTGCCGCGCGCCGAGATTCTTTCCACGACCGGGTGGCGTGCGTCGCGCAGCGACAACACGTCCGAATCGTCGACTTTGGGCCGCACGTAGTCGTGACGATGCGCGATGTCGGCCAACCCCGCCGCGACGTCCCAGCCCGAGAGCCGCTCCGACAACTGTGCGATGCGCGGAGCCGACTTGCCTGCCAGCTGGACCAGCTCGGCCAGCAGCGAGAGCTCGCGCTCACGGTGACGTTCCTCGGCATGGCTGATCTTGTCGGCCAGCTCGTCGACCTCGGGCAGCGAGTAGCGCTCGCCGGTAGCCACCGTCTGCTTGCGTCGAAATTCGGGCGGAACGCTACCGGACTTGCTGCGACTGACCTCGATGTACCAGCCAAAAACACGAGTAAATCGGATACGTAGCGTGGTGATGCCGGTGCTCTCGCGCAGCCGGCTTTCGAGCTCGACCATGCGCTCGGTGCCGGTGCGGCGCAGGCCGTCCAGCTCGCACAGCTCGGCGTCGAACTCGGGCCGGAAGATCTCGCCTTGCTTGCCGAGTGGCGAAGGCCTCTCGACCAAGGCCGCGCCGAGTTCGTGCGCCAGCTCGGGCAATGTATCGATCGGTTCGCCGGTCAGGCCCAACACTTCGCGCAACTCGTGGTCGCGCAGCTCGCCCAAGACGGCCACGGCCGAAGCCGCTGCCAGCAGACCGTCGCGCAGGCCACCCAAGTCGCGCGGCGTGGCTTCGCCAAGCGACGCGCGCACGCTCAATCGCTCCAGATCTCCCAGATTGTCGAGTGAAACGCGCAAGGCCTCGCGCAAGCGAGCGTGGACGACGAATAGCTCCACCTGATCGTGTCGACGGCGAATGCGCGCCACGTCGGTGAGCGGAGCGAGCAAGCGGCGCCGCAGCAGCCGCGCCCCACCCGGCGAGCAGGTGGCGTCGATCACACCCAGCAAAGTAGCTTGCTTGTTCCCGGACACCGACTCGGTCAGCTCCAAGTGAAGCTGCGCGACCCGTTCGATCAAAAGCGTGCTCGACGGCTCGAAGCGCGCCACGCGCCGCACCGGCAGCCGTCCACGCGGCAGGCAAACCTGGGCAAAGCGCAGGGCGCGCGCGACGGCCCGCCGCACCTCGGGTGCTAGCGCGGCCGCATCCGCTTCCACTTCACGCAGCGCCGCCGGCTCCTCACTGGCCGAGAGCGCGCTGTCTTCACGCACCGCCACCCGCGGCAAGCTGCGCGCCGCCGCCAACGCCGAGGCGCATGCGGCTTCAGCGCCTTCGGCGGCCCCCACCAGCACCTCGCGTGGCGCCGCGCGGCTGAGCTCGCCGAGCACCCGCGCGACGTCGGGTAAGCTGCCAGCCTGCAGCTCGCCCGTCGAAAGGTCGTAAAACGCCACACCGACCGCGCCCGACGTGACCTCGACCGCGCACAGAAAATTGTTGGCGTTGCCCGGCAGTTGAGCAGCGTCGGTCACCAAGCCCGGCGTGATCACGCGCACGACCTCGCGCGGCACCAGCCCCTTGATCTTGGAGGGGTCGCCCATCTGCTCGCAGATCGCCACCTGCTGCCCAAGCTCGAGCAGCCGCGTGATGTAGCCGTGGGCCGCGTGGTGCGGCACGCCTGCCATCGGGATCTCGTCGGGCTTACCGCGGTTGCGTGCGGTAAGCGTCAGCTCGAGCAGCTTCGACCCGAGCACGGCGTCGTCGCCGAACATCTCGTAGAAGTCGCCCATCCGAAAAAACACGATCGCATCCGGATAGGCGCGCTTGGCCGCCGCGTGCTGGAGCATGACCGGCGTCGGGGAGCCCGCCATGCGCGTCTCAGTAGAAAGGCGACGGCCTGACGACGCTGAAGCTGTCCAGGCTGAACAGCGAGAGCCCTTGGCTGGCGCCGTCGACCACCGCCATTTGCTCCGGCTGGCGTAGGAATTGGATCGACTGCGGCGCCACGACCGACGACAGCGTGGCCAAGCTCATCAACAACGGCGTGAAGCCGCCAGTCGTGTGCCAAGTGAACACGGTGTCGCGCAGCGACGGCAAGCGACCGCGGTACAGCGCGAAGCGGTCGTTCAAGCCGTTGAAGATGCACTCGGACCCGGGGCCGCCGGGATGGACGCCACCGCTGCTGCTCCCAGCCTCGCCTTGGTCGAAGACGCAGGCGACCTCGCCCGCCAGAGAGCAACCCACGCGCAAATCTAGCGGATCACTATCCACGTTGGCGTCGAGGTCGATATCGCGGCAGTTGCCGATCTGGTTGCCCTTGGAGTCCAACTTGCTTTGACTCGAAATTTCGAACACGCGGCCGCGGCTCCACTTCCGAATCGGATCGCAGCTGCGCATGCAGCGGCCCTCCGCGCCGCTGGCGATGATGTCGTGTTTGACGCCCGACGATGCGTGCGCAAGCACCCACTGCTTGCTGGCGCGCACGCGATATGTCAGCGCCGTCGGGAAGCAGCGTGCGACGTCGGCATCCGCTGACTTGGTGCCCAGGTTCCAAGGCGTCCCTTCGGAGCGCGATTCGAGGACGAGGTGATCAGCGAACGCCGACCGGACCAAAAACTCGCGTGCGGGCAGCAACGGCTCGGCGTCCGCGGCGCCAAACTCAGTGAGACACGTTGAACGGCTCACTTTCGAGAAACTCCAGTACGACTCGTCCGCCGCCGGTACGGAACCCGTGAGCTGGACGTAGTCGGCGTGCGTTTCGGCGAACTTGGCCGCCTCTTTCAGCGACAACCCGAGGTCGCGGGCCGCGTAGTCAATCATGCTGTCGACGTCGTAAACGCCTGCGCCGCAGTAAGAAACTGACGCATCCTTCAACGTGGCTTGGGTAGCGCCGACGGTCGTCTCGTCGAGAAAGCCTGACGTGCGATCGCCGGCGAACGAGCCCTCGTAGGTGACCGTGACTGTGTCTTCGGCGGCGTAGGAACGCGGCTCGAGCGGCGGCAGCACGACCATATTGATCGACTGCAGCTGATCTGACTGGCGGCTGTTCGGATCGACCGGCGCCACGTCGCCCGCTTTCGGGTCTGTGCTGTAGCGGGTTGCGCCAACGTAGATGTCAGCGTCGATCGCGTCTTCGGCGGTGCCCTTGGGGCCCGGGAATGGGACCGCCAACACGCGCGGGCGGTCCTCCAACCGGCTGCCGGCGGCAGCCTTCGGCACACTGAGCTGTGGGAAGTCGCGCAACGAGGGCGCGCGCACTCCGACCTCGGTGTCGTTGATCGCGAAACGCGCGCTACGAAAGCGATGCGGCTCGACCACGCGACAACTCACCTCGCCCGAGACCGTGCGGGTGCCGTCCTTGAGGGCGTAGGAAGTGATGCCCGGGTCGTCGTTCGCGCAGCCGCGGAAGTCCGGCGTCGAGCTGGAATTACCGCTGACCGGCCGGCGACAGTCCTTGTCGAAGTCGTCCTCGTCCACGATCGCGATCGAGCCGTTGGTGAGCAAGATGAAGCCGAACAAGCCACGCAAAAGCCCTGGCCGTGCCCCGTCCACGAAATTTTTCGTCCGCGCCAGCGCCCCTGGCGAGCTCAAGTCAGCCGCCGGATCGGGATTGCAGCCCACGCCGAACTCGGCGACGCCGGTCTTCGGGTCGACGTAAGGGATGTCGCGATAAGCGAACGCGACGTCCTTGGCGGACGAGCCCAGCGCCAAACGGTCGGGCTTCTCGCCCGGGAGCTCTGGCGAGCCGCTCCGCACCAACGGCGTACGGTCAGTCGCGCTCGGACTAACGTCGAACACCATCACGCTGGCGCCGGGCTGGTCCTCACGGTCAATCGCGTAGGCGAAGCGCTGGCCGGCTGGCGTGAGCGGGCTGACTGCGACGCGGTCGGTCGTCACGAGCCGCTGCGGCTCGCGCAGCGACATCGGCAAGAGCGCGGGCAGCTCGCTCATGCCACAGACGCTGCTCATGTCGACGACGTGGATGACCGGCGCGCCCCGGTCAGCGACATACAGGCGATCGTCGGCGAGCGCGAAGCCGGCCGGCTGCGGCGGGCGTTTGCTGGGCGGCGTCGCTTGGGGAATCGCGGCGTCAACGCAGGTCCCGTCGGGGCTATCGGCGAACAGGCTACCCGTGAGATCTGCGGGCAGAATCTGCGTGGTGCCCGAGGGCACGTCGACCTGAAGTTTCAGCCGCCGCTCGAACTGGCAGCGCGGGAACGACCCCGGCTCCGTGTTCAGCAGCTGTTGGGCGTCGATGATGCCGAGCTCGCCCGAGTCCGGCAGCGCGACGACTAGCTTGCGTCGCCCCGCTGGCCCGCCCTCGCCCTGCAGCGCGGCCTGGCATCGGGCCGGTTGGTCGGCGTCGGGAGTAGGCAGCGTATCCGGTTGATCCTCAGGGTCGCCAAGCTCGCTGTAGTCGTCGACGCGGCAGTCACCCTGGGTCGCGAACATCGACGCGACCGGCGCTTGGTCGGCGAACGGCTCGACCAGCACGGAGATCTCGCCGGGCGTCTCGTCGAGCCGGCACGCGGGCCAGGTCGTGAGATCGCGCTGCAGCTCGTGCTTGTCTTGGTCCGGAGCGCCAAGGCAGGTCGTGGGCAGCGCAAAGATGCCGTTGCGGCCCACGTCAGCCGTCGCGACGAACGTGGCGCGGCCGCCAGGCGTCGCCGCCATCGAGATCGGGCGACCGCCGACGCGCAGAAAGCCAAAACCCGGCGTGCTCGGATCGACGTCGACGACCTTGCCAGCCGAAACGTCAACGACCGCTACCTCGTCGGTGACCGTCTGCGTGACGAGTGCGAACACCGACAGCCGCTTGGCTTTTTTGCCATCGTCGGCCGGATCGCGATCCGGGCAATCCGCGTACGGATGTCCTTCGCCATTGGCGTCACGGCACAGAAAAACCGCGTCTTCGCTGCCGGAGAGCGAGCGCAGCTCGGCGACGACCTGCTGCTCGGAGCAGCAGCAGAGCAGGATCGCTCCCAGCAACAAGAGCGCGCGAAAAACGCTATCGGCCAACTTCACTTCGAGGCCCTCGGAGACTTGGGGGTGCCCAGCGTGCCGAGCATCGTGCCGTAGGTTGCGGGGTGCGCGAGATCCAAGCTGTAAACTCCGACGTACGAATCCGTGAAATGGCCGACGTACAACAGCGGGCGCGTCGGATCGACGACCAGCGCCTGTGGCCCGCGTCCAGTTAGAATTTCTGTCTCGATCCGCGAACGCTGCGGGTCGTAGACGAATACGCGACGCGAATCGAAGCAGCCGACGAAGACGCGCGTCTCCGTCTCACCGCTCGGGGTCGTGACTTGCCCGACGACCAGGCGCGACGGCCCGGCCGTGAGCGGCACGCTCTGGTAGAAGTACGGGTACTCCTGGGGCGGTCGCGTGCGGCCGATCAGCAGGCTGGAGGGCGCGCGATTGGCGACGTAGACGTCGAGCGGCACCAGGTTGGCGGCGCCGATGCATGTGGTGTCACCTGCCGCGCAACGGTCCTTGGCCAGCTTGCGCGCCGAAGCGTCGACGGCAATGCCGCGCGAATCGGAGCCGACCGAATTGGCGTCGATCGCGACGCCGTTGCCGTCGACCAGGTACGGCCGAGACTGGTTGGTGCTCAGCAGCACGCCAGTCGCCGAGGGGGTGCCGTCCGGAGCGAGTCGGAGCAGCCTGACCTGCGCCGAGTTGCGAAACGTCATCAAGAAGGTGTCGGAGGGATTGCGATCCTCACCGGGCGCGAGCGGCTGTGGCAAGGCGGCAATCCCGACCGGGCGCAGGGGGATCTTGTCGTTGGCGAGCGCGAATTTGAGCAGCGGCCGCGAATCCCAGTCATTTAGGAACAGCGATGCCGTGCCGGTGGTCTGGTTCGTGACCACGATCGTGTCGCCGTGCTCGGAGGCGTCGATCGCAAAAGGCTCGGAGTTCAGCTTGATGCCGCGCGGGTTGGTGCTGGGCTGGTCGCCCGCGCGGTGGTCAGCGTTGCACGAATTGTCTGACGAACCGTGTTGGCCGCATTCCAGCTCGCCCTGGCCGTCGACGTTGCCCTTGCTGTCGCGGTTGACGTCGAGCCAGTGCAGCGTGGAGTCGCCACGCACCGGGATGAACAATCGTTCTTCGGTGCCCTTCTCTCGCTGCCGCAGCACCGCATCGGTCGCGAAGGCGCCGATCTTCACGCTGTGCGACTTGAGGACGTCAGCCTTCGGATCGATCGGGTTGCAACGCCCCGGGAAGAGCAAGCGGTCCGAGTCGGCACGGTCGCCGTGCGGGCACGGACACAGCCCGCTCTCGCAGCTCGCGCCGTCGTCGCAATCGGCATCCACGTCGCAGACCTGGGGCAGCTCCGTCTGCAGGCCGTTCAAGTCGTACGACTGAACAGACCCGCCGTTGTATTGCAGGTCGAAGTCGCTGGAGACCACGAACAGGTGGTTGGCGTTCGTATCCAGCGCCAGACCTACTGGAAAGTAGATCTGGTCCTGAGGAACTTCCACGCCCTCGCCCGGCCCAAAGCAGCCGCTGAGGAACACACACGGAATGACTAATTGAAGAAGCCGGCGCATCGGCGCCGAGGCTTGTACAACGCCACCGGGGGGTTGGAAAGGTCAGCCGAGATCTAGAATGACGACGCCGCGGTCCGGGTCGTCCGGCTCGTCGTCTTCATCGCGCTTCGTTCGGGGCGCCGGATGGTAGGCGTCCACGGGCAGCTCCACCCGCGGCTGGTCCCGCTCGATACGCCGACGCGCCTCTTCTTCTCTTCGCCGAATCTGGTCGATGATGAAGGGAGGAAGCATGGGGGCGGCCTCGCTTTCGCGATGAGGGGTCAAGCTCGTGGTGCTTGGTCCTTGACAGAAATGTAGCCGGCAGAGCCGGAAGGTCAAGCTCCTAGCGCACGCTCTCGGTGCCAGATTCCGCCAAAGGGGGCGGGCCGCTGGCCGAAATGATTGCGGGTGGCGGCTGAAGCTCGGGTTATGGTGCGCGGGGCTCGTGAATAGCAGAGCGGCCGGTTCCATCCTGGGCTTTAGCCTGATGCTGCGCGTCGTAAAGCGTTGCGCGCTTTTTGGCTGCGCGCTCGGGGTCGGGTTGGCGCTTTTTTTCGTGGCGCGCGCCGCTCGCGCCGCGTTCGACGTCAATGACACGACCTGGGAGGGCAGCAGCGAGCTGTTCGAACTGGCCCAAAAGCGACTCGGTCGGGACCGAATCGAGATTGCAGCCACGCTCGACTACTCGAAGCTGTCACCCAAAGACGGCATTGTGATCCTGCACCCGGACGTGCCGCTCGACTACGCCGAGCTGAGCGCGTTTCTGCGAGCCGGGGGGCGGCTGGCGCTGCTCGATGATCACGGCACCGGCGACAAGTTCCTCGCTCGCTTTCAGATCTACCGCGTCCGCGCGCCCGCCGCCCCGGCCAAGATGCTGCGCGACAACCCCAACCTGCCGATCGCCGAGCCGGCCGTGCAGATCGTCGCTGGCCAAGAGCAGAACCGGCACCCGATCACGCAGAACGTCGACAACGTCGTCACCAACCACCCGACTGCCCTACTTCACTCCAAGTTGACGGCGGTGCTCACGATAGCGGCACGCGGTGAGCCCGACGCCACCCTGGCGCTTACCGGCATCATCGCCAACCGCGGCCGGCTGTTCGCGATGGGCGATCCGTCAGCGTTCATCAACCTCATGCTGCGCTACCCCGGCAATCGCAAGTTTGCCGAAGGGCTCGTGACGTACCTGGTCGAGCCCGACAGCTGGGGTGAGCGAGGCGGCAAGCTCTACTTCGTCGCCAATCACTTTCAGCAAAAGGGCCAGTTCGGTGAGCGCGCAGGCCTGTTGAGTGGGCTCGGCCAAAGTCTGGCCGATGCGCTCGGCGACGTGCACGAGCACGGCTTGCCAGAACCGTTGCCGCTTTTGTTCGCCGCCATCGGCTGTCTCTCGATCATGGCTTGGGCGCTGTTGTACGCAGCGCGTCCGCGTTCGCGGGCGACGCCCCGCTACTCGGCGCCGGAGCCGCTCGTCGCGCAGGGTGGGCTGTCGGGTCGGATCGCCGTGCTCTCGGCGCCCAGCACCGACGCGGCGCTCGGTCTGTCGGAGCTGCGGGCGGCCGCGCTGGAGCTGCTGGGTGAGCGGCTGAACCTCGGCCGGGGGTCTTCGGCAAAGTTGGTGTTGGGCGAGATCCAGCGGCGCCAGCTGCTTTCAGAAGACGCATGGCGCGACCTGGATCTTGCCCTTTCCGAGCTACGAATCATCGAGGATCGCATCGTCAAAAAGCAGCGCCGGCTGATCCCCGCCGCCCGGCTCGAATCCTTGCGCAAAAAGTTGATGGCGGCCGTGCTTGAAATCGAGCAGCGTTGCGGGGCTGTTTGATGCACGCACTTCAGGTCACTGAAATCGAGGCGGCGCGCGAGCGCCTTTTGGAGCTCAAGCGCCAAGTTTCGCGCGTCTACATCGGCGAGTCCTCGGCCGTGGATCTGCTGATGGTCGCGCTGTTGTCGCGCGGGCACGTGCTGCTCGAGGGCGTGCCTGGCATCGCCAAGACCACGCTCGTCAAATCCTTCGCGGTCGCGCTCGGCAGCTCGATCCGCCGCGTGCAGTTCACGCCGGATCTGCTGCCGGCCGACATCACCGGCACCTACGTGCTCAGCCCGCGCGAGGGCACATTCACGCTGCGCGCCGGGCCAATCTTCGCCAACGTGCTGTTAGCGGACGAGATCAACCGCGCGCCGGCCAAGACGCAGTCGGCGCTGCTCGAAGCGATGCAGGAGCGTCAAGTCACGATCGAGGGCGATCGTTTCGAGCTGCCCGACCCATTCTTCGTGCTGGCGACGCAGAACCCGGTCGACCTGGAAGGCACCTACCCGCTGCCCGAAGCGCAGATCGATCGCTTCTTGGTGCGCGTGCCGATGGGTTATCCCTCCCCGCGCGACGAGGTCGCGATGCTGCGCACCCACGGCATCGCTCCGCCGCCGGTGGGTGTGGTCTTGAACCCGACGGACGTGCTGCAGCTCCAATCGATTGCCGCGCGCATCCACGTCGAAGACGATCTGTACGAATACGCCGTCGGTCTGACCGGCTTCACCCGCTCGCACCCGCGCGTGGTGCTCGGCGCCTCACCGCGCGCCACGCTCGGCTTGCTGCGCGCCGCCAAATCTCTAGCCGTCCTCGCCGGGCGCCCCTTCGTCACCCCCGACGATCTGCGCTTCCTCGCCGGCCCGGTCCTGGCCCACCGCCTGATCCTCGTCCCCGAGCTCGAAGGCGACCCCAAAGCCCGCAACGCGATCATCGACGAAGCCAGCGCCAAGGTCTCCTACCGCCGCGCACCGCGCTGATCGAGCACGAGCACGAGCACGAGCAAACAGGGAGACGGGGAGTTTGGGAGGTTTGTTTGAGGGCGTGCCCGTTCCGCTCGACCCGACGGGGTAAACCTCGAGCTCCCCCCGCCGCCCTGACCGTTCATCTTTGGCCAGACGAGCACGGAAACAACAGAAAGGCGGCAAGGCGAGAAGGGCCCGCACTGCAGATTGGGGGTCGGTGGTACTGGCGAGCTCGACGCCTAGCGCAGCGACGAGGCCTCAAGCCCCTGCTCGAACAGACAAAACTTCCCGCCTTCCTCCGCCGCCAGGTCCCCGGGGCAATCGAGTTCATGTTCGGTCGCCCAAACAAAAACTGCGCTTCCTTCTCGCCCTCCCCGCCTCCCTTTGCTCGCCGCTCGCCTTTACGCCGCGGCCGCGATTACGGTCGCTTTTGCCGCGCGGCGGTACGCGCCTGGTGCTGAGCCGACGGCGCGTTTAAAGGCCTTCGAGAAGGCGGCTTCGGAGTCGTAGCCAACGCGCTCGGCGATGTCCGCCAAGGTGGAGCTGCTTTGGCGCAAAAGCCCCGCGGCCTTTTGCATGCGCCAGCGCGTGACATACGCCAGCGGTGGCTCGCCGACCAAACGCGCGAAGCGCGAAGCGAACGCCGAGCGCGACATCGCGACCTTGGCGGCCAGCGACTGCACGGTCCAGTCCAGCTCCGGGCTCTGATGGATCAGTCCGAGAGCCGAGCCGATCTGCGCGTCACCCAGCGCACCGAGCCAACCGCTCGCCCCAGGTGGCAGCGTCGCTAGGTAGCCGCGCACGATTTGAATGAACAACACGTCAGCTAGACGGCTAACCACGGTCTGCGCTCCGGGCCGACCCGACGCCGCCTCGCACGCGATGAACTTCAGCGTGGGCTCGAGCCAGTGCACGTTGCGGCTCATCTCGCCCGGCAGCACGATGACCGGCGGCAACACCGACAACAACGGGTTGTTGCGGCGGTCCTCGAAATGAAAGGAGCCGGTGACGAGCGTCGCCGACGCGCCATCCCCGCCGGTGCTGATCGACGCCTGACACTTACCGCTCGGCGCCGTGATCAGCTCGCTCAGCGGGCGGATCGGCGATCCGGGTACGTCGCGCAGCGAGTGCGCGTGCCCGTGCGGGATCGCCACCAGGTCGCCGCCGTGAAGGTGCACCGGATCGTGACCCTCGACGTCGAGCCAGCACTCGCCGGATAGAACGACGTGGAATTTCGCGTCCTCTTCGTCGGCCTCCATGCCGATACCCCACGGCGCCGCTGCCTCAACGCGCCCATAACAGGCCGCGCCCACCCGAACCGTCTCCAGCACGTCCGTCAGCACGTCAGTCGTCGGCATTGTACGCCCAAACATAAAAATGAGGATAATTGCCGCTGACCGTCCAGTCAGCGTTCCGAAGGAGTAGCAGCTCGGATTCTGACCGTCCAGTCAGAAAACCCTACCCGCCACACCCCGTGCTTTCTGGGGTCACAACCAAGACCAACCCACCCGGCTCCTAGCGCCGGTCGAGCTGAACCGTCAGGGGGGTACCGGGGCGAAATCCGAAATCACGCTCCAGGGCGAAGTGATCCACCAACCCCGTGATCTGTTCGAGCGGGTGCCGCAGCGGCGTGCTCGAGAAGAACTCGGCGAGCGTGCTCTGGGCACTGTGGCCGGCAAGCACCACGGCCTGCGCAGGAAAATACTGGTGGTAGCCGGGTTGCTGCCGCTCGAGCACCAAACCGATCAGCGTCGCGGCGTCGGCGAGCTCCAGGTAGGCCAGCCCTTCACAAAAATTGAGTCCGCTGAGCGGCAACGGTAGCTCCAACCGCTTGCGAAACCACTCACCCGCCAGCATCGGAAAACGCAAGGCTGTGCAAACCAGCGCGGGCTCTCGCTCGCTCAAGATGCGCAGCGTGCGTTCGCCGAACTCCTTGCTGAGCCCGTAGAAATTCTGACCTGGGTTGGCTGGCGCGTCGCCGTCGAGCGGGAAATAGGGGATCGTGTAGGGCGCGTCGGGCGCGCGCCCTTCGTCGAGGCGAATCATCGCCTGTAGCGAGCTGGCAAAGACGATTCGACGCACACCCAGGTCGAGCGCGGCGCGGAAGACATTGCTGTTCATGCTGACGTTGTCGCCCAGCACGACCTGCGGCGACGGCCCCAGGCTGAGATTAGGAATGTTGCCGAGGTGCACGACCGCGTCACGCCCTTCGAGCAGCGGGTAAACCGCCAGCGAATCGCGCAAATCTGCGAGTTTGAGCGGCACGCCGAGCCCAGCCAGGAAACGCTGATCGGTTCCGAGCACGTCGTGGCCGCGTTGTAAGAGCTCTTTACACACCACCGAGCCGAGTCGGCCCGTCGCGCCGGTAACCAGAACCTTCATGTCAGCGCAACGACTTCTAGCACACGGCTATGCAGGGACCGTTGGCGAAGACATTCGAGCAACGAGCGAACAGGCGGGCGGGAAGGCGGGAAGATTCTGGTTGTTCGAGCGGGCACCAGGCCAGCCCCATCGCTATCCCCGAGCGTCGAGTTTGCCGGTACCCCACCCCCAATCTGGGCTTCCAGACCTTACCGCCTTCCTGTTGTTCCCTGCTCGCCTGGGCAAGATGCGATGCCCCAGCTAGGCGCCACGCGCGACGCGGGCTAGGTAGCTCAACCCTGAAGCGATCGGTTGGCGGTACTGGTAGTGGACCTCGAGCTGCTCGAGCTCACGTCGAAGCTCGCTCGCGACCTCACCCTGCAGGCTTAGCTTTTGCAGACTCTCGAGCAAGTTCCAACGCAACAGCCAGTCGTGCTCGAAGTGCTGGCACAAATCGCGATGCACGCGCTCGAAAACCGGCATGACGTCGGAGCCGAGCGACGAGCGCAGAACACCGAGCGCGGTCTCGTACAGGCCCAACAGCTCGCGGTCGCGCGGCGGCAGCGTGTGAGCTTTCGGCACCAACGCCTCGGGCAGCTCGGTCTCGGGAAAAAAATCGAACGGTGCACCGGCGTGAGCACCGAGCACCGCATCAGCGAGCGCGACGACGTGGCCCAGCAGCAGGCTTTCGTCGAGCACCGACGCCGCATACAGCTCGCCCGAGCGCATGACGAGCAGCGCCGTGCGGCGGTCTGAGGCGACTTCGAGGCGCGAAAGCTCGCCGCGCAGCCGAACGCCGTGAGCGAGCGTGAGGTCGATGCGCCCGGGCCGGAGCTGCTCGAGCGCAGCCCTCGAGTCACCGAGCACCACGTGGACGATGTCGGTGTCGGCGCGCGTAGCGCCGAGCTCGGCGCGGGCGCCACCGGAGACGGTCAACAGCGTGCTCTGGCCAGCGCTGGTCGAGCGCCGCGAGACGATGCCGAGCAGTCGCAGCGAACCGCTGAGCGTGAGCGTCGCGACTTCGCGAGCGGCGAACGCTTCCTCGACGGCGGCTTCACCGCCTTGCACACTCGGCAGCTCACGCACGACTTGGTCGAGCACGTCGTGCAGCTGCTCGAAGCTGGGCGTGACGAATAGCTGGGGCTGCGGCCGCGTCACGTCGTACTCGACCTCGCCGGCAGCGGCGGTGAGCAGCGGCTTTCTGACCTTCGGATCGTGACAGGCAAAGCTCTCCCACAGCGAAGAAAGCAGGCCAGCGCCGTAGAGCTTGTACTCGGTGGGCGTACCGACCAGGCCGTATTCAGCCGTCCACCAATACAGCCGCGACAGCCGCGCCGCCTCACTGACCCGACGCACGCCGGCCCGCGCCGTCACCAGCGCCAGCTCCACACCAGCGATTTGTTCTGGCGTCGCCGAGGGCTGCTCTTTGATCTCGGACAGCGCGTAGATCGCACTATCGACCGCGGTGTCTTCGGGCAGCGTGAACGCGCGCGCGCCGGCCGCGCCGATCCGGCGCAGGTACGCCGCGTAGGTGGGATCTGGCAAGATTGGCGCATGACCGGCGGCTTCGTGGATGATGTCGGGCGCGGGCGTGTAGACCAGGTGCTCGGCGGTACGCATGTCGGCCGCGATTGGCAAGATTGACAGCGACTGCAGCTCTTGGAACGCGCGCGGCGGTATGAAGCCGTCGACGCAGACCGCGCCCCAGCCAAATGGCGCCAAATGCTCGTCCATCTCGTCGATGCGCGGGATGCGTTCGACGGAGATCCCCGTCTGCCCTAGCCCCTCACCGTAAGCCACGTGCGCGGTCGCCTTCAGCCGCGCATGCGTCTGCAACAGCACGAACCGCCACACCGCCTGATCAATCGCCGTGTACCGCGCGTAATCCTGCCGCACAATCAGGTGCCTAAGATGCGGAGGCACACGCGCGAGCGTGGAGTTGATGTCGGCCAATGGCTAATTGTGGCCTGGGTTTCGTCGCTTCGCTAGGCGAGAGAGTTCGCAGTTGGGAGTTAGCAGCTAGCAGTTGGGATCGAGAGAGCGAGCGAGCGGGTGCGTCGCAACTGCCAACTGCCAACTCCTAACTGCCAACTCCTACTGCACCAGCTCCAGCAGGCTCGTATCCGCGCCTAGAATCTCAGGCAGCTTCACCTTGGGCAGATCAAAGGCTTGTCCGAACGTGAAGAAGACGCCGCCGGGCAGTGGACGATCGGGGATGCGAGCGCGGCCGGGGGTGAGTGGCGCCGCCCAGTCGATGCGGAAGCACTGGCGATTCACCTGGGGGAACAGGATGCGGACGCCCGCGCCGATTGATTGGTGGAGCTTGATCTCCTTCACTCGCTCGCCGGTGCCGCCTACGTCGTAGAACGCCACACCGCCTACGCGCGCCGACAGAATGTTCACGGCGAACGTACGCAGCTCGAGCGAAGCCGCGAAACCGCTCGCGCCGCGGAAGATCGCGCTGACGTAGCCACGCGGCCGAGAATCGCCCCCCAGCGCCAGCTTCCGATTCAGGTAGTTGTGGTAGGTCGAGACCAGCGCCGAGTCCGCCACCACGCGCGCAAAGCCAAGCCGCGGCGAGACGAACCGAAACGCCGCCTGCGCGGAGGCCTGGTGCCGCGCCCGATCCGCCTCTTCGATGCTGGAGTTGCCGACGACGCGCACCAGGCCGTTGTCGAGCGGCCAGGTGTAGCCGAGCCAGGCCGCGCTCCCGAGCAAATCGCGCGACGAGCCGGCGCCGCGCAGCGCGGGGTAGACCCGCAGTGCGGCCAGCTGCCCCAGCGAAAACGACTCCTGCAAGGATAGCGTCTCGACGTCGCGCGTCGCCAGGTAACGCGCCGTCTTGTGCTCGATCAAAAAGAACGGACTGAGCCGCGTGTCGCTAACCGGCAGCTCTTCGCGCACGAAGCTCGCAAAATCCTGGGCCGACACGCCGGGCCCGCGCGTCGCCTCGTAGTCGCGTCGAATCAGCTCAAAACCCCAGCTCAGATTGAATTTCAGGCGTTCACCGTAGGAGCGCGTGACCTCCGCTCCGCCGCGCACGATCGCGGTGTGATAGGCGAGCGGAATCCCCTCCACCGAGCGCAACAGCCGCCCGTCGGAGTAGAACCGCGTCTGTTCGATATCCCAGCCCGCGCCTGCCAAAAACGCCCACTTGTCCGAGAGCGCGATCAAATCGCGATAGACACTGAGCGTACCAGCCGAGCCTTCGGTCTTGCCCGAGTCGACGTTGACGAACACTCGGCCCAGCGCGAACACGTCGACCTTCGAGCCCAGGACGCGTGGATGAACCGCCAGCGCCCCCAGCGAATAGCGGTCCGGCTGCAGGGTGAAGATGCCGCCGAGCCGCGTGCGCGTACCGGCCAGGTTGTCTTCGCTCAGGTTCACGAACAGGTAGTTGATGCTCTTCGCGGTGCCTTGGAACTGATAGTTGAGGCGCAGGCTCCAGACGTCGCGCACGATCACGACGACGCGCACGTGGCCTGGCTCTCGACCCTTGAGCGTGGTGACCACCACCACGCCAAACTGCGGCAAGAGCTGCAGGTTACGGATCGTTTCCTGCACACGCTCGGCGTCGTAGACGTCGCCGGGTTTGAACAACAGCTCACGACGGATGACCGGCTCACGCGTCTGGGCGTGAAAAATGTTCACGAAGTCCGGCACCGGATCGTCGTCGTCGAACACCGGCAAGCGAACGACCTGCACGCTGTCGATGCGCTTACCTGCAGGGTCGGGGTCGCGGTCGGGGTGCGCGCCGAGCACGCGCGTCACGCTGCGCTCCTCCAGCTCGGAATTCTCGAGCGCGAGCGCTGGCGCGGCGAAACAAATCAGGGCGAATGCCCACGCCGTCGCCAAAGCCGAGAACAGTCGCCAGCCGCGCAAGGCACCAACCCTAGCCTTGCCGGCCGGCGCGAGGCGTGACTTTCCGGTTCAGGCCTTCCGAGGGCGCCTCACTCGGATTATCGTCGGGCGGTGCAGATCCAGCCCACGCGCGAAAGCTCCGACCTGGCCCTGTCCGGGATGGCGGTCGTGCTTGGCGGGCTGCTTTTCCAATCGGGTCCGGTGGTGGCGTGGGGCGGAGCGTTGGTGCTCGGATTGGCAGTGGCGCGCGCGCTGACACGCCTCGGCGTCAGTCGCGTGCGGGCGGCCGGACTAGAAATGTTGTGGCGCGGTGACGTGCGCAAGCTGGCGGTCGCGCGCGGTACCGAGCTCGTGCTGCAGGCCGAGCTGCGCAATCGACACAGCGCCCCGGTGCGCTTTCGCGGACTGCGCGCGGTCGCAGCACCCGAGCTGACGATCCAGGTCAGCCCCGAGAGCGACGAAGTGCCGGCCAACACGCGGCTGTGCGTCACGCTGATCGTGCGCGGGCTGCGCGTCGGGCGCCACGGCATCCACGGCTTGTCGCTGGAGGTCGAGTCGGGGCCAAGCCTGTTCGAAGTGCCGCTGACCTTCGCCAACCCGTTCGGCATCGAAGTGCTGCCGACGCCGTACGCAGTGCTAGTGCGCTCGGCGCGCGGCGGTCGCAGCCGGCAGCAGGCCCATGAAGGACGCCCGGGCCGTTTGCGCGGTGAAGGCGGCGAGCTGCGCGAGCTACGCGAGCACCACAGCGGTGACCCGTTTCGGCGCATCGCTTGGAAAGCCTCGGCGCGGCGCGGCGTGCTTTTGGTGCGCGAATACGAGAAAGACGAGCGCGACGTGGTGTGGCTCGTGCTCGATGCGGCCGTCGATCATTGGGCGGGGCCCCCAGGTGAGTCGGCGTTGGATCGCGCGATCGACGAGGTCGCATCGGTGGCGTTGCGGCATGGGCGCGCCGGTGACCGGGTCGGGCTGGCGATTGTCGGCACGCGCACGCTGTGCTTCGAAAAACCCGAGCGCGGCATCGCGCACGCCACGCATCTGGTCGAGAAATTGGTCGAGGTCACCAACTGCATGGACGCCGACCGCAGCGGGCTCGACGAAACCGAGCTGTCGCTGCGCGTGATCGAGCACATGCGGCCGCTCGACCCGGCGCTTTCCGCGCATGTCCACGCCACCGAGATCGATCGCATCGCCCGTCGCGCTGAGAAGCTGCGCCAGCGCGCACCGTTCCCCGATGTCGTGACTCAGGCGCCAACGCCACGCGAGCGTTCGCTGCGGCGCTATCTGGCGGCGTTCGGCGTCAGTTCCCCGGCGCGCGTCGATCCCGAACGGCTGCGCGTCGACGTCGAGATCATCCGCTTGATGGAACGTCTGCGTCATGAGCGCGTGCGCCCGACGCTGATCTACATGTGGTCGGACGCGCCCGACGAAACGGCACGACCGGCGCTCTCGCGCTCGCTAGCCGAGCGCAAGCGCCGTGGCTTGACCTGGAAGTGGGTGCTGCTGCGACCGTCGCTCGGCAACCTGACCGATGAGTCGGGAAAGGCGCTGGCCGTGCGCGATGCTTTCGCTATCCGTCAAAAGCTGGCGCTCGAACGCGGCGAGCGCTCGCTGCACCGCTTGGGCATCCGACTCGAACGCCTCGCCCCCGGACTCAGGGGTTAGCGCTGGCAGGTCCGCGCGGGACGAGCGGTCTGGGCGCGGACCTCGGCGGTGGTGGTGGCGCGATAACCGTGAAATCACGGTCGATCATCACCTGACCGTCAGCGCTCAACTTGGCGTGCCACGAACCGAGCGGATCGCTGGTTCGAAACGCGATCGGTAGCTCGAGCAGACTTTGGCCGGCCTTAGCCGTGGCTTGGCCGACCATCGCAGCGCGCGGGCCGCCCTTGTCGGTGGCGGGCAGTGAGAGTTCCCAAGCGATCGCCAAGTCGTGCGCGAGCGGCGCCCGAAACGTGAGCCGGAAGCCGTGCTGTTGACGCCCGGGGTCGAGCTCCTTGGCGATCTCTTTCAGCTCCTGCACCTGACCGCCGAAAAAAACGCCGAACTCGGCTTCCTCCACGACGCTCGGCGGCGTCCGCCCGCAGGCCAGCACGCACAGCACAGCGATCAATCCTCGCCGCCTCACTTGCGCAGCTCCGCGGCAATCCGCTCGAAATCTGCAACCCCAAGCGTCTCGCCGCGCGCCGACAGATCAATCCTTGCGCGCTCGGCCGCCGCGGCCAGATCGATACCGCGCTCGGTGAAGATCCCGGCCCATACGTTTTTGAGCTTCTTTCGCCGCTGCCCGAAGGCGGCTTTCACGACCGCTCGAAACTCTTCCGTCTCCGGACCCGCGCCGAGCGGCTCGAGCTTCACCACCGCCGAGTCGACGTTCGGTTGCGGATAGAACGCGCCACGCTTCACCACGAAAGCGCGCGTCACCTTGAACGCGCGCTGCGCAAACACGCTGAGCGCGCCGTAGTCATCGCCGTTGGGTGGCGCGACCAAGCGATCGGCAACCTCGAGCTGCACCATGAACACCGCGCGGTCGATGCTCGGCGCGCTGTGCACGGCCTTCTGCAAAAGCGGCCCGGTGAGCTGGTACGGCAGATTGCCAGCGACCACGTGCGGCTTGGGTTTGCCGGCAAACGCTGCGGCGAAATCTACGGCCTTGGCGTCCTCTTCCAAGATCTCGAGCCGCCCCGCCGCGACGTCGTCCGCCAGCTCTTGCCCGAGCGCCGGCACCAAATCGCGATCGCGCTCGACCGCCAAGACCCAAGTCGCGCCGCTGGCCAACAACGGCCGCGTCAGCGCCCCGAGTCCCGCCCCCAGCTCGACGATGCTGCCACCCGACGCCGCGCACGTCTCGGCGATCCGCGCCGTTAGTCGCTCATCGGCCAGAAAATTCTGGCCGAAGCTGTACTTCGGCTTCAAGCCGTAGCGCTCGAGCAAAGCCTTCGGGCTGTTGGCGCCTGGCATCGGATGCGTGAGAATTGAACAGGAAGACGGGAAGGCGGGAAGGTTTTTTGGGTGGGCGACCGGATAGCTCGATACAGCAGCCCTGGGAACAGGCCCGCGACCGGCCTGCTCGAACAACAAACCGCTCGTTCAGGTCTTCCCGCCTCCCCGCCTTCCTGTTGTCTCGCGCTCGCTGCCTCAGTGCTTCGCGTCGTCGACGGGTTCGGCCGACTCGGCGTCGGCTTCGGCGCTCTTCGAGTAGTCCTCGTGCGCGCCGAGCGAGCTGACGTTGCGGATGCGCGGCGGCGGCGGATCACCATGCAGCTCGAGCTGCGCGGCGGCCCACAGCTCACGTTCGACGAGCGCCGCGTACTCGGCGCTGTCCGGATCGCCCTTGAAATGGTCGAGCGCCTCGTCCACTTCTTTGAGCTCGAGCCGCGTGCGCACGGCGTCGATGTCGTCCTTCGTGATGAAGCGATCGGTCAAGAGCAGCGCCTTGTCGGCCGCTACCTCGACGAAGCCGGGGCCGACGGCCACCGACTCGCTCTTGCCGTCCCGCACATAGGTCACGATGCCGGTGGCCAACGCCGCCAGCATCGGCCGATGCATCGGCAAGACGCCGAACTCGCCTTGGACGCTCGGTGCCGTCAGCTCGTTCACGGCCTCTTTGAGCTTCAGCCCGTCGGGGGTGACGATCTCGAGCGCGATGGTGTCGCCCATATCAGGCCGCCACCGCCTTCAATCGGGCGCCTTCCTGCTTGGCTTCTTCGATGCTGCCGACCATGTAGAAGGCCTGCTCGGGCAGGTCGTCGAGCGCGCCGGACAAGATCTCCTTGAAGCCGGCAACGGTCTCTTTGAGCGGAACGTACTTGCCCTTGCGACCCGTGAACTGCTCGGCGACGAAGAACGGCTGCGATAGGAAGCGCTCGATTTTGCGGGCGCGCGCCACGGTGGCGCGATCGTCTTCGCTCAGCTCGTCCATACCCAAGATGGCGATGATGTCCTGCAGATCCTTATACTTCTGCAGCGTCTGCTGAACCTGACGAGCGACCGCGTAGTGCTCCTCACCGACCACGTCGGGTGCGAGCATGGTGCTGGTCGAATCGAGCGGATCGACCGCCGGGTAGATGCCCTTCTCGGAGATCGACCGCGACAGCACCGTGGTGGCGTCCAAATGCGCGAACGTCGTGGCCGGCGCCGGGTCGGTCAAATCGTCGGCCGGCACGTAAATCGCCTGCACGCTGGTGATCGAGCCCTTGTTGGTCGACGTGATGCGCTCTTGCAGGTTGCCCATCTCGGTGGCCAGCGTGGGCTGGTAGCCGACGGCGCTCGGAATACGACCGAGCAGCGCCGATACTTCCGACCCCGCTTGCGTGAAGCGGAAGATGTTGTCGACGAACAACAGCACGTCCTGGCCCTCTTCATCGCGGAAGTACTCGGCGCAGGTCAGCGCCGACAGCGCGACGCGCGCGCGAGCGCCTGGCGGCTCGTTCATCTGGCCGAAGATCAGCGCGGTCTTGCTCAGCACCGGCTCGCCGGTCTCGAGCAACGACTCCTTCATTTCGAGGAACAGATCGTTACCTTCGCGGGTGCGCTCACCGACGCCGGCAAAGCAGCTCACGCCGCCGTGCGCCTTGGCGACGTTGTTGATCAGCTCCTGAATGAACACGGTTTTGCCGACGCCTGCGCCGCCGAACAGGCCAATTTTTCCGCCCTTGCGGTACGGAGCGAGGAGATCGATCACCTTGATGCCGGTCTCGAACACTTCGACGGTCGTGTTCTGGTCGACGAACAGCGGGGCCGCGCGGTGAATCGGCAGCTTCTTCTTCGCATTGACCGGACCAGCTTCGTCGACCGGCTTACCGATGACGTTCAGGATGCGGCCGAGTACTTCGGGGCCGACCGGCATCATGATCGGCGAGCCGGTGTCGGTCACTTCGATGCCGCGGACCAAGCCTTCGGTGGCGTCCATGGCGATCGTGCGGACGACGGACTCACCCAAGTGCTGCGAGACCTCGAGCACGAGGTTTTCCTTCTCGCTCGAGATGCTGGCGTTCGAGACCGTCAGCGCGTTCAGAATCTTGGGCAGCTTGCCCGGCGGGAACTCGACGTCCACTACCGGTCCAATCACCTGGAGGACCTTGCCTTTGCCGCTCGCCGTGCTGCTCATGGTCGTCATATCGCGTGGGATTCCTTGAAGCTCTGAGGCGGGCTGACCCGCCGTCACGAGAATGGCGCCCTGAAGGGACGCGCGCGGCCGCGTCTACCATGCGGACAAAAGCCGGGCTAGCGATTCGTGCGCGGTTTCTGACAACTGAGCATCCGCTCACGCTGGAAGCGCCCAAGCCGCCAGAAAAGGCGCGCGGCCAGTCGGCCTGAAGCTGGCCCGCCCGCCTCCTCGCGCGCCGCGATCTAGCAAGCGCCGGACGAGCTGTCGCGATCGAAACTCGCCGATCACTCGACCCGTATCTTGGGATCCTGGCGACGTGACGTCTCGGGCAACCCGAGGAGCCATGATGAAAGTGCGAGCATTGCTGGGCGCGGCGTTGTTGGTGGTCGGAGGCAGCGCAGTTTCAGCTTGTGGCGGCAACGAAGGCGAAGCCACGGGCAGCACCTGCCCGAGCGACTCCGCCCTCACCTACGACAACTTTGGCGCCGATTTCTTCCAAAACAATTGCCTGGTTTGTCACGGCTCCAAGGGCCCAGAGTCGCCCAAGTTCGATGCCGTCGAGCAGATTCGCGCCAGCAGCAGCGCGATCGACAAGGATGCCGCCGCCGGTCCGAACAGCGTAAACACAGCCATGCCCCAAGACGGCATCGTCTCGGAAGCAGATCGCCGAAAGCTCGGCGAATGGTTGGCCTGCGGCGCTCCCTGAGCCAGCGCGTCGCGTCGTTCCGAGGTTTTTCGGGGACGCTGCCGCGCACCGCAACCTGGATCCGCACCAGCAGCTTCTGCGATTGAGGCTGCGAATTGGCAGCCGCGGCCGTGCCGCCACGCTCAGCGCGCTGCTGGCGATTCCGCTGTGGCCGCTGTGGCTGCCGGTCGCGCTCACGGCCAAGCGCCGTCCGACCCCGCGTCCCGGGGCTGGCGACGCCATGCGCGCCGCGATCTGGGAGGCGCACGAGGCCGTCGTCGGCAGCGCCCTCGAGCCGCTCTTGCCGCACGACGCTGCGTTGCGGATGTTGGCGGAGGTCGAATGCGCCAGCAAGCGCCACCGCGAGCTGCAGTCGCTGCTCAGCCAGCGCAATTTCAGCCCGCAAGCGGCAGAGACGCGCATCGAGCAGCTCACGTCGGGTGGCGCCTCGGCGCAGCGGCTGGTGCCGGCGCGTTTGCACCTAGAAAACGTGCGGCGTTTGGAGGGCCTGCGCCAACGCGACGAGCAAACATTGCTCGAGTTGGGCGAGCTTGCCACGACACTGCGCACGCAATTGGTGCTGGCGCGCTACGCCGGTTCCAGCCTTGATTGGTGATCGGGCCGGGTTCGGGTTGGGGATCGGCTGATCGGCAGCGGGATGGGGATCGGCCGAGGCAGCGGTTTCGGATCTGCACAAATTCGCAGCCAGCAGCGGGGTCAGTGACGGCATCGGCTTCGGTCGGATCGGGCCTGCTTGTCTTGGGGACTCATGCCGAGAGCGCGCACCCGGAGCGCCAGCGCTGGGTTGTGCGGA
>JBBSAB010000067.1:0-43182 GCA_038252755.1 Polyangiales bacterium | reverse complement strand
GCTCGCGCGTTTGCGCGAAAGTACGATCGACGCTGAGAGATGCGAGAAGGTGTGCACCGCCGCCGGATCGGTGAAGTCGTCGGCGGGCACGTACACGGCCTGAATCGAGGTGATGGCGCCAGCATCGGTGTTGGCGATGCGTTCTTCCAAGCTCGCCAATTCGGTGCCCATCGTCGGCTGATAGCCCAAACGCGACGGCATCTGTCCGAGCAGCCCCGAGACCTCCATTCCCGCTTGGATGAAGCGAAAAATGTTGTCGATCAGCAGCAATACGTCGCGGTGCTCGTCATCTCGGAAGTACTCGGCCATCGTGAGAGCCGCGTGCCCGACGCGAAAGCGGGCGCCGGGCGCCTCATTCATCTGCCCGAACAGCATCACCATGTGCTCAAGCACGCCCGCGTCCTTCATTTGACGATAGAGTTCCTCGCCTTCCCGGCAGCGCTCACCGATACCGCAGAACAGGCTGACGCCCTGCTGGTGGCCGACCATGTTGTGAATCATTTCGGTGAGCAGCACGGTCTTGCCCACGCCCGCTCCGCCGAATAGCCCGGCTTTGCCACCACGCTCGAGCGGCACCAAGACATCGATGACCTTGATGCCAGTTTCGAAGATCTCCGACTTGGTGGAGCGCCGCGCGAGGGGTGGTGGGGCTCGATGCACCGACCGCCACTCGAGCTCGGCCAACGCTGCGCCGCGATCGATGACGTTACCAAAGACATCGAACATGCGCCCCAGGATTGCCTTCCCGACCGGCGCTTGCAGGGGCCCTCCGGTATCCTTCACGGGCATGCCGCGAGCGAGCCCTTGGGTCGGTGTGAGCGCGATTCCACGAACGTGTCGTGCATCCCGCTGCGCCAGCACTTCAATCGCGACTTGGGATGCGTCGCCAGCGCGGAGCAGGTTGTAGATCGCGGGCAAGTGCGCGTCGAAGCGCACATCCACCACGCTGCCGCGCACCGAGACGACGACGCCGAGATTCGACGAATCGGTTGTCACGCCATCCCCGGTATCTTAAGCGGGTAAGCACGCCCGCCGATTTCGCGTTTTTTCTTCGTTTTCGCTGCGCCCCGATGCTCACGTGGCGACCTACGCTCCGCTTCGGTCCTCGCGAAAGCCTCGCCAAAACCCGAACGCGGAGGGCGGGTGTTCCTTAGGCGTCTGGCGATGGTGGTCACGCCCCTCGTTGCGTAGCGGCGGCCGCCCATTTCTCGTGGGTCGCGCGTTCAGCGGCCCAATACGCCGGTCGGACGTAGTGGCGGTAAAGGGTGGTTTCGTAGTCTCGGTTCAAGGATTCCGGTGTGTACTCCGGAGCCTGCTTGATCTGTTCACGCGACAGATTGAGGTAGACCTTCGCCTCTTCCCAGCTCACGCGTTCGATCCATTGCGGTGAAACGAGAACGTGTTTTCCCGGCCACCAGTTTTTGGTGTCGACGACCAGATAACGAATCGACCAGGTCTCGTCGTCGATGATGAAGTCTGCGACGTGGCCGAGCTCTCCGTCCAGCGCTTGAATGTGGTGGCCGGTTACCGCCGCCGTGCTGCGCAAATGGGGATCCCAATCTTGCGCGCCGTCGAGCGCGCGTTCGTAGGACTGCTCGCGCCGGAGGTAAGGGTCGGCTCCCCAAGCGTAAGAGCCGATGCCGTAGTTGGGCCAGCCGTAGTAGTTGTAATAGGTCGCCTCGAATTGCCGGGAGACGGGCTGATGACTTTCCAGAGGAGGGCTGCCCTCGATCTGCTTCTTGGTCAGACTAACCGGAAGCACGCGCTCCGCTGCGTTGGCTGGGGCGAGGGCATAGGGGGAAATGAGCACATCCTTCCCCATCAACCAACCGCCGGTGTCGGCCACCAAGTAGCGCACCGTCCAATACTTGTCGTCGAAGAAAAATTCGCGCGCGTGGCCAATGTCATCGCCGTCCTTGGCGCGCAGCTTAAAATTCTTGAAGTCGTTCGCTTCTCTCAGCACGATGTCTCCGTTCTCGTTTTCTCCGGTTCGAAGCGCCCTGACACACTGGCGATGCGCGCTAATAGCTTGCGTGCCGACAGGCAAAACAGGTCATGCCGATCTGGAGTCGATCCTTGAAGCAAGCGTCGTGCCGACCACGATCCGAGTAGGGCACGCGCTCATCGAGTGCGCGGTGAGCACTTCCGGCGCGGCGAAAGTGCGCGCTGAGGCACTTTGGGGCGAAACCACGAATCGCGGCCCTGCGCATGCTTCAGCTTACGCGCGAGCTAATCGCTCAGATAGGGCGCAAACGTTGCGCTCACGCGCGCGATTTGCGCATCTCACCCGCCTGGGCAGCATCGAGCGGCCATTTTGCGGCAAGCGCGGGCTCAGGCATGCGCCCTGCAAGGCCCAGCCAGATGACCTCGATGCCTCGACTTGTCCGTGATGTGATGACTGCCGACGTCGTAACTCTAGGGCGGAACGACACGCTGCACACGGCGGATGACGTGATGGCCTTAGGTCGGATTCGCCACTTGCCGATCACCGATGAGGACGGGGCCCTCGCTGGCATCGTCAGCCAGCGAGATTTGTTTCACAGCGGCCTCTTGAGAGCGCTGGGCTATGGCTCGCATGCGCGAGGTCAAGCCTTGGACTCCTTGGTGATCAAAGAAGCGATGAAAGTCGAAGTCGTGACCACCACGCCGGATGCGCTGCTCAGCGACGCAGCCAGGCTCATGCTCGATCGCAAAGTCGGTTGCCTTGTCGTGCTAGACGCCGGCAAAATCGCGGGCATATTGACCGAAAGCGACTTCGTGCGTCTCGCGCTAGAGCCCCGATAGTCGGGCCCGCACTAGCCTTCACTCGGTACTTCGTGTTGGCACCGCAGGCAGACAATCCTGCACTTTCTCCTCCGGTTCGGGCAGGGCGCGGTGGAAGACGCGACGCTCCAGCAACTTCTCGGACGTGCTGGCCGGAACGTGCGCGACTACATCGCAGACCACGCCCGCCTCTGGGCCCCGGAAAAGGGCCAAGCCAGTGATGAGGTCGCCGCACATTCAACCGCGAGATAGCGCGGGAGCGCCAAACGGGAACTGAACGGTGTGACCTGTGGCGGTGGCCAGTGCTGCACGCGGCTACACGTCGCGTTGGGCAAGTGAAAGCTTGCGGTAAAGCGCGCGCTTTTTGTACTGGTGGGCTTCCATCTTGTGGATGATGTCGGCGAGCATCCGCGTCGCTTCGGCGATGTACGGGCCTTTGTTCAGCATGACGCATTCGGCGCGCATCGACATCGCGGCGTCCGTCATTTCGGCTCGCGTCGGCAGTCCGCAGTGGGCGACGCTGTCCAAGACCTGCGTGGCCCACACCACGGGTAGGTGGCACGCCTCCCCGAACCACAAGAGCTCCTCCTGTATCTCGGCGAGCCGTTCGAAGCTCAGCTCGACGGCTAGGTCCCCGCGCGCGATCATCAGGCCAACCGGGTGATACTTGAGTGCTTCGAACAAGATAGCGGGAAGGTTCTGGGTCGCGCCGCGCGTCTCAAGCTTGAGGATCATGCCGAAGCCGGGCTTTCCGGCTTGCCTGATCCGCTCACCCACCAACGCCACGTCGCTCGCCGAGCTGACGAAAGAAACCTCGACTCCGTCCGCGAATGCCAGCGCGAAGCACAGCGCGGCTTCGTCCTGCTCGCTCAGCTGTCCGAGCGCGAGCTCGCTATCCGGGAACGCGATGCCTTTGCCGGACTTCAGGCGAATCGGCGACTTGAGCGCTTGTCTAACTCGACAAACCACCCCACCGGGGCCGACTTCTTCCGCGACGGCGACGAGCTTGCCATCATCGAGCACGACGCGTTCTCCCACCCGAACATGCTCGAGGAGCTGCGCCTCCGGACAGGTCAAAGCGGGGAGGTTCGAATCCAAGCTTTGAGCTGCGCCTTGGATGACGAACGCGTCACCGACTGCGAGCGAGAGGGTTTTGGTCTGCTCCGGTAGGGGCCCGACGCGACCCTCGCCCATCAGCGTTTCCCCGCGGCGCCACGCGAGCGGCAAGCCCGACGTCAAATAAAGTGAGCGGTCGCATGTCGCTTCGACTTGCCCCGCCTTCGACGTCTGGACGCTTAGCCGCCTGCTGCGCCCGCCTGCGTCGACGAGCTGAATCACGTCCGCCGACTCGAGTTGTTTGAGCCATTCGGCGGGGACCGGGAGTTGCGAGCCGCTCCGGTGCTGCTCCACGAGCTGCACTCTCGTCGGCGAAATGGTTCTGCCGCACCGATCCTTGGCGCGCGGCCAATGCAGGACGGCCGCTTCCGTTCCGCGGATATCGGCGCGCAGCTTGGGGCCCGGCAGATCGACGATGACGCGCCCTGGTTTGCCCAATGCCGCGGCTCGTGCCTTGAACGTCGCCGCGATCTTGGTCCATTCTCCCGGTGATTCGTGCGCACCGTTGATGCGCAGGACGTCCGTGCCGGCTTCGAGCAATGCGTCGGCCCAGCTCGGCGTGACCTCGGATGCGTCGGGAGCGGTGACCATGATGTACACGTGCCGGTTGTCAGGGCGCGGCCCGAACAGGTCCCGGGTGTTCTGATGCAGGATGAGTTCGGCTTGGTTCGCGTTGAGCCCTTCTTTCGACGGAGCCGCGATGGCGGTGTCGCGATCGCCAGTGAGCCAAGCTTCAAGACGTCGCAACGTGTCGTGAACGTGTCCTTCACAGCGTCCCAGCGAAGAGAGACCGACCGCCGCCAGCTCCAGCTGCAGCTGGTGAACATCCTGGCGACGCAGGCCAAGGTAGTGCGCCAGGTTGAGGGCACTCTGGCGATGCCGAGGCAGCACCGCATCGATCGCCAGTCTCCGAGCGAACTCCTCCGCCTCGCCTGCGCGGGCCAATTCGAGCAGCCTCGCGCAAAGGCGGGCCGCTCGATCGATTGAATGAGCGTTGGTCATGTCGCAACTCGAGCTTTCATGGCACCTAACTCGCCGGCAGGCGCGGCGCTGGTCATAAGCAAAGAGCGAGCCGGTCGCCAACGGGACGTTTTGGGGCTACGCGCTTCGGTGTCTTTCGCAACTTTTGCGCGATGAGCCGCGGAACGCGCAAGCCTTGCGCTTCCGCGGGGCGCTTTCGCGAGGCATTCCGTGGTCCACAATCGTGCCGCTCACCTGACGACTCGCGGGAAGGCGCGCGGGCCGTCACTGGTTCACGAAAGGCGGAGCGAAGAACTCAGCTAGAGCCGGACGTGCCGAAGGCGCAAGGCGTTGGAGATTACCGACACCGAGCTGAAAGCCATCGCGGCGCTTGCGAGCATGGGGCTGAGCAGCAGGCCGAACACCGGATAGAGCACGCCGGCCGCGACGGGGACGCCCAGCGTGTTGTAGATGAGCGCGAAGAACAAATTCTGGCGGATGTTGCGCATGACGTAGGTAGACAGGCGCCGCGCGCGCACGATGCCCATGAGGTCACCTTTCACGAGTGTGACCCCCGCGCTCTTCATGGCGACGTCAGTGCCAGTGCCCATAGCGATACCGACGTGTGCTCTGGCCAGCGCTGGGGCGTCGTTCGTCCCGTCGCCGGCCATCGCTACCGTCTTGCCAGCGGCTTGCAGCTCAGCAACGACGCGGTCCTTCTGCTCGGGTAGCACCTCGGCGTGCACTTCATCGATTTGAAGCTCGCGCGCCACAGCTTCGGCGGTCGTCCGGCTGTCGCCGGTGAGCATCACGACGTGTACGCCCAGCTCCCGCAGCTTCCGAAGCGCGTCTGGCGTCGTTGCCTTGACCGGATCGGCGATCCCGAGGAGGCCGGCCGCCACGCCACGGTGGGCGATGAACACCACGGTTTGGCCCTTCTGGCGCAGCAGTTCTGCCTTCACCGCGAGGTCGCCCAAATCGACGCCGAGCTCGTCGCTTAAGCGACGGTTGCCGAGCGCGGCCTGGCCACCTGCGATGGTCCCGATAACGCCTCGGCCCACTCGAGCCTCGAAGGCTTCGACCGCGGGCAGCTCGACGCCGCGTGCCTGCGCGGCCGCCAAGACTGCCGCGGCTAGCGGATGCTCGCTGCCTTTCTCAAGGGCTGCCGCGAGCGCGAGCACCGAAGCTTCGCTGTTACCCGCCGTGGCGACCACACTCTCCACACGAGGTTTGCCTTCGGTAAGTGTGCCGGTCTTGTCGACGACGAGCGTGTCCACCTTCTGGAAGATCTCGAGCGCCTCGGCGTTCTTGATCAAGACGCCAGCCTGGGCACCTCGTCCCGTACCGACCATGATCGACATGGGCGTGGCGAGCCCGAGCGCGCACGGGCATGCGATGATCAACACCGCCACCGCGTTGACCAGCGCGTAGATCAGGCGTGGCTCGGGGCCGAAAACTGCCCAGGCAACCGCCGTCAGCACCGCGATCAGCACCACGGCGGGCACGAACCACGCTGAGACGCGGTCCGCCAATCGTTGGATGGGTGCGCGGCTCCGTTGCGCCTCACCGACCATCGTCACGATTTGCGCGAGCAGCGTCTCCTTTCCGACACGCCTGGCCTCCATGACGAAGGTGCCAGTGCCGTTCAGCGTACCGCCCGTGACGGCGCTGCCGGCCGATTTCTCGGCCGGGATCGGTTCACCGGTGAGCATGGATTCGTCGATGCTGCTGGAGCCTTCGAGCACGGCGCCGTCGACAGGCACTTTTTCGGACGGACGCACTCTGAGCTTGTCGCCCACTACGATCTGCTCGAGCGGAACATCGTGCTCGCTGCCGTCGCTACCAATGCGACGCGCCGTCTTGGGTGCAAGGCCCAGCAACGCACGGATGGCGCCCGAAGTTGCGTGGCGAGCTCGCAGCTCGAGCACTTGACCGAGCAAAACCAGCGTAACGATGACCGCCGAGGCTTCGAAATAGATGGGCGTCATGCCCCCGTGCGCCATCGAGTGTGGCAAGAGCGAGGGGAAGAGCAGCGCGAACACGCTAAAGCCGAAGGCTGCTGCCGTTCCGAGGGCGATCAGCGTAAACATGTTGAGGCTTCGGTTGACGATCGACGTCCAACCCCGTTGAAAAAACGGTAAGCCGCCCCACAGCACGACGGGCGCCGACAGCGCAAATTGTACCCATGATGACGCTTCGCTCGAGAGCACGCGCTGCACAGGCTGGCCCGGGATCAGGTCGCTCATCGCCAACAAGAAGGTCGGTACCGTGAACGCGACGCTTACCCAGAAGCGACGTCGCATGTCGACCAGTTCGGGGTTCTCATCGTCGAGCGCGCTCACGGTGCGGGGCTCGAGCGCCATGCCGCAGATAGGGCAGGCGCCAGGTGCATTCCGAACAATCTCGGGGTGCATCGGACACACGTACTCCGTGCGCGTTGCTACCATTGGCGTCTCCGAATCGAGCGCCATGCCACACTTCGGGCAGGCGCCAGGCGTCGGCTGCCGTACCTCTGGGTCCATCGGACACACGTAGGTTGTACCGGCTGCGCCGACCTGGGCGACGTGCGGTGTCTCGGGCGCTGCGACACCGTGCGAAGCGGGATGAGCCGCGTGGGCCGAAGGCGCAGCAGACGCGGCGTATTTTCCGGGATCGGCCACGAACTTCTCGCGGCAACGCGGGTTGCAGAAATAGTAGGTCTGGCCGTCGTGCTCGGCGTTGCCGCCTTTGGCGGTACCGGGTTGCACGGTCATCCCACAAACGGGATCTTTGGCGGTGGCCGCGCCGTCAGTCACGGGCGGCCCGCACGTGGCGGCTCCGCAGCACGACTTGCGGCTCGGAACGGGTTGGGTGTGTGAATGTTCATGCTGGTGCTCGGTTGCCATCGGGCGGTCTCCAACCGGGCAGACGCAAACCCCTTTGGCGCATTACAGGTCATTTCGATGTGGCCGCGTACCCTCAATGTAGAGCACGCCTCCTTCCCGCGTTAGCGACTCCGCCGAATTCAAGAACGTCACGCGAGCCTGTGACCCCCGAGGTCACAACGCCAGGCGAGTAGTTCGGCAAACGGTGCGGCGAGGCGCAGGACCTGCGCGCCATTGAGCCTCCAGCGCCTTGAAATGGCGCGACGATGATTGGCACGTCCATTGCTGCAAGGGCTTCAATGTCGAATCTCTACAAGCATACTCTGGCTCGTAGAAGGACCCGCCTCGGCGTGACGGCAACCCTTTTGCTCACGCTCGTCAGCGGCTGCATGCGCAACATGATGGACGACATGGGCGGCCCGCCTGAGGTCATCGATGTTCCGCCGACCGAAGGGCAATTCGAGACTGACGCTGCGCCTGATTTGGACCCGGCCGACGGGGTGGTCGAGGTGGAGCTCGAGGCGAAAGCCTCGGAGGTCGAGGTGGCTCCAGGACATCGAGTGCGAATGTGGACCTACAACGGCTCGCTACCCGGCCCCCGCATCGAAGCCAAGGTGGGCGACCTGGTGAGGGTCCGGTTCCGAAATTCACTTCCTGAGGAAACGACGATTCACTGGCACGGCCTGCGCGTTCCCAGCGCCATGGATGGCGTCCCCCGCGTTCAGTCTCCCATCGCGCCGGGCGGCGAATTCACCTACGAGTTCGTGGTGCCCGACGCCGGCACGTTTTGGTATCACCCGCACGTGCGTTCGGACGAGCAGGTTGAGCGGGGCCTCTACGGACCCATCGTCGTCCGAGGTCCCAACGAGCCTGAGACGACGAGCGATCGCGTCGTCGTCCTCGACGACGTCTTGCTCGATCCCTCGACCTGGCAATTGGCTGGGTTCGACCAGATGATGCAGGGCATGGTCGGGCGTCAGGGGAACGTGATCCTCGCGAACGGCCGCGCCCACCCCATCGCCGACGTAGGTCCCGGTGGATTGCATCGATTCCGCTTCATCAACGTGGCCAACGCGCGCTACTTCCGGCTCGCATTGCCCGGCAAGTCGTTCAGTCTGATTGGGACTGACGGCGGAATGCTGGAGGCGCCGCGCAAACTCCGCGAGATTCTGCTCGTCCCCGGACAGCGCGCCGACGTGCTGGTCGCGGCTGACGACGTCGGAGACACGGCACTAGAGTGGCAGACGCTGCCCTACGAACGTGGCCATGGAACCGGAGCGCTACCCGAAGCCGCGGTGTTTCAGCTGCGTTCGACGTCGGACGAAGCCGTCAGCGCGCCGCTCTTTCCCTCCGAACTAGCGACCATCTCGCGCTTGCCGGCCGCCACGGTCCGCCGCACGCTCAAACTCGAAGAGTCGATGGGCGGTCATTCTGGCCACATGGGCAACGCCGGAATGGGTTTGGTGTTCTCGATCAACGGCTTCGTCTATCCCGACATCGAGGGCTTGAGCGGTGCCCTCGAGACCGTGGAAGAGTGGTCGATCGTCAACACCACAACGATGGACCATCCGTTCCATCTGCACGGCTTTCGCTTCCAGGTGACGTCCGACGATGGCGTCGCGCCCGATTTTCTAGCCTGGCGCGATACCGTCAACGTGCGCGCCCAGACGACTACCCGCTTTCGCGTGAAGCTCGAAGACCACACTGGCAAGTGGATGTTCCACTGCCACATCCTTGAGCACGCCGAGCGCGGCATGATGGGCGAGCTGGAGGTACAGGAGTGAACCTGGGCCTCCTGACCCACGGTTTTTCCGGAGTCCGTTAGCGCACACTACGCGCTTGAAGTTTCCTGGGTTGGGCGTTGCGCGCCCAGCTGGAAGCCGTGCTGCGCAAGGTCCCCGGCACGCGCAGCGTCTATGCCGAACGCGAGCTTGGCGGTTTCTTCATCGACTTCACACCCGACCGCCAGGCTATCGCCCGCCTCGGCTGCCAAGTCAGCATGTTCCAAGATGCGGCTGATCCGCCGCTCAGCGGCGCCCCGGTTGTCGGCTGCGACGTGCGCGAAGACTACGGCCAGATCCGCGCGAACGCGTTGCGACCAGGTGGCTCAGCACATGTTGCCGTACGGGACGGCAAAAAGCGGCGGCCACCACGTACCGATCGTCGCGCGTCGAGTTGCCGCGACTTCGTGAAACGCGGCGCACCTTGCCAGCGCGCATGAGCTGTCGGGCGTGCTAGACGCAGCGCTCATGACTGGCGCCGACAGCGACGACCCTCCCGGCCTTCCCCCCGCGAGCGTCCGAATCAAGACCCCGCCGGTGCTGGCAGTGCTCGGCCTGGTGGCTGCCTGCTTCTTTTGGGGTATCGGTTTTCCCCTGACCAAGGCTTTTGCTTTGCGCGCGCAGGTGGAGGCGCCAGAGGCCAACGGTTGGTTCATCGTGGCCGCGCTGGTGGCCGGTCGGTTCTCCTTGGCAGGAGCGCTATTGCTGCTGGTGCAGCGCACTCGGCCGACACGGCTCGAGCTCGAGCAGGGGATCTGGGTAGGGCTGTTCTCGGTTTGCGGCCTGCTGTTCCAAACCGACGGCATGACTCGAACTGATGCCTCGACCAGCGCGTTCTTGACGCAAGGTTACGTGGTGGTGCTACCGCTCGTAGCGGCGTTCGCGGCGCGGCGGCTTCCGGAACGACGCGTGGTGGTGGCGGTGCTCGGCATCTTGCTCGGTCTGGCGGTGCTGGCGCGCTTCGATCCTCGAACGTTTCACTTAGGCCGCGGTGAGTGGGAGACACTCGTCGCGGCGCTCTTCTTCAGCTTCCAGATCCTGACACTCGGTGGCGCCAAGTACAGCGCCAACCGCAGCGGTCCGGTGAGCGTCGTCTTCTTCTTCGTCAACGCCCTGGGCGCGCTGCCGCTGGCGCTTGCCACGGGGACCACCTCCGATCTGAAGCAGCTGGTTTCATCGCACGCGATTCTGATCCTTTTCGGCTTGCTGGTAGTACTTTACACGCTCGTTCCTTTCGTGCTGATGAACCGCAACCAGCCGCACGTACCGCCGACCGAGGCGGGCATCATCTATGGTGCGGAGCCGCTGTTCGGCAGTGCGTTCGCCCTATTCCTGCCGGCGTTGCTCACGCCCCTGGTTGGAGCCAGCTATCCGAATGAGACGCTGACAGCGCGTCTGTTGGCGGGCGGCGCGCTCGTGACGCTCGCCAACGTGGTGCTGCAGCTGCGCGGCGCAAAAAGCGAGTCGGCCGCGACGCCGTAGCCCTGCTGCCGCTCTATCCTGCGACTTCGTGAACGTTGACAACTCCAGTGGCTCTTTCCAGGGCCGCCTTCGATCCCGACGGGCGCATAAGTAGCGATTCCAACAACTTCCACGACCGGCTTAGGCTGCGCGAACAGCTTTGAAAGCCCTTCCATGATTCGCGTCAAGGTCTCAGTGCGCACCTTCGCCGCTGCGCTTCCGGATGGCGGGGCGCCTTGGTGTTGGCACGTGTTGTGATCGGACAGATCAGAGAGGTCAGGGGCCGATGGCCAGGGATTCTCATCCTTCCATTCGTGCTCGGGCTCACCGAGGTGGCTCGGCACGGCGAGGGCCAGGCGCATAGCTTCGAAGCGCTGCTCGGCTTGAGCGCGATCATCGAGCGAGCGCGCAAGGAGCCGCCGCTGCTGCCCGCGACATGGATTCCGGTGGCGTGATCGATCGCGACGACACATGCCCGACCCAGCGCCGAAAGGTTGCCCGATCATCGACCCGGAGCCGGACAAGGACGGCGTCCCGCTACCGTGCGACGCCTGCCCGGACGAGGTCGGCGTCAAGCCCGATGGCTGCCCGATCCGCGACAAGGACGGCGACGGCATCTTCGACGACAAGGACAAGTGCAAGCCGCATTCAGACGCGCGGCGCGGGCTCAACTTCTCGGGTTTGGGGCCCCCAACCCCAAACCATTCCGGGCGCAGCGTTTTCGGTCTTGAGCATTGTTTTGGGCGATTCTTTCGCGTAGCCTGGAATGGAAATTCTATTCGTGCGCGGAACGGAAGAAACGTTCCGGCTGCGAAAACCAACGGTGCGAAAGGCCCTGATGCCCGTTTTTCTCAGGCGAACACTCTCAGTTGCCGGCTGTGGCTTGCTCTTGGCATCGATTGCCGGGTGCTCCAGCTGGCGCGGGGCTTCGGTAGCTTCGACAACACAGGCCAAGTCAGAAACGTGAAGGTTTGGGCCGAGGCGAGCACGCCCGCCGCTCCCACCTTCTTCTCACCCGCCCAATAGCGAGCCATGCCGCCTTCAACGTCACGCCAGCTATGGATGCTTGGGGGCCTTTGCGGCGCCCTGGCTTGCTCGCCCGACACGGCCAGCATGGGCGCCACGGCGGCTTCCGGTTCGGGACCGAGCGAGGCTGGCACGGCCGGCACCGGGGCAGGCAACGCGAGTGTCGCGGGCTCGTCAGGTGCAGCGGCTGCCGCGGGCGGCGCGCCAGGCAACGGGGGCGGTGGCGCCGCCGTCGGAGGCAGCGTGGGCGCCGCGAGTGGGCAGCAAGTGTTGGTGAAAGCGGGCGCGCTCGATCGCGACCACAGCGTCGTGACCTTCGCCTTGCCAGCAGCCAGCGCGAGCAGGCTCAATCTGCGCGCCCCAGGGGGCGAGCTGGTGCCGCTGCAAGTGGGCAGAGATGGCCAGGCCAGCTTCATTCTGGCCAGCTTGGCCGCCGGCCAAGAGGCAACTTTCGGCATCGAGGCAGCCGCCGCGCCCGCGTCGGGCGTCACGGCCACGCAGGCAGGCAACGTCGTGGCCATGAGCCAGGGCGCCCAGCCCATCGCGGCCTTTCAAGGCGCGGCCGAGCTGCCGGGTGGCGTCGCTGCCGTCTATTCGCGGGGTGGCTACTTGCACCCGCTCTATTCACCCTCGGGCGTTACCCTCACGGGTGACTACCCGCCCAGCCACATCCACCACCACGGTGTCTGGTCGGCTTGGACGAAAACGCAGTACGGCGGCCACGCCGTCGATTTCTGGAACATGGGCGACGGCCTGGGCAAGGTGGAGTTCGACTCTCTGGAGAGCACCTGGCAAGGGCCGGTGCACGGCGGCATCAGCGCCAAGCTCTCCCACATCGATCTCACCGGGCAGGCTCCGCTCAAGGTGCTGGGAGAAAGTTGGCTGCTGCAAGCCTACAAGACTCACGAAAGCGCAGCGCCCTACCGGCTTCTCGACCTCCATTCCCTGCAAGAAAACGTGTCCGCACAGCCGCTCATCTTGGAGCCGTACACCTACGGTGGCTTCGGCTTTCGGGGTCGCGAGGAGTGGCTGGACAAGACCAAAGTCCAATTCCTGACCTCGGAGGGTTTCGATCGCCTCGCCGGAGACGACACGAACGCTCGCTGGTGCGCCATCGCGGGCACGATTGACGACAAGATCACCGGCTTTGCGGTGCTGGGCCACCCGGAAAACTTTCGTGCGCCTCAGCCGGTGCGCATCCACCCCGATGAACCCTACTTCTCGTTTTCGCCGATCAAGAAGCTCGCCAGCAGCATCGAGCCCGGCGCGACCTACCGCACGCGCTTTCGCATCGTGACGTTCGACGGCGCGCCCGACGCGAAGACGCTCGACGCCCTGTGGCAAGACTACGCCGACCCCGCGGCGGCAGAGGTCGTCCCAGCGGCACCGTAGACCGCGCGCCAGCGCAGGCTGGCGAAGAAGCTCCAGATAGCGGCCGGCGCAAAGTCGGGCACCTCGTGACCGCCGTCGTGCTGACACCACTCGCCGGTTTTGCCCGCCATGCAGCCCGCGTACGCCTTGCAGGGCGCCGGCTCGACGGCGCTGGACGTCGCACCGCAGCCATTGCTGGCGCCAGCACCGAATCGAAAAGCTTCGCGTCGGGCCCGTCGTTTTGCAGGTCCCAAATCCCGCCCAGCCAAACGATGACGCCGATTCATTTCTTCATTCCTGCAAAGGCGGGCCGCAAGTACTGGGTCACCGCGCAACCGTAGCGTCAGGATGGCAGGTGGGTCTTGGCACTACCGGCCCACTCGAGATGCATGGGCCCTCTTGAGCTCGCTTGCACAATCAATATGAGCGCAACGCAGAAGGATTGCGGACGGGTGCAAAATGGAAGTGATGTAGCGTCGGCAAAATGCGCTCTTCCGTGGGGTCGGTGCTTAGCGCTCTGGCGCTCTTGGGCTGTAACGACATTGGCTTGCCCAATGGGGTGCTGCTGCCGTCGGGACCTACGTCTTGCGCGGCGCGTCGATTGTCAGCACCGCGGAGCTCACGCGGGCGACGTCGCACCGATCGTCCAAACCGAAATCAAGGGCGGCCACGGTCCAATCAGCATCGGCAGGCTCGACAAAGCGCGCAGCCGCGCCGAAGCCGAACACCTGGTCCGCTCCCTCACCGGCAAGTAGCTCGAACGATTCAGAAACAGTTGCGGAGAGGGAGGGATTCGAACCCTGCGAACGGCGTTGGCACAAACCCTTTGCGGCACGCGATCTTGCGAGCCAACGCCGTGAAACTGAAGGCAAAAGGATTCGGATCGTCTCTTTCCGCAGGTCCACGTGAGTCAGACGTTGATCGACTGAAGTTGGGCAGCGGATGGGCAGTGGATCGCTAGCGGTGGACTCGTTCGTCGGCGGCCCAGCCCAGGATGAGGCTGAAGGCTGGATTGGCGGGGGCGTCGCCCATCGCAGACGCCATCTGCACAATTGACCAGGCACGACGTGCTAGCCGAGTGCCGTCTTGGTCCTGGCCCGCGATCGAGTCGACGGGGCTGCCTTCGTGCTGCGCAACGTCCGCTTGGGGGCGCCCTCGAGCTCCTTGAGCCGAGAGGGATCGCGTGCCAAAAGCTTGAGCAAGTGGCTCATCGGCACGCTCGGCGTCTGACTGCCGGCTTCATACTTCTGGAAGGCTCGCGGACCACCACCCAGTAGCTCGCCTGCTTGCCGCTGGCTAAGCCCGAGCCGCTCCCGGATCTCAGCGACCTTCGCCGGAGGTAGTACCTCCTCGGCCTTTGCCTTCAAGTTCTGGAGGGCGCGCGAGTACTTCTGCAAATCTTCACCGGTCAAGATCCCCTCGCCGCACGACTGGCACCACCAGCCCGTCACGCGCACCTTGTCCTGTAGCTCGCGGTACTTCAGGACCTGCATCTTGGAGCCGAACTTCATGCGGCCTCCGCATTCCGGGCAGCTCTGGGTCTTGTTTTTCATCACTTGTCCTTGAGCGAGATCAGCAGGTAGCCCGTTTCGTCCGTCGTGAACTTCACGTAGAGGATCCGCGACTCGAAGGGCAGATGGTAGACATCTTGCCAAATTCGATGGTCGACGAGCGAGGTCATGGATTTGTAGAAATGGAGGCGCTCGACGTGCTGAATGAGGGCCACGATCCCGGTCTCGGAGAGACCAAGCTCGAATGTGGCAAACGTCAGACTTGTTGCAGTGAGCCGCAGGCCGCGGACGGTTGAAAACGTAATCTTGATAGAAGCGAGGTCGTAGTGTGGCCGCCGCTTCTCCATACGCCGAGCCACCGTGGCACCTTTAAGGAGCCACGTCAAGCCCACACCGCGGCCTTGGGGCTCTGCGATGGGGTAGCGAAAAAGCGCCTGTCTCGACCACAGAGCTTTCGGAGCGAGCCGAAGAGCTCGTGCGAAGCGTGCACGATACAGGCGATGCCGTCGTTATTCTGCACGGCGGCGAAACCCGCCGCCGTGCTCATCGGCGCAACCGAGTTCGCCGCGCTGCGTGAACACCGGCGCTTTTTGACGGCGATTGGCGACGGGCTCGCGGACGTCAACGCTGGGCGCGTGCTCACGACCCAAGAGCTCAAGAAGTCGTTCGAAGCCGAGTTCGCTGTCGTCGCTCACTCACCGCCGGTCTCGCGTCACGTCGCGCGCGCTTCGCGCGGCTTCGACATTCACGCCGGCGTTTCCGTCCCGGAGCAGGACCGTGAGGGCCGAGAGCGACTACTCCGCTACTGCGCTCGACCTCCGCTCAGCCTCGAGCGCCTCAGCGTCCTCGCGGATGGGCGCGTCGCGTATCGCATCAAGAACCCGCGCGGCAAGCAGACGCACCGGGTGACGAGCCCAATTCAGTTTCTGGCGCGACTCTGCGCCCTTATCCCGCCGCCGCGTCATCCGCTCGTCCGTTTCCACGGCGTCTTCGCTCCGCACTCGGCTTGGCGTCCCCATGTCGTGGCCCTCGTGCACGGGAACTCGCCCGCTTGCGAAAAGGGCGAGGCCCCAGCTTGCCGTGAAGAGTCGGCAGGCGACCCCGATTCGAACAGCGGCGCACCCCTGTAGCGTCGACGTCGGTCGAAAGTGGTGGAGCTGCGGCTCTTGGTGTACGCGGGCAGGCCGCAATCGCAATCTCGCCGGCTGCCAAGGGCGCCATCATGGGCGACACGCGCATCGACTGGGCGACGCTGCTCAAGCGCGTGGCGTAGCCCAGGAGCGCGCTCGGGTTGGCGACGGCAATGGTTGCGGTCCAGCCGTGATCGCCTTTGGCCGCCGGCGCAAGCAGCCAATGCCGAGTGTCACCCGGTGGCGGATCGGTCGAGTACCAGACCTCGACGGCGCTTGGCGCAACACCTGCGTCAGGCGTGGCGACGAAGCTTGCGCCGTTGTCGGCCACGGTCACGGTCAAGCTCGGGGTCTCGGGAAGCGGTGCAGCTTGCTTCAGGTATCGGTCCTCCCAGAGCGACGATGCCAAGAGCGCTTCGGGCAGGTGCTGGTGGTTGAGGTTGGGGCTCGTCGATAGGCGCTTTGTCGTCGGCAAGCGCGGCCAGGATCGATCAAGGTCGTCGATTTTGGCGTTGAAGTCGTTCGACGGCACCATGAAGAGAAACGGAATGCCAATCAACGGCAGGTAGGCGTCGTTGTCGATGGTCGCGTCGAACAGTGCGTTCGGCGACACGTGGTGATCCGCGAGCTCGTTGCCGGCGCCGCCGCACGAAGCAACGACGACTTTCAACCGTGAATCGAGGGCGGCGAGATCGGTGACGATCTTTCCGCCCATGGAGTGGCCTGTCGCGCCAAGTCGCGGTGGGTCCACTTCAGGCTGACGTTCCAGGAAGGTGATGCTGCGGAGCGCGGCGACCGACAGAAGGAACCAATTACTGTTGCGCGGGGATTCGACGGCATCGATGGTCTTCGGACCCGGCGACGTTCCGAAGTAGCCGGGCTGGTTGGCCTGAGTCGGATCCACCGCGCCCCAATCGGTGTTGGGATCTCCGGGCTGGCTGTTGTCTACTGCGTTGCCGAGCCAGTTGATCGCCAGCATAGCGTAGCCGCGCGCTGCCGCAGCTATCACGGCCGAGGACTCCGCCTTGCCGCCACCACCATGCACAGCGAACCGCGGCAGTGAGTAGTCGACCTTGCCGAACGAGGCCTGGAGGCCGCTCACGAGCGGCTCCTCGGCTGCGGTCGGCTCATGACCAACCAGGTGCGCGTACAGCTCGCGCGCGACGCAATCCATGGCGGCCGGCGTATTCGCGAGCAGCACCGCCAATCCGGGCAGCCCCGTGAACGGGGTGCCATCCAGCTCCGAGCTGGCATCGATCGGCGCGGAACCATCGGAGGAGCGGTAGGCACCGATGGCATCGAAGTTTTCGAGCGATAAACCGATCGGATCCATGAGCTTGTGGCAGCCACCGCAGGTTGGCGATGCGAGCCGTGCGTTCGATTCCGCCCGCGCCAACGTGAGCGTCGGCGTCGCCACCGGTTTTGCCGCTTGTTCTTGCCGCTGCAGTGCCATCAACGCCTCCAAGGTGTCGGGGAACTCCAGCTTCAAGCAGAAAAAGGCTTTGCGGACCGCGTGCCCGCGAGCCATGGGCGACGGCGCATCGGCGTGCGAGTGGCGGGCGAGCCAGGCCACGGTTCCGAGCAGCCCGAGACGCTGAGCGCCGGCCGGCAAGGGCGGCTCGGTGAGCCCGCTCGGCGCCCTGAACACGTCGCGAAAGTCGCGACCGGGCTCGAGCAGCGAGCCGAGCAAGCGCGACGCCTCGCGTTGACTTTCGATCGCGAGCTGCTTGGTCCAGGTAGGAAATGCGCTGGGAGCGCGCGGCAGGCTTTCGATCTGGTCGACCTCGAGGTGTGTCTCCAAGTAGTGGAGCAGCGGGCCGTCGGTGCCTTGCGAGCTCAGCATGCGCTCGGCCTGGGCGCGCACGGCCTGGGGTGTGACGAGGTCGCCTCGCTTGGCGGCCGCGCGCAGCTCCGCGTCAGGCAAGCCGTCCCCGATCGCAAACGATAGGCGCGACGCCATCTCCATCGACGTGTAGCGGAGACGTATCGGATTGGCGGGATCTGGCTCGCCGAGTTCGGCCCGATAGAGAAAGTCGGGGGACTGGAGGACGGCGGCAAGGCCATATTGAAAGGCTCGATCGGAATCGCCGAGCGTCTTTTCGAGGCTATCCACCAAGCCCAGCTGCGCCTCGACTTCGGACGCCGAGACCGGTCGACGAAAGGCGCTTTCGAGAAAGGTCTCGAAGAATGTCCGCACGCATCCGTCCTGCGCGCTGGTCGGTCGGCACAAGCCCAGCTGCTGGCGGCGCGTGGTGTCGGCGAACACGTTTGCGGCAATCGCGTAGGCGGCGGGTTTCGCGGCAGGAGCGGCGGCCGACTCACGTTGCTTCACGGCGCTCGCTGGCGGCGCGGGCTTCCTTCGCTCGCCGCGCAGGCGACCCAGCCGATGATGTAGCGGTTATGTCGACTTGTGACATCGCGCCAACTCTCGCAGCAACGCGGGACGGCGTTTAGATGGCCTAGTCTCAGCGAGCGTTGTCTGGTGTTGTCTTTGCCGTCACTGTCTGCGTGTGAGCTACGGCGGCACGCTGACTCGCTGTCTGTGCGACGACGGCATCAAGCGTTTGTGGCGATCCGAGATACAGCTCGATCGGCACCCTCATTGTCGACGCACGGATCGCCGAGGGGTTCTCGCGCTCGTGCGACCAGGTGCAATCGAAGTGGCGCGCACCGCGTAGACGGCGTCGGCGACCTTCTGCTCGACGCCGGTGCGGCTTTGGGCGGTCGCCACGCACGCCGGCACGTCGGGGGAGCAGGCGGAGAAGCCGCCGTCCGTTGGGCTCAACGACGACGTCGCTTTGGCATCCTCGCGGTGTGCCGGCGGCTAAAGCGTCGCCGGGCAAGCATTTCGCCGAGCAAATGTATTGTCGTGGCTAGCGAAAATCTCGCAGCCGATTTTCCCTAATTTGCTGGCTACGACTAACAATATAGCCGGGCGTTTCTTGAGAATTTGGTAGCGCGTCGTTTACGGTGCCAGACGTGAGTCGCGCGACTCGCCTTCGGTGAGCCGGCGGCATGGCTGCCCATTTCAGGTTCAGCCGAAAGCAGAAGCGTGCCTTGTTTTCAAGGCGAGGATGCGAAATCCGCTACATGTTGCACGCCGTCTCAACGAGCCTGACCGGGGGCGGCTAGCAGGTCCGTCGCTCCCCGCACTTCTGACACCAGCCGAGGTCGCAGCGTGGCTCAAGACAACGATCTCGGCGGTTTACGCGAAAGCCGAGCGCGGCACCCTGCCCGGCGCCACGCGGCTCGGGCGGCGGCTCTACTTCATCCGCGCGGAGCTGCTAGCTTACGTCGAGCAAGGTCGCGTATCGCAGTCCGGAGGCCCGGGTGGCGGCACGTAAGATCGACGGAAGATGGTACGCGGATTTTCGATTTCAACATGCGGACGGCAGCGTGGAGCGAGTGCGCAAGTGCTCGCCGGTGCAGTCCAAGGCGGGTGCCGACGAGTTCGAGCATCAGCTGAGGACCGCGCTTCTAGCGCCGACGCACACGACGAAAGAGGTGCCGACGTTCGCGGCCTACGCGGACGAGTTCAAGAAGACGTACGTGCTCGCGAACAACAAACCGTCAGAGCGATCGATGAAGGCGAGCATCCTGAAGCATCATCTGCTTCCGGTGTTCGGCGAGATGCGGCTCGATGCGATCAAAATGCATGCGGTCGAAATCCTGAAGGCGGATCTCCTCGCCAAAGGGCTCAGTCGCAAGCGGGTCAACAACATCCTGGCCTGCCTGGGCAAGATGCTGCGCTACGCGCACGAGATCGAGCTGCTCGAGATTGTGCCGCGGGTGAAGCTGCTCAAGGTTCCGCAGCAACGGTTCGACTTTCTGACCTTCGAGGAGCTGTCACGGCTCGTCGAGGCGATGAAGGACGATCCGGAGCGATTGGCGCTCGTCCTGTTGGGCGCCGAAGCGGGGCTGCGGCAGGGCGAGACCATGGCGCTTGAATGGGGCGACGTGGATCTGGTCACCGGGTTGCTGACCGTGAGGCGCTCTTCGTGGAAGGGCGTGATCGGGACGCCGAAGAGCGGGCGGGAGCGAAAGGTGCCGCTCACGGGTCGGCTGAAGGCTACTCTCAAGGGCATCAAGCACCTGAAGTCAGAGCTCGTGCTTCGCCATCAGGGAGGCGCGCCACTGACTCAGTCGGCCATCGAGGCCGCACTGAGGTTCGGCTGCAAGCGAGCCGGGCTCAGGAGCATCGGCTCCCACGTCGAGGCACACGTTCTGCTCGCACCTCGCCATGCGGGGCGCGGCACCCAAAGCCATTCAGGAACTGGTCGGCCACAGCACGCTCACGATGACGCTCAGGTACATGCACCTGGCGCCGAGCGCGCTCACGGAAGCGATCAGTCTGCTGAACCTTGGGCAGCCGGTGGGCAGTGCCACACCGGCTGTTGTTTGAACTAGCGAGAACGTTTGCGAAAGCTTTGCGGAGAGGGAGGGATTCGAACCCTCGGTAGGATTTCTCCTACGTCCGCTTAGCAAGCGGGTACCTTCGGCCACTCGGTCACCTCTCCAGGTCACGTCGCGGAAGGAGCGCGAAGGTAGCCGCAGCCCGGCGCGCGTCAAGCGAAACGTCCCCTGAGACGCCCCGGATCGCACAAATCGGCCTCCGGCCCGGCAACTGTCCGGAATTCCGGAGGTTTTTCCGTGGCTTTTCCGGCGCGGCCGCCTCGGTCAATCTGACGAGCGAGCGGTTACTCGATGTCGCGCAGTGCAATCCGCGCGGCGTTGTAGCCGCACATGCCGTGCACGCCGGCGCCAGGGTGCGCGTAGCTCGAGCACAAGTAGAGGCGGTCGACCGGCATGCGGTAGCGGAAGTACGGGAACGCGGGGCGGAACAACAGCTGGCGGTTCCAGGCGTTGGAGCCGCCGCCCAGATCACCGCCCAGCAGGTTGGCGTTCATGTTTTCTAAGTCGTTCGGCGCGTGGGCGCGGCGCGCCAAGACGAGCGAGCTAAAGCCTGGCGCCAGGCCTTCGATACGACTGACGATGCTGTCGGCGAAGCGTTCGCGCGCTGCATCCCAGCCGCCTGGCAACGTGGACGGCACGCGCGAGTAGACGTACAGCGTTTGCCCGTTCTGCGGCGCGCGCGTGCGGTCGATCAAGCTCTGTTGACCGATCACGAGGTACGGCCGCTCCGGCAGCTTGCCGGCGCGGATTTCGCCGACGAAACGCGATAGATCGTCAAGGTTTTCACCGGCGTGCACGACCGCGCTCATGCGCGCTTCGGGCACCGTCCACGGCACTGGGCCGCTGAGCGCCAAGTCGAGCTTGAAGGTGCCGAACCCGAGCGGGAATTTCCGCATCTTGCGCAGCAAGCTGCCGGGAACGTGCTCGCGTTCGACGAGGTCGAGCAGCAGGCTCGGCGCGGAGGTGTCGGCCAGCACCGCGCGCGTGGCGCGGACTTCCTCGCCGCTTTCGAGCACCACGCCGGTGGCGCGTCGGCCGCGCACGATGATGCGTGTGACGCGCGAGCCGAGCCGCAGGCGCCCGCCATTGCGCTCGAGCAACGTGACCATGGCGTTGGTGATGTTCTGCGCGCCGCCGCGCGGCACCGCATAGCCGCCAGTCGATGCCGTCAGGCCGAGCATGTAGCCGAGGCCCGCGCCGAACCAATCGTCGGGCCCGACGTCGACGTGGAGCGCCAGGCTCGGCAGCACGCGCCGCGCCGCTTCGCTCTTGAACAGGCCGCTCGAGAGCCGCCGCCCGCTCTTGGCGAACATGCTGGCGATGCGCAGCAGGTTGAAGGCGCCCAGGCGCAGCGCCGAGCCCAGCGCGGGAAATGGCTCCATCAGCGCCGAAAGCAGATCTGGCTCGATCGAACGGTGAAAGGCCGCCAGCTTGCTCCAAGCCGCGCCATCTTCCGGCGTACCAAAATGGCGCTCGGTTAGCTCGGGGATGCGGGCGATGCAGGCGTGACTGCCGTCGAGCGCCGGGTGGCAGCTCTCGAGGTCGGCGTTCTGCCAGACGAGCCCCACGCTCTCCAGATCGAGCGCGCGGAAGGCGGGGCTGCTGCGGCCGAACGGGAAGAAGCCGGCGCCAACGTCGTGCACGAAGCCGGGCCGAGTCCACTCTTCGCTGCCCAGGGCGCCACCGGGCCGGCGCGGATTGGCTTCCAGCACCAGCACACGGTGGCCACGTTTTGCCAGCGTGCAGGCTGCGGTCAGGCCGTTGGGGCCCGAGCCGATCACCACGATATCCGGGTCCGTCAAACCGGGGGGAGCCTACCTCAGCTCTCGCTGGCTTGCCGAGGCGTCGAACCTTAGCTAACCAGCGCTGTGCCAAAAAAACGCAAACCGAGCGCGCCCCTGGTCCCGCTGACGGGGAAGCAGAAAAGCTACTTGCGCTCGCTCGCGCACAAGCTCAAGCCCGTGGTTCAAATTGGTCATCACGGCGTGACTGAAGGCGTACTGGCAGCCGTCGAGGTTGCGCTCGAGCGGCACGAGCTGATCAAGGTGAAAGTCGCCGGTGAAGCCGAGGTCGATGCCGCCGCGATCGCGCCCGAGCTCGAGAAGGGCGCCAAGTGCCAGCTGGCCCAGCTGATCGGTCACACCCTGGTGTTGTACCGTCGGCGCGAGAAGGACCCGAAAATTTCGCTGCCGCGGATCAAGACTGGCGTGGCCAAGCCGGCCAAGGCTGCGCTGCCGGACGACGCCGATGACGAAGCCGGTCTCGAAGACGACTACGCGGACGACGACGAGGACCTGGAGTAGGGTGGGCAACGTGGCGAAGAAGTCCCCCGAGCGCGTCGCGCGTCAGCAGTCCCCCGCTAATCTGGCCTGGCTCGATTTGGAGATGACCGGTCTGAACGCGCAGCAAGACGTGATTCTGCAAGCGGCGCTGATCATCACCGACGTCGAACTCAACGTGCTCGAAGAGTTTGTGTGCGATATCTGGCAGCCGGACGCGCTCTTGACGCGGATGGTGCCGTTCGTGAAAGAGATGCACGAGACGACCGGCTTGACCGAGCGCGTCAAGAAGTCGCGCGTTGATCTGATGGTCGCCGAGCGCAAGCTGCTGGAGCGCGTGGCCGGCTGGTGCACTTACCCGGCCGTGTTGTGTGGCAACACGATCGGGCAAGACAAGCGCTTCGTCGATCAGTGGATGCCTGGGCTTTCAGGCTATTTGAGCTACCGCACGATCGACGTCACGTCGGTGAAAATGCTCACCAAGGCTTGGTACGGCGAAGAAGCCGTGTACGAGAAGCCGGTCAAGGGCGAGCACGATGCCCTGGTCGACATCCAAAACTCGATCGCCGAGCTCAAGCACTACCGCGCGACGGTCTTCAAAACGCCCGCCTGAGCGGAGCCTCCGCGGAGCCGCTTGGCTTCGTCGACCATCGCCAAAAATTCGCGACGATCGCCGTGCACGTCTTGACCGATGGCGCCGGCCGCCAGCGTGCGCGCCGAATCGAGCGAGCTTTGCTTCACGTCGGTCGAGCCGCGCAGTACGAGCGCCACGTTGGCGACCGCGACGCCGAAGCGGTAGTCGTCGGAGGTTTGGTCGAGTGGCTTCATCGTGTCAGCGACGACGACGCTGAATTTCGTGCTGACGTCGCCTTGTGGCGGCTTGTAACGCACGCTCACCGTCATCAGCTCCGACGAGGCGGCCGAAGGCGTGGGCGCCCCGGGCGCCTGGTACTTGAGCGGATCGACCGACGTGGTGACCGGCGTCGCCGCGCCCTTCAGCACGATTTCGTAGAGCGCGGTCACGGTGTGGCCGGCGCCGATTTCGCCGGCATCTTTCTTGTCGTCGTTGAAATCTTCCTTGGCCAGCAGCCGGTTTTCGTAGCCGATCAGCTTGTAGCTCGCGACTTTGAGCGGATTCATCTCGACCTGCAGCTTCACGTCTTTGGCGATCGTGACCAGCGTCGAGCCGGCTTCACGCACCAAGACTTTGCGTGCCTCGGTCAAGGTGTCGATGTACGCGTAGTTGCCATTACCCTTGTCCGCCAGCATCTCCATCGTCGTGTCTTTGGTGTTGCCGGTGCCGAAGCCGAGCACCGTCAAAAAGACGCCAGTCTTGCGCTTGTCCTCGATCAGCCGCGTCAGTGCGCCTTCGCTGGTGGTGCCGACGTTGAAGTCGCCGTCGGTCGCCAAGATCACGCGGTTGATGCCGCCCTTCTTGAATTGCTGCTGCGCGACCGAGTACGCCAGCTGGATGCCGGCGCCGCCGTTGGTCGAGCCGCCCGCCTCCAAGCCGTCGAGCGCTTTCAAGATCTTGCCGCGCTCGCGCCCCGAAGTGGCGGGCAACACCAAACCCGAATTGCCGGCGTAGACCACGATCGCGATCGAGTCTTGCGGCCGCAGGCCATCGGCCATCATCGCTAGCCCGCGCTTGACCAGCGGCAACTTGTCCGGCGACAGCATCGAGCCGGAGACGTCCAGCAAAAAGACCAGGTTGCGTGCCGGCACGTTTTCTTCCCGGATTTCCTTGCCCTTGATGCCAATCCGCACGAGCTTGTGCGCGCTGTTCCACGGGCACGACGTGACCTCCGTGTTGACCGCGAACGGCGCGCTACCGGTCGGCTGGGCGTAGTCGTACGCGAAATAGTTCAGCCACTCTTCGACGCGGATTGCGTCCTTCGGCGGCAAGCTGCCGTCGGCTAAGAAGCGCCGCGAGTTTGAGTACGACGCCGTGTCGACGTCGACCGAGAACGTGCTGAGCGGCTGATTGGCGACCGCCAGGAACGGATTGTCGGTGATGTGGGCGTAGTTCTCGGTGTTCATCGCGGCGTCGCGCTCGATCGGCAGGGCCCGGGGCTTGGGCGTGGGCGTGGTGAGCGCCAAGCCACCGCCGCTTGCGCCGGGGCGGATCGCATGTGAGCCGCCCAATCGCCCGAGGCCCATGCCACTACCCTTGCCGCCACCGCCCACGCCGATGCCCGAGAGACCCAAGCCGCCGGCCGAATCGGTCTTCAGGGCTGGCTTGGCGGGCGACGACGCGGGCCGATTGGCTTCCTTCTTCTTTTCAGCGGGGGCGTCGCTCGGAGGCGGTGGAGCTTCCGCCACGGACGCTGATTCTTCGATCACCCTGCGCTGGTCTTGTGCTGCAACCTCGGGCACTGGCGCCGCGCGATCGGGGTCGGCTTTGGCGTCGCCGTCGCTACGGCTCGCCAGCGTGGCAGGCTGCTTGGCTCGCTCTGAAACCACCGCGCTGGGTGTGGTCGAACAGCCCCCAAGCACCGAGAGCGCCACCAACCCCACGATAGACCTACGAAAACGCCCAAAAAACCGCACCGACGGCGACACCACGGCAGCCATGTGAAACCTCCAAAAAGAGTGACTGGGCAGTACTGACGCCAGTCAACGCCGAAAGTTCTGAAGAACTTACAGGGAAGATTTCACAGGCTCGTGCCGTAGCGCGCTACTCCGTCGGATTGATGATGATGCCGCAGCGCAGCTGGCAGCCGTAAGGCGGGCAGCAAGTCTGCAAGTCGCCGCAATCTTGTATCGTAGTCTGGCATTGACCCTTGACGCAGGTCGAGACGCTGCAACCAACCGGCTGGATGATGTTGGTGGTGACGCCGCCCTGGCAATCGCTGTCGCTCAAGCACGCCGAGCAACCGTCAACGGTGCAGAAAGTGACCTTGCCGCACGTGCTGACGTGGCCGCACGTGCCCTGGGTGCACGAATCGGTCGTGCACGCCAGGCCGTCGTCACAGTCAGTCGCCTTTTGGCAGCCGACGCAGCCAGCTTGCGCATCGCACAGCTGCCCCATTGCGCATTTCGTCTTGTCGGGCGTGTGGGTGCAACCATTCGCGGTGCAGGCGTCGACCGTGCAGTCGATGTTGTCGGTGCACTCGGCGGCGCTGCAGCAAGTCGCGCACGTGCCGCTGGCGGTGCCCGCCCCCGCGCAGCACTTGGCGGGGGAGACGCACGTGTCGAAGTGGCAAGCGCCGCCTTCGCACTTCGGGTTCGTCTGGCACGAGCCGGCTGCCGCGTTACAGTCGTTGCTGGTGGTGCAAGCGGGCGCTTTCTGGCAATCCTTCGTCACGTCGCACACGTACCCCGTCGGACAGGGCTTGCTCGGCGTTTGACTGCACTGGCCGCCAGCGCATTTGTCCTCGGTGCAGCCGACTTTGTCATCGCACTCGACGGCGCTGCAGCACTTGCCGCAGGTGGCCGTCTTGCCATCGGCGCTGGGGCAACACTCGAGACCGTTCGCGCACAGCGGCACGATGCTGCATTTGCCGTCCGTGCACGAGCCGACCGTGCACGGATCTTGATCCTTGTCGCATTGGGAGTCGTTGCAGCACGTGGCGCAGCCGACACCCTCACAGCACAGCGTGCCGTTGGCGCAGAAGTCGTGCTGACACAGGTTGTCCTTGCACGTGTCGGTGGTGCATTTACTGTCGTCAGCGCAGGTGTCTGCGGGTTCGTTCACCAGGATGCCGCAGGCTTGCCGCGCGCGACAGCCGTCTTTCGTCGAGCAGTACTGGGTCTTGTCGCACAGCGTATCGTCGGGCACGTACATGCACTGCCCGGAGAAACACGTGTTGCCCGTGCAGCTGACGCCGTCGTCGCAATCGGCATTCGTGCAGCACTCGGCGCAATCACCGCCGCAGCATTTCTCCCCGCCCAAGCACTTGGGTGACGCGTCGCACGTGCCGTCGGCATTGCAGCGATCGCTGGTGCACTCGTCGCCGTCGTCGCAGTCTTCGGGGCCGCCGCACGTGACGCCGGTGCCTGCGCCAGTACCGATCATGGTGCCCGCGCTACCGTTGCTGGTGCCGCCCGTGCTTGCCGCGCCCGTGCCGGCCGACGCGTCGGCGCTCGCTGCGGAGAAGTCCCCGCCGGTGCAACCACTCGTCCAAACCGCGGGTAGCAGCAAAGTGACCAGCGCCAAAACTACGAACTTGGGCTTGAAGAAGCTCACGGCAATCCTCCTCGAAGAGACAAAGCGGCTCGATGTAGGCGAGCCCGCTGAGTATAGCAGCGCCCGAGATATCCGCCGAAATGGCCTGGATTGTCGGCGCCTTATTGGCTCCCGAGTGGCGCGGTTCAGGCCGCGCGGCTTGAGCTAGAGGGCGCCAGAGCGGTTCCTCCCTCAGCATCAGGGGCCTGTTCTAGGCAATCTCGCGGCGCGCGGCCGAACCATCTTTGTCGATCACGAGATACGGCGAGCCCTGGCGGTAGGTGTACGAAAACGAAGCGGAGTTTTTGTAACCCTCGGCCTCGTCTTCACAGTGGGTATGGCCGAAGACGACCAGCTGCGCGCCGGTGAGTCGCCGCACCAGCTGCGCGCCGGCGTGGAGGCGTTCGACAGGCGAGCCAGAGCGGTTGACGCCTTTCTTGATCGAGCGCTGCAAGTAGAGCGCGCTGGATAGCGCGACGGCGCCGCCCACCACGCCGCCGGTAGCGCCGCCGAGAAGCACGCGCGTCGCACCGCCCGCCACACCCAAGGTGGCCAACACGCGATCGAAATACAGTCGAAAGAACGTCTTCTTGAAGTCTTCGTGCGTAGGTCGGGGTAGGGCATCCAGCAGCGACTGCACGACGGCCGTAGCGACCCCGGTGCGCTTCGCAAAATCTTCGAGCCGCGCGGCGCCGCGAGCTTTCTCGGCGTCTAGGCGTTCTGGCACGGCGGCCTCTGCGGTCAGGTTGCTGGCGATCGCGAAATAATGCGCGACCATCAGCGGCGCGTGCCCGCGGAAGGTCTTGAAGGCGTGGGTCAAGCCTTGCAGCGGGGTCGTGTGGTGGGCGTGCGCGAACGTGAACGCGTCGTGCGGTGCGAGAAAGCGCCGCGTCAGCGAGATGCCGAGCGGCTCGGTCTCCGGCGACCACACTGCCAGCGGATGCGCGGGCGCGTTGTCTGGATCGTAGACGTGGCCGTGCTCCAAGTGCACGTCGCCGCGGCGAATGAACCAAGGCTCGATCGCCAGGCGCGCGTCGGGGTTCACGCCGCACAGCTCGAGCAAGCGTTCGCGGGTGCCGCGCGTCACGACGCCGGCGTCATGATTGCCGCCGATCAACGTCAACGCATGGCCAGCCGCGAGGTGTTGGCGCACGGCCTGGACCAGCTCCGGGTACTTGGCCGTGATAGCCGACACCGATTCGGATGAGTGGCGACTCGGCGCGTCGAGCGACAAGTTGAAGATGTCACCGGCCAGCACGACCTCGTGACCGGGGTGAGCTCGAAAGACCTTCGCCAGGCGCGACGCGCTCCGCTCCGAGCCGCTCAGCTCTAGATGGACGTCGCTCGCGATCGCCAGCGGCTCGTTGGGTCCGGTCATCAACGGCAGAGTCTTTGCCGTAGAGCGACCGCCCCGGCAAGCGCATACGGGACTTTTACGGTGCGGCAATTCAGGTACGATGCGGCAAGATGCGGCGCTGAGTGGCGCTTCCCCCCGCGACCGTTACGTGTAAGCTTCACGTAGTTCATGCGTGTTTTGCAGCAACTCGGTACGACCGCCGGCAAAGCGGCTTCCTCCGCGGCAAACCTTCTCTGGCCTTGGCTCGAACGCTACGCCCAAGCCAATCAAGGTAAATCGGTGCAGCCGAAGTGGGCTCCCGCGCCGCTGATTCGCAAGCAAGAGCGCACTTTCCCGACGCTCGGTTGGCCGCGTGAGACTGACTCGCTGTGCCCGGAGTGCACCAAGGCCGCGCGCGCCCAGGTGCTGAGCGGCGCGCAAGACCTGAACGGCTTCATCGCCAGCAACCCGGGCGAGATCCGCGCCAAGATCATCGAGCGTGACGGGCGCGTGCTGATGGTCAAAGAGTGCCCGACTCATGGCCTGTTCGAAGACGTGATGAGCATCGACCCGGCGTTTATGGCGCGGATCGAAAATCTTTTTCCAGGCCGCGACTACCTGTCGCCCAAGTCCAAGCTGCGCGACCACGGCACCTCGACGATCAAGTACGGGCGCGGTTCGGTGTTGACGGTCGACCTGACCAACCGTTGCAACATGATGTGCGACCCGTGCTTCATGGACGCTAACCAGGTCGGCTTCGTGCACGAGCTAGGTTGGGACGAAGTGCAGAAGATTTTGGACGACAGCTTGGGCGTCAAGCCGCGTCGCCAACTGTCTGTGCAGTTCTCGGGTGGCGAGCCGACGCTCAGCCCGCACTTCATCAGCGCGATCAAGTACGCGCGCGACGTTGGCTATTTTTGCGTGCAATGCGCGTCGAACGGCATTCGCTTCGCGCAAGAACCCGAGTTTTGCCACGAGGCCAAGCGCGCCGGTCTTCGGCTTTGCTACTTGCAGTTCGACGGCGTGACAAACGAGGCGAATAGCCACCGTAAGGTCGGCAACCTGTACGACGTCAAGCTGCGCGCGATCGAGAATCTAGCAGCAGCTGGCATCGACGTCGTGCTCGTCGTCACGGTAGTAAACGGCGTAAACAACGACCAAGTCGGGCCGATCGTTCAGTTCGCGATCGACAACGCCGACAAGGTGACGGTCGTCTCCTTCCAGCCGGTCAGCTTCACTGGTCGCGACGAAGACATCGAGCTCGAGCAGCGGCTCGCGCAGCGCTACACGCTTAGTCACTTGGCGCATGACCTGCACGACCAGCTTGGCGTGACCGAGCCGATGCGCGACTGGTTCCCACTGTCGGCGATGAACCCATTCAGCGATGTCGTGGATCTGCTGCAGGGCCCGACGGCTGATTTCGGGGCGCTCAAGTGCGGCTGCCATCCAAACTGCGGGATTGGCACGGCGCTCTTGGTCAACAAGCGCACCAAGCAAATGGTCGCGCTGGCCGAGTTCCTGAACCTGGAACAAATCCTCAAAGACATGCAGCAGATCGCCGACGCCGGCCGCACCAAGGCCGAGAGCCTGGCGGCGATCGCGCTGTCGTTGATGCGCAACTTCGACGTCAGTCGCGCGCCGGAAGGCTACGGCTACGCTGAGTTCATCAAGCAGTTTTTGAGCCAGATTGGCGCGAGCGGTGGCAAGGTCGGCGCGACCGAGGGCGACGCCGGCAAGTTCGAGTGGCGCTTCCTGTTCGTCGCCGGCATGTGGTTTCAGGATCTGTTCAACTACGATTTCCGCCGCACCGAGATGTGCATCATCCCGTACGGCACCGAGCTGGGTGAGATCTCGTTCTGCGCCTACAACACCGGCGTCGGCTTCCGGCAAATCGTCGAGAAGATGAAGCATACGGCGACGGTCGCCGAGTGGTACCGCGAGCACGGTCGTCACGCGGTGTACGCCAAAAACCAGCACCTGCCGCTGCCGGAGTCACCGCTCACGGTCGTGACGCGCCCAGCCGATGGTCGGCGTCGTCTGCCTATGGCTGCCGAGTAAGCCTCGCTAGGCGTCGCCCGGCTTCGAGCAGGGTTTCGTCTTTCTTCGGGTAGCAAAAGCGGATGCGCTTTTTCGCTTCGGGGTCGCCGGGTCGGTAGAAACTCGAAGCCGGGACGACTGCGACGCCGATTTTTTCGATGAGAAAGCGCGTGAATTCGAGGTCGTCGGTGATGCCCACGTCTGGATACTCGGCCATCACGTAGTAGGCGCCGTGCGGCACGCTCGGCACGAAGCCAGCCTGGGTGATCAGCGGCAGGAACAAGTCGCGGCGGCGCTGGTACTCGCTCTTAAGCTTGTCGTAGTAAGCCTGCTCGAGCTCGAGCGCGGCGACTGCGCCTTCTTGCAGCGGCGCGGGCGCGCCCACCGTCAAGAAATCGTGCACCTTGCGGATGGCCGCGGTGATCTCCGGCGGCGCGATCGCGTAACCGATGCGCCAGCCGGTGATGCTGAACGTCTTGGACAAGCCGGAGATCATCACGGTGCGCTCGCGCAAGCCGGGTAGCGTCATCGGGTAGACGTGCTCGGCGCCGTCGTAAACGATGTGCTCGTAGATTTCGTCAGTGAAAATCAGCGCGTCGAACTCTTGGCAGAGCGCGCCAATTTCGGTCAGCTCGGCGCGCGTGAACACCTTGCCGGTCGGGTTGTGCGGCGTGTTGACGATGATGCCCTTGGTGCGAGGCGAAAACGCCGCGCGCAGCTCGGCGGGATCGTAGGACCAATCCGGTGCTCGTAGCTTCACGTACACCGGCGTCGCGCCCGACAAGATCGCATCGGGGCCGTAGTTTTCGTACCAGGGCTCGAAGACGATGATTTCCTCGCCCGGATCGACGGTGGCGAGCAGCGCCGAGATCATCGCTTCGGTCGAGCCGCAGCATACGGTGAGCTCACGCTCGGGGTCGATGGCGACGCCGGTCGTGCGCTCGTGCTTCTTCGTCAACGCGTCGCGAAACGCCTTGGCGCCCCAGGTGATGGCGTACTGGTTCTTGTCGTTGTCGATGGCCCGCTTGGCAGCTTCCTTCAACGCGAGGGGCGCCGGAAAATCCGGAAAGCCTTGCGCCAGATTCACGGCTCCGTGCTTCTGGGCCAGCCGTGTCATCTCGCGAATTACCGACTCACTAAAACGAGCCGCCTTTTGGCTGATGAAAGAGCGAGAGCGCGACATCGGCCCCGAGACTGTGCGATTCTGGACGGTATGAGAAGGCTTATTCTGGGGCTCGTGGGCGTTGGTGTTTGTCTATTCGTGTCGGCGTGCGGCAGCACTAGCGACGGGGACGGGAAATGTCAGAACGGCGCGGCGTGCGGCGGCTCGATCGTCGGCGCCTGGAAGATCACGTCGACGTGCCTCACGCTCGACCTGGGTTCGACGATGGGGAGCGCGAATTGTCCCGAGCAGACGTCAGCCGCCAAGAATCTGAAAGCAAGCGGCAACGTCACGTATGGGGCCGACCTGACCTACACGTCGAATCTGACATTGAGCTACGACGCGGTCGTCACTCAGCCCAAGTCTTGCTTGATGGTCGGAAACATCACGCTGACGTGTGACCAACTTCAACAGGCGGTCGAGGCGCGGCTGGCGATGACGGCCTTCACGTCGGTTAGCTGCAAAGGTTCGGCAGGTGGCGGCTGTGCGTGCACGTTCGGTGGCGCTTCAGAGGCGATCACCGATGCTGGCACCTACACCACGACCGGCGCCGGCTTGTTGACCCAGACAACCACTGGCGGCACACCGGATGACAGCGACTATTGCGCGAAGGGCTCCGCGCTCACGCTCTCGCCTCATGCAGGCTCGGGCATGATGGGGCCCTCCGTAAGCGGGACAATCACGCTCACGAAGCAGTAAAAAACGCGCGGGACCTGTGTTACCGTGCCCGGTTATGACGCCTTCGGAGAAGAACATCGTCAAGTCACTGGTGGCCGTGGCTTGGGCAGACGGCACGGTCAAAGAGCCTGAGGTCGGGATGATCGACAGCCTGCTCTGGGCGTTCGGTGCCAGCGACGAGGACGAGGCCGACGTCAAAGAGTTCGCCAAGACCAAGCGCACGATCAAGGGCGACGTGCCGCTCGATGACCTCGCAGCGAGTGACCGCGAGCTGTTGTTCGCGCACGCTGCGCTGTTGACCCACGCCGACGGTAAGCAAACCAAGGCCGAGGAAAAGCTGCTCAAGGACTTGGCCGAGCACTTGGCCATTGGCGCCGCTGACATGAAGCGCATCGCCGCCGAAGCGCGTAGTCGCGCCGAAAAGCTCGCGTCGAAGGTCTGAGCCTTCGTCGCCGTGCGCCGAGTCTCGCTAACTGACGAGCTCGCCGAGCGAGCCGTGGCGGCGATCAACGGGGCCGTCGAGCGGCGGGCGTTGCATCTCGCCCAGCGTGACCAGGCGCGCACCGCCAAAGGCCGCGCCGAGCTGGGCCAAGAGCGCTGACCTGGCGTTCGTCGCTATGCAGGTGACGTGCGCCGAAAGCCCGGCCAGCGCGTGCACGGGGTCGGCCGCACGAATCACGTGAAGCCGGCGGCCCGGCGCCGGAACGACGACCTTTTCCGAAAGGCTCACCCAGCCGCTGCCGGCATCGAACAGCTCGAATGCGTACGTGGCGGCGTCGCGATTTTTGCGCGCTTCGGCGGCCTCTTCGGCGCTGCGCGGCCCGGGCGGCAGCTCGCGTTCGAGCGTCGTAAGCTCGCCCGCCAGCGCCTGTGCCAGCACTTTTACCTGGGCTGGGGCGCCGACCACGCACACTACGCGTGGGCTGAGGCAGCCACGCTGATCGAACAGGACCGTGTCGAGCGCGATCGCCCGAGCATCGGTGACGGGGTTGGTCTGCGCTGTGGCGTCGACCACTACCGCGCCCATGCCAGAGCCGTGCGCATGAAGCCACACGCCTCGCGGCAACGACTTTCGTACCTCGGCGAGTGTCGCATCGGTGCCGTAGGCCCACAGCTGCTCGCCGGACTGCGGCGAAAGCGCGGTCGTCAGCTCGAACAGCTCCGGGGCCAGCGCATGCAGCGCTTCGGCGAGTGCCGGATCGCGACGCGAAGCGCGGACCTGCACGTGCTCGGATGAAGCAACAGCGAGCGCGATCGCGCGCAGAGCGGCGACGAAGACATTCGCCGACAGCAGCACGTGAGCCCGCGGCGCCTCCGGCGTAGAGCGAAGCAGCTCCGCTAAGTGTTCTGGAGCGGCGCGGGTCTCCAAACAACGGCTGATACCAAGCTCGATGACTGGAGCAGACAATCCGCAGGTTTCCAGCAAGCGTGAGCGCAGCGCGCGCCCGGGGCTGCTCGTACCGTCGGCCAGCACGCGGGCCGCTTCGAGCAGCCGCTCGACGCGGGCCCGGCGCTCAGTATCAGCCATGCAACAGCGCCTCGATCGCGAGCGAACAGCCGCGCGGCGGGGCACCAGCTTGGCGCCCCAACAGCTGAATGCCGCCGTGCGCGCGCCGCACCAAGTCTTGCGTGACGACGCTGACGGCGCTGTCCACATTGCCCAAGTCGATGAAGCGCGCGAGCCCGGATTCGCCCTCGGGTACCGGCTGGAGCGACACCGGGTCGACCGGCGTGACGCGCAGCCACGAAGGCTCGAAGTAGACGCCGGGCGCTGCCGCGGGCCACTGCGCCGCGAGCGCGCTCTCCGCGATCGAGCCTTCGTACAGCTGGCTGGTGAGCTCGGTCATGCCGTATTCGCCAACGACGCGCGTTGGCGCGAGCTGAAAAGCCGCGGCGACACCCGCGCGCAGCTCTTCCATCGATACTTCGCGGGTGCGGCCTTTGAAGCCGCCGGTCTGCATCACGACGCTACCGGCCGGAAGCGGCAAGCGCTTGCCCGCCAAGTCGTCCAACAAGCGCACCAGCGCGAAGGCCGTTCCGAGCAACAAAAGTGGCTGACCTCGCTCACTGGCGACCCGCGCCGCGTGTTCCAAACCAGCTAAATTGACGCCGCTTTCGCCGAGCAGCCAACGGCTTGCCGACGCGCTGTTGAACACCGACTCGACGCCACCCAGCGGCGCGCCGTCGAACGCTTCCATGAAGCGCGCCATCATGTAACCGAGCGAAGAGCTGACCGGCTCCGTTGCTGCTGGCGCCAGCGCTACCACCACGGCTGCGCTGCTCGCAGCGGCCGCACCGAGCAACGCTTGTCGACCGTAGGCGAGCGAGAGCTGCTCGTACGTATCGGTGCGGCGCATGGCGTGCGTACCGCGCTCAGCGCCAGTCGTACCGCTGGTAAAGAACCGCACGGCGTCCAGCTCGCTCGCATACGTCGCCACACGCGCCAGCCGGAAGGCATCGCTCGGCACCGGCGGAATGTCGTCGAGCGTGATCAATCTGGCGCCGCGCGCGCGCACCAGCCGCCGAAAACCCTCGGACGCTTCAGCCTGAAACCGCGCCAACTCGAGCGCGAGCCCGGTGAAGGTGTCACTCGCGTCACCGGCGGCGAAGCGCTGCACGCGCTCGTGCAATCGATTGGAGGTTTCGATCAGGGCTTCCGACACGCGCGTCTCCAGCTTTAGCTAAGTTTCGAAATTTGCTCGGCGATCACCGGAATCGAAGCAAAAAGCACGCCCTCGTCGATGTTTAGCGCCGGCGTGAGCACCAGCACCTCGCGCTGCCCGCCGCCGGTCGACGTGATGTAGCCCGCCTGCAGCAACCGTCGCATCAGTTGACTAGCAGCGCCGGGACGGTCGCCTAAATCGATCCCGAGCATGCAGCCGCGGCCGCGCACGTCGCGCACCTGGGCAGATCCGGCGACTGCCGTGCGCAGCTCGGCCGCGTAGCGAGCGCCCACGGTAGCGGCGCGTTTTGGAAGGTCTTCTCGGCTCAGCACGTCGAGGGTAGCGATGGCAGCGCTGGCCGCGAGCGGGGCGCCAGCGAACGTCGCGGTGTGTACCACCTCAGCCTCACGGCGCCAGCTCTGCATCACCTCGCTGCTGCCGATCACGGCGCTGATCGGCAAGCCGCCGCCGAGCCCTTTGCCGAGGCAGAGCAAGTCGGGCACCACACCTTCGGCGACCGCGCTCAGCCAGCTACCCGCGCGCCCGAGGCCGGTCCAAATCTCGTCGGCGATCAACAGCGCGCCCTCGGCTTTGGCCAGGCTCCGCAGCTCAGCCAAAAAGCCCGTCGGTGGCGCGATCACGCCGCCGCGCCCGAGCACTGGCTCGATCAGCACCGCGCCGACGTCACCTTGCAACAGCCGCGCGCGGCACTCTTCGAGGCTCCGCGCCGCGCTGTCCGAATTCGTCGGATAAGCTGCAAACAAGACATGTGCGTTCAGCTCGGCCGCGAAAGGCGCGCGGTAGCTCTCGCGCAACCCGCACGCTGCCAGTGGCCCGTAGCCGAGCCCGTGGTACGCCGCCGTGAACGCCAACACGCCCGACTTGCCAGTCGCAAGCTTGGCAGTCTTGAGCGCCGCGCTCACCGCGTCGGAGCCGGATTGCGCCAAGATGCCCTTGGCGTTGGGCTCTGGGTACAGCCGTGTCAGCCGTTCCAACAGGGCGATCTTGGCGTCGGCCGGGTACAAGTCGCCGAGCGCTTGCAGCAGTCGTTCGGATTGCAGCCGGACGACGCGCTGCACGGTCGGGTGCAGATGCCCGAGCAAGAGCGCGCCGAAGCCGCCCGCCAAATCGACGTAGCGATTGCCGTCGACGTCCGTGACGTTCGAGCCGCGCCCGGTCGCATACACGATGCCGCTTGGCGGCCCTGGCGGAAAAATTGGGCCCATCGGCGCTGCGACGTGCGCGTGACGGATCAGCCAAGTGCGCGAGGTGGGGCCGGGGGGCGGCACCTTCACGAGCGGCGGTAAGTCTAGATGCGGCGTGGTCGCCGCGGCATCGTCGTCGGCGTTCACGAGCACACGCGGTTCCGGCCACCCCGCTTGGCTTCGTAGAGCTTCTCGTCGGCGCGCTGGATTAAGTCGGACGCGACCTTGTCGTTTTCACCGAGCAGCGCCGTACCGATGCTGACTGTGACTGGGATGCGCTCGCCCTGGAACACGAACGCATGGTTGGCTACCCGCGCGCGCAAGCTCTCGGCCAGCGCTGCGGCGCCCGGCAGTGGCGTCTCGGGCAGCAGGATCACGAACTCTTCACCGCCGTAGCGCGCGAACACCTCTTCACGGCGAATGCGCTCTTGCACGATGCGCGCGAGCTCACGCAGCACGTGATCACCGGCGAGGTGGCCGTACTGGTCGTTGATGCGCTTGAAAAAGTCGATGTCGAACATCAACAAGCTGAGGTCGCGCTCGTAACGGCGCGCGCGCATCAGCTCTTTTTCAAGCGCTTCGAACAAGGCACGCTTGTTGTGGATCTGCGTCAGACCATCGACGATGGTCATGCGGTAGATCTCTTCGTGGTACTTGGCTTCGGCGTCAGCGCCGGACAAAAATTTCAGGATGCTGGGGCCGACTTTGATCCGGTCGCCATTGACGAGCAGCTGCTCGCGCGCGATCTGCTCCTCGTTGACGTAGGTGCCGTTGGTCGAGCCGTCGTCGACGACGTACCAGGCGCCGGCGCGGCGCTCGAGGTGGGCGTGGCGTCGCGAGACCGAGTCGCCTTCGAGTACAATCTGGCTGTCAGCGCCGCGTCCGAGCCGCGTGGGGCTCTTGTCGAGGACGAACCGCTTCCCTAACAGGCCTGGCTCAGCCGTATAAATGACTACCAGGCAGTCATTGCTGGGCGAGTCGTCCGCGGGAGACTGCTGGACGACCTGGGTGACCCGGGTTTTCTCGTCGTAGTCAGCCGTCACGAAAGCCCCCGCTCATGTTCGGAATCCACCCCCCGCCCACGACAGGCCACACCACCCCCGATGCATGCGGGGGTCGGCTGAGCCCAGGGCGGAAAAATCATAAAATTCCCGAACACTTCAGGGTAACCCGCCCGATTTGGGAGCGTCAAGCGAACCCACTTCAGACTGCTCCGGGCTACCGACAACGGCGCCAGCTCTAAAAAGCGGAGCCGCGTAGGCAGTGCGAGCTGGCCAGCCCCGGGCTTTCCCGGCTTTTAAGGCTGACGGGCACCCCTATAGGTGGGTTTCAGCCCGGCGGGAAGCGCACTCGTGCGACTTGTCGCCAGCCAGCTCGAAACGCCTACGGAATGCCTTTAAGTATCGGTATTTACTAAATAAGAGCGGCTAGAGCTGCAGTGAAACTGGACGCGTGCGCTGGCCTGACGCTTCGACGGCCACGCCTGCGAAGCTGTCGCGCTCGAGCCTTGGACCTCGCAACGTCACCTCGCAGGCCTCGCCTGGAAGCAGGCTGACGTAGTTGTCGCTGAAGTAGGCGGGCACAAGCTCTTCGGCTTGGCCGGCTTCGCGACCTTGGCCGGTGAGCAAGCGGAGTCGCGTAAACAACGCGAGCGCATCGCTGGTGTTCCGGAGCCGGAGGCGCACAACGGCGGCGTCGTCGGAAGGTAATGAACGCAGCCGCTCGAGCGCCAGCTTGGCTTCGGGCAGCTCTGCGAGCGCGTGGAAGCTCGCGAAACCTTTGAGAGGCGCCATGTACCAGTTGGATTTTTCGTGATCGATGACGTCGCGTTCGCTCGAGAGCCAGTAGAAGTTGCGGCTACGGCTCGCGCCGCTCTGATCCGTCAGCTGAAGTAATAGGAAATGCGTGCGGCCGAAGCTGCTGCGGTCGGGCAGCTCGCAGACGGTGACGACACCGTCCGCGGCGACTTGAACTCGGCTTTCGTGACGGAAGCGTTCGCGGAGCTCGAGGTCGAAGAGCCGCACCTCCGCCTTGAGCGTCGGCGCGGCTGCCGGCAAATCGCTGACGACGCTGATCGTGTTCTCACCGTCGTCGTATTGGATGTGCAGCGGCTCGCAGGCTTTTTTTGTGCCGAAGTAGCCGCCGGCGGTCCGGAGCGAGTGATCCCACAGGTGCCAAATCAACGACGGCCAGGCGTTGTTCAGCATCCACTGAATCACGCCGGTCGCGCGGTACTTGCGCCGCGCATAGGCCTCGAACATCGCCCGCTCGGCTTCGTAACAGGCAAGCTGCGCCTTCCAGACGTAGTCTTCGAGATCGCGCGGCGCCCCGTAGCGGGCGTTGAGCGCGGAGTCGAACAAGTCGCGGTCTTTGAAGGGGCCGCCGCCCGAGTGCAAGCTCCAGCAGGCGTCGGGCGGCCACAGGTGGTCGTCGCCCAGCATGCCGCGCAGCGTTTCGACCGGCGGGATCGCGGGTCCGGGCCCGATCTCGCTCGCGAAACCGAACGCGCCACCGCGCTCGGAATCTTCTAGCCAGTAGCTGGGCGGTACGTAGTCGTACGGCCCAGCCATCTTCATACCGCTCGGGCCAGTGAGCTCGGTCGGCTTGGCCGCGGCTGAAGAGTGCGCGGGATTGGGCCAGCGCTCTTCACCGAGCACGGCCAGGTAGCGTTCTTCGACGTGACGTGGCGGCGGGAAGTCGCTGCCGTACCACCAAGCGATCATCGATGGGTGGTTGCGCACGCGCCGTAGCTCGCTGCGCAGCGATTCCTCCGCGACGCTCAGATCCTCCGGCTTCCAGTTGCCCCATTTTTCCCAATGGTCGCAGCAGCAGAAGCCGGCGATCACCAACATGCCGTCGCGATCGCAGCGCGCGAGAAATTGGCTGGATTCGAGCATGCCCTCGAAGCGAATCGTGTTCAGACCCAGATCTTTGACGTACTCGTATTCGTACAGCTCGCGCTCGGCGTTCGAGCGCAAGAGCATGTCGCGCGCCCAGCCGCCGCCGCGGATCAAGATTGGCTGGCGGTTGACGCGGAACAGCGCGTGCTCGGCATCGGTGAGCTCGCTCTTGACCTCGCGGATGCCGTGCTCGACCCGGCACTCGTCGGAAATTGCGCCGCGGACTTTGACTGACAGTTCGACGTGGTAGAGCGGTTGGGCACCGCGACCGCGTGGCCACCACAGCCGTGGACGAGCCACGTGCAGTGCAGGGAACGAGCCGGAGTCGAGCGCGACCTCGCGCCGCTCGCGTGGGCCGAGCGCCACTTCGAGTTCCGTCGACGTGCCTTCGAATGACGCGACGAGCGTGGCCGTGATCTTCTCGTGGCTGGCGTTCTCGAGTGTCGCGAAGATGCTGATCTCGGCGACTAAGAGGTCGGTGTCGGGCAAGTGCGTGAGGACTTGCGGGTGCTGCAGCCGAACGGAGCCGGTGCGGCGCACGCGGGCGCCGCGCCACAAGCCCAGGTTCTTGTCCGGCGGCGAGGGGTTCCAGTCGACCCAGGTGAGTGCCAAATCATCCGGATTCGGCGGAAAAACCTGGAGCGCGATGCGGTTCTTGCCCGGGGCCAGGTGGTTGTCGAGCAAGAGATCGAAGGCGCGGTAGGCACCGACCAGCTCGGAGGTGTCGCGCACTTGCGTGCCATTTACGAACAGGTTGGCGCGGTAGTTGAGGCCATCGAGCTCGAGCCAGGTGTGGAGCGCGCGGTCGCCGAGCGCGTGCTCGAACTCGGTGCGGAACCACCACGGCACCCGAAACGGGCTGTCGTCCGGCATCGGGTGGTTCGAAAAATTCTGATGCGCCGGACCCGTACCTGGCAATTCCAGAAAATTCATGCCCACGAATGGATCCGGGCACACGCCGTGCTCGACCAGCACGGCGAGCACCGTCGCCGGCAAGCGCGCCGCGTACCAAGCCGCAGCGTCTACGTCACAGCTCGACAGCCGCTGGCCGTCGTCGCCGTCGTCGAGCAGCCTCGAAGATTGGACCAGCCAGCGCTCAAGCTCTTGAATCACGCCCCGGCCAGCCTCAATGCGTGAGCGTGACTTTGGAGAGGCCGCGCGGCTTGTCGGGATCTTGACCGGTGGCGAGGCAGAGCGCGTGGGCGAACAGCTGACCGGCGACGACAGCGACGATCGGCGAGACCCACTCCGGCACGTCGCTCGGCAGTTTTAGGCCGAATTGTGCGCGTGCCAGTACGTCGGCACGGTCGGAGATGGCGAGCGTACGCGCGCCGCGCTTTTGCAACAGATCGAACAACGCCGGCACGTCGGCTTGCGTGGGGCCGCTGGGCGCGACGACGATCACCGGGAAATGTTGGTCGATCATCGCGATCGGGCCGTGCAGCAAATCAGCGACCGAATACGGCTCCGCGATGAAGTAACAAGTCTCTTTGATCTTGAGCGCGACTTCGAACGCCGTCGAGTAGTTGAAGCCGCGCCCGAGCACGACCAGCTTGCCGGCATCGGCGAAGCCTTGCGCGGCTTCGGCTACGTTGCTCTCGACCGACGCGATCACCTGCTCGACATAGCCGGGCACTTGCTCGAGCGTGGCCTGACGGGCGCTGTTGCCTTCGAGCGCAGCCGAGAGCATGGCCAGCGCCAACAGTTCGGCGGTGTAGGTCTTGGTCGCTGCGATGGCTTTCTCTTCGCCGGCGAACAACGGCAGCGTGGCGGACGAAGCACGCGCCAACGGTGATGTCGGATCATTCGTCACCGCGATCGTGACGGCGCCTTGCTTGGCCGCCGTGCTGAGGACGCCGACGATGTCCGGTGACTGGCCGGACTGGCTGATGCCGAGCACGGCTGCGCGACCCATGCGCGGGGCGGCGCCGTACAAGGAGATGAGCGAAGGCACCGCCAGGCCGACGCCGAGGCCGTTGTGCGCGCCGAGCAAATACTGCGCGTAGCGCGCGGCGTTGTCAGAGCTACCGCGTGCGGCGATCAGCGCCCACTCGGGCGCAAACTCTTTGATTTTTGCGGCGGCGCGCGCGGTCGGCTCGCGGCCTTCGGAAAGCAGGCGCCGCAGCGCGGCCGGTTGCTCCAAAATCTCGCTCAGAAACTGACTCTTGGGGCTCATGGATGCTCAGATGTGAAACACGCTCGCTGAGCGGATCGGGTCCTTCAGCGCGCATTTCTGTATATAGCAGTTGATGCCCGAAGCAGGTGCCGCGGCTTGGAAATGCGCCCCTCGAATGAGAAGATTTGAAAATGGGTGCGCGCTCCACTTTGACCCGCTCGAGCCAACCTGGGGCAGGAGACCAGCGCGTTCGTCCTGCGCCGCTAGGCCGAATCTAGCGGGTTTTCAGGCGGTGACCGTCGCGCAGCACCTGGACACGTTGCCGATCTGGGTATTGTCTGAGTCGGCGTGCGATCGCGGCGTCAGCTGTTCTTCTTCGTCGGTCTGGTCATCGTTGGCTGTGGCTCGCGGACGGAGCTCGGCATTTTCGAGCTCACGCAGGCGACGACCGGCGGCTCATCGATGTCGGGTGGTTCTTCGTCGCGTGCGGGCGCTTCGTCGCGTGGTGGCGCGATGGCCAGCGCCGGGTCCTCAGCCGGTGGAGCCGCGGGCACGTCGGTCGCCGGCGCCGCCGGAAGCGTGAGCGAGGGTGGTGCAGGCGGCGGTGAGCCGAGCGCGGGTGAGGCCGGAGCGGCAGGCAGCTTCGGAGGCGCCGCCGGTGGTGAACCGAATGGCGGCGGCGCAGCTGGCGAGGGCGGTAGCGCGGGAGAACCAGCCGCGCCGTTGGCCGTCGATCTCGCGCTCGGCGCGTTCACGTCCTGCGCGGGCTTCGACGACGGCAGTTTGCGTTGTTGGGGAAGCCGCACGTACATCGGATCGGCTAGCAGCGTCACGATCGGCGACGACGAAACGCCCGACGCCGTGCCGCCGGTTCAGATCGGTGGTCGCGTGCTGCAGCTGACGGCCAGCTGGTACCACACCTGCGCGCTGCTCGACTCGGGCGACATCCGCTGCTTCGGCAGCGCCGGAGCGGGCGCTCTCGGCTACGGCAACAAGAACCATATTGGTGACGACGAGACTCCCGCCTCGGCCGGCAACGTGAACGTTGGACGCATGGCGTTGCAGGTTTCGGCTGGGCCGTATCACACCTGCGCGGTCCTTGATAACTTGCGGGTGCGCTGTTGGGGCAGGAACGAACACTGGCAGTTGGGTCGCGCCGAACCAGCCACCATCGGCGACGACGAGGCCCCGGTCAGCATAGATTTCGTCGACGTCGGCGCGTCCGTAGTTCAGGTCGCGGCAGGCTATGGCCACACTTGCGTGTTGCTCGACACGGCCAAGGTCCGTTGCTGGGGTTGGGGGCAAGATGGCCAGCTCGGCTACGCTAATACCGAGTCGATCGGCGACAACGAGACCCCGGCATCGGCAGGCGACGTCGACGTGGGCGGCCCGGTCATCCAAATCGTGGCGGGCACGTTCCGCACCTGCGCCTTGCTCGACACTGGCAAGGTGCGCTGCTGGGGCCGTGGCTACGGCGGCGGGCTCGGCTACGGCAATACCGAGTCGATTGGCGACGACGAAACGCCCGCGTCGGCCGGCGACGTCGATGTCGGCGGAACCGTGAAGATGCTCGCCGCGGGCGATTACGCCACCTGCGCGCTGTTGGTTGGGGGCAAGGTGCGCTGCTGGGGCGGGGGCGGCAACGGCGAGCTCGGCTACGCCAGCACCGACGACGTTGGTGATGACGAGACGCCAGCTTCAATGGGTGATGTCGACGTCGGCGGCAGCGCCACCCGCGTCGACGTCGGTTTCCTGCACACTTGCGTCACGCTCGAAACGGGCAAAGTGCGCTGTTGGGGCAGGGCCAGCACCGGCGCACTCGGCTACGGCAACATCCACGACATTGGCGACGACGAAGCTCCGGCTCTAGCCGGTGACGTGAAGCTGCAGTAGCGGGGCAGGTTGCCAGGCAGGGCGAGGGATCCAGCCTTGATTGGTGATCGGGCCGGGTTCGGGTTGGTGATCGGCTGATCGGCAGCGGGATGGGGATCGGCCGGGTCAGCGGTTTCGGATCTGCACAAATTCGCAGCCGGCAGCGGGGTCAGTGACGGCATCGGCTTCGGTCGGATCGGGCCTGCTTGTCTTGGGGACTCATGCCGCGCGCATTCGCATCAACGACGCGCAGCTCCGGCAGCAAGCTCGCAAGAGCGCCAAGAGCGCGGTGCTCAACACCGCGGAGGGTGCGGCTCGGCAAACGCTCGCGGACAAGAGCCGCGCCTACGCCATCACGCTGCGTCGCTTC
>JBBSAB010000066.1:0-43289 GCA_038252755.1 Polyangiales bacterium | reverse complement strand
CTGTATGGCTATGGCGGTTTCGACATCTCGATCACGCCCACCTTTGGCGTCGGCAACCTGGCGTGGCTCGAGCTCGGCGGGGTGTTGGCGGTGCCCAATCTTCGCGGCGGCGGCGAGTACGGCGAGGCTTGGCACGAAGCTGGCAAAAAGGCACACAAGCAAAACGTCTTTGACGACTTCAGCGCCGCGGCGGAGTACCTGGAGCGCGAGCATCTCACGTCGCGCAACAAGTTGGCGATCGCCGGGCGCTCGAATGGCGGCTTGCTGGTCGGCGCAATGTTGGCGCAGCGCCCCGACCTGTTCGGCGCTGCGCTGCCGGGCGTCGGGGTGATGGACATGCTGCGCTTTCACAAGTTCACGATCGGCTGGACGTGGACGGACGACTACGGCTCGCCCGACCACGCCGAAGACTTTAAGGCGCTGTACGCCTATTCGCCGCTCCACAATTTGCGCAGCGCCGTGAAGTATCCGGCGACGCTGATCACGACCGCCGATCACGATGATCGCGTCGTGCCGGCGCACAGCTTCAAGTTTGCCGCCGCGCTGCAGCACGCTCAAGCCGGCGACGCGCCCGTGCTGATTCGTATCGAGACGCGTGCCGGACATGGCGCCGGCATCCCGACAGACAAGAAGATCGACGAAGTCGCCGATCAGTGGGCGTTCCTGCTCAGCGAGTTGAAAGTGCCGTAGCGAGCAACGATTTGGGCGTGGCTTACCCATTGGATCAGGGACAGTCATGATCCGCCAAAGCTGCTACCTGACCGCGGTTTTTAGTGTTTTCGGGCTAGTTGGCTGTGGCTCGCCCACTGCGACGCCCGAGGCCGCGCCGAGCACGGGCGGTGCTGGTTCGCCCGGCGGGCAGGTGCCCACGACGCCGCGCGGTGGTGCCGGCTCACCCGCGACGTCCGGCGGCGCGGGCACGGGCACGGCTGCTGGCGGTGTCGTGGGCGCGAGCGGTGCGAGCCCGGCTTCGGGCGGTGGCGGTGCTGCTGCTGACGGCGGAAGCGGAGGTGCAGCGCCGCTGAACGGTGGCGCGCCGAGCGCGAGCGGCAAAGCGGTCGTGTTCGTGGGCGGCTTCGGCGCCGACCCGGTGCATTTTTACAACTTGGACAAGGCGACCGGTGCGCTCGTCGAGCGGCTGCCGAGTGTCGACGCTGGCCCGGAGCCATCATGCCTCGCGCTCGATCCGTCGCGCACGCGTCTCTACGTTTGCAACGAAGATGACGGTGCGCAGGGAGGCGTTACCGCTTTTACGCTGCAAGCCGACGGCGCCATCGCCAAGCTCAATCACCAGCTCGGCAGTGACTTCGGCTTCACGCAGGTCGCCGTGAGCCCGAACGGGAAATTTCTGGCGGCCGCCGGCTACAGTGGCGGCAGCGCGTCGGTGTTTCCGCTCGCCGCCGACGGTTCGATCGGAGCCGAAGCGGATGTCATGGATTTCGGTGCCAGTGCGGAGAGCCACTACGTTGCGTACGATTTGACCGGTAAATACCTGCTCGTGACCACGAAGGGCACGAACGCCGTGCAACAGCTGAAGCTCGACGAAAGCGGCAAACTGTCAGCTAATTCGCCGCCGAACGTCGCCACGGCATCGGGTGCCGGACCGCGGCACTTGGCGCTGCATCCGAACGGCAAGTTCGCTTACGTCGTGACCGAGCGTGGCTCCACGGTCATTGCGTACACGCTCTCGGCGACGGGTACGCTGACGCCCGGCGCGACGGTGTCGTCGGTGCCCGTCGACTATCAGGGCTCGAACTCGGGCGCGCACGTCGAGCTGTCGCCCGATGGCAAGTTTCTCTACGTCTCGAACCGCGGCCACGACAGTGTGGGCGTGTTCAAGGTCAACCAAGACACGGGTGCGCTCACGCTCGTCACGCATGCGCTGACGCACAGCGCGTCACCGCACGACTTCGACATCGACGCCGAAGGGCGGATGCTGATCACCGCCAATCGCAAGGGCAACAGCTTGACCGTGTTCGCGATCAAGCCGGACGGCACGCTCACCCAGCTCGGCAACCCGGTGCCGACCCGCACCGAGCCGACCGCGGTGTTGATTCACAATCTGAAATAGTTTTCGGACACTTCAGTGGTCGGCCGGAGCGGTACCTGGCACCGTGTCTTCTTTGACATGAAACGGCGCGAAATAGGCCGCTACTACCGACGGAATCGACGCTACCAGGCAGAAGATGAAGAAGTGCTGGTAGCCGAGCTTCTCCTGCACGATGCCGCTAAGCATCGAAGGGATCATCACGCTTACGCCCATGATCGACGTCGCGAACGCATAGTGGGCGGTGCGGTACTTACCGGGGGAAATCTGCTGCATCATGTACAAGATGCTGGCGACGCAGCCGAAGCCGTAGCCAAACTTCTCGATCGTCACCAGCAGCGACACCAGCGCGTGACCCGGAGCGTGCGACGACGCCAAGATCACGTAGCAAACGTGCGGCACGTTCATGGCCATTGCCAAGAAAACGATCGAGCGCTTGAGCGTGAACTTCGCGGCGAACATCCCGCCGAGCAACGTGCCGACCATGAAGCCAATCGTGCCGAACGAGCCGTAGATGTTGCCGAGCGCCTGGTTGGACATGCCGAGCCCGCCCTTGGCGACCGAGTCGATCATGAACAACGGTCCGATCTTCTCGATGAAGCCCTCGCCGCTGCGATACAGCAGGATGTAGAGCAGGCCGAGCCAGATGCCAGGCTTCTGAAAGAAGCTGACCAGTGTTGCTAGGAATGCTTTCAGGCCATCGACGACGCCGGTCGGCGTCTCGGACAAGCGTTGGTCGGCGGGCAGCATTTTCAGGTGCCACGTGCCGAGTAGCGCCATCAACGTGGCCAACAAGCCCATCGCGATCATCCAGCTGTACTGCCAAGCGCTGATTTCAGCCGCGTGCCCGCTGGCGCCGCCCAACCGCTTCTCGAACAAATAGCCCGTCAGAGTGACCAGGAACCCCGACGCCACGATCTTGCCGCCGTTCCAGCAGAAGCCTTGCACACCAACCCAGGCCGCTTGCTCCTTGGCGCTGGTGACCGCCATGTACGCGCCGTCGGCGGAGATGTCGTGCGTCGACGAAAGGAAGCCGGTTACCCAAAAGAACGCCAGAGTCAGGCCCATGAAGTTGGGCAACGGCAGCACCAGCGCGACGCACGCAATCGACAATGCCATCGCTAGCTGGGTGCCAATCACCCAGTGACGCTTGGTCTTGAACATCTCGATGATCGGCGCCCACGCGAACTTGATCGACCACGGCAGGTACATCGCGCCGGTGTAGAGTGCGATGTCGGTGTTCGAGACGCCCAGGTTCTTGTACATGAGCGCTGCCACCACGCTGACCGTGACGTACGGCAAGCCTTCGGCAAAGTAGAGCGTCGGAACCCAAAACGCCGGATGCGCACGGCGTCCGCCAGTCGCGGGCGGCGAGGCCGTCGACTGACTCGCTTTGCTCGCGGCCTCGGTGGTGGTGACGCTTTGCATGCCGTTTGATGGTATCGGGGCAGCCATCCGCCACACGTCCAAAATTTCTCATTCCGGTGGCCAAGAATCACGGTGCGGTGATGACAACTTGCGCGTGCTCACAGCGGCCAGCCCGGCGTTTCCGAGCGGCGGCCGCGTGCTTGAGCCTCGTTGCGGTTTGGGCCGCGCGGCTGCATAGCCTTGAGGTATGCGCGAGCTAGACGGTAAGATTTGCCTCATCACCGGCGCCAACTCGGGCATCGGCAAGGTGACGGCTGAAGCTTTGGCGGCGCGTGGCGCCACGGTGTGGCTGACTTGCCGCGACGCCGCGAAGGCCGAGCCGGTGCTGCGAGCGATCGCACAAGCCGGTGGTCGCGCCGAATTCTTGCAGCTCGATCTGAGCGATCTCGAGTCCGTGCGAGCTTGCGCCAACGCGGCGTTGTCGAAGCCAGAACCGCTCCACGTGTTGATCAACAACGCGGGCCTAGCGGGCCGAAAGGAGCTGACCAAGCAGGGGTTCGAGCTGACGTTTGGCGTCAACCACTTGGGACACTTTCTGCTCACGCAGCTGTTGTTGCCCAAGCTGCTCGAGCAGCCGCACAGCCGCGTCGTGAACGTGTCGTCGAAGGCGCACTACAACGCGTCGGGTATCGATTTTTCTGAGCTGCGTCGGCCCTGCAAAGGATTTGGCGCGCTGCACGCGTATTCGGTTTCCAAGCTAGCCAACGTTCTGCACGCCAAAGAGCTGGCAGTGCGCTACGCCGCTCGAGGGCTGCACGCTTACGCGCTGCATCCTGGCGTGATCAAGAGTGACGTGTGGCGTGAAATCCCGCAGCCGTTCCGCGCGCTCATCACCTGGCGGATGATCTCCAACGAAGAAGGCGCCAAGACGACGCTGTACTGCGCCACCAGCCCGGACTTAGCCGAGCACAACGGCCGCTACTACGACGAATGCCGCGAGAAAGAACCGTCGCCGGCCGCGCAAAGCGTCGCGCTCGCCACTGAGCTCTGGGCAAAGAGCGAAGCTTTCGTCGCGACGGGTCAGCCAACGACCTAGTGCTGCCGAAGGCGCTTTTGGTCACGGAAATGCGTGTCAGCGCTCGTCGTCCACGCCGACAGCGGTGCGCCCATGAAAGGCAGCACCATGTTGGCGACAATGCACGACCTCGGCATCACCGCGTCGTTTAGCCGTCCCAGCGTGAGCGACGACAACGCCTTCGTCGAAGCCTTGTTTCGACACCTCAAATATGCGCCCACGCGGCGGCTGCGGCTCGCGCTCCTGTCCGCACTCGAGCTCCCGTATCGTTGGGCCGACCCCTTTCGGCGCGTCAATCCGTATCGCACTTGCGACACACTTTGCTCAATGAATTCGCGGCCGCGATTCGTTGGCATGACGCTGTCGCACTTGCGACACCTTCGTCCGCGGCCGCTGACCTTATCGCAAGTGCGACAGCGTCATGCCGTCCGAGACCGCCCGCAGAATCATTGAGCAATGTGTGTCGCACTTGCGACACGCCAAGCGCGTGCCGAGAGCCCTCGCTTTAAGAGGGGCGCGGTTCGCAACCGGCGTTCATCAAAGCGACAACTACCTTGACGAGCACCGATGCCACGTGAGATGGGCCGCGGAATCGTTGAGGAAATGGTGTCGCAAGTGCGGCATGGCTCGTCGCCGCCGGTGCGCTCGTTGGCGTGCGCCGTCGTCGCCGCTTAGCCGTTCATCATCCGCGAGAATTTTTCGGTGAGTAGCGGATCGGCGGCCATCTTGGCGCCCCACGCCGTCGCGACTTGTCCGTACGCCATCATGTCGAGGCCGTAGCGGCCGAGCGCGCCCATCATGTCGCCCTTTTGCATGCCTTTCAGGATGCCGACGTAGTCGCTGAGCTTGGCCACCTTCTGGCCCGGGAACACGACCGGATCCGGATCGCCGCCGTCGCCTTGCGCCATGGCGTGCTGGGCTTGCTGGGCCTGCGCCATGCGCAAATGCATGTCCATGTTGCCGTCTTTGATCTGGTCGAGCGCGGCTTTCTCCTCCGCGTTTACGCCCATTTTTGCGAACGTTTGCAGCTCTTGCAGCTCGATGAAGCGCTCTTGTAGCTCGCGGCTGCCGTTGAGCGCCTCCTGCCATTCGCGGATGTGTAGGTTCAGCTTGCCGGTCTCGTCGTTGCGCATCGGCAGCTTGAAGCGCTGCAGCAGCTGCACGATCTCCGGCGGCGGCGAGCCGAGCACGGCTTGGCCGATCGCGAACACGCCCTTGTGACCGATGCTGCCCATGATCCGGTCGCGCTCTTGTGAGAACTCTGCGTACTCCTCGAGCGTGAGCCCACCGTAGCGGCGCGTCGGCGGCTTGACGCGGTTGCTTTTGGCCGGATCTTCATCGAGCTGTTCGATCCAGCCTTCGATGCCGGCTTTGGTCGCATCGGGGTGGCCCCCCAAACCGAGCCAAACATGGGCCAGCACGTATTCCCAGCCGGTGTAGCCGCGCGCTGGCGCTTGGGTTTTCAACCAGCCGAACAGCTGCTCGATCTCCGGGCGCAACGCCGGGTTCTCTTTGGCGCGAAAGCCGAGCGCGATGATCGCCGCGCTGGTCGTCCAATCCGACGGACCGAACACCAACGAGTACAGCGCGCCGCGTCCCAATCCCGATTCCCACGGTCCGATATGCGACAACACCAGCGCCGCCGCGACTTGGCAGCGGTACGTCCAGTAGAAGCCTTCGAAGCCTGAATTCGGCGGCGGCAAAGGCGGATCGGTCATCACCGCCAAGAAGCCGTGCAGCCAAGCGTCGCCCCACTGCTCGGCGACCGCGCGCGCGGCGCCGTCCCACACGTCTCGCCGGTAAAGCTGCAGCGCAATGCTGGCGATCACCTGCTGCGCTCGCGGATCAGCCGCCGGGTAGAGCTTGGCGGGCGCGGTGCCTTGGTAGGCCCAGAGTCGGTAGTGTACCTGCGCTTTGTCGACGCGTGGGTCAGGCTGTTGGATCTCTTCGACTTTGACGTCGAGGCTGCCGCGCGCGCCCATGCTGCGCATCACCAGATCGAACGCCATGTTCACGCTCGGCGCCTCGAGGAATTTACTCTCGAGCCCGATACTGCACTCCAGGCCCGGCCCACAGCACTCGATGATGTGCTCGAGCTCGTGCGCGAACGAGCGCGCGGCATTGGCAGTCGCGTCGCCCGGTCCTTGGAGGAACGTGTAGTACACCTCCATCGGCTCGATCTCTTCGCACAGCTCGCGCGTCAGGTGGCTCCACCACTCGCGTTCACGCAGCACGAACAGCGCGCTCTTGTCCTCGGGCGTGTTGTAGCCGCGGAAGCGCGCGTAGTGAAACGAAGGCTTGGCGTCTTGGTAGTCCGGCTCGCGCGTGAGCAGCTCATGGAAGATCTGCGTCGCGCGGTCGTACTGCTTGGTGTCCATGAACGCCCAGCCGGCGTCGAACAACGGTGAGTTGTCCTTCGGATCGATCGCCAGGGCTAGGCGCGTGTGGTTGAACGCGTCTTCCGGGCGCCCCGCCTGGCGGAAAGCGTTTGCGGCTGCGGTTTGCACCTTCCAGTCCTGGGGAAAGCGCCGCACGCCCTCCATCGCCACGCTGAGCGTGGCGTTCGGATCGCCGAGCCTGCGGCGGAGCAGCGCTTCGCCGAAGTACAGCACCGCTTCGTTCGGGTAGGCTCCGCGCAGGGCGGCGAACAGGTCGGCGCCGGCCCGCACGTTGACCAAGCGCGGGTCGTCGGCGTCGGGGGTCGGCGGTACCTGAATACCGGTGCGCAGTACTGTTCGGACCACGTGGCGCGCGAAAATTTCCCAACCGAGCCGCGTGATGACCTCCGGGTTACACCAGCGCGCGAGCCACGGCAGGTAGCCGAGCTCCGGCGCAACGTCGATCACCTGGCACAGCAGATCGACGGCTTCTGGCAGCCGCTTCTGCATCATCAAGATGCGTGCGCGCACGGCAGCGGTCGCGACGTGGATCGCGCCGGTAGCGATCGGTACCGTCGACAGCGGATCGGGCGATGCCAGCGCGACTTCGTCGGCGAGATCGAGGTACGAGCGCTCGTTCGGGAACAGCATCAGCGCGTCGGACGCGAACAACATCGCGGAGATCAACTCACCGCGTTGGAAGGTTTCGCGCGCGCGGCCCTTCAGTTGCTCGCCCAGGGCTTGGCGGGCTTGGCCTTCGTTCGGGAGCTCGGAGGGATCGAGTGGCTTCGTCGGGTCCATGAAGTCTTTCGTGTGGCGAACGAAGCCGAGAAGGCTACTCCGAAAGCCAAGCGTCACGGAAGGCGCGAGCGCACTCGACGCTCTTCTCGACGAGAGCCGCGCCGCAGGTTAAAGGGGCGGCGTGTCTGTCTCCACTCGGCGCTCGGCTTCGCAAGCTCTGGTATTAGCCCCGACCGCGCAACCTACAGTGTTCCTAGCGCCCGACGGGACCAAGCACGCGGTACCGCTGGGCTGGGGCTGCCTGCCGCCGGGCGACGCCGGGCTCACGCGGCGCGTGAAGTCGCTCGGCCCGTCGTGGGCGATCATCGAGAAGCGCGGGCGGAAGGCGTTTTCGAAAGGTTTGTGGGCACCGCGCGAGAACATCGAAGCCGCCAAGCTTGCGCTCGAGGCGGAACGCAGCACGCCCGCCTATGCCAAGAAGCGCGCTTCGGCAACCGCGCGCCGCGGCCACGAGCAGGCCTCGTACGTCGTGTCGTTCGAGGTCGAAATTCTGAATTTTCTGCGCTTCACGCCGCGCTTCGAGGCGCTCGGGCGGGCCGTCGCGCGGCACGTCACCGAGCACGCGACGCCGGTCGGCAGCGGTACCGTGGCACGCACCAAGCGCATCCCGATCGAACGCCGCGCGGAGTCGGCGGTGATCGCCTGGATGCGCCACCAAACCACCGCCTACGACTCGATGAAGATCGCGCGCATCAAGGGCGAGCGGCGCGAAGTGCGGCGCGAGCTTGCGACGATCTCGCGCGCCGTGCTCGATTTGCATCGGCGCGATGTCGGGCACGCCGCAACCGCGTGCCCGTTGTGTGCAGCCGTACCGCTCGCCAAAGCTTAGGCGCTGCGCCACGCTGCGCCACTTCAACCCGCTGCCGGCGACCACGATCACGATCACCAAGACCGGGCGCCGCTACAACAGCCTTCTGCGAGTTGGGCTGCGGCGCGGCAGCCCCAAGACGTAGAAGATTGGCGCTACCTCACGCGCACTGGGATTGGCACTTGGCACTCGGTGGGCGGGCTCAGCCATTTCAGCAGGTTGAGCCAGAAGGTCTCGACCTGTTGGCCATCGACGTCGGCCCACTCGCTGTCGTAGGTCACCCACTCGTCGCCCCAAACCGCCACCCGACCCTTGGCGGCTTGGCTGACCTGCAGCGCGACTTTGTCGCCGCTGTGCGCGATCGTCATGCCCATCGTGCCGTCGGGCTCGACGCCGTTGTTGGTGTGAATGTTGGTGATGCCGTCACTCAACGGATGGGGTAGCCAGTTCTTCACGTCACCGCCCAGATCGAGCTTGGTCGGGCTGTAGCCCATGCCCATGGTGCTGAGCAGTTTGTTGACGTTGACGACCTCGCTGGCTTCGTCGTTCGTGTAACCGATCGTCGTCATCACGCCGCCGCCAGCCTGCACCCACGCTCCGAACGCGGTCGCCTCGGCGTCGGCGAAGGCGTGGTGGGCAGGTATGATTCCGTTGTGATCGATGGCGGTCGTGGCTGCGTGGAGCACGACGACAATCTGATACTTCTTGAGCTTGTCTGGCGTGAGCTCGTCGTCCGCCAACTCGACGGCCCCGAGCGGGCTGCGTGCGTTGAGCCACGATTTGAAGACGTTGCCGCCGTTGCTCCACGGCCCAATATGCCCAATCGTCGCGATGTTCAGGCAATCGCAGACGCCGTCGTGACCGGCGTCCACGTCATCGATGATGCCGTTCGAGTCGTTGTCGACGCCGTCGCAGATTTCTGGCGTGCCATCGCCCGGATGGCTGTCGCTGCCGCCGCCCGAATCGCTGCCGCCGATGCTGATGATGAGGTGGCCACCGCTGCCATTGCCCGAGCCGTTGCCCGTGGCACCGCCACCGTGGCTCATGTCCTTGCCAGTTTCAGCGCCGCTGCCGTTGCTGGCACCACCGCCGTGATTCGCGCCGCTGCCGCTTTCGACGGCGCTGCCGCTGACTCCACTGCCGCTGCCGCCGCCGCAGCCGCTCACCAGCAGCAGCGCGCTCACACCCCAAGCTACAGAATGTACCCGCCAGGTTCGCGCCATGACTTGCAATGTATGCGGCCTATCCCGCTTGGCATCCGCTAATCGCGTGTCGGCCAAAATTTGGTGCGACGACGTAAGTGGCGACGGCACACGCGCGCCTACAGCATCACACCCAGGTGTTACATTTCTGTCGCGGGTTGCGGCTGCGCTCCGGCTCCGCGCAACCGCGCGCGCTTCACGCGGCGGTCCAACTCCTGCGCGACCTCATGCAGCTGCTGGGTGGATTCGAGCATGAGCCCCGCGACCGTTATCTTCCCCGAGCCAGTCGTAGTGACGAGTAAGTGTTGGCCGCGCGAGCGTGATGATGCCGTTGATGATCAGGCCGCGGTCGTTGCTGAGCCCGTAATGCATGAACACCACCCATGCCGCGCCAAATAGCACCACGGCGCCGAGCATCGGCAGCAGGCGCGCCCTGTACGGATAGCTGGCCACGTGACTGCAGACGCTAGCTCGATGGCCGAAATCTCGCCAAGCTCGGTCACTAGTTTGCGCCGGTTCGAGCTAGTCTCGCGGCGAAGCGAGATGGACCACGACATCATCATCATCGGCAGCGGCGCGGGCGGCGGCACCCTGGCCTACGCACTGAAAGACAGCGGCGCGCGCGTGCTCTTGCTCGAACGTGGCGACTACTTGCCGAGCGAGCCACAGAACTGGGATGAAGACGCGGTGATCCGCCAGCGCCGCTACCAAGTGAACGAAACTTGGTACGACGCCGAGACCGGTCAGGGCTTTCGACCCGGCGTCTACTATTGCGTCGGTGGCTGCACCAAAATGTACGGCGCCGCGTTGCCGCGGTTTCGGCGTGAGGATTTTGCCGCGCTCGAGCACGAGGAAGGCACTTCGCCAGCGTGGCCGGTCAGCTACGACGAGCTTGAGCCGTACTACGCGCGCGCCGAACGGCTGTACTTGGTGCATGGTCAGGGCGGGCAGGATCTGACCGAGCCCGCGCGCTCGGCGCCGTATCCGTTTCCGGCGTTGCCGCACGAGCCGTACATGTCGGAGCTGGCGTCGCGGCTGAGCGCGCGCGGTTTTCACCCGTTCTCATTGCCGATAGGCGTGGACTTGCGGCCTGGCGGCAAATGCATTCGCTGTTTTACCTGCGACGGATTTCCCTGCAAGTTGCTGGCGAAGGGCGACGCCGACGGCTGCTGCGTTCGCCCTGCGCTGGAGTCGCCGACAGTCGCGCTGATGACGAACACGCGCGCGCTTCGCTTGCTGACCGATGCCAGCGGTCGGCGTGTGACTGGCGTGGAGGTGGAACGAGACGGTGCGCGTCAGGTGCTGCGCGCCGATCGCTACGTGGTGGCGTGTGGCGCGATCAATTCCGCCGCGCTGCTGCTGCGTTCGGCCAACGAGCAGCACCCGAACGGTCTCGCCAACTCGAGCGGACAAGTCGGACGCAACTACATGGCCCACATCAACTCGACGTTGATCGCGATCGATCCGCAGCACGAGAATGCCGACACTTTTCACAAGACGCTGTCAGTCAACGACTTCTACCTGGCCAGCACCCATTCGCCGTACCCGATGGGCAACTTGCAGATCATGGGGAAAATCCAGGCCAACGGTTACATCGCGGCACATCGCCCGGAGCTGTCGCTCGACGAGCGCAAGCGGATCGCTCGCCACAGCACCGACTGGTGGCTGATGACCGAAGACCTGCCAGATGCGGAGAATCGCGTGACGTTGGGCGACGATGACAGCATCCGGGTACGGCGCCGGTTCAAGAACATTGCCGCTCATCAACGGCTGGCGCACGTTGCCGAAGCGATGCTGCGCTCGGTCGGCTACGCGGAGTTCATCTACCAATTCATGCCGATCGAAACCAACAGTCACCAGTGCGGCACCGTGCGCTTCGGGGCAGACCCGACTACTTCCGTGCTCGACCAGCACTGCAAGGCTTGGGACGCTGACAACCTGTACGTGGTCGACGCGTCGTTCTTTCCGTCCAGCGCGGCGATGAATCCGGCGCTGACGATCGCCGCACAGGCCCTGCGCGTCGCCGAAAAGCTCGCGGCGCAGTAGCTTTCAATCGGCGGGCGGCTCCGGATTCCACACGCCGAAATGAGGTGAAGCCGCCGAGCACGAGTCCTTCGACGCCGACGCCGTGGCCACCCGAGAAGGTCGGCAGCTTCGGTCCTAGCTGCACGCCGAGCGCGTAGGTGGTTGACGCGTGCTCATCGATCAGGTCGACCATGCCGACTTTAACCGAAGGCCAGAGCGGATCAGGCGCGGCGTGGTCGAACGTGAAGGGTTTGCCGGGCGCTCCTGCAATCGAGTAACCGCCATCGATATCCACCTCCAGCCAGTGGGTCAGGCCCAAGTCGAGCTCGAAGTCCGGCGCAACCGCGCGCCACGGATCTTGGCCCCGCACCAGGCCGGTCTCGAGGTCGAGCTCACAAGTCCCGGGGGCTTCGAGCTCCAAGTCGGTCGGCTCGAAGTGGCGCCGCACGTGCGCTCGCCCGAACGCGGTGTCGGTCACGAGCAGCACCACGAGAGGCACGATTCGGAGCCTCTCGCCCAAGACCCACGGCAAGAAATTCCCAACGTGGCAGGCAGCTTAGGCGACGCCGTTTCGGCCGGCTAGACCCGGCCCGTGTCGCGAATGGGTGTTGTCTCGGCGGCACAGTGTGGGTAGGGGCCGTTGATTCTTGGTCACGGTCTGGCGTCGGTCTGGCGTGGACTCGGGTAAATCGAGCTTGGCGCGCAGTTTGCTCAAGCACGGCACGTGTCCCGCAATGCTCGCGCTCGCTTCGTCGGATTGGTCTGCCTGGCTTGCCTGTCGCTCGCCGTGGGCGGCTGTGGCGAGCAGTACTGCCAGAAGGGCGCGAACAGCGCCACGCACTGCTACTCGACCAACGAGATGGAGCTGCAAGAGACCATGTCGCGTCCCGATCAGCCGCCGGAGCGCGCGACGCAGCCCACGCCCGGTTGTGCGCTGCTGACGCCGCAGGGCATCTACATGATGCCGCAAGGCAACGGTGGCAGTAGCGCCGCCGCGCCGCCGAATTACCTCATGTCAGGTGCGTGCACGACGATCCGTCGGCCCGTGCCGGGTGTGTTGAGTAGCCCAGCGTCTCCGCTGCCCGAGCGACACTGATTCGAGCGAGCGACGAACAATCGGCTGACAGCGGCAGGCTCGGTGGTTCGCGCGCGACTTCGGGACGTTCGCAGACAAATCCCCGGCAGGCTCGCCGCTATTTCATGCACCAATCCGGACCAAAGATCCGCCGCGCGGACACCCATTCTTTCAAGAGACCATCGGGTCCATGTCGAGGAAAATCACCATGCGCACGCCCTTCAAAGCTTCGCGACGAGTAGCCGCTCCTTTCATTCTGGCAACAGCGAGTCTGTCGCTGTTCGTTCTGCACTGCAGCACGGACGACGGTACACAGCCTGTGGGTATGGCGGGCACCACGGCGCTGCCGACCAGCGGCGCGGGTGGCACGGCGAATCAAGGTGGCAGCAGCAGTGGCATGACCAGCGGCGGTGTCACGACAGCGGGTGGTAGCACCGGCACGGCTGGAACCGGCACAGCCGGCACGGTTGGAACCGCTGGCACGACCAGCGCCGCTGGTGCGAGCGCTGGTGGCGGCGGTGGCGCAGGCGGCGGCTCTGCCGGCGCTTCTGGCAGCGGCGGCGGCGGTGGCGGCGGCAGCCCGCTCTTCGCAGCGGTGAAGACGTTGATGGCCAAGAGCTGCGGCGTCGGCAAGTGCCACAACGCGGCCAGCGGCGAACTCGATTTTCAAGCGATGGACGGCATGCTCTATCAGCGCCTCACGCAGCCCGTGCCCGCGGGTTCCAAGCACTGCGTCGGCAGCAAGGCGATCGTCGCGAACGACGCCAGCAGCTTGCTGCTCCAAGCGATCAAGGCCAAGGGCGCGGTGTGCATGAACGGGGGCGGCACAGAAATGATCGGCCAGATGCCAGACAACTGCCCAACCAAGGAGGGCATCGCTTGCCTCACTCCCGCCGAACAAAAGATCTTCGCCGACTGGGTCGCGGCCGGCGCACCGATGTAACGCGCCGTTACGGCGCGTAAGTGGCGCGAACCGAGACGTAGGCCTTGGGCATCGTGAGCGTGGCAGTGGCTTTGGTGGCGTCGTCCAGCCCGGCGACGTCACCGACCCACTTGACGAAGTGTTGGCCGCCAGGCGCGGCATTTGCGGTGATATTCACGGTTTTGCCAGCCGTGAAAATGCCGCCGCCGTTGCCGTCAATCACGTTCGCGCGGTAGTCCGGATCCGTCCGGAACGGCGTCGCGGGCAAGCCGAGCTTGTTGTACAGGTTGCACGGCGGATTGTCGGCCCAGCCGTAGCGCACCGCGACCGGCGTCGCGACGTCGGGTGATTGCACGGTGACGGTCTTGCCGCCGGCGTCGATCGCCGCTGTCGCGGGTTTCCACATTCCGTCGGCGCCTGCAATCGCGAAACCGCCCAGCGTGCCAGCGGCGCTCTCGACGACCGCGTTGGTGTTCGTTCCGTCCTTGGTGCCGACTATCAGGCTGTCGCCTACCAAGTCGAAGCTGAGCGTTGCCTTGTTGCCTTGCACGGTGAGGGCTTTGTAAATCGGTCCTTCGTAGACGCTGTCGTGCCCGTACGCCACGTGCAGTGCGGAAGCGGCGAGCCGTAGCCCGACGTCTTGCTTGTCGGTCGGGTGAATGTCGGTGGGATTGCCGACGTCGATGATCACCGCCATGCCGCCCTTGTCGTCGGCGAGGCGCGTCCGCAGCTGCGCCTCGCGCAGTTGAGCCCAGCCACTGTTGACGTCGATCGGCCCCGCCGGCGCGTTGCCGTTGGCCTTGAAGTTAGCCAGCTGAACTTGCAGGAACGGCAGCTTGCCCATCCGGAAGCGCGTCCGAAAGTCTTCGATCATGTTCGGCATCAGCCGGCTGTATTGCGCACCTTGGCCCGCGTTGTTCTCGCCCTGGTACCAAGCGATGCCCTTCAAACCGTACGGCAAAAGCGGCGCTATCATGCCGTTGTACAGCGACGTCAGCGTTGGCTGATTCGGATCGGGCAGCGGATCTGGCAAGGCGGCCAGGGGTTTGGTGAAATCTTCGACGGTCGCGAGCTGCTCTTTGCTGGTCCACCACTCGACGCCGGTGCCGCCCCAGTACGAGCCGATCATGCCCATGGGCACGTTCTCTTTCTTCTGCAGCTCGCGCACCATGAAGTAACACACTGCCGAGAAGCCACCGAGGTTGCTCGGTCCGACGACGTTCCAGCTGTTGCTGCCGGCAGGCAACGTTTGGCGCGGCGCGCGGATGCTGGATTTCTTGACGACGAAGCTGCGCAAGTTGTCGTTTGCGCTGCCCGCAATCTCCGCGGCCGAATTCAGGGTGCCGCCGACGTTGAACTCCATGTTCGACTGGCCGCTGCACAACCATACGTCGCCGAACTTCACGTCGCTGAACGTCTTGGTCTGCGGCCCCGAAATCTCGAGCTGGTACGCCTGCATGTCCGCCGGAAACGGACCGACGCGCACCAGCCAGCGCCCGTATTGATCGGCTGCGACCGTGTAGCTCTTGCCGGCGATCTTGATCGTGACCATGTCGCCCGGCTTGCTCCAGCCCCACACCGGCGTGTGCGCGTCGCGCTGCAGCACCATGTGATCCGTGAACAGCGGATGCACGAACGGCTGCTCACCCGCGTCGGCCGGGATTGACTCGTCCGGCCCGCCCGGGATCACCGGCTCCATCGGCGCGCCCGCCGAACCGCCCGTGCCACTCGCGCCACCGCTACCGGCGCCGCCGGTCATGTTCAGGCTGCCGCTGGCCCCACCCGCGCTCGAGCCGGCGCTGGTTTGACCCGCCGCGCTGCCGCCGGTGCCTGCTCCCGGGTTGCCCGCGGTGCTGGCGCTACCGGCCGTACCGGGCGAGCTGCCCGTGCCGCTGTCGCCGCAACCGGCGAGAAATCCCAGAAATCCGAGCGTGAGCGCGCTACCAGACCGAAAAACGCTTCGCATTGCCTGTTAAGTCGTCGGTGGCACCCCAAAACGGACCACGAATCTGGCGCGTCCCGCGACGCTGTGATGGGCCGAGCACGGTGTCGTCGAACGCGGTCCGCACTTGTGGACAAACTGCCTCGCGGATCAGTCTTGTGGCGCGACCCGGTTGTGGCTCAATGCCCACCTGCCCGTGCCTGGTCGACGCACCAAAACGAAGCGCCCGTCGCGCCGACGCCTAGCTGCGCGTGCCTGGACAAAAATGCCGGATGAGCAGCTGCTCGAGCTGCGGCTGTGCGATCTCAAGCTGACCATCGCCGGTACTGAGCTCGAAGCACGTCTCGAGCTGATCGAGGGTGAGCTCGGCGAGCGCGGCTTGGTGTTTCGGCCGCACGTTTGGCTGTCGACGGAGTGGTTCTCGCCGGACGGCATCCCGGGCTTCGCGATTCCGTTTTACCTGGCGCACCCGCGACTGATCGAGCTCGAGCAACGACAGATGCACGAGGTCGAAGGCGGCACGGCGCGTTCGTGCCTGCAACTGATGCGTCACGAGACTGCTCACGCGCTCGACAACGCCTACGCACTGCACCGTCGTGAGGACTGGGGCGAAGTGTTCGGGCGCTTCGATAGCGCCTACGTCAGCCACTACCAGCCCAAGCCGTACAGCAAGCGCTTCGTCCGTCACTTGGAGCTCTGGTACGCGCAGAGCCACCCGGCTGAAGACTTCGCCGAGACGTTCGCGGTTTGGCTCGACCCGTCGTCGCGCTGGCGTCGCCGCTACCGCGGTTGGCCGGCCTTGCAGAAGCTCAACTACCTCGATCAGCTGATGCGCGAAATCGAGGGGAAAAAGCCAGTCAAACGCGCTCGTGACCGGATCGAGCCGATCGGCGAGCTGAAGAAGACGCTCGGCGACTACTACCGCGAGAAGCGCGCGCGCTACCGGCTGGCGCTCCGAGAGACGTACGACCGCGATTTGAAACGACTTTTCGTGGAATCGACCGGCGGCCGCCGCGAGCGCACCGCCGCCTCCTTCTTACGGAAGGAGCGGGCGGAGATCCGAAAATTGGTCTCCCGTTGGACCGGCGAGTATCAATACGCAGTCGATCGTGTGCTCGCAGAGGTTATCCAACGTGCCGAGGAGCTCGGCTTGGTAGTGGCCTCTGGCGCATCCCACGTGAAGCGAGATGCCATGCTCCTGGTTGCGGCTCAGACGCTCAAGTACTTGAATCGCGGGCACCACCACTTCCCGCGATGAGGAAGAAGCTCAAAGTCCTCGTCCTGATGCACGACGATCTCGTGCCGCCGGAGGAGATCACTGGCTTGTCCGACAAGCAGCTGGCGGACTTTCGCACTGAGTGGGACATCATCAAGGGGCTCGAGGAGCTGGGGCACGAGGTGCACCGCTTGGGGGTCGGCAGCGATTTGGGTCCAATCCGTCGCGCGTTCGCTGAGTGGGAGCCGGATATTGCCTTCAATTTGCTGGTGCATTTTCACGGCGTCGCCGTGTACGACCAGCACGTCGTCAGTTATCTGGAGCTTTTGCGCAAGCGCTACACCGGCTGCAACCCGACCGGACTGCTTTTGGCGCGTGACAAAGCCATCTCCAAGCAGCTGTTGGCGTTTCATCGGATTCGCGTGCCGCGCTTCGCGGTGTTCCCGTTTGGTAGGAAATCGAAGAAGCCGCGCAAGCTCGGCTACCCACTGGTCGTAAAGTCGCTCTACGAAGAAGCGTCGCTCGGCATTTCGCAGGCGTCGCTGGTGACCAGCGACGAGAAGCTAGTCGAGCGCGTCGCGTTCATGCACGACACGTTCGGCGTCGACGTGATCGCCGAAGAGTACATCGAGGGTCGCGAGCTGTACGTGGGCGTGGTCGGCAACCGTCGCCTGCACGCGTTTCCGGTTTGGGAGATGATGCTCGATCAGCTGCCCGAAAACGCGCCGCGCATCGCGACCCGCAAGGTGAAGTGGGACCTCGCGTACCAGAAAAAGTATCACATCGACACGGCGGCCGCGGAGCTGCCGCCCGGCACTACCGAGCACATCAACAAGCTGTGCACCAACATCTACCGCGTGCTCAAGATGAGCGGCTACGCGCGCATCGATCTGCGGCTGGCCGCTGACGGTAAGGTCTACGTGCTGGAAGCCAATCCGAACCCGGATCTGCAAAAAGCCGAAGATTTCGCGCAAAGCGCACTGGCCGAAGGCGTCGAATACCCAGTCTTGATTCAGCGTATCGTGAACCTGGGCCTCAGCTACCAGGTTGAGTGGGACACCGCGGACGCCTGAGCTTAGTCGGCGATCATACGCGCGCGAATCACCGCCAGCTCTTCCGCGGTGATGCCGACGTCTTTCAGTACTGCTTCGGCTCCACCGCGTTGCTCGATTTCGTCGAGCACGGCGTCCAGGCTCTTGGGGTACGCGCCGACGTTCGGGCCAGAGAGCAGGTATTCCTGCATCACCGTGGCGCGGGTGGCGCCCAGCGTGAGCAACAGCAACGCACCGACGACACCGGTGCGATCGCGCCCCAACGTGCAATGAAAGTAGATCGGGTAGGCCGCGGGGTCGCCGAAGGTATGAAAGGCGATCGCGAGCGACGGCGTCGCGTGCAAATCGTTCAGGTAGTCGGTTGGCCCGAGGCCGTACGGTACCGGTAGCGGCGCGAACACGCGTTGCGCGTCGACGCAGCTGGCGTCCGGCGTTACGAGGCGTTCGCTCTCGATTCGCAAGTCGAGCAGAGTACGGATGCCGAGCTCGGCCGCGGCAGCGCAGCCGTCTTGCGAGAGGCTCAACGGCGGCCCTCGGAAAACGGCGCCGCACGCGACAGCGCCATTCGGCGACAGCTGTGTGCCCGCCAGGTCGCGCGCGTTTTTTAGGTGCGGAGTGAGCACGACGTCGTGCGGCGAGCAGTCCGGCGCGTGGTCCGTCGCACCTGCTGTGTTCGTGGCGCTGCCTGCGCTCTGGGTGCCCGCGATGCTGGTTGCGCCACCCGCGCTCCATGCGCCTGCCGCGCTCGTGCCGCCGCTCGCGCTACTGGCGTCACCGCCCGCCGCTTGGGTCGAACCCACTCGGGGTGTGGCCAGGTCACGCTCGCCGGCCGACCCGCTCGCGTCTCCATTCGGAGCGGAGAGCGAGCAGCTCGCCGTCACGCCGGCAAAGGCCAGCACCCGGCAAACTGTGGTCGCGGTTGCGGTTGCGGTTGCAAAGAGCAGCATAGACGAGACACCGACCAGGGCCAGGCCAGTGACCGTGACGATGACCGACCTGAGTTTGCAGGCTGGCGGCGCTAAGTCAATCGCGCCCGCCCCGCTTGAGCCGAGCAAGCCTCGGCGGAACCGAGTATGGTCGTCGCCCCACCGTGGCCGAGGCGGATTTTTTTAGGGACGCAGCCAAGCGGAGCACCGCGAGCTCTGTGAAAAGCGTGGAAGCGCAGACCTCGGCCGAGGTCGTCGTCGCGGTGCGGCGCCGCTCGGGCGACTACCGCGTGGCGGCGTACCATTTCGGACTTTTCGTCGGTGGTGCGGTCGTGCTGTACCTGCTGGTCGCGCCGCAGGTGTTCAGCGTCGGCGACATCGCGCTCGACGGCGCGCTCGGCTTTGGCTTGGGGTTGGCGCTGGCGTACAACCTTTCGGCGTTGCTGCGGCTGCTGGTGCGTGAAGCGCCGTTGGCCAAGAGCGTCGCGGCGGCGGCGCGGGTCACGTTTTTCGACTTGGGCATCTCGCGAACCTCGGGGCGGAACGGCGTACTAGTTTTCGTCTCGACCTTCGAGCAGCGCGCGCTCGTGCTGGCAGACGTTGGGATCGACACCGCGTCGCTCGGCCCACAGTGGGGCGCGGTCTGCGCAGCGCTCTCGGCTGCCGTAAAGCGGCGTGATCTGGCGGCGTTCGAGCGTGCCTTGGAAAGCCTCGGTCCGGTGTTGGGCGCGACGATGCCGCGCTCGGTCGATGACGTGAACGAGCTGCCGGACGAGGTGCAGTGATGTTGCGATCGACGCGACGCCGTTGGCTGACGTGGCTAGTCGCCCTGGCGTGCGTGCTCTTGGCTGCGGCTGCATTTGCGCGTCCGGGCGGCGGGCACTCATATTCCGGTGGCTCGCGCTCGAGCGGTAGCTCTCACAGTGGTGGTGGTGGCGGTGGTGGCGACGGCGCTGGCGTGCTGTTCGAGATCTTGATTTACCTGTGCATCGAGAACCCGAGCGTCGGGATACCGCTGTTGCTGCTGGTAATCGTGGGCATGATCGTGCGCGCCGCGATTCAGCGCGGAATGAAAGCGTGGTCGACGACCACGGCCGACGTAACCACCGTGACCACGACCACGCGCGCGGCTTCGCAGCCGCGCAAGCAACTCGAAGAGCTGCGCAGCGTCGATCCCGAGTTCTCGCTCGTGCTGTTCGAGGACTTCGTCTACATGATCTACCAGGCGGTGCAGCGTTCGCGCGCGATCGGCACCGGACCGCTGGCTGCGTACCTCGAGCCGAACCTGGCCACGGCGCTGGCCGACCCGAGCTTGGCGGACGTGCAGGGCATCGTGATCGGTGCGCTGCGCTACGAAGATTTTTCTGGCTTCGGTTCAGGCACGATTCGAGTCGAGCTCGAGATTGAAGCCAATTTCGTCGAGCTGTCGCGGACTGGCCAGCAGCAGCGGTTTTACGTCGTCGATCAGCTCGTGCTCACGCGATCGCACACGGCAAAGTCGCGGCCGTTCTCGCGCGCGCACAAGCTCGATTGTCCGAACTGCGGCGCGCCGCTCGAGTCGATGCGTGGCAGTGAGTGCAGCTACTGTCGCCAAAACGTGGGCCTGGGTCGCTTCGATTGGATGATCGCCGAGCTTTCGAACCTGAACCGCGAGCCGCGCGGCCCGCTGTTGACCAGCGACGTGGCCGAGACCGGCACGGAGTTACCGACGATCGCCGACAACAGCGCGCCGGCGCGCTTTCAAGAGCTGCAGCAACGCGATCCGAGCCTGACCTGGCAGAGCTTGACGAGTCGCATGGCGCACGTGTTCGGCGCACTCCAAGTCGCTTGGTCCGGGCGGGATCCGCTGCAAATTCGCCCGTACGTCTCCGACAATTTGTTCCAGACGATGCTGTACTGGATCGATCTGTACGTGGCGTCGCGTTGCCGCAACGTGACCGAAAACGCGCGCATCTTGCGCATCGATTTAGCCAACGTCACCAGCGACAAGCACTACGACGCGGTCACGGTGCGCATGTTCGCGACCAGCATCGACTACACGATCGGCGACGACGGCAAACTGTGGAGCGGCAGCCGCAGCCGCCCGCGCCAGTACTCCGAGTATTGGACCTGGATCCGTGGTACCGCGCGGCGCGGCCAGTCGCGCGGTGATGTCAGTTGCCCGAACTGCGGCGCCGCGCTGCGCATCGGCATGGCCGGCACCTGCGAATACTGCCGCGTCAAAGTCACCGCCGGCGAATTCGACTGGGTGCTCTCGCGCATCGAGCAAGACGACTCGTACACGGGTTGAACGGAGTTAGCCGTGGAAGGTGGGATTTTCGCGAGGTACTGAACAACGCGCTCAGCTAGTCGCTTTGATCGCCGCTGGGCGGGCTTAGATTCGTGAACCGTAGCGCGTTCCAACGGCGACTTAGGAGACAGATGAAGATTGGTGCAGCCCTGGTCATGACTGCCTTTACGGCGCTTGGTGGCGCCGTACTCGGTTGTTCGACAGACGCCGCGGGCGTTCAGCAAGGCACGCCGGCTGCGCAGGGTGGAGACGTGAGCAGTGGAGGCAGCGGCGCCGTGGCCGGTTCGGTCTCGGCTGGGGGAAGCGGCGGCGCTATCAGCTCGGGCGGCGTCAGCGCCGTGGGCGGTAACACCGCGACCGACGCTGGCTCGACGGCGAGCGGCGGTTCGGCAGTGGGCGGCGGCGCAGGCGTTGGCGCCGGTGGGACTGGCCCGGTCGAGTCCACCCTGACGGGTTGTGCGCTGGCGTTCCCGTATCAAGACGAGCCCACGCTGGGCACGTGGCTCGGCGGCGACAGCGCCTATTCGACGTTGCTCTCGCCCAGCGTGGCGCTGTGGTCCTTTCAAGACACGTTCATTGGCAAGCACGGCCAGACCACGCGCGAAGGCGCAGGCCTGATCGCCAACTCGTATGCGCTGGTGACCTGCGCGCAGGGCAAGGGCTCGATCCACTACTTTTGGCGCGAGACCGGCGACCGCGCGATCTTGAGCGACGGCGCTGCGAACCAACGCTTTTGGCCACAGCAGCCAATCCTCTACAAGGGCTTCCTGTTCCAAGCCATGACGCGCGTGCAAGGTGGCGCGAGCGAAATCGGCTCGACGCTGGCGCGGGTCTCGAACCCGCTCGATCCGCCGAACACCTGGCACGCTGAGTATTTTGAATTGACCAACGTCCCCGGTCTCGGCAAGGGCACGATCGTGGTCGGCAACTACGCCTACCTGTTCACCACGTCCGCCGGTCAAGCGATCGTGACACGCTTGCCGCTCGACCAGCTGATCAAGCCGGATGCAGTGCCGAGCGCGCTGATGCAATACCTGGCCAACGACGGCCAATGGAAGGCAGGGCTCGACGCGGCGGCCGCGAAAAAGCTCGGATTCGCCGCAAATGTCGGCACCTCATTTCGCTACCTGGCCTCGATCTCTAGGTGGCTGGTGCTGTTCACCAACACCACCGGCTGGCCGTCGGCGGACGTCGCGGTCAGCACCGCGCCGGCCCTCGAAGGGCCGTGGAGCAAGCCGATCAACGTGTACCAAGTGCCCGAGATGACGTCCGGCTCGCCCGAGTACGAGAAGGACAACGTCTGTTACGCCGCGATCGAGCACGCCGAGTCGAACCCCAACCCCGACTCTGATTTGCTCTTCAGCTACACCTGCAACAGCCTGGTGCTCGCCAAACAGGTCGCGAACATGGCGCTCTATTCGCCAAAAATCGTCAAGCTGAAGAACCCTGTCGCCAACTGATGCGCGGCTCGGCTGGGCCGAGCGTGAAAGGTGTCTCGGGCAAAGACGCGCCGCTCGAATGAGGTAACCTCCGGCCATGCCTGTCACGCCGCTACGAGCACGCACGCTGGCGCTGGCGCTCGAAAACGCCAGCTCGTATCCGCACTTCGATCGGATCGCGTTTCGCACCCCAGCGGACCGTGAAAAAATAGCGATTCTCGGTCGGGCGGCTGAAAAAATCTCGAGCGCACAGAGTGGCCCTGCTCCGCCACGGTAGTTTCTGCGAGGGGGGCTGCGGTTTGGCAGCCCCCCTCGCAGGCGGCGTTACTCCGGGAGCAGGTGGCCGGTGCCGCCCATGTCGGCGGGGAAGTCGTTCTGTTTGGGCAAGCCGTCGTGGAGACGGAGCACGGTGTCGGCGTAGTTGACGTGGAGCATGGGCTCGAACTTCAGCTCGGGGATGGTGGCGGCGTAGACGTCGACTAGGCCCCAGCCGGGGTGTTCGGTGAACAGGTGGCCGCCGCAGGCTTTGCACCACTTGCGGATGCTGCGCTCGGTCTTCTTGAACGAAGCGACGTGGTCGGCGCCGCGCGTGACCACGACCGCGCGTGGTGCCCACAGCGTGAAGGCGTTGACGGGTCCGGCTGACCATTTACGGCACGAATCACAGTGGCAGTAGCCCATTGCGGCGGGTTTGCCTGTAACTTTGAGCTCCACGGCGCCGCAGAAGCAGCGACCCTTGTATGCGGTTTCTTCCATGATTGGTTCTCCTCGTGGCGCGCGGCAAGCGCGACAGTGAACAACCAATGTGGTGCGCACACGCGTCACGGAGAATGATTCAGCGTCCGCCGTGTACTACTTTGGATGCGCGCGGCGCCGCGTGTTCACTAGAAGCGCACTGGCGGTCTGGCGCGGCCTACCGCGCGTCCGTGCTCAGGCTACTTCGCGACGACGGTAGTGGGTGGGCGCGACGCCGACTTGGCGTTTGAAGGCGCGACTAAGTGCGGCTTCGGAGCCGTAGCCGACGCGATCGGCGATTTCCGCAAGGCTGGCTTTGCCGCCGCGCAAGAGCGAGGCCGCGAGCTGAATCCGCCACTGCGCCAAGTATTGGATCGGCGGGATGCCGACCAGGTGCGCGAAGCGTTCGGCCAACACCGAGCGTGACAGCCCCGACTCTTTCGCGAGCTCGTCCAGGCTCCAATCGTGGGCGGGCCGCTCGTGCAGCTTTTGTAGCGCGCGGCCGATGTTTTCGTCGCGCAAACCCGCGAACCAGCCGACGCCTTCCGGCGGCAATTGCGCCACGTAACGCCGCACGACCTCCACGAACAGCAGCTCACTGACCCGCGACAGCACGCAGTCGCCACCGGCGCGCGGCGCAGTCGACTCAGCAACGGCCAGCTCGACCAATCGGTGCAGGACGTCGCTTTCGCTCTCGGGCTTCAGGACCATCACGCGCGGTAACGTAGCGAGCAGCGGATTGAACGGACGCGCGTCGCAGCCGAGGTAGCCGCAGATGACCTGCTCGCGCTTGGACGCGCCGCCGCGAATCGACACCGCGAGCGGTACGCGGCTGTTGCTGACCATGCGAAAAGCGTCGATATGCGGCTCGCCGCGCATGCCGGGCGCGCTGGAGATGACGTGGCGGTCGCCCTGCGGGAACACGATGATGTCGCCGGCTTCGAGCTTGACGGCGGGCTCGTCGATCAAGCCGCCCCAGCACGTGCCAGCTGCGATGACGTGGTAGGCGATGACGTGCTCGGCCCCCGGCATGATGTGCGGGCCGACCTCACTGACCTGCGGTGTCTCGGCGACCCACGGCGCGGTGGCGTCGACAGCGAAGAACACTGCGCCGGTCAGGCGGACTGCGCGCAGCACGTCAGAAAGCGTGTCCATCATGGGGAAAATGGCCTTTCCGGACGCCCGGTCATGCGCGGCGGACTTTGCATCAAGTGAGCTGAAACGAGCCGACGCAGAGTCATGTTGATCCGATGGGGAATCATTCCAAGCCCGATGCCGAATCCCTACAACGTTTCTGCGGTCGATGCACTCTCGGCAACCGCAGAAGGAACAGAAGGCATGACATCGATTTTGGATTTTCCTCCGAGCCCGCGTCCACTCCATCTCGTGGGTGTCGATTTGACGGCCGTCAAGGCACGGCAACGCGTGATGTGGGCGTCAGGCGACTTCGCGGTGATCGGCACGACGCTGCAGATCGTCGGCGAAACCTTGTGCGAAGCCGCCGAGCTCGACGCCGGCTCGCAGGTGCTCGATGTCGCCTGCGGCAACGGCAACGCGTCCTTGGCGGCGGCGCATCGGTTCTGTCGCGTAGTCGGGCTGGACTACGTGCCGGCGCTTTTACAGCGTGGGCGCGAACGCGCGGCCGCGGAACGGCTCTCGATCGACTTCGTCGAAGGCGACGCCGAGCAATTGCCGTTTCCGGCGGATTCGTTCGACGCTGCGCTGTCGACGTTTGGCGTGATGTTTGCCCCCGATCAAGAACGTGCGGCGCGCGAGCTTTCGCGAGTCGTACGCCGCGGCGGCAGGATCGCGCTGGCGAATTGGACGCCGGAAGGTTTTGTCGGTCGCATGCTGGTTACCGTTGCCAAGCACGTGCCGCCGCCAGTTGGCGTCGCTTCGCCGGTGTATTGGGGCAACGAATCGCGGCTGCGCGAGCTGTTTCCCGACGTGGCGATGTTTCACACCCGGCGCCGCGACTTCGTCTTCTGCTACGAGTCGTTCGAGCACTTCATCCAGATTTTCCGCGACTACTATGGCCCGACCTACAAGGCGTACGCGGCGCTCGACCAGGAGCACCAAGCGCGCCTGACCGATGATCTGCGCGAGCTGGTCGCGCAATTTCGCAGCCCGGCCAAATCAAAGAGCTTGGCAATTCCGGCCGAGTATCTCGAGGTCGTGATCGATCGCTGACTCCGGCGTTAAAGGGTTTCGCGCTCGGGGCGGGCCAGATGCTTACGTTGGCAATGCCAGCGGAAGCGTGAGCGAAGCGGACGGCGCCGGCATCGGGAGCGCTGAAGAGGCGGAGGACCGTGCCGTGAGAGCCCCGCGGCGCGGTCGATGCTACTTTGCCGCGACTTGACGCTCGACGAAGACGAATGGCTGCACGGCTGGGATAAGACGCCCGGTATCGTTTCGGTGTGGGCCGAGTCGGATGGGCGGGCTTGGGTTTGGCGGCGTAATCCGCAGACGAAGATGTTGGTGTGCGAGGTCGAACGCTTCCGGCCGTGGCTGTTGGCGGCTTCGCTCGGCGATTTTCAGCACTTGGGAGCGCGTCTCCAACCGCACGCCGACACTGCGCCTCCACACGCGATCACCTTCGAAGAGCTGGAAGGTGCTTCCGGCTTGCGCTTCATCGTGCGCGGGCCGGATGCGCGGCAACTGCGCGCAGCGATCACGCGCGGCGCGAGTCAACGGTTGGGTCGCTCGGTCGACAACGTACGCCAGCTGGGCGCCGACGCGTTGTTGTCCTTGCCGCCGGAGGAGCAGTACTTGGTCGCGACGGGGCGCACGTATTTTCAAGGGCTCGAATTCGACGACGTTCGGCGCTTGCAATTCGACCTCGAAACCACCGGTTTGGATCCTGACGTCGACCGGATTTTTCTGGTGGCTGTGCGGGGCCCTGGCGGCGAGCACGAGCTGTTGGAAGCGGCTGCCGATACTGACGCGGCCGAGGCCGAGCTCTTGCTGCGGCTGGCGGCGCGGATCGTCGCTCACGATCCGGACGTGATCGAGAACCACAACCTGCACGGCTTCGATCTGCCATTTTTGATGCGGCGGGCTGAGCGGTTGCGCGTGCGGATCGTGCTGGGGCGCGGCGCTGACGTCGACTTTCGACTGCGGCCAGCGTCGCGCGGCGCACGGCTCGGCCAAGCCGGCGCGACGTGGCTCGAACGCTTGCGGCGCGCGCGCTACACGTTCCCGGGCCGCGAGCTGCTCGACTCGATGGACGCGGTGCGGCGCCACGATTTTTCGGCGCGTGATTTGCCGGGTCACGGCCTGAAGGTCGTGGCGCGCCATTTCGGCTTGGCCAGCAACGAGCGCGAATACATCCCCGGCGCGCGCGTTTACGAAACCTACCTGAGCGATCCGGAGCGGGTGCGGCGCTACGCGGGCGACGACGTCGACGAGGCCGCGGGCGTCGCGCGCTTGCTCGGCGGTACGGCGTTCTCACTGAGTCAAATGGCGCCGCGTCGCTACGAACGGCTCGCGGATGCGGGAGCTGCGACGGGCGTGCTCGATCCGCTGCTGGTGCGCGCGTATTTGCGCGCGAAAGCTGCGTTGCCGGCGCACGAAGGTGGCGATGGAACGCCGCATCAGGGCGCCGCGCTGTACTTGTTCGCGTCGGGTGTCGCGCAGCGTATCGTCAAAGCCGACGTCGCTAGTCTGTATCCGTCGTTGATGCGCCAATACCGGATTGGGCCGCGTCGCGATCGGCTGGGCGTGTTTTTGGCGATTGTCGATCGTTTGGTCGAACGCCGGTTGCGCGCCAAAGCCGACGCGCGCGCGGCGGCGCCCGGTTCCGGCGAACGTTTTCAGCTCGAGGCAGTGTCGGCCGCGATCAAATTGGTGATCAACTCGGCGTATGGCTACCTGGGTGCGGTTGGTTTGACGCGTTTTGCCGACGTGCACGCCGCGAATGAGATCACGGCGCGCGGGCGTGAGTTGTTGTCGTTCATGTGCCGCGAGCTGGCGGGGCGGGGCGTGCAGCTGTTGGAAGCGGACACCGACGGCGTCTATTTTGCGGTACCGGACGGCTTTGCCCCAGCCGACGAAGAGCGCGTCGTCGCTGAGGTCGCGGCGCAGTTGCCGCCGTTGGTGGAGCTGCAGTTCGACGGGCGCTACAGCGCGATGCTGTCGCACGAGCCGAAAAACTACGCACTGAAATCTTATGCCGGGGCGCTCGTGCTGCGCGGCGTCGCTTTTCGCTCCAGCCGCGCCGAGCCGTTCGGTGAAGAATTTTTGCGACGCGCGATCGATCGGCTGCTGGAAAATGACTTGCCGGGCGTGCGCGCCGCGTATGTCGCGACGCTGCTGTCGCTGCGCCGTCGGCAGCTGCCGACCTTCGACGTCTGCTCGCGCGTGCGCTTGACCAAGACGCCCGAGCAGTACCTGAACACGCGCGCGCAGCGCCAAGAGTTGCCGTACGAGGCCTTGCTGGCCAACGGGCGCGAGCACTGGAGCGCGGGCGAACGCATTCACGTTTACCGTCGCGCGCAGGGCCGCGCCGGGCTTTGGCAAGACGATGAAAGCGGCGCCGACGCAGACGCCCAGACTGGAACCGCGTCAGCGCGGTCGCAGACCGATCCGCGCGACTACGACGCCGAGCACTACGTCCGCCAACTCCGCGAAAATTTTGCCAGCCGCCTTGCGCGCGGCTTGGCTCAGGAAGACTTCGAGGCCATCGTGGCGGACCCCGACCGCCCCTCGCTCTTCGAGCGTTCGCTGCGGGGTACACGAGCGATTCTCTCAGTCCTGCAGCAGCCGTAAAACGTCACAAATTGTCGCTATTCCGTGACGATTGTGAATATAAGACCGCGTGCGTTGGCGCTCGCTGGTGCTGGTTTTGGCGTTGGCGCTCGGGCTGCTCGCGGTTGTTTCGACCGCTCGCGTTTCCGACCCAGGCGTCCGGCGTGAGCCGCTAGTCGCCGTCGAGCAGCACGCTCCGGCGCGCGTGCTGTTGGTGTTCGTCGACTCGCTGTCGCGAGATCTGGCGACCAACGCCGAGAAGATGCCGGTCTTGAGCCGCTTGGCGAAGGAAGGCGTTTCGTTCGACGTCGAGCCGTGCCGCGATCAGCTCACGTACCTGTGCCTACGCGCTGCCTTGACGGGTCACGACGACTCCTCGTTGCTCGCCGTCGCAGATAACTTTCGGCCGAGTCAGGAGGGCCCGCCCGAGACCCTGCTGTCCGCCGTCGCGGGCAAGGGCGAACGCGTCAGCGTGCTCGGCACCAGCGATTTTCATCCCTACCGCCGCTCGTTGTTCATCGAGCGCCCGCTTGCCAAACACGAGGAGACGCCGGAGTTCGTCAGCGCAATGGTTCGCACCGCTCGCCAAGACGACGCCGCGTTGACGCTGGTGTCGTTGGGCAGCGGTGACATGACCGCGCACGCGCACGGCGTGCACAGCCCTGAGTATGCCGCCGTGTTCCGCCGCCTGGACAGCACGGTGGGCGCGCTAGCCGATGCATTGCCGCCCGATACGAGCCTGGTCGTGTTCGGAGATCACGGTCACGACGCGCTCGGTCGTCATTTACCAGGCACCGCCTCGCGCACGTGGGCGCTGTATCATGGACCCGCGTTTCGGCCGGGCTTCAAGGCGGCGATCAGCATCACCGATCATCGCGCGCTGCTCGGCGTGCTGCTCGGCGTGCCGACCGAAGCTATCTACCGAGGACCAGCGATGGCCTCAGTTTTTCAGCCGGACTGGGTCGCGACCGCGCTCGGCGGGCGGCTGCCGAAGCTGGAGGCGCCGCCGGCTGGCGCGGCCGAGGTACCGGTGCTGCGCTGGCTGTCGATGCTCGGGATCGCGCTGGCGTTCGTGGGCGGGGTTTGGCTGCTAACGTCGGCTGAGCGCCGCGCGCCGTTCGTTGCGTTGGCCGCCGGGGCGAGCGTTTTGGCCGCGCTCGTCGGCCTCGAATACGACCCGATTCGAAGTTTGGTGCACGACCATGGTGACAGTCCGGAGCGAGGCCTGTCGCTGCTCGTGCCGCTCGCGTTGGGCTGCGTGGTCGCGACGTTCGTGCGCAAGAGCCAATTGTTCGAGCTGCGAGCGCGCCCGGCTTGGTTTCCGACGGCTGCCGCCTGCGCGCTGCTGGTGACGTTCTTGCTGTTGCTGCCGACCGCTTACTATTACGGCTCGCGCCGAGCGGTGGTGTTGGCGGGTGCGCTGGCGATTGCGGTCCTACTCGTCGACTATTGGCGACGCGGCTTGGGGCGCTGGCAGGAACGGGTCCCGCCGACGCTGGCGCTGGTGCTCGCCGTGGCGGTGCTGGTGACGTTCTATCAAGTAAAGCAGCTCGGTCCGGAGACTGGCGGCGCGGCGGCTTGGGCGCTGAGCGCGTCGATCTACACGCATTCGAGCTGGTTGCCGCTACTCGCCGCCAAGCTGATTTTGTTTGGGGTGCTGGTGTTCCCGCGGGTTGCCCAGCGGCCGCTCGACACCGCGGTGGCCGGGGTTTTGCTGGTGATTTGTGAGTTGGTCGAGCTAGGCGCAACGCCGCCGCGCCTGGTCTATGCCGCGTTGTTCGGTGCGCTGGTGCTGGGCGTCCTGTTCGCTCGGCAGCGCGCTCCATCGAGCTTGTTTGCGGGTTCACTGCTGTTGCTGGAGCACCTGTACGGCGCCGACCCTGCACACCTGGCGCCGCTCGAGACGATCTTGGCGGTGACGGCGGCTTTGCTGGCAGCCTGGCAGCGCGTCGGCCTGACACCTTTTGGGCAGAAGCTGCTCAGCGGTTTCACGGTGACGGTCGGCTTCTATCTGACGTTTTGGCCGACGGTCGGCTTCCACCTCGCCGGAATCGATTTTGCGTACATGTTCCAGTGGGTGCCGGAGGCGCAGTACGAGCACTTCTGGCAGGTGATCGCCCTCGGCGTGATCCTCAAGCTGGCGTTGCCGCTGGTGCTCGTGCTTGCGCTCGCGCGCGCACAGTTGCGCGACCGGCTCACGCGAACCGTCGTCACGGCAACATTCGCCGCCAAGGTCGCGCTGTTGTCGGTGATGATCTCTGCCTACGCGATTGGCCACACGATGGCCTCGCAGCAGGCGTTGGCGATGCTGGCCGAGCTGCTGCTTTTGCTGTTCGGCGTCGGCTGCTGCCTCGTCGCGCTGCCGTTGGCCGATCCCGCGGTCCCAACTTCAGCGTAGGGGGCTACGCCCTACGGGTGCAGGCCGGTACGACCTCGCGTCAGGCGTGGTCTGTGTTGTCGTGGCTCCTGAATCTTCACAGGGAGATCGGGAGATCGGGAGTCCTGCGAGCGTGAATTTCAGGGTTTCGCGCTGCCGCCTGCGAAACACCAGAGCAAACACCTGCTGCTGGCAGCTTGCTTAGCTCCAAGGAAATATTTTTTGTTTTGGTCCTCCAAAACAAAAAATGCGTTCCCTCGCAGGACTCCCGATCTCCCGATCTCCCTGTGAATTCTCGCACGCGTCGAGACCACAGGACGATAGGAGCCCGAAGCCTCGAGCTGGTGGAGACCCGGTGACCCACGGCAGCTGCGGTTTGGCAGCCAGCCAGGTAAGCTCGCAGGGTGCTGCCGCCGCGAGTTGCGAAGATCGTCGTCTCGATTCTGTGCACGTTCCCGGCGATCGATTTGATTCGCGTGCTGTATCAGCACAATCCGAAGTTCCTGCGTGACTACGACTTTCCGGCGTTCTCGCTGGCTGTGAACGTTAGTGGTGGTTGGGCGTTCGTGTTCTTGTTTTTGGCGTTGGCGTGCACACCGGTGCAGCGCTTGACGCGCGCGGCTTGGGTCGTGGCGGTGCGGCGGCCGCTCGGGCTAGCGGCGTTTGGCTATTGCCTACTGCACTTCATGGCGTACTTCGCGATCGGGCAGAAGTTCAACGTCGGCTTCGTGCTCGAGGACGCGTGGCTGCAGCGCTCGCGCCAGCCGGGGTGGGCGTCGCTGCTGCTGCTGCTGCCGCTGGCGTTGACGTCGACTGACGGCATGGCGCGCTGGCTCGGCGGCAAACGCTGGAAGCTGTTGCATCGGCTGGTCTATCCCGCGACCGCGCTCGCGATTCTTCACGTGTACATGGTCGAGAGCGACCACTACAGCGAGTTTCACGTCACGCGCAACACGCTGGTTCCGTTCGTGATCCTGATGCTGGCGCGCTTGATTCGGTTTCGGAAGAAGCCAGCGGTGGGGGCGCCGAGCGCGTGACCGGGCGGCTGCTTTGGATCGGTTGTGTTGCGCTCGCGGTCGCCGCCGGTTGCGGGAGGACGCGCCAGACGGCTCGACCCGGGTTCGCGACGGCCGGCGAGACCGGCGACATTGGTGAAGTCGGCGAGGGCGGCGAGGTTGGCGACATCGACGTGGTTGGTGGCAGCGTGTCGGTGGGCGGGATCGGCGGCGTGGGCGGTGCTGGTGCGGGCGGCGCTGGCGGCTCGGACGACAGCTGTGAGGAAGCGTGTGCACCGTGTGAATCGTGCACCGCGGGCCGCTGCGTCCGTTTGGTCCTGCGCGAGCAAGACAGCAAGCCGCCGGGCGCTTGCGACGGTGACAATTGGTGCAACGACGAGGGCCGTTGTGAGCAGAAGGCGCAAGTCGTCGCGGGTACTCGCCACACCTGCGCGCTCTTGCCCGACGGCAACGTGCGCTGCTGGGGCTCGGGCACGCTGGGTTACGTCAACACCGCGGTCGTCGGCGACGACGAGACGCCGGCGTCGGTGGGTAACATCGACGTTGGCGGGCGCGTCGTCGAGCTGGCGGCGGGCGAGACGCAAACGTGCGCGCTACTCGAAGCGGGCAACGTGCGTTGTTGGGGCTCACACGGTGAAACCGGCGTGCTCGGCTACGGCGACTGGTACAACGTCGGCGATAACGAGACGCCAGCCAGCGTCGGCGATGTCAATGTCGGCGCCAAGGTGCGCCACCTGGTCGCCAACACGACACACACCTGCGCGCTGCTCGAAACGGGCTCGGTTCGCTGCTGGGGCCGCGACGCTTACGCGGGTTTCCTCGGTTACCCAGGCCATCCTAGCGTCGGCGCCACCGATGACCCGAACATCGTCGGCGACATCCAGCTTGGCGGCCTGGCGCGTTCGATCGGCGTCGGGCCGTTGGTGACGTGCGCGGTCTTGCTGGATGGACAGGAGCGGTGTTGGGGCGAAAACAAAACCGCTCAGCTCGGCATCGGGCATCACGAAACGATCGGCGATGACGAAACACCGGCCAGCGCCGGCAGCATGTTGCTCAGCGTGCCGGTGCTGCAGGCGGCGCCCGGCGCTCAACACAACTGCTCGCTGCTCGAAGGCGGCAAGCTGCGCTGCTGGGGCTCGATCTACCCGTTCAACTACGACACGCACCCGGATGCGATACCGGACATCGACGTTGGCATGGACGTGCAGACGATCGGCTCCGGTGAGCATCACGTGTGTGCGCTGAGCGCGAAGGGTGACTTGAAGTGCTGGGGCCACAATACCCACGGTGAGCTCGGCTCCGGCAGCCCTGGCGACATTGCCGGCAACGCCGCGCTCGACGTGGCGTCGGTTCCCAAGGTCGAGGTGGGTGGCGCGGTGTTCGAGCTCGCGCTCGGGCTGACTCACACCTGCGTGCTTTTGGCCGATGCGCGGATCCGCTGCTGGGGTGACGGCAGCGCCGGCCAGCTTGGCTACGGCAACACCAACAACGTCGGTGACTACAAGACGCCAGCTTCGGCCGGCGACGTGCCGTACCGCTGACGCCGCGCGGCGTTTACAGCCCGGCGGCGAAAGCCTTGCCGAATTCGACCGGATTCGGGCGGTCGGCGGGGTTGAGGCTGGTCGCTTCGCGCAGCAGCTTGGCGATCGCCGGCGGGTAGGTTTGCAGCCGATCCGCGGACTCGAACGGATCGCGGCGCATGTGCGCGATGATCCGGTCGCGTTGGTTGTCGAGCTCGTCGAAGAAGGCGCGGCCGGTGGTGACGTTGTAGATCGTGCCGGCCAGCGCGTAGACGTCGGAGCGCGGATCGAGCTCGACGGGGTCGAGCACTTGTTCGGGCGCGATGTAACCAGCCGTGCCGGCGACGAAGCGTCCGCCGGCTTCGGCCGCGACGCGAATCGCGCGCACCATGCCAAAATCGATGACAACTGACGACAGCGGCTGCACGTGGCCCGGATCGCGGTGCTTGTGCGGATCGAAGCGTTCGCCGCCCGCCAGCGGCAAGCGCAGCCAAATGTTGGCCGGCTTGATGTCGCGATGAACCAGGCCGGCGGCGTGCAGCGCGGAGAGCCCGGAGCAAGACTCCGACACGATTTGCCGCAGTTCGAACAAGGTCATGTGCCGCGCCTGCGAGTACTGCTTCAGATCGGCGCCGATCAGGTACTCGAGCACCAAGAACGGCATGCCGTCGGACACACCGCGGTCGATGATGTTGGCGACGTTCGGGTGATACAAGCCGGCCAGCACGCGCGCTTCTTCAACGAACGAGGTCAGGATGCCCTCTCGCTCGACGTCGGTCGCGCTGGTCAAGGCGTCAGCCTTGGGAATTTTCAGCACGAACAACCGGTCAGCACCGGGCTTGCGCACCAGCCACACCGAGCCGATGCCGCCTTCGCCGATGGCTTTTATGAGCTCATAGCCTTCGATCACCTTCGGCTCGGGCTTTTTGGTCTTGGGCGGCGGCGGTGGGGTGCGCTTGATCGCCGCGCGCACCGCGTCTTCGAGCAAGGCGGAGGCGATCGGGCCAAGCGCTGCGAACCACACGTCGAGCAGCGCCAGCTCACGGGCTCGAATCGCGCGCGCGACCAGCGTGGCGATGCGCGGCGCGTTGTCGGCGAAGCTGCGCGTGCGGGCGTCTTCGGCGCTTTGCTCGTGGACCGGGTGCAGCGCCTTGACCGGATCTGCCAGCGCCGACTGCAGCCGATCTGCGGATAAGACCAGCTCCAAACACATCTCTTCCAGGTTCGGCTTGGGACCGGCGGCGACGGCGAAAGACGCCAGCGAATCCGCGAGTCCGCCCAGCGCCTGCGCCAGCTCGGTCTTGGCGGCATGCAGCGACTCGAGCGCCTCGGATACGGCGGCACCCCACGTGCCTTCGACGGCTTCTGCAGAAATGGCTCCGCGCAGCACGTCGGCGCGCTCGCAACAGCTGGCTAGCGCACCGGGCGCCATCATCGGCAGCGCGTTGGCGAGCTGCAACAAAGTCGCCGGTCGGTCGATGACCAGCGCCCACCACGCCGCGAACGGCCCCAGCCATTCGACGTCGTCGACCTCGCCCAGCGAGGTGCCGCGCGTGGTGTCGACCAAGCGCCAAAACAACGCGGAGAGCGCGCTCTTGAGCGACGCCGGTAACTCGCGGGTGCCGTCGGTCAAGCCTTCGATCTTGCGCAACCACAGGCACGTATCGTGCGCCGTGGGGCCGCGGCCGCGACCGAGCTCGGCGTCTTCGCCGCAGGCATCGAGCGCATAGCCACCGAGCCGCACCGCCAGCACTTCGAGCTGCAGCTCGGCGTCGAACTCGCCGCCGCTCTGCCGGCGCGAACGCACCAAGTCCAGGATTTCCGCTGGCGCCCGCGCGATGAGGCCCCACGCCTCTTCGAGATCGGGCTGGTCGAATGGGTGACCGGCGGGGCGGGTGGCGAGCATCGGGCCCCACAACCGAAGCGCGAAGGCGCGCGCGCAGCCTTCGAGCGCGTTCATGGCTGCGGCGCGCTGCCGCAATCGTCCGGTACCGAGCGCGATGCGACGGGCTTCTTGGAAGGTCGCTGAAATGGACGAGGCAAAGCGTGCGGCGCGCGCGTCGGCTTCCTCGTCGTCGTATTGCGCCGCGAGCCGAATCAAGTTCTCGAGTCCGAGCTCGATGTCGAGCGGATCGCGCTCGGCACGCTCCACGGCGTCGGTGACTGCCGTCACTTCGATCCAGCGGCGTTGCTCGTCGAGCGACGACGGGCGCGCACCCCACGCCATCTCGCGCAGTGCCAAGAGCGGCTGCTCGATGTCGAGCGCTTGGTGACCACGCCGCCAAATCGTCGCCAGGCCGCGGGCCAAGGCGCGCGCTGCGATCGCGCCACCGTCACCCTTCAAGATGCGTTTGGCGAGCCGATCCCAAAGCACGCGGCGCTCGAAAAATAGGTACGGCGTCGCAGCGGCCGCGGCGCCGAGCGCCCACACCGCTTCGGTTGGTGAATCGAGCAGCGCGATCAGCTGCCCGCCCAGGAACTTCAGCCGCTCTTCCGGTAACGAGGCGAACGCCGTCATGGCGCGTTGCCGCAGCACGGCCGAATCGCCGAGCACCCAGTCGAGCAAGGTGCCTTCCATTTGCTCGAGCTTGCCGGTCAGGCGGCCAAGTGCGCGTGCGGCGTGGATCCACACCAGTGGCTCGGGGTGCAGCAAGAGCGGCTGCAGCACTTGCAACGTGCGACCGACCAACTCCGGATCGGCCATCGCTGGCATGCCGGACACGCTGATCTCGAGGCAGCGCGCGGCCAGCACGCGGCCACGCAAGGCGCCGCGCGCTGGCGCGTGCACCATCTGCTCGAAGGTCGAGCTGGCGCCGAACAACCAACGCCCGAGCCCCGGCACCTCGAGCGCGCTGGCTCCGGCTTCCCAGATCAAGATCTCGAGCCGCGCTCGGGCCTCGGAATTTTGCGGCAGTGCGAGCTGGTCGCCGTCGCCGATCAACGGGGCTGCCGCGAGTGCGTCGTTCAGCGGTCCTTCCAGGACGCGTTGGCTGGCCACGGCGGCGACTCGCTCGCGCAGCTCGGCCTGGTTGCCGGCCAACGCTAGGATTGGCGTAAGTTGAATGTCGCGCCGCCAGGTGCTGGCGTAACACCAAAGCAGCAGCACCGGCGCGGTCGGCTCCGCGAACGGTTTCGAGAGCGAGCTGATGTCTTGACCCGGCTGAGCCAGCTCGAGCAACGCTTTGCCCAAAGCATCGGCGGCCGCCAGAACCTCGCTCGAAAGTGGTGAGCTGTGCGCTTCGCCGCGCGCGCTGCCTCGCGATCGCCAGCGCTCGTGGACGTGCTCTTCCAGCTCGGGCTGCTGGGTGAGCGCCTGCATCAACACAGTGAGAGCGTCGTTGGCTTGCGGCGAAAACATGCGCAGCCTTACGAGGCTAGCTAGCCGCGCGGCCTCTGGCTACGACTCTGCGTGCTGGGCGCAAAAATGGCCGATTTTTGTGGCGTTCAGTAGTGCCAGGGAAATTTGGCGTAGTTCGGCGGACGCTTTTCCAAGAAAGCGTCGCGGCCTTCGGTGGCTTCTTCGCCGCCGTACGCCAGCCGCGTCGCTTCGCCGGCGAATAGCTGCTGGCCGACCAGACCTTCGTCGGGCAGGTTGAAGCCGTACTTCAGCATGCGGATCGCGGTCGGGCTCTTTTGCATGATCTTGCGAGACCACTCGAGCGCGGTGCTCTCGAGCTCGGCGTGCGGCACGACGGCGTTGACCATGCCCATCTGAAACGCCTCTTCGGCGCTGTAGTTGTTGCCCAAAAAGAAGATTTCGCGCGCGCGCTTCTGGCCGATCTGCCGGGCCAAGAGCGCCGACCCGTAGCCGCTGTCGAAGCTCGCCACGTCGGGATCGGTTTGCTTGAAGATCGCGTGCTCGCGACTGGCGATCGTCAAATCGCACACCACGTGCAGGCTGTGGCCGCCGCCGACGGCCCAGCCCGGCACGACCGCGATCACGACCTTGGGCGAAAAACGGATCAGCCGCTGCACCTCGAGGATGTGTAGCCGCCCGAGGCTGGCTGCATCGCTGCCGCCGGTGCCTTCGTACTTGTAGCCGTCTTTGCCGCGGATGCGCTGATCGCCGCCCGAGCAAAACGCCCAGCCGCCGTCCTTTGGCGACGGGCCGTTACCGGTGATCAAGACGGCGCCGACGTTGCTCCACGTGCGCGCGTGCTCGAGCGCCGTGTACAGCTCGTCGACCGTCTTTGGTCGAAACGCGTTGCGTACCTCGGGGCGGTTGAAGGCGATGCGCACGGCGCCGACGTCGCGCGCGCGGTGGTACGTGATGTCTTCGAAATTGAAGCCTTCGACGGCCTGCCACTTTTCGGCTTCGAAAATCTCGGAAACGTTTGCTGTAGCCATCTCGCTTCGGCCTCTCCTGCACTCGTGAACGGTGGCGCGACTATAACCGAAGCCCGCGCTCGTGCCATGCTTACCCCATGTTCGATTGGTGGCGTCGGCTGAGTCGCGCAGAAGTCATCGCCGAGCCGTTCCCCGATCGGTTTCGGGAGCTGGTGCGGCGGCGCGTGCCGTGCGCCGAGCTGTTGACCGAAGCCGAGCTGAGCAAGCTCGAGACGCTGGTGCGGATTTTCAACTCGGAAAAATCCTTCGAGGGCGCGAGCGGGCTCGAAGTCGACGAGGAAATGCGCGTCGTGATCGCGGCGCGCGCGTGCTTGCTCGTCCTACAGCGCGTGGAGCTGGACGAAGCGCTGTATCCGGATCTGAGCACGGTGATCGTCTACCCGTCGACGTACCGGGCGCGCGTCAAGCGCCAGGAAGGCTACGTCACGATCGAGGACGAGCAGGCGCGCCTCGGCGAATCGTGGACGCAGGGCGTGGTCGTGCTGGCGTGGGACGCGGTGCTCAGCGGCGCTGCCAACCTGAGCGACGGCCACGACGTCGTGTTGCACGAGTTCGCCCACCAGCTCGACGCCGAAGACGGCGCCATGGACGGCACCCCGGAGCTCGACGACTTGGAACGCTACAGCGTGTGGTCCAGCGTCGCCGGCGCCGAATACGCCGACTTGGTCGACGCCGTCGAGCGCCGCAGTAAAACCAGCATCGACGCCTACGGCGCCACCAACGCTCCCGAATTCTTCGCCGTCGTCGTCGAGAAATTCTTCGAACAACCGACAGCGTTGCTCCGGCGCCACCCCGATCTCTACACCGAGCTGGCGACGTTCTTCCGCTTCGATCCTGCCGAGCGACTGCGCAAACGCGCGGCCCCCCCCTGACCGATTACACCCCGCCGCAACTGGAAGCCATGAAGGAGATCGCCGCCGAGATCCACGAAGTGCGGATCGTGGTCGGAGCGGACAGCTTGCAGTCGCTTTTGCCGACCCAACTGCTGGGGCGCGCCGAGAAGTGAGCAGGGGAACGTCGGGTGACGGCCGCGTCGTGCACGGGATTGATTCTCTTGCAGGGCGCGGCCGTTGCTTTGTTTAGAGCTCGATCAGCTCGCTACCGGCGAGCAAGAATGCACCGGCTGCGTAGTCTTTCGTGTCGCCGGCGATCGCGGCGCCGGGCGCACTGGCGACGACTTGCACCCAACCGATCTTGCCTTGGTCATTGAGCGCGGTCTTGATCAGCGCGTTCCAGCCGGCCAGCGCCGACGGCAAGTACTTCGCGCGATCGAGCAGGCCGTGGTGGATGCCCCAGGCCATACCGTAGGTAAAAAAGGCCGTTCCGCTCGACTCGGGATTCGGAAAGCGGGCGGCGTCGAGTAGATCCGAGCGCCAGAAGCCGTCGGGCTGCTGCAGCTTGAGCAGCGCCGCTGCCATGTCTTTGAAGAGCGTTTCGTAGTTGGGCTTCTTCGCGTCCGTGGTCGGCACGTATTCCATGATCCGCGGCAGGCCGCCAAACACCCAGCCGTTGCCGCGCGACCAGTACACGTTCTTGCCGACGTAGCCGCTGTCGCGCCAGAACAAGTTGACTTGCTTGTTGTACAAGAAGTCGGTCGTGTCCCAGTACATGCTGTGCATCAGGTCGAGGTATTGCGTCTTGCCAGTCGCCTTCGCGTAACGAGCCAGCGCGGCCGGAGCCATGAACAAGGAATCGCACCACCACCATTCGACGCGCCCGGCTTTCGGGTTCGCCACCATGTCGTCGAGCACGGTGTTGATCGGCGCGAGCATCTTCGGGTCGCCCGGCATCGCGTCGAGGTAAAGCTCGGCGTAGGTTTGCGCGCAGCACTGGTTGTCGGCGAAGCGCACGTCGCCGCTAGCCGGCTTGAACTGGTTCGCCATCGCCCAGCTCAGCGAAGCTTCGCGGTACTTGTTGTCTTTGGTGGCGCGGTACGCCGCCATCAACCCGGTGTAAAACGTCGAACGAATCCAGTCGTTAGTCGTGTTGTTGCCGAAGCTGGCAAGGTAGTAGTCGGCAACCTTCTTCATCAGCGCGAGCGTCGCCGCGCGATCGACGGCGGGCGCGTTTTGCGCTCCGCCTGCTCCGGCGGTGCCGCCTGCACCCGCGGCTGCTCCGCCCGCCCCCGCCGTCGTGCTCGCGCCCGCGACACCACCCGCATCCGCGCCCGCACTCGTCGTGTTGCCAGCGGCGCCACCCGCCGTGGTGTCGCTCGCCGCGCCACCCACACTCGTCATGCCCGCCGCCGTGCCAGCGAAACCTGAGCCGCCAGAACCGCCGCCGGGTACACCCGCTCCACCTTCAGACGACGAACAAGCCCCATTCAGGGCACCCAACGCGAACAGTGACGAAATGAGAAAAGGAGTTTTCATCGAAGCACGCTCCAAGCGTAACAGGCTCTTGATCTTATCAGCGTGCGGCTCAATCCATCCCTAAATCACCGATTGAGTCACAATCACTGACCGATTCCGAGCGAGTGGGTGCAGTGATCGTTCTCGGGCTCGGCTGGAACGAGCGTGCACATGGTCTGCCGACAGGTCCGTTGATCTTGGCGAGCGGGCGGGCGGCTGAAGGGGGAGCCCAGTAGTCAGGCGGAGGCGTGCAAGGCAGCGGCGGATCTAGCGCCGATCGGCTAGCTCGAGCGCTTCCAGGTTCGTCTGCCAGTTGATGGCGTCGTTATGAGAGTGAGTGAAGCCGATGCTGCGTTCGTAGGCGACGGTTTGGCGTGAGCGGTGCGCGACGACGTAGGTGCGGCGCCAGCCGTTGGTTTGGTTGCCAGCCGAGCCGTGAACGATGCGTTCGTTGTGGACGGTGATGCTGCAGCGGCGCACCGGCAACGCCACGACTTGGTCGTGCTCGCCGAGCTCGACGGTCAAGGTGTGGGCTTCGGCGCGCAACTCGGGGGAGGTCGACCACGCGGAGGGCCGATGCGGGCGCAGCTGCGGCTCGGCGTGTGAGCCGGGCACGACGCGCAGGCAGCCGTTGTCGGGGGTCGCGTCGTCGAGCGCCAGCGAGCACGTCACGGTGCGCGTGTCGGGCGAGCCAGACGGCCAGTAACCGAGATCTTGATGCCAAGCGAAGACCGCGCCGGGGCGTTGCGGGCGCTTGGCCAGAAACTGGTCGTAGTCGAGCGTTGCGTCTTCGCCGATCAGCTGCTGCGCGATCGAAGTCGCGCGGCGCTCGAAAATGTTGTCGACCAACGCCGGTGCGTAAACACGCGGCAGTACCGCGTTGACCAAGTTGAAGTCCTCGAAGGCGCGCCCGTACGGCCCGCTCATGTCGCAAAAGTCCCGACCCATACCGCTGATTTGCCCGCCGATGAAGCGCTCGAACACGGCCTCGAGCGGGGCGAGCTCGGCTTCGGTCAGCACGCCTGGCAGGACCAGGTAGCCGTCGCGCCCGTACGCCGCGATTTGGTCCGGACCGAGCAGGTAGTCGTCCCCGCGTCTGCCGCCCGCCGCGGCCGCGTCCGGCGCCGAGTTCTCGCTTGGATCCACGCGCATGTCGCTACCGCTCATAGCACCGCCCGGCCGAAACGTGACGAGCCGGCGGCGAAGCGCTAGATTGCCGGCAGCATCATGAAACCCGGACGGAACGAGCCTTGCCACTGTGGTTCAGGCAAGAAGTACAAGAAGTGTCACGAAGCCACGGACGCCGCGAAAGAGTCGGCCGAGCTAACCGCCGTACAAGCCAAGGCCGAAGAGGCTCGCGCAGCTGAAGAAGCCGAGGCGGAAGCCAACCCGAAAGCTGCCGCTGCTGCCGCTGCTGCCGCCAAGAAGGCCACCTCGCGCAACGACGGTTCGGCCGGCCACAAGCCGAAACAGCGCATCGCGACCGCCGCCAATCCGATCCGCCGCGGCGCAGTCTAGGTCAGCTTCACGCCGTGGGACGCTTTCCGTTTTCGCCAGCCTGTGTGTTGGCGCCGATGGAAGGCGTCACCAACGCTGCGGTGCGCGAGGTGCTGGCCAGCTATGGACCGATTGGCTTGGTGTGTACCGAGTTCGTGCGCATTTCAGGCGGGCAGATTTCGCGCCCGTACCTGGAGCGCCAGGTCGAAAAATTGCCGACTGTGCCGCTCAGCGTGCAGGTCATGGGCAATGATCCGGCGTTGATGGCCGAAGCGGGCGCGGTCGTGGCCCAAGCCGGCGCTGACGTCGTCGATCTGAACTTAGGCTGCCCGACCAACACCGCCGTTCGCAAAGGCGTCGGTGCGGCGCTGCTCAAGCAGCCGGCGCTGCTCAGTCAGTTGCTGCGCACGATGCGCAGCTCCGTGCCCGGGCGCTTATCGGCCAAGCTGCGCGCTGGCTTCGACCACACCGACGACGCGCTGACCAACGCGCGCTTGGTCGAAGACTGCGGGCTGGATTTTCTCGCCGTGCACCCGCGCCGCCGCGTCGACCACTACCGCGGTACCGCCGATTGGCGGATCGTCGAGCGGATTCGCCGCGCACTCACGATTCCGGTCGTGGGCAATGGCGACATTTGGTACGCCGAATCGGCGCTGCGCATGTTCGAAGAGACCAACTGCGACGCGGTGATGATCGGCCGCCCCGCGCTTCGAAATCCCTGGATTTTTCGGCAATTGAGCGAGCTGCTCGCCGGCCGCGAGCCGTATCGTCCGAGCGGGCGCGACATCTCCCTTCATCTCCAGCGTTTGGCGGCCGGCCTCACGCTGCGCCAAAATGATCCGGCGAAGGCGCCAGTCGGACCGCTCAAAGAGCAACTCGGCTACCTGTGTCGCGCCGTCCCCAACAGCGCCGTCTTCGCCCGCGCGCTCTTGCGCCAGCAAACCGTGCCGCTCCTGCTCGAAGCCGCTAGCGAAGCCTTCGAACACCTGCCGCCCGAAGTCCTCGACCTCGGCGCCTCCCCGCTCGCGCCCGCAAATCTCGTCCTCGACTCGCACGGCCCCACGAGCTTGGCTGGCTAATCGCTAGCACACCCCTAGCAGCCAAGCCGCGGCCCGCCTCGCAGCTGACAGCCGTTGAATCGCCCGCTCAGCGGCGCAATCTGGTATTGAGTCGCGATGTTGCCTCATCTCGCCAAAACCAACGCTGGAACGAGGCGGGGTTGAGGACTTGTGAATACGCAGGCGAGCCGTTTCCGGCTCCGCGCTCGCACCCTTGGGTCGGCGCGGTCTCCAACCCAAAAAGCCGCTATTACGATTTGACGGCGTCGCCCGCGCACATCCGAAGCTCGCTCGAGGACTTCGTGCCGTGGGGCGGTTACGCCGCGATCGAGGCATTTTACATGTTGCTCGAGCGACTCAACCAAACGACATCGCTGCTCGAATCCAACGACTGCGCGTTTACTGGGCCGCACCCGAGTGACAGCGAAGCCAGCCAAAAGGCGCTCGAATGTTCGGGGCGCGTGATGGTGCTGTTTCGCGATCTGGTTCGCAACACGGCCGACGGACAGATCGAAGCACTGAAGAACGAGCTTCACCTCGCGCTCGCCAAGCTCGACCCTAACTTTCGCAGCGGCGTGGTCGGCACGACCATCATCCCGGTTCGCTACTTGGGCTTGCCCGATGCCAGCGACCAACAGTTGGGCACGCAGCTGATGATCTCATTCTGGGCTTGGGGCAACACCGAGACTGAGAACATGCAAAACCTGTCGCGCTTGATCCGAAACCTCGCCCAAGCGCTGCGCAAGTTGAGCACGCCCGTAGCGGCCGCGTAGCGTTAGCTACTCGCGAGTTGTCCGCAGGAAATACCCTGCGCGTTTTAGCGGCTGCTGCCAGGCACGACGTATGCGATGCGCGCTTCCTCGCGGTCCCACACCACGGACCCCGGAGGCGGCGACGCGGCGCTCAGAGCTTTCGTGATTGTTTCGCCCTCGCCTAGGATGATCTGGCTGAGCGTTGGATCAGGCAGGATTTTGCCTTTGCGGGGATCCTCGGGATCGTAGACGACGTAGCGGGGCACGGCGGCGTGCAGCGTAGACCGCTGCGACCGCGATGTCACACGGCGTGCTCACGGCACG
>JBBSAB010000065.1:0-44403 GCA_038252755.1 Polyangiales bacterium | reverse complement strand
TTCGACGTCCGGTTGCGGTTGCGCTTCGACGACTGGTTGCGGTTGCGCTTCGACGACTGGTTGCGGTTGCGCTTCGACGACTGGTTGCGGTTGCGCTTCGACGACTGGTTGCGGTTGCGCTTCGACGACTGGTTGCGGTTGCGCTTCGACGACTGGTTGCGGTTGTTGCGCGGACGGTGGGGGCGGTGGCGCCGAGCGAACCGGAGGAGGAGGAGGCACCGAGAAGATGCCGGCCAGTCGCTGTCCGCGCGGCGGCTGCGGCGGCAACGGAGGCGGCCCGGAAGGCTTGATCGACGACCTACGCGGGGGCGGGGGCGGCATCGAAATGCCTTTGCGCTCAGAGGGAGGCGGCGGGCGCGTAGGGTCGCTCGGGGACATTGCGGCGCGCAGCCTAACATCTAGATCTGGTCCTGGCTGCCCGGAATTGCCGCTTCGGAGTGACACTCTGGGCCTAAAATCTCAGCCGCACTAGCGCTAGCTGACAACTAACTGCCTGGGGTTGTATGGGGGCCGATACCCTGTACCGAGTCGTCAGCTCAGGATCGCGCGCAGGCTGGCCTTCAGGTCGTCGATGTTGAAGGGCTTTTGGATGAAGCCCGCCAAGCCCTTACCGACGAAGCGCGCGATCGCGTCCTGCTCGTTGTAGCCGCTCATCAGCAACACGCGCACGTTTGGCTCGATGCGTCGCAACTCGCGAAACGTCTCTTCGCCATCTAGGTGCGGCATCGTGAGATCCATCAGTACGCCGACGATTTCAGTCCGATGTTCGCCGTACGCCGTCAGGGCCTGGCGACCGTCACAGGCGATGACGACCTTGAAGCCGAACGACTCGAGCAAGCCACGGCCTGAATAGTCTCTTCGTCGTCGACGACAAGAATCGTTCCCCTCGCGACCAGCGGCACCTGCTTGGCGTGCGGCGGCGGCGTGAAGCCTTCGGCTTCGCTGCTCGCCACCGGCAACAGCAACTTGAAGCTCGAGCCCTTGCCCGGCTCGCTATAAACCTTGAGCGCGCCCTTGTGGCCGTGAACGATGCCGGAGACCGCAGCCAAGCCTAGGCCGCGCCCAGTGAACTTCGACGTGAAGAACGGCTCGAAGATCCGCGCCTGCGTGGCGGGGCTCATGCCGCTGCCGGTGTCGCTGACCTCCATGAAGACGTAGTCGCCAGTCGGGATGTCGGGCGCTTGAAACGTGCGATCCAAGTATGTTCGGTCGGCGCGCACGACGCCGGTGCTGATTGAAATCACGCCACTGCGCTCGCCGATCGCGTCCGATGCGTTGATGACGAGGTTCATCAGCACCTGGCGAATTTGGGTATTGTCTACGACAATTGCCGGCAAATTTCGATCGAGGTGAAAGCGCAGCACGGCCTTCTTGCTAATCGAAACCTGCAACAGGTGTGTCGTATCTTCGATCAGCTGATTCAGGTTCGCGCGCTGCAGGACGAAGCGGCCCTTGCCGGCGTAGGCGAGCATCTGTCGACACAGATCCGTCGCGCGCCGCGAAGCTTCTTCGATCTGAGCGATGTGCTCGACCGCCGGCGACGTCTCGGACAGCGCCAATCGAGTCAGGCTAGCGTTGCCCAAAATAGTCGTCAGGATGTTGTTAAAGTCGTGAGCGATGCCGCCGGCCAGGATGCCGAGGCTTTCCAGCTTTTGCCCCTCCTGAATGCGAGTCTTGAGATGCTCGCGCTCGTCCTGAACCCGGCGCCGCTCGGTGATGTCCCAGGTCACGCCGATCAGGCGGACGGAACGGCCCGCTTCGTCCTGGACCACGCGGCCGTGCGACGCGTATAGCCGCGTCTCGCCCTCGTGCGGGTGGCCCCGAAACTCGATGATCAGGTCGTCGCCGGTCTCGCGCGAGCGACTGACCTCTTTCGCCACCAGCGCGGCGTCGTCAGGGTGCACGATCGCGACCAGGTTGAAGGCATCCACCCCCACGCCGGGGCCGAAAAACGCTTCGGGCGGACGCGAGTAGGTTGTCGGCACCTGCCCGCTCAAGTCCACGTCCCAGCTGATGGCTTGGGCAGCGGCCAGCGCGACCTGCAGCGCCTCGCCACGCTTGCGCAGCTCGTCCTGCAGGGCGACGCGTTCCGAGACATCGCGAGACGCCAGGACGATCGCCAGCACGTCCGGATCATCTAGGCGGTTCATGGCGGCGGTCTCGAGCACCTGCCAGTGGCCGTCTTTGTGGCGCGCTCGGTATTGGATCAGCATCACGCCGCTGGGCTCGGCCAGCAGTTTTTTCACTGCGTGACCGAAGCGAGCGAGGTCCTCGGGATGCACCAGCTCCAGCAGGCTCGAGCGCAACAGCTCGTCGACCGGGTAGCCGCGCACGCGCTCGATCGACGGACTGGCGTAGAACGGCTTGCCGCTCTGATCGATCAGCACGATGCCGTCGTAGGAGTGCTCGATCAGCTTGCGCAGCCGGCGCTCGCTGTCTGACTGCAACGCTTCTGGGGTGCGCGCCGCTTGCCCCAACGTGTGAACGACCTGCTGCACCACACCGGCCGCGTCCAAGACCGGCACGCTGAACGCGGACGAGACGGCTCCGCCGTGGATCTCGTGGGGGAATTGCAGGCCCGAGCGCCACACCGTCGCCAGCTCATCGCCCAACTGGCGGAGTGCCTGCTCGTCTCGACCCACGTACGGCGGCAGCTCGAACAGCGCCCGCCCAATCACCTGCTCGCGACTGCGACCGACCGTGCGTAGGTAGCCGTCAGTGGCGCTGAGCACGACACCGCCCGCTCCAAGCAGAAGCTGTGGCTGGGGAGACACCTCGAATACACGTTGAAAGTCCGCGGACGCCTCCATCGGAGCTTCATAGTGTATGTGCTGTCAGACGCGTTTTGATAGTCAAATTCGCCGCGCCTAGCAGCCGCCGCAAACTTGCCGACCTCCGAATCGCGCCGTCCGACCTCGGTTTAGCTCAAAAAATCCAGCCACCGAGCGTAACGCGGAGCGCGATCGTCGTCGTCTTGGCGTCGCCGGAAAGGTCGGTATCGAGCGCGGGACCGACGCCGACGAAGTAGTGGTTGGTGTGAAACAGAAACGGCGCGAAGAGATTGAGCGCGATCGCAGAGTTGGAGCTGGACGACGACGGCGTTTGGAGGCCGCCGAAGTGTTGAGCATCGAGCGTCGCATTCGTGTGGTTGAACGAGAAGCCCAGCCGCGGCCAGATCGAGAAGCGATCCGAAAATGCAATGTCGTAGCCAACGCGCGGACCGATGCCGAATGTCGTCGCGCTGCCACCGCGTGTCACCTGGTGGTCGACCCCGAGGAACGCGCCCAGCGAAAGGCGTTTGACCAAGAAGTAGTCCACGCCGGGCCGGAGAACCACGCTGGTGCTCGCTCCATCGACACCACTAACTGACGTATGGCTGACCGTCGCCCCCGCCTCGCTGGATATCGCAAGTTGTCCCTGGTTACCGAAGACCGACACGGCAGAGCCTGGCGTAGTTCGCGCACCAATCCTCTCCTGTGCGTCCTGCGCCGCGGCAGTAGCCCCGAACGAGGTCACGAGAGCGACAAGGGAACCTACGAGGAACGAAAGCTTCGACATGCCATCCCTCTGCAGCGATCATGCCGACCCTGCGCGCCCGCGCCCGGGCCACAAATCTCCCGAGTTGCGAGCCCAACTGTGGCGCTCCGTTCGACGCTATGCGGGGCATTTTCGGACCGACGCGACAAGAGAGTGCGGCACCCGGTCGCGATCGCCGCCGCGGTAACCTCTCCGCGGATGAGGCGGGAACTCCAATCCTTGCCGGTCGCGAGGTCGCGGGTGCTCGCCTTGCTGGCTTGCGGGCTGGTCCAAAGCCTGACTGGCTGCGGGGACGACGCTTCGTCCAACCCGGGCAGGAGCGGCAGCGGCGGCACGTGCTCGGGCGGCTCGAGCGGTTGCCAAGCGGGAGAGAACCATTTCGAGTCGCAGCTCGAGTGTGAATCGGCGTGCGGTGGCGCGCTCTACAGCGCTTGCCCAGACGCACCGACCGACAGCAGCATCTCGGCGGCGCTGGCGGCGGCTTGGGTGACACGCTCTTGCCGAGCGACATGCAGCGACTGGCACCAGCGCTGGTCGAGCTAGCTTCGACCTGGGCCACTCAGGAGCGCTCGGGCGCCCTGCTGTGGCTATCGCAGAGTCTGGGACTGCGGCTCGGCGCCGTGCCCACGCTACTCGACGCGCTCACGCGGTTGTCGCGCGAGCAACCGTTCGTTCACGTTGGTGCATGAGCCTCGTAGAGTCAGGGAGCCGCCCCGCGCGGATCTTTAGACGCCGCCACGAAAACCGTGCAGCGGCACCTGGGGCCGCCACGAAAATTTCTGCAAGATGAGCCGCGTTGTGGCAGCCCCATAACCTTCCAGTCTCATTCCTGCTACTGGCAGAGCCTGCATGCCGTTCGCGTCTTTGGGTTTGTCTCAGCAACTGGTCGGCGCGATCGGCCATGTCGGGCACGTCGAGCCGACAGCGGTGCAAGTCGAGGTGATTCCGGCAGTGCTCGCAGGTGGGGATGTGTGGGCATCGGCAGAGACGGGGTCGGGCAAGACGGCGGCGTTCGTGTTGCCGTTGCTCGAGCGGTTGTCGCGCGCTGAGCGGCGGACACCGCGGCCGGTGCGCGTCTTGGTGTTGGTGCCGACGCGCGAGCTGGCGACGCAGACTGAAAGCGCGTTTGCGGTGTACGGGAGCGGTTTGGCAGAGCGACTGAAGACTTGCGTGGTGGTCGGCGGAGTGTCGGAGAATCCGCAGATGATGGCGCTGCGCGGCGGCGCCGACATCGTGGTCGCGACGCCGGGTCGCTTGCTCGATTTGGTGGCGAAGCGCGCGGTCACGTTGAGCAACGTCGAGACGTTGGTGCTCGACGAAGCCGACCGGCTGCTGTCGATGGGCTTCGGCGAGGAGCTGCGCAGTGTGCTCGCGCTGTTGCCATTGGCGCGCCAGACGTTGCTGTTGTCGGCCACGTTTCCAGCCGCCGTCGAGGCACTCGCTGCCAGTCTACTGCACGAGCCGACGCGCGTGACGATCGAAGCCGAGCTGCGCGAGGTGCCGCTGATCACGCAGCGCGCGATCGAGGTCGACGTCGGCAAGCGCACGCAGCTGTTGCGGCACTTGTTGACGACCGAGGCGTGGCCGGCGGTGCTGGTGTTCGTTGCCAGTCGCCATGGCGCCGATCACGTCACCGACAAGCTGACGCGGGTTGGGATCGCCGCCGCTGCGCTGCACGCGGACTTGAGCCAGGGCGCACGAACACGTGCGCTTGAAGGCTTGAAAACCGGCGCGGTGAAGGTGCTGGTCGCGACCGACGTGGCCGCGCGCGGGCTGGACATTCGGCAGCTGCCGGCCGTCGTCAACTACGACTTGCCGCGCTCGCCGACCGACTACTTGCACCGGATTGGCCGGACGGGGCGCGCGGGCGAAGCTGGCGAGGCGGTGAGCTTCGTCACGGCCGACGGCGACGCGCATTTCGCGCTGATCGAGCGCCGGCACGGGTTGGCGATTGCACGCGAGCAAGTGCCGGGCTTCGAGCGCACCGAGGTCGCTACGCCCGGCCTCGACCCGCACGGCGGCGTCAAGGGTCGCCGCCCTAGCAAGAAAGACAAGCTACGCGAGGCAGCTGCCCGAGCCGGCAACGCTGTTGTCGGCTCTAAGCCGAAGCCGTAATCGCCACTACGGGTTTGCGGCGCCAGCTCGACGAAGGTATCTGGCAGTAAGGGCGTCACGCTCACCGGGACGCACATTCAGACGCCCTGAATCGGCGTTGTGGCTTGATCGGCTGTCGCTGGTCGGCGCAATATGTGCCAAAGTATTTAGCGAAACCGGTTTATTGCTCGCTGGTTTCGTGTGGCACATCTCCTGCTTAGAGGCGCCCCTATGTCCAAATACCTTGGCTCGTTGATTGTCGTGTTGACGGGAGTCGCGTGCGGGGGAACCACGGAAACTGGTGATCAACCGAGCGGTGGGAGCTCGGCAGGCGGCGCCAGCACCGGTGGCCACAGCAGCGCCGGATCCGCTGGCAAGGCCACGGGCGGTAGTGTTGGTACGGGCGGCGGCGTCGGTACGGGCGGTAGCGTTGCTACCGCGGGTGTCAGTACTGGCGGCTCGATCGTCGTTGCCGGCGCTGGTGGCGCGATCAGCACGGGCGGAGTTGGCGGCAGTGCGATGGTTGACTCGCGGTGCCCCGCGCGGCGCCCCACACCTCCGGGCGCGTGCACGGCAGACATGGCCGGTGCCGCCTGCCAATACGATTTTACAGGTTGCCTCTGCTACCCACTTCCTCCTGGCTCCTTCGCGCTGTGTCAAAAAGTGAATCCAGCCTGCACGACCGACCCGGGCTTGCCACCAGTTCCGCCGCCTGCAGAGCAAGGTGCGGGCGGCATCTCCGCGAAGATCGCGCTGCCGCCGCAAGAAGTCTGCCGCTGCACCGCCGGCACCTGGGCCTGCGGTTTCGGTCCGTAATCGCTCAAAGCGCCGTAAACGCGCCGCGCACGCTGAGGGCACCGGGCAGCAGCGCGACTGAAATATGTAGCGTCTCGAGATCGCTCTCGTAGCGACTGACGGCGCTGGGAAATAGCGAAAACAACCCGCTCAGCAGACTGAGGCCGCCGAGGGCCCCCGCCCAGGTCTTCTCTTTCGAGGCGTATCGATCGCTGAATGCCGGTGACATAGCCACCGCGCCCGCGACGAGCAACGGAGCCCCGATGGCCCACCGCGGCAGTGGCCCGCGCGCGCCGAGAACGTCGCGATGCATCGCGCGGCGCTCAACCGCCGACAGGTCTTGTTCGTTCTCGAGCCGCTGCTGGTGCGCGCGCAACGTGCTGAACGGCGTGGGAATCGAAAAATCGTTGATGCCCTCCAAGAGCGCGGAGGCAAAGTAGCCGGCCGCCAAGCTACCCGTCGACAGCTTGGGCAACGGGTACGGGTCGTGCGCCAGCGCCAACCCCAAACTGGCTACAGCTGGGGTTGCCGGAATGATGACTTGGAAAACGCGCGTTCGCATATCGAGGGTCATGAACAGCGAGCTTGCGGCCGCCACGTCGCTCAGACCGAACCCCACCGCGTAAGTGAGCACGAATTGGGGCTCGTCCTTCATGTGGGGCGCGGCGAGCGCGATGCTGGTCGTACCTACGGCCACGTCGAGCACACCGAGTACTTCGGCCACGCTTTGGACGCCCACCAGCTGGTCAATGCGCTGCTTGAGCACCTTGGCGTGAAGCGCCGCGTCGCCGTTCGAGAATCCCGCCGAGGCTTCCTGCGCATCCGCGGCCGACGCTGCGGCGGTCCCAGCCAAAAAGAGGAGCGCGCCGACGATTCGTGATGGCGCGGCGCAACTACTGAACGTATGATCCGTGCCCATGATCCCGCCTTCGCCGCCAGCAATACAGTCCGTGCTCGAGCTTTTCAAGGGGCCTCTCGCCAGCGTGCGCTTCGCTGATGTCGACGCCACCGGCCTCGCCAACTTGGCGGCTGAGGTGGAGAGCGCAGCCGACGAATTGAACGGCCACGAAGCAAAGCTCGCCGAGCTTCGACACGAGTTGGCGGGGCGACAAGAAGCGCTGTTGCTGCTCGCGCAGCGCGCGCTCGCCTACGCGCGCGTGTATGCCGAAAACGATGACGCGCTGTTGGAAGAGCTGAACCGCATCTCGCTGCCGCGCGCCGCCAAGCCGCGCAAGCCCAGCGCGCCGAAAGTGGCAGGCGCCGAGGAAGCAGCGACGTCAGCCGCGCCGGTTGCCGAGACAGCTAGCGAGCCCACCGAAGTGGAAGCGCCAGTAGCAGCCGAAACCGCAGATACGAAGCCTGCCCGCGCCCCGAAGAAGATGGCCAAAGGCCGCCTGAGCCGCGCCTTCTCCAGCGAAGACTCCGCGTAGTTTCGTTCTAACTCTCGCGGGATTGGTCGCGATGAAGAACGCGCTCACGCAACGCTACGGCGACCACGCGCTCGACTTCCGCACGCAGTTTGCCGACGCTGACGGCAAGATCAAGAGCATGTACAACTCGGGCGACGGCGTTCACCTGAACGACGCCGCGCATGTTCTGCTCGCCCAGCAGGTGATCAACGCCAAGATCCCCGAAGCGACGATCGGCGCGCCGTGAGCAGCTGCCGCAGTGCCGAACAGGTCACGGCGTGACACACCACGCGCCGTCGCGGAACACCGTCTCGTCGCCGAGCGTGACGCTCTCGGTTACGGCAAAGACGTCGACGTGGAAGCGGGTGCGGCGGCGGTTCAAATTCGGCTTGGCGTAGACGCCGTGCTTGGCGCCGAGCGACAAATGGATGCCGCACATGCGCTCGTAGGTGCCAATGTCGCTGACGCGACGCTCGGCGGTCAGCGCGCGATTCATGCCAAAACCGAGCTCGCGCACTAGCAGCGGCTCCTCGGCCCGAATCTGGTCGATCACTCGATCGAAATCCGGCGTCGAGTCGAAGACCTGCGTGATCAGGCCGCGCTCAATCTGCAAGGTGATTGGCTTAGGCGGTACGTTGACCCGAAATTCCGTGTCGCCGAAAACGAAGATGCGTACGCGACCGTTGACCTTTTCTAGATCCAACGGCTCCGTGAACACTTCACCGATCGGGAATTGACCGCCGACGTTGGCCATTCCCGAATAGTCGCCGACGTTCAACTTGGCGGGCTCGAGCGGTGAATCGTAGAAGAGCCGTTCGCCGCCGCTGTCGACGACCGCGCCCGGAGCCGCGTCGATGCGGCGTTTGAGCGCGCCACCGATACCGCGGTAGTACGCCGAGTCGTACGCCAATGCGTCGATGTAGGTGGCGTATTCGCTCTCGTCCATGCGCGCCAAGTGCGGGTGCTCGATCACCTTCAGGCCGCGCTTGAACAGCTCGACGCGAATGCGAAATGCGCCCAACCTGAAGCTAGTCGACTGCACCAACACGACCAAGTCACCCGCGCCGAGCTCGGCGAACGCTTGTAGCAGCTGCTCTGGGGGGACGGTGTCAAAGCTCAGATGCAGCGCTTCCGGCAGACAAGCGCGGTACGCCTCGGCCAGCAGGCGCGCCAAGGGGCTGGTACTGTCCGACACCACCACGGCGCGCTGGCCAGGCGCGTGCATGATCGCCTGCGTGAGGATGTCGCTAACGTGGCCTTGGGCTACGGCAAGCGGCGGCAAAAGCGCATCAGCAAGCGGCGGCGTGGCTAGCATCTTTCGCAAGCGAACCCGTAGCATGACAGGCCGTGGCGCGCCGCGGATTGGGGTAGGGTCGCGCCGCGATGGCACTCTCCAAACGGCGACTGGGCACGACCGAGCTCGAAATCACCACGCTCGGCTTCGGCAGTTGGGCGATCGGCGGCGGCGATTGGGCGTACGGCTGGGGCCCGCAAGACGACCAGAGCTCGATCGCGGCGATCGTTCGAGCGGTGTCGCAGGGCGTGAACTGGATCGATACCGCGGCGATCTACGGTCTTGGGCACTCCGAAGACGTGGTCGGCCGAGCGCTGCGCGAGTTGCCGGCGAGCGAGCGACCGTACGTGTTCACGAAATGCGGCATGGTGCTCGACCCCGCGCAGCCGCACGGCGAGCCGGCGCGGAACCTCCAGCCGGCGGCGATCCGCAAAGAGGTCGAAGCGTCGCTGCGGCGGCTGGGCGTCGACTGCATCGATCTGTATCAATTCCATTGGCCTGATGCGCTCGGCACACCGGTCGAAGACAGCTGGGGCACGATGGGCCAGCTGATCGACGAAGGGAAAATCCGTGCGGCTGGCGTGAGTAACTTCTCGCCCGAGCTGCTCGAGCGGATCGCCAAGGTTCGCCGCGTCGACGCGGTTCAGCCGCCGTTTTCGCTGATCTCGCGCGCGAGCGCGGAGCAGATCATTCCGTGGGCCCAGGCGCACGGGGCGGGAGTAATCGTCTACAGCCCGCTCGGTTCGGGCCTTTTGACGTCAACGTTTTCGGCCGAGCGCGCGCAGTCGCTGGCGCCCAACGATTGGCGTCGGCGTTCAAGCAGCTTTCAAGAGCCCGCGCTGAGCCAGAACCTCGCGCTGCGCCGCGGGCTCGTACCGATTGCGGAACGACACGGCTGTGACGTCTCGGCGATCGCGCTGAGCTGGGTGCTCGGCTGGCCTGGAGTAACCGGGGCGATCGTCGGGGCACGTCGACCTGATCAAGTGGACGGCTGGATCAAAACCCAGGATGTAAAATTGAGCGCGGCCGACCTCAATGAGATCAGCCGCCTGCTCGACACTAACGATTAGAGAAGTTTGACGTTCTCGGCACGCGGTCCCTTGGGGGACTGGCCTTCAACGAACGATACCTTCTGGCCGGGCTGCAGGTCCTCGAAGCGGACGCCTTCGCAGGCCGACATGTGGAAAAACAAATCTTTGCCAGAACCGGTCTCGATGAAGCCGAAACCCTTGTCCGTGACGCGCTTAACTGTGCCTTCGCTCATTCGTGTGTATCCTTAGAGAGAGAGCGGCACCCTAGCGCGCTTAAGGCTGACCGGGGACGTTTTAGCGGCGAGCGATATCGAATTCCGCCCTCTGCACCCACAAAGGCCGATAAAACGCGATCAAGAATCGCACCCTGGGCCCACGCTTGGAGGCCGAAAACAGCCCTGAACGGTGGCGCCCCTCGATTTCCGGGTACTGACAGCGGACTTTACGCACTCAGTCGCACGCTCTGAGCTGCCCGGTTACGCTGCGCCATGGCTGCCCCGACGCCCGCGACGTCGACCGACCCGCGCTGGATTCGCGTTCAGGCTTGGCTCGGCGGGCGGTGGTCATTCGGCAACCCGCGCCGCGCCGCACGACTGCTGTATGGCTTCGCGCGGACCGAAGAGCAGAGCCAGCTCGAGCTGCGCCAAGCGGCACGCGCGTGCACCGACGACCGCCGCCGCGCGCGTTACTTGCGCCACGCTTTGGATGAGTCTCGCCACGCGCAGGCGTTCGCCGAGCACGCCCAAGAGCTGGCGCGCACTGCGGGTGACCTGGGGTTTCCGCGGCCGTCGGCCAGCAGCGAGAGCTTGTACGAGCGGCTGGGTGAGCTGCGATTTTTGGCGTTCGTCCACGCGGGCGAGCGGCGCGGCCGCATCGAGTTCGAGACTTACGCGCGACTGCTGCGCCGGCGCGGCGCGAACACATTGGCGTCGCTGTTCGAAAGCCTGGTGCAGGACGAGCGCCAGCACGAAGCCTATTCGGCGCGCTTGCTCGAAGAGCTGGCAGGCGTGGCGGGTGCGCGGAGCGCCGTACGCTGGGCACGGCGGTGGGAGGCGTGGCGCGGGTTCCGACGCCGCGGCCGAGCGTTGGCCGGCGCGCTGTACGGCGCAACGATGCTGCTGGTCTATGTGGCGCTTGCTCCGTTTGGGCTGAGCGTACGGTTGCTGAGCCAACCAACGCGCGGTTTCTCACGCGACCCCTGAAAGACGAGCGCGCAGCGTGGTCGCTATCTTGGGCATTTCTGGGCTGTATCACGACGCCGCGGCAGCGCTGGTCGTCGACGGTGTAGTCGTGGCCGCCATTCAAGAAGAGCGGCTGTCGCGGCTTAAGAATGATCCCGGGTTGCCGCGGCGAGCAGTAACCGCCTGCTTGCGCATCGCTGGCCTGACTGCCGCCGACCTCGACTCGGTGGTGTTCTACGAGAGCCCGTTCCGCAAGCTCGAGCGCGTGCTGCATTGGCTGATGCGCTCGTACCCGCGCTCGGTGCGGCATTTCCCGCGCGCGCTGTCGGCGCAGCTCGGCGACAAGCTTTGGGTCCTGGATCAGCTCGCGGAGCTGGTCGGTATTCCGCGTGCGCGTGTGCGCACGACGTCGCATCACCTTTCACACGCGGCGAGCGCGTTCCTGGTCAGCCCGTACGCGGACGCGGCAATCTTGACCGTGGACGGCGTCGGCGAGGATGTCACGACCGCGCTCTATCGCGGCTGCGGCAGTCAGATCGAGCTGCTGTCGGCGCTGCCCTTCCCGCACTCGCTCGGCTTGCTGTACGCCGCCCTCACCGCCTACCTCGGGTTCGAAGTGAACGAGGGCGAGCACAAGGTGATGGGGCTGTCGGCGCTCGGCCGCCCGCGCTACCGCGAGCTGTTCGACAAGCTGGTTACGTTGCACGCTGACGGCAGCTTCGAGCTCGCTCCGCGCTACTTTGCGTACGAAGCGGGCGGTGAGCTCGGTTTTTCACCGGCGCTCGAGCGCTTGCTCGGGCCACGACGCCGCCCCGGTTTGACGTGGGCACTCGAAAGCTCAGAGACCGATCAGCGCTACGCCGACATGGCTGCGACCTTGCAGTGCGTAACCGAGGAGATCTTGCTCGGGTTGGCGCGCCGAGCCAAGCGCGAGACCGGCTTGGATGCGCTGTGCTTGGCGGGCGGGGTGGCGCTGAACGCGGTGGCCAACCGCCGCATCGCGCGCGAGGCCGGATTTTCGCGGGTGTTCGTGCAGCCAGCGGCTGGCGATGCTGGCGGTGCGCTCGGAGCCGCGTTGCTCGGCGCCGTCGAAGCCGGCGATCCGCGACCGGCACCGCTCCGCGACGCGGCGCTCGGCGAGCTGATTTCCGTCGATGAAGCACGCGCGCTAGCGACCGAGCTCGGACTCCACGCGGAGCGATTGAGCGCGCCTGCCGAGCGCGTGTGCGAGTTGTTGGTGGGCGGCGGCATCGTCGGCTTGTGCAGCGGTCGATTCGAATGGGGGCCGCGCGCGCTCGGGCAGCGTTCGTTGCTCGCGCTACCGGCCAAAGTCGAGCTGCGTGAGCGGCTGAATCGCGTGATTAAACAGCGCGAGCCATTTCGCCCGTTTGCGCCGGCCGTGCTGGCGGCGCGCGCAGCCGAATTCTTCAGTGACGCGCCGAGTGATTTGACGCCGTTCATGACCAGCGTCTGCGACGTGCGGCAGGAGTTTCAGGTGAGCTTGGCAGCCGTCACGCACGTGGACGGCACGGCGCGCGTGCAAACGCTGGGCGCTGGCGTGGCGCCGCTGTTTTCGGCCGTGCTATCACAGCTCGAGCGAACAACCGGTGTGCCGATAGCGCTCAACACCTCCCTGAACGGTCCGGGCGAGCCGATCGTGGCACACGCCACCGACGCGCTCGCGTTCTTGACGGCGCACGCCGTCGACGCGCTCCTGATCGAAGACTATTTGTTCCGGAGGCCAGGCTGAAACCACCCAACCTGCTTCAGCGCGGCGCTTCTCGCGCGCGCACGCTGGCCGAGCTGATGCAGCACCTGGTGCGGCGGCGACTATTTTTCATGATCCCGTTGGTGGTGGTGCTGTTGTTGGCGGGCGTGTTGCTGTTGCTCACCGAAGGCTTGAGCTACGTCGCGCCGTTCGTGTATACGATCTTCTGAGACCACGAGACCGACTAGCAGTCGTGGCATCGCCGAGGGAGACGCGCATGGCGGAGAGCCGGAGTAAGAATCATGGCTTTCGGCGCTACGCGCCGAGGCTGCTGCAGCTGGTGTTGGGCCTGCTGTGCGGGCTCGCGATCGCTGAGGCGGTGTTTTCTGCGCGCGACCACGGCGCGTTCCCACACCTGAACGTGTACGTCGCCGACGCCGCCTACGGCGCACGACTCCGCCCCGGCGCGTCGACCAAAATCGCGTTCGGCGGCAGCGAGGTCACTTCGGTGGCGATTCACTCGGGCGGCTTTCGCGGCGCGTCGTCGGGCGCAGAACCTGCTGCCCAAAAGGGCGAGGTGTTGTTCGTCGGCGACTCGCAGACCTTCGGGCTCGGCGTCGAGGCCGAGCAGGCATTTGCCGCGCGGTTCTCGGAGCTAGCCAAGCTGCCCGCCTACAACGCGGGCGTCCCGACCTGGGGCCCGCCGGAATTCGCGCGCGCGATTAAGGAACTGGGTCAACGCCGACACCCGAGCACGATCGTCTACGTCGTCAACTTCGCCAACGACGCGTTCGAAGCCGAGCGTCGGAATACGCAGCGCCACGCGGTCTGGGACGGCTGGGCCGTACGCCGCGAAACCGCGCCGGCCAGCGTGACGCAGTTTCCGGGCCGCGAGCTGTTGTTTCAACGCTCGCACCTGGTCTTCGCGATCCGGCAATGGTGGTACCGGCACGGCGCGGGACCGGCGCAGAACGCCGAGCGCGGCACGCCGTCGGAGGGCACATTTCGCGATCTGTTCAAGCTCGGTCGGACGCTCTCGGCCGAGCAGCTCGCGGCTCGCGACGAGACCGAACGGCGCGCCGAGCTGTACGAGAGTGAGAACGCTTACGCAGAAGAGAGCTATCGGCGCGCCGAGGCGCGTGTCCGAGCCCTGGTGTGGGACAAGATGAAGCTGAGCGGCAACGGCGCGGGCTACGACCCCAACGCGGCCGGCTCGGTGTACCTGGCTGCCGACGCTAGTCCGGGCGACATCGTCGTGCCGGGCAGCGGCGAAGAGGGCCGGCCGGCGTACGCGACGGCCGTGTACATCCGCCAAGCCGTCGAGCTGCGCAACAAATTCGAGGCGCAGCTGCGCGCGCTCGCACAGGCTGCGCTCGATGGCGAGGAAGGCAAGCAGATCTTGGCGGCGCTGTCGGAACGCGATCGAGAACGCGTCAAGGTTGCTGCCGTCCGCAGCAAACCGCTCGAGCTGGTGCGCGCGAGCTCACCGCTCACGCAAACCGTCTTGAAGGCGAAAACCCAGGCGGATGCGCTGGGCGCGCGCTTCGTGCTGCTGGCTTTGCCAATCGACGTGATGGTCTCGGACGCGGAGTGGCCCAAGCACGGCAAGCTGCGGGTCGACCTGGCACCAGCGCGCGTGCTGATTCAAGACTTGGTGGAGAGCGTGCGGGCCGCGGGCGGCGTCGCGCTCGATGCCACGACCGCGCTCGCCGCTGCTAAGCCGGGCGCGTTCTTGCCGGGCGACATTCACATGACGCCAAAGGGCCACGAAGCCGTAGCGCGCGCGCTACTCGCCGCGCTGAAGAGCGCTGAGCCCGCGCCGCCGACCCCGCAGCTAGCGTTGGCTGAAGGGCGCTCGCGGATCCCGACAGCGCGAGCCTGGGCGGCGGTCGGCGGCGAAGTCGCGGTAAACGGTTCGAGCCGTTGTCCCGTGACCCGAAAGTCGCGCGAGTGGCTGTACGTGCGCTGCACCTCCGACAATCCGAAGTCACCACAGGGCGTCGGGCTGCAGGTGGTGGCAGGCGGGCTCGGCGATGCCATGACTTGGGTCAAGGACGGCAAGATGACGCTGGTCGCGCCAATTCCGAAGGGCTCACGACTCGAAGCCCTGTTCACCTGGTCGGACGGCAAGACCAAGCGCTTGCGCGTCGAGTGGGACGCCGCCGGCAGCGCGCCGGATATGAGCATGGCGTTCGAAGACGGCGTCGCTGCTACTGCCCCCGACGCGAAGGCCACGGAACGCATATGCGCTTGCTACCAGAGCGCGCACGCGGGCGCCGACTGCAGCACGCTGATCGCCAACGCCGACGCCTCGTGCGTCGAGACGTACGCTAACGATTGCCCGCGGCTTTTGGATTGCGCCGAGGGTGACGCGCTATCCCCACCGCGCTGCCCGGCCGGCTCGCGCAATGCAGGCGCAAGCTTGCACTGCGTGAAGGAGGCGCCCGGCACCGCGCCAGCGCCGGCAACAGCGGAGCTGCTCACCGCATCGCCACCAGTCGTACCCGCCGAGCTAGAAGCGGCCGCCGCCACGCTGATCAAGAGCGCGATCGACTTCGTCGGACCGAAGTGTCGGTTCGGTCAAGATGAGGTCGAGTTCTTTTCCGGCATTCCGTTCGACCGTTGCCCAACCGACGCGGGCATGGTCGCAGCCTACCAGCAGGCATGGACCGCGTTCGACGCGCTGGCGAGCCACACGCCGCTGCGCGGGGCCGCCGCCACGTTCCGCGCGAAAGCCGCCGCGTTTGGCCAATTCACGGCCACGGCGCTGAAAAGCCAGGACACGCGCGGCACGGCGGCGCTCTACCAAGATCTGGCACTGTCATACAATCAGTGGCAGCCGAGCAAAGCCGTTGCGGTCGACTCGCCGCGCATCATCGCGCTCTACTTTGGAGTCGCTCACTTGCCCAGCAACGACTACCTGCGAAACCTCAAACACGACGGGGAGCAGCGCAAGGCCGCGTTCGAAGCCTCCGGCAAGCACTTCATCTGGCGGCGCGGTCCGAACGGCTTCGAGGGCCCATTCCTGGGCGATGAGCTGCGGGGTACGATCGGCTTTGGCGACAACGACTGAAGCGTGGCCCGCCCTGGCCCGCAGCCGCTCCGGGGTCCAGCCGTCCGCTCGAGATCAGGTAACTGGTTCGCCTGAGTTTGAGGGCTTACGGCTTTGCCTGGGGACGACACGGCAGTTTCTGCGATTGGAGCTGCAGCTTGGCAGCCCCAGAGGTGTGATGAATCATGAGGCGCTACGGCGTCGGCGAGCCGGGGCCTGCTTGGCGCAGCTGCTCGAGCTCTGCTTCCAAGTCGGCGATGCGCTGGTCACGTTTGGCAATGGCGTGCGCGACGTCGGCGGCCTCGAAGCGTTGGGGAATGTGCTGCGGACAGTTAGCGTCCCACGCTGCAAGCTGGATGATGATGGCCTGCTCCGGCCGCGCGTCGTAGCTCTCGGGCATGAGTCGGCTGAGCAGGGCCGGGTCGTCCTCGATGACGCGCGCTTCGCCCCAGATCTTGACGCGACGCCGGTGGGCGTAGTCGATCAAGAACAGGTGCACCTTGCTGTTCTCCAGCAGGTTGCCCTGCGAAATGTACTGTCGATTGCCCCGAAAATCGGCAAAGCCGAGGGTGTGCTGATCAAGCACGCGCAGGAAGCCGGGCGGGCCGCCGCGGTGTTGAATGTAGGGCTGCCCCTCGGCGTTGCTGGTCGCCATGAAGAAGCTCGTCTGCTCTGCGATGAACTGCTCCAGGCTCTCGTCGATCGAGGTCTCCCAGCCGCCGTTCTGCTCCATCCGAGCGTAGGCGGGGCGCGAGCCCTTGCGGGTTTGGATGCCCTTAACGCTGGGGGTGAAGGCAATGTCGCTGGCGACGCGCTCAGGGCTAGTCATGTGAGCCTCCAACAGGGCGTTACTTCAAGCGCGGCCAGTTGACGTCTGCCTTGCCCACGAAGGTGACCGGATCGGCATCGAACATTGCCTTGGCCTCGGCGCTGGAGAAGCGGAAGGTGCGGCCATCGAAACGGCTGGCTGGCGTCGCGTCTGCCGGCACGCGTTCGCCCATCGAAACCGCAACCGCACACAGGCCGCCGTACTCACCCAGCGCTGCGACATTGGGAAAGTCGATCTCCGTGCCGAGGGCGGAGTTGATGTAGTTGGTCAGCGTGTTCAGCGCGACGTGGGCGATGATCTCCACGATTTGCGCGTCGTCGTAGCCTGCGCTCTTGAGCGCGGCGACGTCGGCCTCGCTGACGTGGCCGCGTTCGCGTACTAGCTTCGCCGCGAACGACAAAGCGACGTCCGCTTTCGGGTCGGACGAGGCCCCGCGCTGGTTTTGCAGCATCTCGGCGTCGTCGAGCTTGGCAAGGTTCCGGCCCAGGTAGGTGTGCGCGGACAGGCAGTAGTTGCAGTTGTTCAGGTCGGCGACCGTGAGCGCGATACGATTGCGAGTCCGGGCGTCGAGTTGCCCTTTGCCCAAGGCACCGTTCAAGCCCAAGTAGCCCTCCAGAGCGGCCGGGCTATTGGCCACGATGCGGAATAAGTTGGGGGCACTGCCGAGCTGCTTCTTCACCGCCTCGAGGAGGGGACGGGCGGCGGCGGGGGCGGCTTCGATGCTGGCGGGGGTGGGGATACGGGACATGGCAAATTTCCTTGGTTTGGCGCGGCCGAGCAGTTCGTCCGTCGCCCCCAGAACTTGCGCTATTGGGACCCAAGCAACAATTGGGTCCGTTGTCACTTCACTATTGCGTATAATGCAATAATCTTGGACCGACTCGAAGCCATGACTGCGTTCGTGGCGGTTGCTGACTTGAAGGGGTTCGCAGCCGCCGCGCGGCGTTTGGGGCTCTCCGCTTCCGGTGTGACGCGCTTGGTCGCGGGGCTCGAGGAGCGGCTGGGGGTGCGCTTGCTGCAACGGACCACGCGCCAGGTCACGTTGACCGACGCTGGCGCTCGCTACTTGGAGCGAGCCCGCCGCATCTTGTCCGACGTCGGTGAGGCGGAGGGCGCTGCGCAAGTCGAGCGCAGCGTGCCGACAGGGCGCCTGGTGGTGGCGGCTCCCCAAGTCTTCGGGCGACTTCACGTTGCGCCGCTCATGTGCACCTACTTGAACAAGTTTCCCGAAGTCACAGCCGAGCTCACGCTCGCCGATCGAAGGGTCAACCTTGTGGAAGATGGCGTCGACGTCGCCGTTCGTATTGGCTTCCTCGACGACTCGAGCCACGTGGCGCGCAACGTGGGCGCGACCCGGCGCGTCGTCGTGGCCTCGCCTGAGTACCTGAAAGCTCGCCAGGCTCCGCAAAGTCCCGCTGACGTTGCGGCTCATGACGTCATTCAATTCACGGCGATTAGTCCCACCCCTGAATGGCGCTTCCAGCAGGCAGGCGAGGAGACGCGCGTGGCCTTCCGGCCGCGCTACGTGACCAACAGTGCTGACGCGGCCAGCGGGCACGCGGAGCTGGGCGGCGGGTTGACCATGCTGCTGGCGTACCAGGTCATCGATGCGGTGCGCGCGGGCAGACTCAGCGTCGTGCTCGACGAGTTCGAGCCGGCGGCGCTGCCCATTCATCTCGTCTATCCGACGACACGCCTGCTCTCCGCCAAGGTGCGCGCACTCGTCGAGCTGGTGGCCAAGACTTGCAACTGGCGCTTCGTTCGCTAGCGGGCTGCAGTGTGGCAGCCCCTGCTCAAATCACTTCGGGAGGTTGCTGAGGATGTCCCACATCGGGCCGGGCGGGCCGATCGGATTTTCCGTGTCGTCCGTAGCGACGAAGGCGAGCGAGGGGGCGAGACCGAGCGATCGCAAATGAATGTCCGGGTCGACGCGCATATGTGACGCCGAATGCGATCGCGGTTTTCGGCGGATTCATCGGCAAATTCACGATCGCCGCGAGCTTTTCCTGTCCGACACTTCGGTTACGGTGATCACGTGAGGCGTCGTGCGACACGCCTGACAAGTTCCTTTTGGAGGCGCAGAGAATGGCTTCGAGCAAGTTGTCCGTGGGGCTCGTGTTGGTGAGTGGCCTAGCGGTAAGCAGTCTGATTGCGGCGTGCGGCGAAAAGGTCGAAGAGATCAAACCCGGACCCACGCCCGGCGGCCAGACGACGACAACGCCACGTGGCGGCTCGAAAGCAACCGGCGGCTCCTCGTCGGGGACGAGCGGAACGGGCGGCGGCTCGAGCGGAGCCACGACCGGCGGAACGGGTGGCGCGCCGATCGGTGTGCCGCCGGTCGACGGCAAGTGCGTTACGAACGCCGTGAAGCACGTGGCCGACATGCTTTGTTACTGTCAGCCCAGCACGCTCACCATGTGTGCCAACGGCTGCGGCGACTTCCAGACTGATCCGGATCGCTGCGGCAACTGCGACACCAAGTGTGAAGCGGCTCAGGCGTGTACGGCTGGCAAGTGCACCGCGAGTCCGAAGGTGCTCGCGCCCGTTGCGGCGGGCTGCGGCTCGATGCTGCTGACGGTTGCGGGCGGCACCGTTTACTGGACCGACAAGCTGCACGGCAGCGTGAACAGCGTGGCCGCGACGGGCGGCACGCCGAAAGCGATCGTCACCGCGCTGACAGCGCCGACGCAGATCGCCGTCAACGGTGCGGCGCTGTACTGGATCGCCGGCATGCAGATCATGACCGCGCCGCTGGCAGGTGGCACGGCAACGCCGGTGCTGAAGACAGCGGCCACCACCGTGATCAACGGCTTCACGTTTTCGGAGGACGGCATGACGCTCTACTTCGCGAACGACAAGATGATCAACAAGACGACCGCCGTCGCCGGTGGCGCGATCACCCTGGTCGGCACGGAAGAGAAGGGCATCCCGCACGCGCTGGCCGTCGCTGGAGACCTGCTGGTCTACCCGGCCGAAACAACCGGCGACATCGACGTGATGACCATGATCGACGGCACTCCGGCGGTGTGTGCTTCACCGGACTCGCTGAAGGCGGTCAACGCCCACTGCGACCGCCTCGCGCGCTCGCAAGGCAACCTTTACTACGACGCGATCTACGTGATCAAAGGCAACGCCTACTGGCTCAATGGCAACCAGGTGAGCGGCAACCCGGTCGTCAATCCAACCGGCGTGAACGACATCATCGCCCAAGCCACCAGCGCCAGCGCAATCAACGGCACGGCGCTGACGATCGTCAGGGACATCGCCTACTTCACAGATGACTCGGGCTACGTCTACTCGGCACCGGTCATGAAAAACGCACCGGTCACGACCTTGGCGCGCGCCCAAATGAAGCCAACCTCGATCGCCGCCGACGACGCCAATCTGTATTGGGCCAACGGCGACTGCTCGATCATGGCTCTGCCGCTCAAGTAATCGAGCAGAGAAAGCTGGAACGGGTCTTGCTACGCTGGCGGCGTGGCAGACCCGCTTCAGGAGATTTTTGGCGTCCCCAGCCCCGAGCTATTCCAGGGCCGCGAGCTGCTGGTGCGTCACGGCGCGCTCGAGCGCTTCCCGACGTTCATGCGCGAAGGTTTCCGCTGACCAGTGAAGAGGTGCTGAAGCGGCCTTTCCGCATGGTCGACCTCGAGCCGGGTTCGGCCTTTTTCATGCCGAATGGTACGTGGCACACGACCGCCGAGCAGGCTGGCGATTCGTTGTCGTTGGTGGTGGCAGTGCGGGCGCCGTCGCACCGCGATGTGCTGCTCAATCTTTTGCATTACTACGTGAGTCAATCGCCGGCTTGGCGTGCGCACCCGTACGGCGGCTGGTCCCGCGAACCGGCACTAGCCGGCGGCGCGCAGGCCGAGCTCGCACGGCTGATGACCGACTTGGGCGAGCGCATGCAGCGACTGCCCGCCGCTGATGCGTTCAAGGCCTGGTCAGCGCACGGCTTCACGGTCGGCATTCAGTCCGAGTACCCGCTCGAGAGCCGCTTCGAGCAATTCATCCGCTTGCCCAATTCGTCGGTGCGCTTCGACGACGACGCGACGCTGGGCAAGCTGCGCATTACCGTGCACAGCGGCCCGACCAATCGCCCGCAAGCGCAGACCGTGCTCGCGATCGAGCACGAGGCACGACCGCTCGTCGACTGGATCCTCAGCAGCCACGCCGCGTTCACGGCGCGCGCGCTGAGCGAAGCCTTGCCCGACTACGAGCCAGAAGAGGTCGAACAACTGCTGGGTTGGCTGGCGCGCGCAGCGCTGATTCGGCCGCTTCCGGCCCTAGAGTGGGACGAGTCGTGAACGGCACGTTGCCGCAGCCGACCACGACGCTCCGATCCGACTGCGCTGTGCCAGGTCGTGCCAGGGCGCGCGGCCGCAGCTGAATCGAGGGCTCTATTCGACCGGCGCGGCTGGCACTGCGCTTGCTTTACAGGCAAGCGGTCGAGGGAGACGAACGATGGCAAACCGCAAACTGAGTATCGGCTGTGTGCTGATCATGGGTGGGGCGTTGACGAACTGTGGCGGTACCGTCGAAACACACGGTGACGGAACGGGGAACGAGCAAGGGGGGGGATCGGGCGTCGTGGGAGTGCCACCGACCGGGGGGGGCTTTATGGGGACGTGTTGTCCGGGAGTCTCCGGGACTGGGGGGGGGAGTTTTGGTATTGGCGGAGCGACGGGCGGAACCTTCATCGGGACCGGCGGCTTCGTCGGAGCTGGCGGGCCAAACGGAGGGCACGCCGGGTACACCGGCGTACCGGGGCCGGGCGGCGAGCCCGGCTATGCCGGCGCCGGAGGCGCGTATTACGGGGGCGAGAACGGCGTAGGCGGCGATTTCTGGGAGGGTGTCGCGGGTGAGGCCGGCGTCGGCGGTGAAGGTGGCGTGGGCGGCGACGGCAACTAGGAGACTCGGCGTCGAAGCGCACCAGTCTTCGAACTAGAATTTTCCGTAATTGCAGTGCTGGAATCGGTCCCAGCTACCGAAACGGGGGCGATCGACCACCGAAGTCGCATTGAGCACAGCCTCGCGTGATCGATTTGGGTTCGTCGCGCACTACCTCAAGGCACAAGGCGATGACCCACACCCAGCTCTGGCGCACCAGCGTCGTGAAATCACTCGGCCTGTTCCCGCTACTAGCCCTGCTTCACGGCTGTTACGGCGAGACGGCGATCACCGACCGCGGCGTGGGGACGAGCGGAACCACCGCCACGACCGCCGGCAACCCCGCGAGCGTCGGCGGAACACCGACCGCTTCAGGCGGGACTTCCGCGGCGGGCGGCTCGAGTGGCTCGGCTGGCAGCGCCGGCCTGGCCGAAGCTGGCGCGCCCGACACCATCGGCGGTGCGGCGGCAGGCGGCAGCGCCCCGGTCGGCGACTGCAGCGTCCCGCCCGCCGCCGGCGAGGTCTTGGGTTGGGCGTCCGTCGACGGCATGAATCAGAACGGCACCACTGGCGGCGGCGACCTCAAGCCACAAGTCGTGACCACCGCCGCGGAATTCAAGCAGGCCGTCGGCGGTACGGCGCCTGCCGTCGTCTACCTGAACGCCGTGCTGCCCGACGACTCGATCGCGATCGGCTCGAACAAGACCATTGTCGGCGTATGCGGCGCCGAAATTCACGGCCACATTGGCTTTAGCCACTCCGCTAACGTGATCCTGCGCAACGTTAAGATCGTCGGTTTTGGCGTTGGGGATTGCACGAAGGATCCGTCGTTCGACCCGGTCGTTGGTTGTTCGTCTGGCGCCGACGCAGTGTCGATCAGCTCCGCGTCGCATCACATCTGGGTCGATCACTGTGACATCTCCGATGGCACGGACGGCAACCTGGACACCAACGCTGGCTCGGACTTCGTCACGATCTCGTGGACCAGGTTCAGCTACACGCCGCGCACCGACAACGTCGGCAACGACTCGACGGGCGTGAATGGCCACCGTTTCTCCAACCTGGTTGGCTCCGCCGACACGGTGGCTGCGGATGTGGGTCACCTGAACATGACCTGGCACCACGATTGGTGGGCCGACAACGTGAACCAGCGCATGCCGCGCACGCGCCGCGGCCAGATCCACGTCGTCAACAATCTGTACACGTCGGTCGGTGATTCGTACTGCACCAACTCAGGCTTCGAAACCCACTTGCTGGTCGAGAACAACGTGTACGCAGGGGTGAAGAATCCGCTTTCGCCCGACGCCAACGGCGACATGCTGGCGCGCAACAACGTTTTTGACAAAACGACCGGGACGACGATGGCGAACGGCACCGGCTTCACGCCGCCGTATACGTACGCACCAGAGCCCACCGACAAGCTTGCCGCGGCGATCATCCGCGGCGCGGGCCCGCACTAGGTAGCGCGCGCCGGCAGCTTCGCTCAGGCGGGCGGTTGTGACAGCGCCCGATCGGCCGCGCTGACGATGCTCGCGGTTTCGGCTTCGCTCACGCCCGCGGCCAGCGCAAGGCGCTCCAGCACCGCCAGCTCGCCTGCCGAAAGGCCTTCGCTGACGAGCCCGACCACCGCCGCGGCGAGCACGCCCTGGCGTCCCAGCTCGGCGGCTTGGAGCGCGGCGCCAACGCGCTCCACCTCAGCCGCAAAGCCGCTCGTCTGCTCGAGCGCGATCAACTCGGCGATGCGCGCGTTCAGGTCGGCGGGCGACGTGCCGGCGGCGATCACCGCGCCGACGCGCAGAATCGCGTCGCGCTCGGAGCTTTCGGCGTTGCCATCGGCGGCGCACAGCAGGCAAGCAGCGTCGAGCAGCGCTTGCTTCACGTCCCCAGGTCGCGCGCCGGCCCGGGCCAGCTCGACCAAGGCGCCCTCGACGTTGCCGGCGGCAATGCCGGGCTGGTAGCTGCCACGCTCGAGATCGCGCTTGTCCTCGACCAGCGCTTTCTTCATCACCTGGCGCGCACCGATCACGAACAACGGACCCAACAAGCGGCGCCCCCACGTGGACGGCGCGTCGGCGAACAGCCGCACTTCGGTCACGCCCGGCTCCACCTCGACGAACTCGTGCACAAGCAGCATGCCGGCGTTGCTGCCCTCGAGGTAGCGAATCAGAAACGAGCCGTCGGGCGCATCTTCGAGCAACGAAACATCGAACTGCGGCACGCCCAGGATCCGGAACGTGGTGCGAATTTTCCGCTCACCCGGCGCCGCCGGCTCCCATTGGTAGTGGATGGCGGGGTGAACGTTGTTGCGGATGTGGTGGTCGATGTCGCGGTACTGCTGGCGCGCTTGGTCTGGCGAGCAATTTATGCGTAATGACGCGGAGATTCGGATCGGCTCGGGCATCGCCCACGCTTACGAGCCAGGGCCGGATTCGGATCAGTGTGCTACCTTGTCGGCACCCATGAAGCATCGCTTTGGCTCGCTCGCCGCAGCCCTGGGCTGTGCGACTTTGCTTGTTGTCGCCTGTGGAGGCTCCAGCTTCGAAGAGTCGGGCGGAACCTCCGGCGCGCCGAGCGGCGGCGCCAATTCGTCGGGAACCGGCGGCAAGGCGAGCGCAGGCAGCAGCAGCGGTGGCTCGACCAGCGGTGGCTCGACCAGCGGTGGTACGGCCAACGGCGGTTCCGCGAGCGGCGGTACACCGAACGGTGGTACGGCCAGCGGCGGCTCCACGAGCGGCGGCTCCACGAGCGGCGGGAGCAATGGTGATCCATTGAAGTGCGAGGCGGACAGCGACTGCGTGGCATGCGCGTACCCGGCCGCACCGCAAAAGGAAGCCGACTGCTACTGCGCTAGCTGTGCCGGCACACCGCTGTCGAAAACCGCATGCACCAGCAACCACGAAGCCTGGACCAAGTCCTGCGCCGCCACTCCGCGCCCCTGCCCGGCGATCGCCTGCATCATCCCACCGATCCCGAAGTGCAAGAGCAAGATGTGCGTCGCCGGCTAGCGGACGCACAACATCCCGACCAAAAGCATCAAGCGCACGAGTCCCTCTCAGTCTCGGACTCCGATCCGATCTCGGTTTCCGGCTCGGCGAGCAGCAGCCGATTCTTCGGCGTAATAGCTGCTGGGATCGTTTGCGTGTGCACGCGATACCCCGCGGCGCGCAGCCTGGCGGCTCGGGTGACGTCGATGGCGAGGGCGGGGTCGAGCCAACCAGCGAGGCCGCCGAGATCGCATTTGCCAGTCGATTGGCAGCAAGGCAAGACCACCACCTTGGCGCGTGCCGTGAGCGCCAGGTCGATGACGTCGTCGGTCAGCGTCCCGCAGGCGTGGCACGACACCAGCACGTCACCGGACTGGACCACGACGCTCTCGAGCTTGGCTTCGAGCAACGTGACGCGCCCCGCCAAGCGCGGCCAGGCGCCGCTCAGACACTCAGCGACTCGAAACGCGCTCGGCGGCAACTTCAGATCGACGGCCAACGCAGACGGCGACGAGTCATCGAGCAGCAGCATCAGCTGCGCCACCAAAGCATGGCCACAGGCTAAGTCGACCACGCGCCCGCCGCGAAAACGCCGCCGCGCGCGGCGTGCCACCTCCCACGCTTCGTACAGCTCCTTACGCGGCACGCAGCCGGCTTCACACAAGCTGCGCGCGACGCGATCGAAAAGCGTCATACCTTCGAAGCGATGGAGATCGCGGCTCGTCAAGCGCGAGCGGCTGCCAGGGTCAAACGTCACGTCCGCAGCATAGTGTCCGCACGCGCTACTCTTGCATTTCTTCGCATAGCGTCCGCGCCGGGATCAAAAGCTTGGCTTTGCCCATCTTCGCGAAGCTGGCGGCCGCCTGGCTGCGGGACATGCTGTGGTCCAAGCAGCCGATCGCGAGATCGAGCGCGCTCAGGTCATTCGGCACGAACAGCACGACCTCGAAGCGTTCGCGCACCCAGCGGCTGAGCATCCGCAGGCGCTCGAGATCGCGGCGCTCCATCGCGTCGGCAGCCGATTCCAGCGCGACGCGACCGGCCGCCTCCAGCTGCATCGCGTCGAGCCCGTTAGAGGGCGCCGACTTGAAACCGTGCCCCTTGTCCTGTTTTTGGCGGGCGACCGCGGCGGCCACGAAAGCGAGCAGGGCGGCTATTCCCAACCAGACCCGAATTCTGGTGCTCACGTTGCTGCCTTGGCCATGATGGACACGATTCGCCCTCTGGCGAGGACGGCCAGTTCCGGCAAAAGAAAAGGCCCCGCGACAAAACCCGACATTCCGCCGTGGTAGATGCCGCTGGTGACCACGAGCGAGAGCGTTCGGACCCGTCCTCGGCTCCCGGCGGCGATCATCGCGCTCGGCTTCACCAGCCTGTTCAACGACATCGGAACGGAGATGATCTTCCCGCTCCTGCCGGCGTTCGTGGCCTCGCTCGGCGCCGCGCCGGCATTCCTCGGCTTGGTCGAAGGTCTGGCTGACGCCACTTCAAGCTTGCTCAAGCTGGCCTCGGGCTACGTCGCCGAGCGTCGCAGCAAGAAGCGTATCGTGCTCGTAGGATACGGCGTGGCGTCGCTCGTCCGACCGCTCTTCGCGTTGGCGATGGCGCCGTGGCACGTGCTCGTGGTGCGCGTGACCGATCGTGTCGGTAAAGGCATTCGGACAGCTCCCCGCGACGCCATGATCGCCGATTCGGTTCCGCAGGACCAAGCCGGGCGCGCCTTCGGCTTCCATAGCGCGATGGACCATGCGGGCTCGGTCATCGGACCGCTGCTCGCGACCGCGCTGCTCGCGCTCGGGTGGCAGGTGCGTTCGGTGTTTTGGTTCGCGTTGGTGCCAGGTCTACTCACGATGCTGACGCTGCTCACGGTCCGCGAACCGAAGCCGTCCAGCGCGGAGGTCAGCCGGCAAACACTGCCGAAAACCCCGGTCATCTTGCCGCCGTCGCTGCGTCGCTATTTCGCGATCTTGGCGCTGTTTTCGCTCGGCAACTCGTCGGATGTATTCCTGCTGCTTCGCGCAAAGCAGCTCGGCGTCCCGGTCGTCTCCATCCCGCTGCTCTGGGCTGCGTTCAACGTCACCAGAGTGCTCAGCGCCAGGTACGGCGGCATCTGGGCGGATCGAATCGCGCGTCCCAAACTGATCGTCGCCGGCTGGGCCGTCTTCGCTGTCACCTACTTGGCCTTCGGCCTCGCGAGCCGAACCTGGCAGGTGTGGGCTCTATTCCTCGTCTACGGCGTCTACTACGGGCTGACCGAGCCAGCCGAGAAGGCACTGGTGCGGGATCTCGCACCGTCCGACGCGCGCGGGCGCGCCTATGGTTTCTACAACTTCATCGTTGGCGTCAGCGCCGTGCCCGCCGGGCTGCTCACCGGTTGGCTGTGGCAGACTTGGAGCCCGTTCGTGGCGCTCGCCAGTGGCGCGGCGCTCGCTCTCGGCGCGTCGGTGCTGCTGCTGGCGTGGACGCGCAGCGACCTCGCGACTGCGTAGCTGCGGCATGAAAGAAAGCGCCGGGGCGGCTGCTCGAGGTGACCGCTTGGTCGCTTCCTCATCGGATGCCACGAAGTTACTGAACATGATTTTCATTTTCATTTTCATTCCAATCGAAAGAGGTTAGAAGGCGTCAAAAGCAGAAGGCGGCGGTCCTCAGAGGCACACGCCAACGCGAGGAAAAGGCCATGAAGAGAGTTCGAGCAGCAGGTTTCATTTCATTTTTTTGTCTCGCCAGCGTCAGCCTCTATTGCCCACGAGTTGACGCTAGCCAGCGGCGCTTCACGTATACCTACGGATCTGACGTGCTCAATCCGGGGGCGCTCGAGCTCGAGCCTTGGACGACTTTTCGTGTCGGCCGCGATGCGTTCTACAGCCGCCTCGACCATCGACTCGAGTTCGAGGTCGGTCTTACCGATCGGCTCCAAACGGCTTGGTATTTCAACTTCCGCTCCGTGACTGAAGATACCGATGCCGCGAGGGTGACTGCGTTCGAGTGGGGCGGCGTTTCGTGGGAGTGGAAGTACAAGGTCTTGGATTCGGTTGCCGATCCGATTGGCCTCGCGCTCTACTTCGAGCCATCGTTCGCTCCTCACGAATCAGAGCTGGAGGCCAAGCTTATCTTCGACAAGCGCATCGGGAACTTCTACGCCGCTGTGAACACCGTCTTCGAGCACGAGTGGGTGTACGAAAACAAAGGCAAGGCTGAGCGCGAAATCGCGATCGAGCTCGACCTTGGGCTCACGTACCTCATTACGTCGGAGCTTTCCGCTGGTGTGGAGGCACGTAACCGCAACTTCGTGCCTGAGGGAGGTTTTGCGTCCTCCGCCCTCTTCGCCGGCCCGGTCGTCAGCTATGGGACTGGGCGCTGGTGGGCTACGTTGTCTGCCCTCCCCCAACTTCCTGCATTGAAGAAGAACGACACCGGGTCGACCTTCATTCTCGACGAGCACGAGCGCTTCAACGCGCGCCTGCTTTTCGGAATGCAGTTGTGACTGGCATGCGAGGATGGCCATCACCACGCCCGCGCCGGGTCCGCATCACTGGTCGGGCCGACGTCGCCCCAGCGCCGGCAAGACACCTATCCCGAAACCCTCGCGACGCTCAGCGTGTCGAGGCGGGAGGGCGCCACGGCGTGACCGGGAGGCGATCCGGCTCGCGAGGAAACAGACCGGGCCCAACGCCATCAAGTTTTCCGCGCCCGCATGTCACGCCCCAGGCGCCTTCTGCATAGTCGGAATGAGCCGGAAATCTAAACGAGACAACCCTCGGTGTAATGTGGGAAGAACCAGCGCGTCTACACGGACGCCAGGGCAATTCCAACGCACAGCTGAAAGAGACGAAGCGCATGGTCACTCGACGCGAAGCACTCTGGACCACGGCCGCCGCTGCCAGCGGCGCCGCTCTTTTGAGCCCCAACCGCGCCCAGGCCCAACTCGCCTTTTCTGGCGACCGAGCTTGGGAGGCGTCTTACAGCGGCAGCCGGCCCGCCGCGAACCTGCCGCCGGGCCGGCCGGGCAAAGACTACCAACCGGTCATCACGCCGAACGGCGTCGCGCTGCCATGGAAGGTCATCGACGGCGTCAAAGTCTTCCACCTGATCGCTGAGGAGGTGGAACACGAGATGGCCCCCGGCTTAAAGGCGAGTTGCTGGGGTTACAACGGCCGCGTGCACGGCCCGACGATCGAGGCGGTGGAGGGCGATCGGATCCGCGTCTACGTAACGAACAAGCTCAGTGCGCCGACGTCCGTGCACTGGCACGGCGTGTTCCTTCCCAATGGGATGGATGGCGTGTCCGGCCTCACTCAAAAACCGATTCAAAAGGGTGAGACGTTCAAATACGAGTTCACGTTTCGCCAGCACGGTACCTTCATGTACCACCCGCACCACGACGAAATGACTCAGATGGCGATGGGCATGATGGGCATGATCGTCGTGCACCCACGGCGCCCGCCGCCCGAGTACCGCGTCGATCGCGACTTCGTGATCCTGCTCAGCGAGTGGCGGATCACGCCCGGCACCAGCCGCCCCGATCCGAACGAGATGACCGACTTCAACGTGCTGACGATGAACGCCAAAGCGTTTCCGGGCACGGAGCCGTTGGTCGTCAAGACCGGTGATCGTGTGCGTGTCCGCATCGGCAACCTGGGCGCGATGGACCACCATCCGATCCACCTGCACGGCCACTATTTCAAGGTCGCCGCGACCGACGGCGGCCGCATCCCCTTGTCTGCACAGTGGCCCGAAGCCACCGTGCTGGTCGCCGTCGGCACCACGCGCGACATCGAGTTTGTCGCGGACGCGCCGGGCGATTGGCCTCTGCACTGCCACATGACCCACCACGTCATGAACCAGATGGGCCACGGCATTCCAAACATGATTGGCGTCAAATCGGGCGCGATCGATCAGCGCATGCGACCCCTGCTCCCGGCCTACATGACAATGGGCCAAGACGGCATGGGTGACATGGGCGAGATGGGCATGCCCGTGCCCAAGAACAGCATCCCGATGGGCGGCGCCACCGGCCCGCGCGGCTTCATCATGATGGGCGGCATGTTCACGCTACTCAAGGTGCGCGACGGTTTGACAAGCTATGCCGACCCGGGTTGGTACAAAGGCCCGCCGAGCGAGCTTGCCGACTTGGCGAGCGACGCCGACCTCAAGCGTGACGGCATCAACCCCAAGTCCTAAGGAACGAGCATATGTCACCCAGAAAACAGGCACGGTTCGGCATCGCCCTGATGGCGAGCATCGCCTTTACCGCTGCGGCGTGCGTCTCCACGCGGCTGGAAGCATCGAACGATCATCCAGCGAATCCGAAGGCACCGGTGGCTCCACTACCGCTCGATTCGACCCTCCTCACCCCGTCAGGCTCTGCCGCGCCCATCACCGAGGCGCCCGCCGTCGAGCATGCTCACGACCACGCCTCGCCGACGGCCGGAGTGACCTACACCTGCCCGATGCATCCGCAAATCGTGCGGGATGCGCCAGGAAAGTGCCCAATCTGCGGCATGACGCTGGTCAAACGCGAAACCCCCGCCCCACGCGGAGCCGAACCCTGATGCGAGCATCGCTCAACTCGATCCCGCGCAGTGTTGCGACGGTCCTGCTCTCGCTCGGCTTACTTTCCGGCTGCGTCTCTGAAGACGCCGGCTATCAAGACGTCCGCAAAGTCGTGTCGAGCCGCACCGGTCACGAGGTGCGCTGGGGGCACCTCGATGGCGGGAAGGCTCCGGACCGCGCCGTGCGTGCAATCTTGGAGCTGCCGTTGACCCCAGAGAGCGCGGTCAAGCTGGCGCTGCTCAACAACGCCGAGCTGCAAGCCGGCTTCGAGGACCTGGGCGTGGCCCGCGCGGAGCTGGTGAGCGCGCTGCGGCTGCCCAATCCGGTCGCGGAAGGTAGCGTGCGCTTTCATAAAAATGACAGCACGACCCTCGATTTGACCGTCACCGAAGATCTGTCGCAGCTGATCTTCTTGCCGCTGCGCAATTCGGCCGCGCGCGCCGAGCTCGAGGCGGCCAAACTGTCCGTCGCCGCCCGCGCGATGGATCTCGTGCTGGAAGTGCGCTCCGGCTTCTACGCGTATCTGGCCGACCAACAGGTGCTCGACTTTCGCGCGACCGTGCTCAAGGCGCTCGAAGCCTCGGCTGAAGTTGCCACGGCCCTGCACGACGCGGGCAACATCACCGATCTGAACTACGAGAGCGAGCGGGTTCTGGCCGACGAAGCGCGCGTGAACTACGCAAGCGCCAAGGCCGCGCTCGCCGCCTCGCGCGAGCACCTGAACGCGCTGATGGGCCTTTGGGGCACGAGCGCGCGCTGGCGAGTCGAAACGCGCCTCGGCGCTCCAGCGACCGATGTGCCGCTCGCCGATCTCGAAGCCCGTGCCATCGCAAGCAGCCTGGACCTCACGATCATTCGCCACCGCTTCGCGGCCGCTGCGGGGCGCGCCAATTTGGCGCGAGCCGAAGGCTGGCTGCCGGAGCTCAAAGGCGGCGTGACGGCCGAGCGTGAAAACGCGGGTTGGAGCTACGGTCCACTCGCCGAGGTGCAAGTGCCGCTCTTCTACCAAGGCCAGGGCGAGGTGGACCGCGCGCACGCAGACATGCGGCGCGAGCGGCAGTTGCTGGCTGCTCGCGCAGTGCAGATCCGCGCCTCGGCGCGGGCCACGGCGACCAGGTTGGCGGCGGCGCGAGACCGCGCCGTGTACATCAAAGACGTGCTGCTACCGAGCCGCGAACGCATCTTGAACGCCACGCAACTGCAATTCAACGGCATGGGCGCATCGGTGTTTCAACTGCTGATGGCCAAGCGCGACCAAGTCGAAACCGCGAAGAGCTACGTCGAAGCGCTGCGCGATTACTGGACGGCTTACGCCGAAGTGCAGCAACTGCGCAGCGGGCGGCTACCGAGCAACACGCCCCCGTCGACGGCGGAGTAGACCGCAACCGACCAAGCCCGCAAACGTAGGCGAGGCTGGACGCCGGCTGTCCCGAGGCAGCGCGACAGCCGCAGCCGCCATCTGCACTGGACGACGTTGCTCCGGCGCGACTTCCAGCGGTCGCAGCGATTCCTTGCGTTGGAGGACGACCGCACACAGTCGCCGACCCAGCGAACCGAGCCACATAGTATACGTTTTAATCGATTTACATATACTTTCACGGGACTCCGGATAAAAATACGAATACATCTTGTATACACCCACCCCCGACGTTTTCGCCTACCTGGACTCGCGCGCGTTCCTCCGCGACTACTACGCGGAACGCAAGCAGAGCCGCGGGCTGTCGTTTCGGAGCTTCTCGAAGCGGGCAGGGCTCGGCTCACCCAACTACCTGAAGTTGGTGATGGAGGGCGCGCGCAACCTGACCGATGCGATGGCCGAGCGCTTCGCGAAAGCCGCCGGGCTATCAGGCGAAGCGGCCGACTACTTTGCGGAGCTGGTCCGCTTCACGCAAGCCAAGGGCAGCAAGGCCCGCAGCGAGCACTACGCTAAACTGCTCGGCTTCCGTCGCTACCGCGAGACGCGGCCGCTCGCCGCCGCCGAGGCCGCCTACCACGCCAACTGGTACTTACCCGCGGTGCGCGAGCTGGCGGCGCGCAAAGACTTCAAGGGCGATCCCGATTGGATCGCAGCGCGCCTGTGGCCGAGCATTTCGTCTGCCCAGGCGGCGCAGGCGCTAGAGACTTTGCTCGAGCTCAAGCTGCTCGTGCGCCAAGGCAAGCGTGTCGTGCAGGGTGAGGCGGTCGTTTCCACGGGTGCCGAGGCGCGCAGCGTCAACGTAGCTAGCTATCACCGCGCGATGCTGGCGCGCGCCGCCGAATCGATCGACGACGTACCGGCTCCCGAGCGCGACATCTCTTCTTTGACACTGTGCCTGGGCCCCGAGGGCCTTGCGCTGTTCAAAGAGCGAATTCAGCGGTTTCGGCGCGAGCTATTGGAGCTCTCCGCGCTCGAGCTGGAGCCGCGGCAAGTCGTGCAAATCAACTTCCAACTCTTTCCGTTGAGTCGCGAGCCCGCCGGAACAAAAGCCACATGAACATGCTGCGTCACCTCGTTCTCCTCCTCGGTCTGCTGGGTGTCGGTTGCACCGGCGGAACCGAAACCGGTAACCCGCCTCCAGGCGTGATCTCGCTCGGGCTCACCAGCTTTTCGAGCGCACCCGACGTCGCGGCACTCGAGACCGGTAGCCACGGTCTGTCGATCGATCGCGCGGCGTTGAGCGTGGGCACGTTGAGCCTCTTGCCGTGCACCGCGAACACGCCGGCGCTGACGATCACGGCTGGCGAGTACGACCTGACGTCGAACCACGTGACCGAGCTGATGGAAGTCCAAGAGCTATGCGCCTTGCGTCTCGAGCTCGTCCCCGCGGCGACAGCCGGACGCGACCTGCCCGCCGGCGTCGCTATCTACCTGCACGGGCACCGCACCGACGGCTCCGAGTTCGACGTCGAGAGCACCGCGCCGCGAACGTTGGAGCTCAAGGCCACGGCTGGCACGTCGTTCGGCCAGGTACCGCTGCTGCTCGGATTCGACTTCGGCAATTGGTTCACGGGCGTGGACGTGCATGGCGCCCACGCTGGCGCCGACGGCATCGCGCGACTCGACGCGACGCTGAACCCCGCGCAGTTAGCCGCGCTCGAAGCGCAAACGGCCACGGCCGTCAGGCTCTACGCCGACGACAACGCCAACGGTACGCTCGACACCACCGAGCGCACGCCGGTCGCCGCGCCTTGAACCACGCAGCGCGCGCAAGTCGTCGCTCGGACAACATGTCCCTTCGTCAACTCGGGGCCGCGCTACCAGCTCACTGCGTGACGCCGAACGCGTACTGACACAACGCTTTCCAGGTGCCGCCGTCGCCAGCGCAAAACTCGCTGTGACCTTGGCCCTGCAGGATGAACTGGTGACCCATCATTAAGGCATCGACGGTGGCGCCGGCGTTCACGGTCACGGGCGGCGCGAGCCAACCAGCCGCGGTCGCGGTCTGCACTTTGGTGTCGAGGTTGCTGGAGCCGTACAGGCCGATCATCCGCTCGAGCGGTGTGGCCGAGGTCTGCTTGATCCAAGTGGCGTTCGGGAAGCCTTCGTCGACCGGTCCGGAGGTGGCGATACCGCGGCCAATCCGCACATACTTGCCGACGACAGCCAGCGTCTGCGAACCATACGAGTAACCGACCAGGTACACGTCACTCCAGCGCACGGTCTTGTCGGCATTGAGAAAATACGCCCAATCGCCGCCCGGATCTTGCATTTGCATGTACTCGAGCGCGCGCGCCGTGCGGTAAGCGAGGCCGTCGTGCTCGTTGATGTCGAGCCAATCGACGCGGTCTTTGCCGTCGAACGCTTCCATGCGCGCGTCGCCCATCTGGCGGTTGGCATCCATGTCGTTCGGATTGGCTTTGGCAGCCGACTTGTACATTTCGGGCAAAGCGTCGTTGGTGGTCAGCATGGCGATGCCCATCTCGTGAAAGCCGAGACCGACCGCAAATCCGCCAATCCCGCCTTGGCCACAGCAGGTGCCGATGCCGCCGAGCGTGAGCACGAGCTTGCCTTGGATCTTCGGCCGGTTCGTATCGACGTGCCCGTGCTCTTGCGAGCCCGCGTTGGTGTTGGTCTTCGACGTGCCTGCCATCGGATCGAGCTGCTTGGCCGTGAACGTGAGCTCTTTGTTCGCGGCGGCTGCCTTGTCGATCGCCAGCGGCCGCACCGGCGGCGTGTCCATCCCCGTGGCGTTGCCGCCACCCGTCGCGTTGGTACCGCCCGTCGTGCTGGTGCCGCCACTGCCGCTCGTGGTGGTGCCAGCGATCGGGGCAGAGCCGCCGCCCGTCGGGGCGCCGCCGCTCACGACACCGCTGCCGCCGGTCGTGGCGACAGTGCCTCCGTTCGGGAGCACCGACGTACCGGCGCTGCCAGCGGTCGGATTGGCTTGTCCGGCGCCGCTGCCGCCCGCGCCTGCCGTCGACGTATTGCCCGCGCCATCGTCGGCAACGGTGCACGCCAGAGCTGAAATAGCGAACCCGGCAGGAGCCACCAGCAACCACCAACGGGGAGACAAAACGCGCGCGCGAGCACTAGAGACGGCCATACCCCTTGGTTTCCTGCTCCCCCGGTTTGTTGTGAGAGATTCGCGCGGTGCCTGACAGCTTTCGAGGGGGCTCGAGGCAACACTTCCGCTGCAGGATAAATTTTCTGGCGGCGCACGCTCTACGAGGTGGGATAGCCTGCGCTCGACACCCATGCGGGTGCGCTGCGACCACGTGACAGGTTCGACGATACTCCCCGCCATGGAGGTGCACCTTCCCTTCCGCAACCCACCGGGCAGCGCCTCGCCGATCACCGAAGTGCGCAGCACCATCCTCGTATCCGGCATCCAAGCCCTGCGCTCGCGCGGTCTGTACGATCGTTACGTCGAGGCGCTCTCGCCGACCATACGCGAACAAATGGTCGTGCTGATCCCGGGCGTGTGGTTGCCGATCGACGTCGCGCTCGAGCACTACCGTGCCGCCGACAGGTTGGCGCTCGAGACGCGCGTGATCGAGGGCATCGGCGGAGAGGTGGCCGAACGCATCAACAAGAGCGTGCTGTCGGTCGCGGTGCAGGTCTCCAAGCTGGCTGGCGTCACGCCGTGGAACGCACTTTCACTCGTCCACCGCATCAACGATCTGAACTGGCGCGGCGGCGACGTCACCGTGCTTAAGACCGGCGCGAAGGAGGCACTCTACGATTGGACCGGCCAACCGTGCGCCGCCATTCCGTATTTCACCACTTCGCTCGGCGGCTATTTGCGCGCGCTGGCAGCGCTGTTCAGCGACAAAGCCCACGCCCGCGTGATTCAAGAGCGCTGCTGCGACACCACGGTGAGCTGCCGTTTGTCCTGGGTCTAGGCCTTCAAGCCCGCCAGCTCCTGCGCGTACTTCGGCGCGCCGAACGCCGCGCCGTTCACGCCCATCGCGTTGGCGATCGAGACCAGGAGCTGGTTGTGCGCCGTGCCTAGCCCTCCGGTGACCGGGTACTTCAAGGAACGACCGGTCTTGAAGTAGCCGCCCAGGTTGCCGATCAACGTAAAGGGCTGGATCTTCGAGTCGTGATTGCTGCCCATCGTGTTGGTCACGACGATCAGCGTGTTGTCGAGCATCGTGCCCGTGCCTTCCGGCGTGGCCTCCAGCTGCTCGGCGATGTACGCGACTTGCTCGAAGAACCACTGCTCGACCCGAATTTTACGGCGCTTATGCTCGGCGCTGCGGTCTTGGTTGTGGGTGATGTCGTGGTACTGTCGCAGCGGGTACTCGTCGCCCGAGCCGGTGAACTCGTCGCCCAGCCACGAGAAGACCAAGTCGTCGCCGCCGACGTCGCTCAGCACCAGCGAGGCCACACGCGTCAGGTCACAGCGAAAACCCGCCACCAACAGATCGCCGAAGACCTTGAGCGCCTTGGGGTAGTTGGCGACGTTGTTTTTCGTATCAAACGCGTCGGGCAGCGTTGGCGCTTTGCAGGTCAACGTGACGTTCGACTCCAGTTGCCGTTCAATCTCGCGCACCGCCGCCAAGTGCGACTCGATTTTGGCCTTGTCTTCGGTGCCCATGCGCGACGAGAAATTCGTCAAGTTGCCGCCCAGGTAGTCGATGACGCTCTTGCGCGCGGCGCGGCCTTTGTCGAATTGCCCCATCGGCAGGGCGCGCCCGGCGAACATGGTCTTGAACAGATTGAACGGATCTGACTCGGGCGTGATGCCCGTACTCGACCCTTTGTACGAAATCGTGCCGCCGTAGCCGCCGCTGGACCACGGGCCCACCACAACGGACCGCAGCGGCAGATTGGTGGTCTTGGCGAGCTCCGTCGCGACGTACTGATCGATCGAATCACCGCCGGAAGTCTCGTAGTTGTCGCGGTAAGCCGCACACGGCACGCCGGTCAAAACGCCCGGGTTGGCGTCGTGCCCACCGAACCATTGTTCCTTGCCCCACCCGAGCGCGCCCGCGTTAGCCTCGTAGTGCACGCGCTGACCGAGCCCGTCGATGACGGTGAGCTTGCTCTTCAGCTTTTCGAACGGGGACAAGATGTCGCCGAGCGTGAACGCGCTCTCGTTGCCTTTCGGGCGCCAGGCGTCCATCACGTAGCCGTTGCTCCACGACACCACGAGCAGGCGCTTCGGCACGGCCGCGGCTTGTCCGTGTGCTTGCTCGGAAGGCAGCAGCGGCAAGAGCGCGCCGCTCGCGCCCAGACCGGCTAGAAACGCTCTACGGCTGACGATCGGCTTCATTGAATCACCTCTCCTGCGGCGGGTACGCGGTAGCGGAAGCTCTTGCTGCCGGCGATGACGGGCACGAGCCTCCTTACGTCGAGCGCCGCGCCCTTGAAGGCTGCCAGGCCCTCGGCGGTAGTGGCGACGTCGAAGTCACCAAGTGAGCGATTGAGCGCGTACAGCGCGAGCTGTTGAACGAAGCACGCCTGGCCCTCGTTGCTCTTGGCGATCGCCGCCATCAGCTCCGCGACGCCGTTGAACGACACCTCCGCGCCGTCCAGGCCGTGAATCGTGCCGGTCGCATCGATCGGTTTGCCAGCCTCGCTGTCGCGGTAGCGGCCCAGCGTATCGAAGTGCTCGAAGGCAAAACCAAGCGGATCCATCTGCGCGTGACAGCCAGCGCAAGTCGCGTCGGTAGAGTGCTGAGCGTACGCGGCGCGGGTTTGCACGCCGTCCGGGATCTCCGGCGGCGTGACGTTCAGACCAACGGGCGGTGGCGCGATCACGCGGCACAGCAGCCGATTGGCGACCAGCTTGCCACGCCGCACCGGCGAGCCTTCTTGCGGCAAGGCTTCGATTGCCAGAAACGCCGCCTGCGAAAACAAGCCGACGCGACCGTTCGGCAATGCGGTTTGCGTTGGCTGAGCGCCGAAGCTGCCGGGCAAGCCGTACAGCGTGGCCAGCGGTGTGCTGACGAAGCCGTTCGGCGACGTCAGCAGGTCCTGGTAGGAGCCGCGCGCGTGCAGCGCGTCAGCGGTGAAAGCTTCGAAACTGTCGCGCATGGCGTCGCGCAGCGCGGCGTCGACCGAGGCGACTTTCGGATCTTTGACTAGGCTGGGAAGCTTCTCGATGTTGATCCATTGACCGATCATGTCGGTGAAGACGTAGGCCGCTGCCGGGGTTTGCAACAGGCGTTCGACCTCTTTCTGAACGCCGGCTGCGGTGTCGAGCGAGCCTGCGGCGGCCGCCGCGAAAAGCGCGTCGTCGGGCATGCTGGCCGACAGGAAATAGGAAAGGCGCGAGGCAATTTCGTAGCCGTTCAGGCGCAAAAATTGGCCTTCGACGGCCGGGGCGCTCGAGCCGAGTTCCCAGTGATAGAGAAATTGCGGCGACTGCAAGAGCGCCGACAGTAACGTTTGCAGTGCCTCGGTTTGAGAGTAGCTGATCGGCGCGGCACGCAGACTGTCGTAGAGCGCGAGCAGCCCATCGCTCTCCGTGCTGAGCAACGGTCGCCGAAACACCTTCTTGCCAAAGTCGGTGACGAAGGTCTGCGCGCAAGCGCGTTCGGTCGCGCCGGTCGTGCAGGGCGCCAACGTGGCTAGCCGCGGCGCGAGCTGCGCCGCGATCGCGTCGGCGGCCTGCTCGATGCGATCGCGCTCCACGGTTCCAACCACCGTGGGCGTGGCGTAGCTGGAAGCGCCGCGCTCGTCGTCCGGAAATGCCACATTGCTGGCCACGCCGGCCCCGAACAGCGCCGTGATGGTACGCGCGTGCTCACGTTGACCGAGGCGCCGCAGCGGCATCAAGCCGGCGCCTTCTTGGACCTGGGTTCCGGCCGGGGGAACGATCACGCCGCCGGAGCCGGCTCCGTTACCGGCGCCGCCAACCGCACTCGCACCGCCGTGCCCCGACGCACCTGGCCCAGCGTCGGCTGAACCGAGCAGATTGCCGGTGCAGCCGAGACCCAAGGCGCAGCTCGACACAACGAGCCAACTGAGAGTTGGCCCGCGCAGGTACAGCAGCATGAAGGCTCCGGGGCCCGGGGGGAAACACCGGCGCCTGGGTGAGTCATGGGACCAGGTGCAGCGTTTGATCGAACTACTTTGACGAACCGGCCGCGACGTCGCTGCAGCAGCGGATGCCCATGTCGCCCTGGCGTTGCTGGCGCGGACTGGCATCGGTGTCGGCGCAGGCCCAGCTGCTCGGCATCGTCGAGACAGCCCCGCCGCGGCGCGAGCACCGCATCTTCTCCGGGTTGGCGGGGTCACCGCTGCAAGAATTTTCCCACTCCCAGACGTTGCCAATCAGGTCGAAGACGCCCGGCACACCACTCTCGCAGCTCGGCTGGCTGCCGACGGGGTGATAGTCGCCCGTGACCGCGCACGCGGACTCGTCGAAATCGTTGCCGTACGGATACGCAAGCTCGTCGCGCGACGAGCAAGCGTTGAACCACTCGCCCTCGGCTTGGCTATTACCCAGCGCCAGCGCGCCGCCGCCCAGCTTGCCGCACAAGCGCTTGCCGGCCCAAGCGCAGTAGGCGCTCGCGTCGCAAAAATCGACGTGATCGACTGGGAAATTGCGACGCTCGTAGGGCGCGGGCGGCAGCAAGTCTTCGGTCGAGAATTCTTGCGGCTCGAAGTGCAGGTTCCAGCCGCAGTCGTCACTTTGGTCGGACAAGCGCGGTGCGTCGGCAAGAAACGCGGCGTAATCGGCTTGGCTAACCTCTGTGCTGTCGATGCAGTAGGCGCCGATCCGCACGGAGGTCGGGCCGGCGTGACCCGCGCAATCCGCGGTTGGGCCGAAGTACAAATCTTTACCGCAGCCGCTGATGCCGAGCAGCAGCGCACACGCGACGCCGAACCGCCGTTTCACGGTGTGACCAGCGCACGCGCTTTGGCCGCAAACGCGCCGTTCGGATACGCCGCAAGCAGGCGCTTGGCCCACGCCGACGCTTCGGCGCGGCGACCGCTCTGCTGCAGGCTCGAAATCTTCATCCACAGGGCTTGCTCACGCAGGGCACCGCGCGGGTGCTCCGCCAAGTAGCGATCGAGCACCGAAACATCGCCGCGCGCAAGAGCGTGGCGCGCCGCGTCCAGCTCGGTGATCTCTTTCTGAAGCGACGCTGGCACCGAGCGCGCGGCGCCTTCGACCGGTTTGGCCGCGGGATGCGGCATTTCAGACGAAGCTGCGACCGAGGGCGCTGGCGTGGGAGTCGGCGACAAAGCGGCCTGCGCGGGTCGAGGCTGAGTCGTCGAAAGCGATGCCTTGACCTCAACTGGTGGCGTTTCGGGGCGGTGCGCCACCTTCAAGTAACCCGCCGTCGCCAAAGCGACCGGCACGCCGGCGATCGCGAGCCATTTCAGGGCGATTAGGCCGACAGCTTTGCCCGCCCCCTGGGCACCCCCGGCAACCAGCCCCACCGAGGCGCCGACACCGACGCTGGCCAGCGCTGCATTGCGCGCCCGAGCACGACCTTCGGCGCCAGGCATGTCGCCCGCGGCCGAGCCGAGCAGCAAGCGCGCGACCTCGTCGTCTTCGCTCAAGCGGCGCGGATCGGTCACGCTGGTCTCCGTGCGCGAAGCCGCGCGGTTTTGGCCGCGAACGTTTCCCGGGCGCGCTTGAGCCGCGAAGCCACAGTGCCCGGCGCAAGCCCTTCCAACGTGGCAATCTCGGCCATTGTCAGGCCCTCGAGCTCGAACAACACGAAGACGCTGCGCTCGGCAAGCTCCATGCTCTGTAGGATTTGGTCGAGCCATTGGCGCGCGCGCTTCTGATCGAGCAGCTCATCGGCGCCCAGTTCCAGCGCCGGTGTGCGCTCGTCCAGCTCTTCCGGCGTCCCGCGACGGCGCGCGGCGTCACGCACGTCAGCGACCACGCGGATAGCGACGCCGTGTAGAAACGATTGCTCACGCGCGGGCTCAATTTCAGCCACTTTGCGCGCCGCGACGATGAAAACTTGTTGGGTAGCATCATCCACCATCGCGGGCGCCACGCCCAAGCGCCGCACCAGCCGCCAAACGAAATCGTAGTACGTGTCGAACAGGTGTGCGACCCGTTCGTGATCGGACGCAGCAGATCCGCTAGCGTCGACGGTAACCGTCGACGCCTGTGCAACGAGCTCCGGTGCGATCCGGACCGCAGCTTTGGGCACGTGGTCCGTCTTGGTCATGGGACGCTGCACTGGAATTGATCACTCAAAATGCAATTCCTCCCGCGAACCCGAAGCCAGCATCCACCCAAGGCGTCCGGTACGCGAGCGTATCTGGCCGAAACCAATAGCGATCTCGCGTCACGACCGCATGGGCCGAAGCTTGGAAGTCGAGAAAGAAACGGCTTTGGCTCAGCAGGGTCGTCGCATGCAGCGCGAGACCTGGTGCGAGCCAAGGGCGGTTCGATGACTCGCCGCTGCTGGCGCTAGCATGCAACAGGCCAACCTCGACTGACGGGCACGCGAGCAGCACGCTGCTGAAGTCCAGCGGAAGCGTGAGCGGGCAGACGTCGGCGCGCGCCCCAAACCACGACAGCTGAAGCGCCGTCGCGGCGTTACCGCCGCTGTCGTGCGCGTCGTTGCCCACTGCCGCTTCGAGGCTCAACCGCCACGCAACATGCCGGAGGATCGCTGGCGCTCGGCCGAACATCAGCCCGAACCCCAGCCGCCTTCCAGGGCCGTAGCCTGCGCCCAACCCAAGGTCAGCGCCGAGTAGCCAATGGGATCGAGATCGACGCACGAACACGTCGACCTCCCGCAACGGCGTCGGACCCTCCACGACCGGTACCGTCAGGGGCGCCGGAGCCGACGGCGGCTCTTCGGCTTCAGCTGCCAGCGCCGCGGCGATCGCCAAGCCGGCCACCACCTCATCACACGTCGGTGCCGTGAGCTGTGAGCTGGTGGAAGCGCCGTTGCGCCAGGTTTCGAGCACGCCGGCGTAGCCCGCTTCGGCGCGACTGAGCCGAACGACCAGGCCGAGCGGCGCGCTGGCCACTTTGTCGCCGGAAGGCGGCAGTACCTCGAGCTTGGCGGTGCGCGCCTGAACCTGGGCCCGAAACGTGAACTCACCCGGACACCCCTCGACGGCGTCGTATTCGAACGCGGCCTTCGGGCTCGGCTCGGCGGCGTGGGCGTGGCCGATGAGCGCGGCGACGCTCAAGCCCAACCGGACGCCGCATCGCTTCATCACCTACGGCATATCAGGGGCGACAAGCCGAGGAAATGACCAAGATTTGCCGGTCGGGCTCAGCCTACCGCCTGAGCGACCACCACCAGTCGCGTGGCGCGCTCGTTAAAGCGTGCGCCGGTGAAGCTACCGAGCTTGGTTTGCACGCTGAAGCCGCACTTGCGCAGCAGCTCCAGCAACTCTGATGAGCGGTAGTAACGTTGCTGCACGACCTGGCTGCGGCGCGCGGCGCGACCCTGCGGCACGTAGGTGTAGGTGACGTCGAGCCGGTGCGGTGCGCGCCCCTGCCGACAGCTCTCGAACGCGACCCAGCGCCGACCAGCGTGGTCGAAGGCGGCCAGCGCCTGGTTCTCGTCCACTCGCGCTAGCTCCTCCTCACCGAGTCGGTCAGCGTTCCACACGTCGAAGCCAAACAAGCCGCCTGGCTCGAGCGCGGCGCGCACCGCGCGAAAACACTGCTCGACGCCGCGCAGCGTCAGCAAGCAGTAAAGGGCGTTGTACGGCAGTAGCACGCGCTCGAATTGGCGCCCCAGCTCGAAGCGCTGCATATCGCCACGCACGACGGTCACCTTTTGGCGCTTCTTGACCGGCAACGCCGACACCGCTTCACGCCCCAAGCGCAACAAGGCCGGATCGAGCTCGAGCCCAAACAGCGTGCGCGTCGGGTCAGCCAGCGCGGTCAAGATCCGACCGTAGCCCGAGCCCAACTCGAGTACGCTCGCAGCGCCGCGGCAGAGCTTCACGTAGTGCTCCACGTCACCGGGATTGCCCCGGTGCGTGAGCGCGTACAAATTGGCATCCAGAAAATTCAAGGCAGCGTGCGTTAGCACGGTACCGCTTGCCCCTAAATTCGTTTGCTCCACCGTGCTAGGCTGCGCCCGCACTCAGGAGGTGCCCGATGCGTTTACTCGCCATTCCGTTGCTATTGTTCGTCGCAGGCTCTGCGAAGGTTTGCGATTCCGGGGACAAGGCAAGCGCGGCCGCTCCCGCCAGTGCCAGTGCCAGTGTGTCGGGCGCGGCTTCTGCCGCTGGTGAGGTCAAAGCCACGCTGCCCGCGCCACGCATCGGTGGCACCGTCGCCAGCGCCGGCGAATTTTCGATCGAGCTCGCCGCGCATGCAAGCGGACTCGTGGAGGCGCTCGTCGCGGATGCCCACGGCGCGCTGCTCAACGAAGGCGTCAAGCTGACGGCGCTGTTACAAGCCAAAGGGCAAGCCACGGAGAAGGTCGAGCTAGCGTTCTCGGTGCCGCGCGCGCGCTTCGAAGGGCACGCCAAGGCCGGAGTGGAGCTGGTGCCCGGCCCGGTCGACATCACGCTCGAAGTGGCCGGCAAAGTGCAGAGCTGCAAACTGAGTGCTGCGGTAATACTCCCCGAACCGCGGTTCGGCGGACAGCTCGTCGCGGTCGGAGATTTCTCGGTCGAGCTCGTCGCCAAGGGCCAGGAAATCAGCGCCTTCGTCGTCGATGCCTCGGGCAAGGCCCACGCCGCAGGAGATCTGGACTTGAAGCTCGCGGTCGGTACAGGCGCGGATCTGGCCCTGAAATGGGACGCGCCCAGCCTCAGCTATGTCGGGCGCGCCGACGCGAACGTCAATTTAACGCTCGAGCCAATTCGCGTGTCGCTCACCGCCGCGGGCAAAGCCTTCATCGGTGGGATCGCGTCGCTCAGCTTGGCCGCGAAGGCCAACGCTGGCTTGAAAGCGAACATCGACGTTGATGCTAGCGCCAAGCTGGGCGCCGCCGCCAAAGCCAAGCTCGACGCCGCCGCCAAAGCCCAAGCCAAGCTCGAAGCCGCGGCCCAAGCCAGGCTCGACGCCTCCGCCAAGAAGAGCGCCAGTGCCTCTGTCAAGCTGACCCCACCCAAGGTCGAGGTGAGCAAGAGCGGTAGCGCTAGCGCCGGAGCCAAGGCCGGCGGCGGCGCCAAAGCATCCGGCGGCATCCACATCGGCCTTTAGCAACGGGCTCAATTCGTTCTCTCGCGTGCCCGTGCCCCTCCAGCGAGGCTGGCAACTGCACGCAGCGGGATCGCGATTGGGCCTCAGGCGCCTGTTCGAACAACAGAAATCTTCCCGCCTTCCCGCCTTCCTCTGAGCATTGGTCTCATCTCGGTTGGCTGCCGAAATGCGGCCCGCTTGCAGAAGCTTTTGTAGCGGTGGTCGGTAGATTTGGGACGCGTGCGTGCAGCGCTCAGCGTTTGCGCGAGCGGATCGCGGGAGCCGCGTGGCGCGTCCGCGATGCGGAGACGGCGCTCGTCAAGGTAGTTGTCGCTTTGATGAACGCCGGTTGCGAACCGCGCCCCTTTCAAGGCGAGGGCTCTCGGCACGCGCTTGGCGTGTCGCAAATGCGACACACATTCCTCAATGATTCTGCGGGCGGTCTCGGATGGCATGACGCTGTCGCACTTGCGACAAGGTCAGCGGCTGCTGACGAAGGTGTCGCAAGTGCGACAGCGTCATGCCAACGAATCGGGGCCGC
>JBBSAB010000064.1:0-44593 GCA_038252755.1 Polyangiales bacterium | reverse complement strand
GGAAGGCGGGAAGGCGGGAAGATTTCTGTTGTTCGAACAGGCGCCTGAGGCCCAATCGCGATCCCCCGGCGTCCAGTTGCCAGTACCACCCACCCTAAATCTCGGCCTTCCCGTCTTCCCGCCTTCCTGTTGTCCCCGCTCACTCGGGCAAGATGCGATGAATCATCAGCCGGCTCCCTGTTTGCTCGTGCTCGCCGCTCGATCGCACAGCACCGCACAGACCTGGGTGGGTAGGCCCAGTCGCGTGCGTGGCGGCGGCGCCCAGCTGGGCGCCTGAACCTGGCCTATCCCAGGCTAGTTGCCGGCGATTTGCTTCATCAGGCGATCCTTGTCGAGGTAGCCCGGCGTGAAGATGTAGGCGTCGGCGTTGTTGGCGGCGCTGACGACGACGGTGGCGCCGGAGAGGGCGCCGCTCGAGATGTCGCAGCGGGAACGTTTGACGCTGGCGCCGTTCGAGGCGGGGACGTCGAAGGTTTTGCTCTCGGTCGCGCCGAAATCGGCGCACGAGACGGGCGCCGGAAACTTGGTCGAGAAGCGCGACAGCTTGGTGTCGGCTTCCCAGTAACGCACGCTGAGCGTGTTGTCGCCTGCGGTGCGGGTGCCGGTGCACAGACGCTCTTTGCTCTTGGCCACGGCTGCCGCTTCAGCGGCGTCGGTCGGCGTATCGCAAACCGGGGACGCCGATGCTTTTTCAGGGGCGGCACGGTTGTCGCCGGCCCAGCCGACGAACAGCTTGAGCAAGGCTTCGTTCTTACCCTTGCGCTGGGCTTCGGCCTCGGTGTTGGCTTTGACCGTCGCCTGCGCGGTCGCCAGCTCCTTGTCGAGCGCGGCCAGGCCGTCTTTGTCCTGACCGGCGGCGTCGCACATCTTGTAGGCGTACTCACGCCACTGCGTCGCAAGCGCGAAGTCGTTCGACTTGATCGCCTGCCGCGTGACATCGAAGCCTTGGTTGCACTTCTCCGCGTTGCGAGTCTGGCAGCCGAGCGCCAACAGCACGCAGCCCACCGCAAACGACGTTCCGGGTCGGAAACTCATAGGCCGCATATAAGCGGGTGCAGCAGCACTTTTCAACCCATCCCGTTTACCGCGGTCGCGGACTGGCAGACACGCCCGCCGATTTCGGGCTTTCGCTTCGTTTTGGCTGCGCAGCGCCCGGCTAATTCCCGGCTTCGATCGTGACGAGCTCGGCGGCGAAGCAGGACAGCGCGTGCAGGCTGCGACGCTGCCACAAGATGCTCGGGTTCGACAGGAAGCGAATCCGGTACTGGCCCGTGGTCAGGTCCGACACCTCGCTGATCCAGCTGACGAAGCTCTTGAAGCACGAGCTGTTCATGAACTCCAGATCGCGCAGATCCATCCGCACCTCGGGAATCGACAGCTCGAGCGCCTTCTGATGCACGCGGTTGAGGATCGCCTCGACGCTGTCAGTCACGCGCAGGTCGGCGGTTCCGGAGAGCTTGGCCACCAGCGCGCTATCCTCTTGGGTCAAGCGCGCGCGCAGCTCGGCAGCTTGCTCGACGGGCAATGCAATCTCGTTCACGCTGCACCTTCTTTCCGCTGAGGCATCAAGACCTCGGTCTCTGCGCTCACGGTAATCGTTCCGTTCTTGCCGCACGCGACGCTCATCGCCATCTCGGCCTCGGCGTGAATGCGCGCGAGCCCCAAACCCGAACCGTCGGTGCGCGAAGCATTCTTGCGCATCAAGCTCAAGTAGTAGACGTTGGCGTCCATCGACGTCATCTCGTCGATCGTGCGCTGGATGTGCTGCGCGTCCTCGGGACTGCCGCGATTCTTGGTTCGAATCCGCACCCGCACGCGCTCACCTTGGCCGCTAACCTCGATCCGAACCTTGGCCCTGCCGTCGCGCGAATACTTAACGGCGTTCTCGAGCAACTCGTGGGTCGCCAGCGCCACGCGTGAGGTGGCGTCCGGATCACACAAGGTACGGTCGTAGAAGTCGCTGACAAAGCGCCTCACGATCGAGACGAGCTCGGGCTTGCGCTCGAACGAAAGCTCGCAGAAACCCAGATCACGCGACTCCAAATCGTCGGGCATGTTGCCAATACCCCAAACGGCCAGAACTTCGACAGCTTAAGCCGCCGCGGAACGACGCCTGGCTGGCCCGAGATTTTCCGGTGCAATCGAAATTAAGCCGGCGCGCTTTCGGCCGTATGGGTTTGAGACCGGATGAGTCGAGGCTCGACCGCACAAGCTCTATCGCGCGTGCCCCCAGCGGGCTGCGTGGCGGAGCCGCGCGCGCGAGTCACGCCCGAAGAGCTGCTGGCAGCCGTTGCGGTGCTCGAAGCGGTGCTCGAGCAAGCCCGCACGAACCCGACGCCTGAAGGCTGGGCGGAAGCGCAGCGCGCGGCGCACCAAGTCTACGTCAAGGCCGAGCAGGGCGACTTTTCGGAAGTCGCCAACGCGGTCTTGCACGTCGAGGACGCCGTGGCGGCCGTCGCCGAGGGCGAGCTACAGCCGGACTCGGGCACGTTTCGGCAAGTCGACGCCGCACTCCGTGCGGCGCGCGCGGCGTGTGCGATGCCCGAAGCGCAAGCCGTGCCGCTCGAAGCGCCGACCAGCCGAGGCACGGTTTGGATCGTGTGCAACAGCGGCGAGCTGACCGCCGACTTGGCGCGCGCGGTCGCCAAGAAGCACCTCGACGCCGTGATCATCGACAAGCACGAGCTGGCACTTCGCACTGGCATGCCGCCGAACGCGTTGATCGTCGAGCTTGGTTCCGACGAGCCGCAGGACCTCATCGACTGCCTAGCGCAGCTGCGCAAGCGCGCGACACGCCTGGCGCTGTTCGTGTTGTCCGAAGACGGCGGGTACGCAGCGCGCAGCGCCGCCGCGCGGCTCGGCGCGATCTTGTATTTCGTGTTACCGACGACCGCCGAGAAAATCGTCACCGCGCTCGACACGCTGGATATCGGGACGCTGCAGGAAAGACCGCGCGTCCTGGCGCTGGCGCTGAACGGCAGCATCGACTGGCTACGCGATCCGCTCGAAGCCGAAGGTATGGAGCTCAAGGTGTTCCACCACCCGGAGCTGGTTTTGGAGGCGCTCGACGCCTCACAACCGAGCGCGCTGGTGCTCGATCAAACCGGCAATGCGAGCCAGCTGATGTGCCGGCTAGTGCGAGCTGCCCCGCGCTGGCGAGACTTACCGATCTTGCTGCGCAGCGGCGCAACGCCCGACATGTTGCAGGCGGGCTTCGAAGCCGGCGCGGACGACGTGGTGCCGCTCGACATCACGCCGAGCGGGCTGATGGCGCGGCTGCGCGTGCGGCTCGATCGCACGCGGGTCTTCCGCGAGCAAAGCAACCGCGATCTATTGACGGGACTCTTGACGCGGCGCGCGTTCACCGAAAGTGTGTTGGCGCGCGTGGCGGAGGCGCAGCGCTCACGGCGGCACCTCTCGCTGTGCTTGCTGGACGTGGATCGTTTCAAGTCGGTCAACGACACCTACGGCCACGGCGTCGGCGACAAAGTGCTGTCGGCTTTCGGCGCGCTGTTGGGCACGCGTTTTCGGCTGCAAGATCTGCGCGGCCGCTGGGGCGGCGAAGAATTCATCATCGCGTTCTACGGCGAGTGGGCCGAGAGCGCGCGCGAGATCTTGTCGCGCGTGACGGCAGAGTTCGCCAAGATCACCTTCGACGGCGGCCAGGGCCGGCTGTTCAACGTCACAATCAGCGGCGGCATCGCGACCTACCCGATCGACGGGCGCACGCTCGAAGAGCTGGTCGGCGTGGCCGACCAGCGGCTGTATGCCGCCAAGCAAGCAGGGCGTAACCGCATTCGGATCTGAGAGAACCCTGGTGGCTTCCGTATCGTTCTTGCCGAAAAACTTGACGCTGCTGCCGATGCGCGAGCGGCAGCGCATTCTGTCCACCACGCGGCTGCAGATCGCACTGACCGGCTTCATCGCGCTGTTGGTCGCGGCGCTGTGCGCGGTGGTGATCCTGTTCGTCGGACACATCTTCGATTGGCTGACGCCGCGAATGCAGCAAGATTTAGGCTGGAAAGTCGCTCATGGCGCGGTCGAGGTCGCGCAGCGCGGCGAGCTGGCGCTGATCCTGAAAGACGAGCCGATGCTGCAGGATGCCTTCGAGCGCTACGTCAAGGACGACGACGTGCAGGCGATCGTCGCCGCCGATCCGAGCGGGCGAGTTCTGGCGACGCACGGCGAGCTGCCGATCCCGGCGGCCGAGCTGTTCCGCGCGCCGCGCGCCCAGCTGAATCAGCGCGAAGACTACGTCTGGTCGTGGACCGAGCAAACCGTGGAAGGCGCCAACGTCGGCAAAGTGGCGATGGTGGCGTCGACGTTACGACTCGACGCAGGGCGCAATCTGCGGCATCGGATCTTGGTCTTGACCGGCGTCGCGGGTCTGCTCGGGCTAGCGCTCAGTCTTTCATTCGTGAAATGGTACGTCGGCCCGGTGTTGAAGGTCACCGGCCGCGCCTTCGAGGGGCTCGAACGTGCCGCGACCGAGCTGTTGAACAAGCAACGCCTGGAGAAAGAGCTCGAGATCGGCGCGCGCATCCAAACTTGCTTGTTGCCCAAGACGGTCACGATCCCAGAGTTGGAGCTGGCGGCAATGATGGTGCCGGCGAGCGAGGTCGGCGGCGACTACTACGACGCCTTCGCGGCTGGCGCTGGCGGCTTCATCGGCATCGGTGACGTAGCGGGCCACGGTCTGACGTCGGGCCTGGTGATGCTGATGGTTCAAAGCGTGGTCGCAGCGCTGGCGCGCAAATCCCCCGAAGGCTCGCCGAGCGAGCTGGTTAGCGCGCTGAACGTGGTGCTCCACGACAACATCCGCCATCGGCTGCAGAACAAGGAGCACGTCACCTTCACGCTTTTGCGCTACGAACTGGGCGGAAAGCTGACGTTTGCCGGCGCCCACGAAGAGATTTGCGTGCTGCGCAAGGCGACCGGCAAGGTCGAGCTGGTGCCGACCCCCGGCACGTGGTTGGGCGCCGTGCGCGACGTCAGCAAGCACACCGTCGATTCGCACCTGCAGCTCGAGCCGGGCGACGTCGTACTGTTGTACACCGACGGGGTGACTGAAGCGCGCGCCACCGGTGGCGAGCAGTTCGGCCTCGACCGCTTGACCGCGCTGATGGAAAACTCTGCCGACCTACCGGTGCCGGCGCTGATCGACCGCGTCTACAAGGCGGTCGCGGCGCACGCCAAAGAGCTGGACGACGACGTCACGCTGCTGGCGTTTCGCTACGTCCCCGTCGCTGGCGCGTGACTGCGAGCTAGGCTTCGATGCGATCGATAGCGACGTAGAGCCGTGCGCTGCGCGTGGGGAAATCATAGGTGCCGAGCGCGCCCAGGTGCTCGCACGCCATCGCCACCAGCTGCCAAGTCTGTGCTTCGTCGACCTCCAGCGTGCGCTCACTGAAGGCGTCGAGCTCGGTGTGCGCCGCCAGCTCTTTGATTTTGGCAGCGCGTTCACGCACGTCATCGGGAAAGGAGCTGTTGGCCCAGGCCCATTGCCAGCTCGCTTTGCCGGCGACATGCGTGCCGATCAGCGTCACGTCGGCTTCGAGCGCCAGGCGCTGACCGGCGTAGAAGCGCAATTTGCCGCTCGCTAGGTCGACCTCGAAGCGCTCGCAGGCGCCGACGCCGAGCGCGCTCAGCTCAGTCTGCTTGTGTTGCAGGCGCTGAATGCAGCTGGCCACGAACTCCCCGAGCTGGGCGTCGTCCATAGCCACTCTGGATATCACGAGCGATTTTCGGCGACTAGCGGCTGCGGAATCAAAGCGATGGCGTTTGGGGGCCCAAGCCGACAGTCGATTAGGCGTAGGCTGTAGGAATACGCTGTCTCGGGATTGCGCTGGTCGCAAACGAACGACTTAGGTAGCGCTAAGTGCCGGGGCCGGCACTTTCGCCATCGAGCGATCCAGCGCTGGTGACAAGAGCGGCAGCGCGATCAGCGCACCGATTAGCGCCAGCAGCATGTCCCATTGCGCGTCCCAGACGTCGCCTTGCGAGCCCAGGAAAGCCGTGCCGACATCAGGCGCCGCCAACACTGCCGTCCACCACTCGAGCAGCTCCCAAAACGCCGCGAACGCGAGCACCACCGAGCACACCAAGAAGAACAGCCAGCCGCCGCGCTTCAGCGGCGTGCAACGCAACAAGATCTCGCGGCCCAGCAGGCTCGGGACCACGCCGAGCGCCAGATGCCCGATCCGATCGTAGTGATTGCGCGCAAGGTGAAAGTGCTCCTTCGCCCAATTGCCGAGCGGGGTCAGCGCGTACGTGTAGTAGCCGCCGTAGATCAGAATCTGAATGTGCAGAAAGATCGCGACGTAGATCAGATGAGACAACGGCAGGCGCCGATAGACCGCCACCAGCACCGCCACCTCGATCAGCCCCGGTCCGACCTCCAAGAACCAACTGGTTCGACCCGCGGGGGGCGACCACAGCGTGAACAGCGAGATGACCGCCAATATCCCCAAAAGCGCGAGCGGCAGCCGCGCATGACGTCGAAGCTCGGGTCCCATCGCGCGGCATCATTGCAACGAAGGCTATTTTGCGGCAAGAGGCGTCTCCAGTCGCCGTGCGCACCCTCCTGGCCATCATCACCTGCATCGAGCTATTTCTCGTCGCTTCGCTCGGTTTCACGTGCGTCGCGATTATTTACGTTTTCACGCGGCCGTTCGACTCGCGACGCATGGTGTCCGGACGAGCGCTGCGGATCGTCGCGCACTCGGCGGCCCTGTTCAGTCCGATGTGGCGGTTTCGGATCCACGGCGAGCTGCCCGCAAAGCTGGCACCGAAGACGGTGTGCGTCAGCAACCACTGCTCGCACACCGACGTCTTTTTGATCTGTCACTTGCCGTGGGAGATGAAGTGGCTGGCCAAGCGCAGCTTGTTCAAGTTGCCGTTCGTCGGCTGGGGCATGTGGTTGGTCGGTGACGTCGGCGTGCACCGCGGCTCTGCCAAAGCGCTGGCAGCGCTCGACGAATGCAAGACCTGGCTCGAGCGCGGCGTTCCGGTGATGATCTTCCCTGAAGGCACGCGATCCAAGACCGGCGAGATCCAAAAGTTCAAGGACGGGGCGTTCAAGATCGCGATCGAAGCCGGCGCCGATGTCCTGCCGATGGCCGTCGCTGGCACCCAAAACGCCCTCTCCAAGCACGACTGGCGTCCCGGCTTCGCGAAGGGCGTGCTGCGCGTGGGCAAGCCGATCTCGACCGCTGGCATGACTGCTGCCGACTTGCCGCGCCTCAAGCAACTGGCATTCGATCAAGTGCAGGCACTGCGGGCAGAAATTTTGCCGCTGTCACAATAGCCCGCGGCCGCGCGACAAAACGCCGCGCCGCGCACGAAACGCCGCAACGAAGCCGCCGGGGGCCGTCGGCTATCGCCGAATCAACAGCGGCATTTCCGCGTCCGAAGAGACGCGATCGCGTTGGCTGTAGGTGTGACGTTGCCCGTGCCGTTCGCGGTGTTGCTCGCACCACATCTCGGTGCCGTTCGTGGTGCGACGCGCCTCCACGCAAAGCGGACACGGCGGCTCGATGCGCGGCAACGCCTCCGGCACGGCTTTGGGCCTCACCACCAGCACCGGACACGGCGCGAGCCGCACCGTCGCCTCGGCCGAGGAACCGAGCAGCACGCGCGACAGCCCGCGCCGTCCGTGCGTACCGACCACGACCAAATCTGCCTCCAAATCCGCGGCTAACTGCGCGATCTCATCCGCGATCGCGTCGAACCGGACGTGGGTAACCACGCGGAACTGAGGGCGCATGCTCTTGCCTTCCGAGAAGCGTGCGAGCGCGGCATCAGCGTAGTTCATGAATCGGGCGCGCGCTTCGTTGATGGTCAGCACCGCCAGCGACGACGAGTCGACAGGCATCTCATACGCGACCTGCGGGCCGTATGTTTGGACGACGTTGACCAAATGCACCTCGGCCGGCGGCTGTCCGGCCGCCATCTCGAAGGCCTTGCTGACCGCCAACTCCGACGCCTCGGAAAAATCAGCACCCACGACAATGACGTACGGCTTGGTTGAGGTTTGGGCCATGCCCCTCACAGAGCATGCGGCATGCCAAACCCAGCCGCGGCAGCGATTTTTCTGCCCGAATCGGATTAGTCCGGCGGCATGGGGTTGAAAGGCTGATCAACGCTGGCGGGTTCCGTGTGCACCACCACGTCGGTTACGCCCGGCAGCCTGGCTTTGATCGCGTCGATCACCCAATGCGTGACGCGATGCGCCTCCACCACGTCGAGGTGGCGCGCGACCTGCACGTGCAAATCGACGTGGATGTCACCCGGCGCGCCGCGCGTGCGAATCTTATGCGCGCTGGCGACGCCGGCTACTTGAAGGACGATCGCGTGCACGGCCTCGGGCTCGAGCGCGGCCGCGTCGGCGAGGTAGCGCAAATTCTGCCGCAAGACTTGCACGCCGGCCCAAGCGATGAACCCGGCAATCGCCAGCGCCATCACCGAGTCGAGGACAGCGAAGCCGGCATTGACGAGGCCGACCGTCACAATCACACCCAGCGTGACCAGCACGTCCGAGCTGGTGTGCGCCGCGTCGCTGGCCAAAAATGGACTACCGAGCAACTCCGCCTGCCGACGTTCGTAGCGCGCGACGAGCAGGTTTATCCCGAGCGTGCCGGCCAGCACCACGAACGCCAGCGCGTCAAGGTGCGGCGCTTGGGCGTGGCCGAACAAGCGCCCGGCGGCGCTCGTCAGCACGTCGTACGCCATGCCGAGCAGGGAGAGCCCGACCACGCCGGCCGCCAGCACCTCGAACTTAGCGTGGCCGTACGGGTGCCCGGCGTCGGCCGGCCGCGACGCAAAATACACGCCCATCAGCCCGACCAGGTTGTTGACCGAGTCCGTCAGGGAATGAAAACCGTCGGCGCGGATCGACAGAACACCGGTCGCGTGGCCGTAGGCGATCTTGCTCGCCGCTACGATGACGTTGAGGCCGAGCGTGACCCAAAGCACGCGCGACACGCGCCGTGCCGCCTGCATGCGCTCAAGCCCGAGCCCCGCCTGCGCTCGAGTGGGTGCGTGTGCGCTAGGAGACGCTTCTGTGACCGACCGTTCCAAACCGGGCGGAACCCTATCACCGCCGCCCTTTACTCGTGGAAACTGCTTGATGGTATATTCGGGGATTGCGGCAGGCTCGGTTATCGCCCGTCGCCCCATCACATGCGTCATATCCCCTCCGTTGGTTGGCCTGTTCGTCGGGTGCTCGGTGGTCGAGCAGCTCTCTCCCTTTTGGTCGGTCTGGGTCTCGGCGTCTTGCCGGCACCGGCGTTCGCGCAAGACCCCGCAGCCGACTCGAGCGCAGATGCATTGAAGCTCGCGCGAGAGCAATTCGGACAAGCGCTCGCGCTGCAGACCGCCGGCGATTGGGCGGGCGCGTTGGCGCTGCTCAAGGATGTCGCGGCCGTGAAGTCGACGCCGCAAGTGCGCTTCAACATGGCGTTGTGCGAAGAGAAGCTCGGCAAGCTCGTGGCAGCGCTCGGCGATTACGAGCTAGCGGCTTCCGACGCGCGCGCCGAGAAGGCCGACCAAGTCGCCGAAGAGGTCGAAGGCCGGCGCGAATCGTTGCGCCAGCGCATCCCGAAGATCACCGTGAAGCGCGGCACCGGCGCCGAGGCCGCCAGCGTCGCGATCGACGGCGTGAGCTTGGGCGATCAAATGATTGGTCAGCCGATGCCGATCGATCCCGGCCCGCACACGGTCGAAGCCAAAGCTCCAGGCTTCAAGCCGTTCCGAAAATCGATGCGCGTCGCCGAGCAGCAAAGCGAATCGATCGAGATCGTGCTCGAGCCCGAACCGGTCGCCCCGGTGGTGATCAGCGGCCCAGCGCGACCCGCAGCTGGCCGGAGCCCAGTTTACGGCTACGTGATCGGCGGCATCGGCATCGCCAGCCTCGGCGCCTCAGGCGTCTTCTTCGGCCTACGCGCCTCCAAGATCTCCGCTCTCGACAAAGTTTGCCCGCCTCCGGACCGCCAATGCCCGTCCCGCGCGCAGCAGTCTGATATCGACGCTGGCAAACTGGATACGACGATCGCCAACGTCACGCTGGCCGTCGGCGTGGCGGCCGTTGCCGGAGGTTTGGTACTGATTTTGACGAGCGGCCCGAGCACCGAGCCGTCGGTCGCGCTGGCACCGGGCCTCGGTGGCGCGCAACTGCTCGGCAAGTTCTAAGGCTCAGCGCCGTCGCTACAGCCACTTCCTGCTCTTGAACCAGGCCAGCATTCCGACGGGCAGGAGCAAGCACAGGCTCAGGCCGGCCCACATCAGGGCCACGTTGTCGAACGGCAGATGCGAGAAATTCTGCCCAAAAAAACCGGTCACGAAGCTGAGCGGTAGGAAGATCGCGCTCAACAGCGTGAGGCTCTTCATGATGTCGTTCGTGCGATTGGAGACGATCGACAAATGCGCCTCGAGCACGTTGCTCAAAATCTCGCGCTGCGTATCGATCGCTTCCGACATGCGCATCAGCATGTCGAGCACGCGGCGGAAATACGGGCGCGCGCGGTCATCGACGAACGGCGTTCCGGATTCGAGCAACAGCGACATCACCTCGCGCTGCGGCACGATCAGTCGCCGCGCACCGCCCAGCCGACGCTTAGCCAAGAAGAGCTTCGGCAGCACGTCGGCGTCGTCTTGCTTCAACACCGACTCTTCGATGCTCTCGACAGTGTCGAACAGCAAGTCGAGCGCGTCGAAGTTCGAATGCGAGAGCCGCTCACAGATCAGGTAGTACGCGTAGACCAAGCTGCGCTCGAGCAAGCTTGACTCGCTGAGCAAGCGCTCGCGCACCGCGCGCACCTCGGCGAGCTCGGCGTCTTGGATCGTGATCAGGTAACCCGCGCCGAGGAAGCAGTGCAGCTCGACGCTGCTCAGCGTCTGCTGGAGGCCCTCGGGGATGACCAACCGATGCAGCACCACGAACAGCTGCCCGCGGTACTCTTCGAGCTTGGGGCGCTGATCGATGTGCAGGCACGCGTCGATCGCCACCGGGTGCAGATCGAAGCGCTCGCGCAGCAGGCCGAGCTCCTCCGGGGTTGGAGAAACGACGTCCACCCACAGCCTCTCACCCTCCGCCGGGGGGTGGGCGCCAGCCTCCCCGTCGACCCACGAGGGTGAGGCTCCGTCCCGAATTCTGAGAGTTTTGAGCAAGCGGCGCCTAGCTTACTCGGAATTCGGCGTCGAAATTCGCGCCAATAACGCGGCATTATGCGTGAAGGGCCAGGCGGGGCTTGCGAATACCCGCACGTGTTATGTAATTTCCCGCGCCTCTTGAAAGGCGATCTCCCTAAGCACTGCGTCTCCCGTCATACGGTACGGGTTCGCTTTGGAGAAACCGACCTGATGGGCATCGTCCATCACGGCACCTACATCTCCTACTTTGAAGTCGGGAGAGTGGAGTACATGCGGCGGCGCGGCCTCGATTACCACTCGTGGACCCAGCTCGGGATCCACCTGCCGGTGGTCGAAGTCCACGTCCGTTACCGCCGCACGGCGCGCTTCGACGAGCTGCTCTGCATCGAGACGCGGCTGGCCGACCTGCAGCGCGTGCAGATGCGCTTCGACTACCGCCTGCTGCGCGCGGCCGTGGGGGTTGGCGGTGAGGAAGAGCTCATCGCTGAGGGTTACACGACGCTGGCATGCGTTGGTCATGACCATGTCATCCGCCGCGTACCGCAAGACGCCGAAGCTATCTTGCGTGGCCCAGAGCTGACGGAGGCTCGTCCCGAGCCCGAAGTCAGCCAGGCGGATCGGCGCGCCTATGAAGGCGTCGTCCCCACATCCTCCTGACGATTATTGAAGTCCGGGCCACGGAGCGACGCGAAGTCGAGGATCGTCACTAACCTGCCACGGAGTGACGACGCGGCGTGCTAGCCTCGTTGAGACATGAGCGGACGGGGCCCCGACCCCAAAGACCTGCGCGCGTCCCTGGTAGACTCCGGTTGGTCCGTCGCACCTCCTCCGGCTGAAGCCGTTGAGATTCGCGCGCCCGGCGCAGAGCTAGAGCCGGAGGATCCGTCCACGCGGCGCCTGCCCAACTACGACGACCTGGCGCAGACTCCCGCCGTCACGCAAATCGACACCGACATCCAGACGCGGTTGAAGGCGATGCAGCGCGCCTCGCTCGCCGACTCGAATCGCCCGGGGGTGCCTGGCTTGCCGCCGCCACCGCCCTCACGAGCGTCGCGGCCCCCACCGCCGGCACTGCCACCGCCCCCCTCGCCTTCGGTGCCACCGCCGCCGCCCTCAGAAGCGCCTCTGCCGAGCTTTCGCACGCCGTCCGGAGCTGACGACGAGCCCACCGCATCCGTCAGCCTCAGGTCGTTGCCCTCTCCGCTACCTGCAGCGCTACCGTCGCCGCTGCCGCCGTTGCGCAACAGCGACTCGGAGCCTGCCGAGGCGACCGAGGTCATGGCGTTTGGCGCGGTCTTGCCGCCCAGCGACCCACCGCAGCTGCGCGCTCCGCCGCCGCTGACGCTCTCGTTGCCGCCCGCGCCCTCAGTGCTGAGCGCGCTCAAGCAGCGCGTGCGCTTCGCCGGTGGCGAGGTCCCGCTGTGGAGCTTGCTTACGCCGCTCGTGTTGCTGATCGCGCTAGCATCGGCGTTCGTCGCTGCAGCCGTCGGGCGCCCGGACGAAAGCACGACCGCGCCGGCCGAGAGCGCGAGCGCAATGCCCGCGGCTCTACCGAGCCCATTGGCGTCAGCCGCTCAAGCAGCGCCCGAAGCGCCCGCCGCGACGACTTCACAGGCCCCGGCCCTGCCGGCCAGCTCGATCGACACCGAAGCGCTCGAAGCGCGCCGCGCCGAAGAGCTGACCAAAGCCGAAGCGTTGGCGTTGGCGTCGTCGCGCCGCCAGCGCGAGGTCGCGCGCGTCGCTCAGCTGCGCCAAAAGCTCGCGCGTGATCCGGGGCTTTTCAAAGACGCGGCCACGCTCGCTGAGCTGCGCCACGCTGCCGAAGATCCACTCACCGCGCCCGACGCGCTCAGCGCGATGGCGGAAGCGCCGGGGCCGCTCAGCTCCGATCTGCTTTACGAGATGTGGACCGGCACCGTCGTGCGCAACGGCGCGACCGAGCTGGCGCGCTCGCTGGTGTTCAGCAAAGAGGTGCGAGCCAAGGCCTCGCCGGAGCTGGCAATCGCCCTCGATCTGCGGATCGCGGAGACGTGCGAGCAGAACCAAGCGCTCTTGCCGCGCGTGCTCGACAAAGGCGACCGCCGCTCGCTGGCGTTACTAGCTAAGCTCTCGCGCAAGTTCGGCTGCGGCGCGAACAAGCGCATGGACTGCTACCCCTGCCTCCACCACGACGCGGCTGTCGACGACGCGATGACAGCGGTCAAGAAGCGCCGCGAGCCCAGGCCGTTCTTGGGTAGCGGAAAGTAACCGGGCGCGCGATGCCCCGAACCGAGCTGCGCTTCGAGGTCGAGATCGCGGCGCCGCTCGCGCACGTGTTCGGGGTCCTGACTGACTTCAAAAGCTACGAGGAATGGAATCCGTTCCTGACCTCGGTCAGCGGCCAGCTCGCCGTGGGCCAAAAACTATCGGTCGAGATGAGCCTGCCCGAGGGCAAGACTTACGTGCTCGAACCGGAGGTCACGCACGTGACTGAAAACGCCGAGCTGCGCTGGCGCGGCCGCTACTTGTCTCCGGCGTTGCTCGAGGCCGAGCATTTCTTCGTGCTCAGCGAGCGCCCGGGGGGCGTCACGCGCGTGGTCCAAGGCCAGAATTTCTCGGGCTTCCTGCTGCGCTTCGCCGGAAACGCGCTGACCCTCGCCGCGCGTGGTTCCGTCTACCTGAATCAAGCTCTGAAGAAGCGCGCCGAAGCGAGCCGGTAACGCGGTACACTCGCACTGACATGTACCTGCTGCGCGCGGAGCTGCACGGCGTGGGCCCATTCGCCCATTTGGAGCTCTCGTTCACCGACGAGCAAGAGCAGCCGCGACGCATGAACGTGATTCACGGCGGCGGTGGTGTCGGCAAGACCAGCCTGCTCGCGGCGATCGGCACCTCACGCCCCGGTCACGCCACTGCGCAGCAGCCGCGCCCCGATCAAGCAAAACCTGCCGATGGCAGCGCCGCAGCCTGGGCCACCGCCGATTGGCTGCTCGGGCAAGACGATCCCGAGCGCCCGCATCCGCTGCGCGTCGCCAGCCCTAACGTGAAGCTCGCCGGCCCAGAAGACCAAGAGCTGACGCGGCGGCGTGAACAGGCACTGTTCGACCGCGTCGCGGGCGAAGGCGGCTTCGCGTTCTTGTCGATCGCGGCCACGCGCTGGTTCTCGCGCCAGCCAATCGCCATCTCGTCCCCGAGCCGCGGCGTGGCGCGCTACGACGTGAAGCAGGCCGCCGGCCTCGACGACGCCACGCGCTCCGATCTTTCACGCGAAACCAAGCAAGCGCTCGCCTACGCGGAAATCGGCAGCGCGCTCGCGGAGCGTCGCCCGCTCGAGGGTGACGTGCGGCTCGACGCGCTCGGACCGGCGATGCTCAAGGTCGTCGATCGTCTGGTGAACCTGACCGGCTTTGGGTACCTCGGACTCGACGCCGTGAGCTGGGAGCCGATGTTCCGGGGGGCCGATGGCGCGCGCGTGCCGTTCGACGCGCTGCCCACTCGCGTCCGCCACCTGGTCGCATTCGGCGCGCTGACGGTGCGAACGCTCTGGGCTGCCTACCCAGACCGCGACCCACGCATCGCTGAGGGTGTGGTGCTGATCGACGAGGTCGACCTGCATCAAGACGCAGCCGTCGCGCTCAAGCTGCCCGGAGCCTTGCGCGCCGCCCTACCGTCCGTGCAGTGGATCCTGACGACACACTCGCCAGTCCTGGCGTCAGGTGCGGGCGCTGGTGAGGTCTTGGCGCTGCGCTCGGGAGTCGAAGGGCGCGTCGAGCTGCACGCCGGTCCGTCGGCCACCACACATTGACTCCAATGTAGGTGCGCTGCTGTCAGCCGAATTCAGGTTCGGGCCTGAGGCCGGCCAACGTCCTGCCGAATGGCTCTCGCTCGCCACCCCCATGGCGGTGATAAGCTTCGCGGCAGTCGTATCATGTTGGATGACGTCTCGCCCGGGCAGGTGCTCGGCCGCTACGAGCTCTTGATGCCTGTGGCACGGGGCGGCATGGCGAGCGTGTGGGCTGCGCGCCTCAAGGGAACCCGCGGTTTCCAAAAGCTGGTCGCAATCAAGACCATGCTGCCGGGTCTCGTCGACGACCCCAGCTTCGAGCGCATGTTCCTCGACGAGGCCAGCTTGGCCTCCCAGGTCCGGCATCCGCACGTGATCGAGATCATGGATCTCGGCGAGCAGGACCGGATCCTTTATCTGGTGATGGAATGGGTGAGCGGCGAGGCGCTCAGCATCATCATGAAGTACGCCGCCACGCGCGGCGGGATCCCTCTTCCAATCGCAGTGCACATTGCCACGCAAACCTGCCGTGGCCTGCACGCCGCGCACGAGCTGCGCGAGCCAGACGGCGTGCTCGTCGGCCTGGTGCATCGTGACGTCTCGCCGCAGAACGTGCTCGTCACGTACGACGGCGTCGTCAAGGTCGTGGATTTCGGCGTCGCCAAAGCCACCGCGCGCCTCGACACCCAGACTGAGGCCGGTCAGCTCAAGGGCAAGATCGCTTACATGTCGCCGGAGCAGCTGCGTGGCGAGAAGATCGACCGCCGCACCGACGTCTTCGCCATGGGCATTTTGCTCTACATGATGACGACCGGGAAGCATCCCTTCCGCGGCGACGATCAGGCCCAAACCATCGCCCGCATCAGCTCGGAAGAGCCAGCGATTTTGCCGTCGGTGTTGGTACCCGGTTACCCGGCAGGGTTGGAAGCGTGCGTGATGCAGGCGCTCGCCAAAGATTCGGCCAAGCGCTACCCGTCCGCGAACGACATGCTGCTCGGGCTGACGCGAGCGCTGCCGATAGCGATGCGCGAGAGCACCGACGAAGAGGTGTCGGAGTTCATCCGCCGCTTGCTCCCCGATCGCCTCGAACGCCAGAAGCAGGCGATCAAGCAGGCGCTCGAGCAAGCCGATCGGCGGGAGATGTCACGCTCGGCGCCACAGCTGCAGCTACCGGAATCGACCACCGACGAGGCGGCGACGGTGCTCGAAGGCATCGGCCGCGAGATGACCCCGAGCGCCGATGGGCGTTCGCTGCCTGGCGCTTCGTCGACCGAACCCCCGCCGTCGTTCGCGCGCTCCGAAAGCATCCGCCGGCGCAACCTGCTGTACGTGGCGTTCGGCGTGATCTTGCTGGTTGGCGCAGGTTTGGGCTTTGCGTTTGGGCACGACGAAAGTCGACGCCCGGCCGCCGCCGAAACGCCGATTGCCTTACCGACTCCCACGCCGCTCGTCGTCGAAACGCCGACGCCGCCGTCGACGACGCCGACGACGCCTAACCTAGCGCCAACCGATCTTCCAACCGAAGAAACGCCCGCGCCAAGCTCCAGTGCGACGCCGGGACGTCCGGCTGGCGGCAAGCGCTCGCCGACCACTAGGCCTGGAACGACCGGCACTCCGCGCAAAGGCCCGTTCGTCTCACCGATCCGCAACCCCGGCTTCTGAACCCGAGCAGCGAGCGCGAGCGAACAGGGAGACGGGGAGTCGGGGAGGGTTTGTTTGTAGGCGAACCGACGCGTCGGGGTTCGCCAGACGCGTCGACGCCAACGCTAGCTTAGCTAGTCCCCTACAAAAAATCTCCCGACCTCCCCGTCTCCCGGTTTAATTCATGATCTCGCTCAGCGCGGCGGGGGGACGGTCAGGACGGGGATTGGCGAGAGCCGAATCAGCTTTTCAGTCACGCTACCGAGCAGGAGCTTGGTCATGCCAGTGCGGCCATGCGTGCCGACGACCAGCACGTCGTAGCCCGACTGACTCGCTTCCTCGATAATCGAAGTGACCGGTTCGCCGGTGATCAGGCGGTGCTTGAAGGCTTTGCCGGCGGGATTCTTCACACGCGAAAGGAAATCGGTCATGTCGCGCTCGGCGTTTTCGCGGATCAGCTCCGACAGCGAGCGGCGCGAGCCGTCGGGATGCGAGACGACGTGATCGCCCACGTACGACGGCCGATCCCACGCGTGAACGACCGTCACTTCAGCGCCAACGTCGAGCGTGAGCGCCAGCTCGAGCGCCCGCTGCGAAGGCTCGGAGTAATCGACCGGGACCAGGATGCTGCGAAAAGCCATGGGAATTTCTCCGAAGCCCTCTACTTATACGTCCCGAGCGCGGGCGGCAGCAAGCTCCTCGAGATCCTCGATCGTGCGCGGGAAGTCCTTCGTCAGCAGCCGCGACAGGGCGCGGTCGGCCAATAGCCTGCCCTCGGTCTGGCAGCGCGGGCAGTAGTTGCACTCGTTGTTGGCGTAGACGATCCGCTGCACCGCAGTCCCACACTCCGGGCACGGTTGCTTGAATTTACCGTGGACGGCCATCTCCGGGCGAAAGGCCGTGACCTTCTCCGGGAAGCCGTCGCTCGCTTCCGCGCGCAGCCGCACGAGCCACTCTTGCAGCACCTGCCGCGTAGCCGCGAACACGCTCCCGACCTCCGCGCCGCTCAAGTTGCCGGTGCGCTGCATCGGCGAGAGCCGCGCCCGGTGCAGGATCTCGTCCGAGTAAGCGTTACCGACACCGCTCACGATCGTGGGATCACACAGTGCGCGCTTGATGGTGCGATTTTCGCGGCGCAGCGCGGCACCGAAGGCCTGTTCGTCGACCTCGAACGGCTCGACGCCACCGCGCACGAAAGCCAGCAACGATTTACGCTCTTTGACGAGATGCAAGCTAGCGCGGCGCTTGGTACCGGCTTCGGTCAAGACGAGACTGTTGCGCTCGAGGTCGATGCCGAGCAAACCGATGCGCCCGGGCAGCTTCTTGCCGGGCTCTCCCAAATGAAGCCTCCCAGCGATCATCAGGTGCAGCACCAAGAAAAAATCGTCCTCCAACTCGAAGACGATGCGCTTGCCAATGCGCGAGAAGCCCTCGACGCGCTTACCGATGACGGCGGTCAGCGGCGGGTCGAAGGTGCGTACCAAGAACGGCTTTGGTAGCCGAAGCCCCGTGACGCGCTGTCCGACAAGGTGGGCAGAGAGTCGCTCCACGTAGATCTGGACGTCGGGAAGCTCGGGCACCCCCTGAGCGTAGGACGACAGGCCCGGCGCTGCGCGATCACGCCTAACTGCATGAACGGCATGGCGTTTTCGCGGCAGCAAACACGATTTTGAGCGTCAGCGAAGACCGGAACGATGACTGGGGCGTCCTTCAAGATGCCGACGCGCCGAGTGCAAGGGCGAGCCCCCGAAGCGCGTTGTCGACAGAGCAGGCAACTTGCGATGAACATTTCCGGTCACGAAAACCAGGGAGCCGCGCACATGAGCGACGAGGAAGCCGGCGTGGACGCAAGCCTTGAGAGCCCTACCCCCAGTCAACCCGCGCCTGTTCGTCCAAGCTCCGACGAGTCGATCCTCGAGGCGCTGACGCGCAACGATCGCGAGCGCGCCGCCACGCTGTTGATCGACGAGCACGCACGCGCGATTGGGCGCACGTGCATGACGCTGCTCGGCTCGCAAACCGAAGCCGAAGACGCGCTGCAAGAGACGCTGCTGGCGGCGCTCGACGGCCTGGAGAGCTTTCGCGGCGACGGCACGTTGCGCGCATGGCTCTTGAGTGTCGCTCGGCGTCGCTGCGCGCGGCGGCTCGAAGCGCGAACCCGCGAGCGCGAGCTAAAACAAAGCCTGACGGCGCCCGACGTCGAGCCCAGCGCCGAACGGCTGAGCATGGCGCGGCGCGCGCGGCAGTTGCTCAGCGAGATTCGACCGACCGAGCGCGAAGCGCTGGTCTTGCGCTTCGCCGCCGAGCTGAGCTTTCGCGAAGTCGGTCAAGCCTGCGGGATTGACGAAGCCGCGGCGCGAAAGCGCGTTTCGCGTGGGCTCGCGCGGCTGCGCAGCTTGCTCGGTGAGGACAAGTCATGAACGAGAATACGAACGGCGTGAGCTGCGAACGGATCGTGGACGAGATGGCCAGCGTGCTCGACGGCAGCGCTCCGGCAGAGATGCTGGACCATGTCGCCGGCTGCGACACCTGCCGCGACGCCCGCCACGACGCCGAACGCGCTGAGCTCTTGATGACGGAGGCGGGCAGCGACTTTCAACTCCCGGACGGCTTCGCCGAGAAGCTCCGAGCTCCGAGCTCCGAGCTCCGAGCTGTCGGGACTGAAGTGCCGTCGGGTGTTTCAGCGCCGGTTTCTCCAACGCAGCCGGCTGCCGAACCCGTGCCGGAAGCCCCACCGCAACCAGTCGCGGCGCCCGCCCCGGCTTCGCCGGCTCCCACTCGCAGCTCGCAGCTCGCAGCTCGCCGCCCGCTCTCGGCTCTGGCAAAGCGCTGGGCAATCCCCGTGCTGGCCGCCGCCGGCGCTGCCGCCATCCTCTTCGGCCGAGCCAAAGAATCGGGCACCAGCGCTGATGATCCCGAGCTTTCAGGCCCGCCCTGGCGCGGCAAGGTCGCAAAAGTGGTCACCCACGACGGCAAGCTCGAAGTCTGCGCCCCGACCGGCAGTGCTTGCCACGACGCGCGCGAAGGCGACGACGTGCCGGCCGGCTCCCAGCTGCGAACGGATCGCGGCACGCTAGCCGAGCTCGCGTTCAGCGACGGCAGCACGCTCTCGCTCGATCGCGAAACCGTACTGCGCCTCTCCACGCGCGGGCGCGGCGGCGAGCTCACGCGGGGCGGGGTGGTCGCCGACGTCAAGCACCACGAAAATTGGGGCGCGCGCTTCGAGTTCAAGGGCGGGCACTTGGATGTGTTGGGCACCAAGTTTTCGCTGCGCAACGACGACGAATCGACGAGCGTACACGTCGCCCGCGGCGAGGTGCGGCTGTCCGACGGCCGCGGCCACGAAGCCGTCGTCTTGGCCGGGGAAGAAGGTCGCGTGTATCCGGGCTCGCCCCCAGTCACCAGCGCAGCCGCGGCGGGTCTCGGCGAAGCCTTGGGTTGGAGCGAAGCCGTTCAGGCCGAGCCGGAAGCCGAGCCCGAGGCGCGACCACGCGCGCTCGGCGAGCTAAAAGCGCAAAAACCGGGTGAAAAGACCGAGCGTTCCGGCGCCGTGCGGCTCGAATCGCACAGCGTACACGTGAAGATCGCCGGCAGCGTCGCGCGCACCGAGGTCGAAGAGGTCTTCACCAACCAAACCGATGACGTGCTGGAGGGCATCTTCCGTTTCCCGCTACCGCCCGACGCCAAGATCGAGCGGCTCGCGCTCGAAGTAGACGGCAAACTCGAGGAAGGTGCGTTCGTCGATCGCGAACGCGCAGCGGCGATTTGGCGCGGCGCGATCGTGAACGCCGCGCCGCAGTTGCGCCAGGAAATCAAGGACGAGATCGTCTGGGTACCAGGGCCGTGGCGCGATCCGGCGCTGCTCGAGTGGCAGCGCGGTGGTCGCTTCGAGCTGCGCATTTACCCGATCCCACGGCGCGGCGCGCGCCGTGTGGTCCTGGCATACTCGCAGCTCGTCAAGCAGTCGGCGTCGGTGCGGCACTACAGCTACCCGCTCGGCTTTGACCCGAGCGGCAACAGCACGCCGCTCGATTTTTCCGTCGACGTGCAGGTGCGCGGCAACGACCCGGCATTTCGGGTGCGCACGCCGGGCTGGGACGTGGCGAAGGACAAGACCGACGGCGCCGAGCACCTGCGTTTCGACGCCAAATCCTTCGTTCCCAACGGCGATTTTGGCGTCGACTACGCACTCGCCGACCGCACCGCCGAGGTTTCAGCTTGGGCCTACCGGGACGCCACAGCCAGCGGCGATGCCGCTGAGCCGTACGTCGCGCTGGCGCTGCGCCCGCAGTTGCCCAGAGCGCTCGCGCACGGACCGGGACGCGCCGTGGCGCTTGTCGTAGACGCGAGCCGGTCGGTGTTCGGCGAAAACTACCGTCGCGCGACGTCGCTTGCGACACGCTTGGCGCGCGAGCTAGAACCGTCCGACCGCGTGACGGTGCTGGCCTGTGACAGCACGTGCCGCGAGATGCCCGGTGACCTGCGCGCGCCAGGCGCTCAGACCGCGCGCGACGTGCGGCGCTTCCTCGAGCACGAGACGCCCGAGGGCGCCTCGGACATCACGTTCGCGGTCGGCCGTGGCTTCGCCGCATTGGGCGACTCGGGTCGGGCACCGCACGTGATCTACATCGGTGATGGCACCGCGACTGCCGGCCCCACCCGGCCTGCGACCATCGAACGCGCCGTCCACGCCGCCTTGCCGGCTGGCGGTCGCGTCACCAGCCTGGGCATCGGGCCCGAGTCCGACGCTGATTCGCTGTTCGCCCTGGCCCGCGGCGGCGGCGGCAGTGCCCTGCCCTACGTGCCCGGTCAGCCGCTGGCCGACGCCGCTTTGTCAGCACTTTCTGCCCTTTACGGCGCCGCGCTCAGCGACGTGCGGCTCGAGCTTCCGGACGGCATCTCGCAAGTGGCGCCGGCGCGACTCGACCCGATCGTGGCTGGTAGCGAGATCGTCGTCACCGGCAGACTGAATAACCTGCAGCTCGAAGGCGACGCCGTGCTGCGCGGCACCGTCAACGGTCGCCCGTTCGAGCAACGCTACCCGCTACACCTCTCGGCCAGTGACTCGAGCGGCAACGCGTTCGTGCCACGGCTGTTTGCGTCGGCTCGGATCGCCGACTTGGAACGCGACGGTAGCGAAAGCGCCAAGCGCGAAGCGGTCGCGCTCTCGACCCAGCACAGCGTGGCCAGCCGCTATACCTCGCTGCTCGTGCTCGAGAGCGAGGCCATGTACAAGGCCTTCGGCCTCGACAACGCCCGAAAGACTCCGGAATACACCGCCGACCTCGAAGCCGAAGGTTCGACCACCAGCGGCGAGCTAGCGCTTTCGGACGACGAAACCAAAACCAAAGAAGAATCGCCGCTGGCGATGGCAGACAAGGCCGAGAAGCGCGACCGCGATGATCTGGCGACGCGTAGCGCTCCCGCTCCCGCCCCGAAACCCAAAGCCGCGAACGCCCAAGGTGGCGGCCTTTCAGGCCTCGGCAGGATGGAAGACTTCGACGCCCCGATGGCGCCGGCTGGGCCGAGCCCGGATGCGAACCGCGGTGCCCCGGCGCGAAAACCCGCATTTGCGCCGCCTCCAGCCCCGAGCACCGCGGCCGAGCCCGAGCAGGAACGCGCGGCTCCGAAAAAGCGCAGCATCGCGATCGACGACGGCATGGTGCTCCAGCCGAGCCCGATCCGGCGCCCGATCGAACGTCCGCGCACGATGGTCCCGATGCGCCGCATCTGGGAACGCAAGGGCGAGATCTTCACCGACCGCTTCGTGCCCAAGGCCGCCAGCGGCAGCGCATTGACCGATGCCGAGCGCGAGCTGTCGCGCGACGATTCACGGCGGCAGAGCCTGAAGAAGGCGTTCGCGCTGAGCAGCGCCGCGGGCGATCTCGGCGAGGCCTCGCGACTGGCCGAGCGCTGGCTCGAAAAGGAGCCGCTCGATCCGGAAGCGATCACGGCGTTGGCCGACGTCGAGGCACGCCGCGGGCATCGCGACGCCGCGATTCGCATGCTCGGCTCCGTGCTCGACGTGCGCCCCGGCGACACCGCGTCGCACAAACGGTTGGCACGTCTCGAGCGCTGGGCAGGCCACCTCGATCTGGCTTGCCGCCACAGCATCGCGATCGCCGAAGGCAAGAGCCAAGACCTGGTGCTCGTGGCCGACGCGGTGCGCTGCGCCCGTTCGACCGGCATGTCGGAGGTCGCCGAGGCGCTTTTGGCAGCGGCCAACGCCAGCGACCGCGCCAACATCGAGCAACGCCTGACTCAGCCGCCGACCGACGACGGGCTTTTGACAGGCGATCTGCGGCTGGAAGCCAGCTTCAACGGCGGCCCCGACTTGGACCTTTCGCTGCTCGACACGGACGGTCACCGCGTTTCGTGGCTCGGCGCCGGCACCCGCTCGGTGATCAGCGCGCGCGACACCACCAGCACCTCACGCGAAAGTCTTTCACTGCGCGGCGCCGCCGCCGGGGAATACGTGGTCGAGCTGACACGCGGCGCCGGCGCTGGCAGCGCCACGGGCGAGCTAGTCGTCACGATCGCCGGCACGGTTCGCCGCATCCCGTTCAGCTTCGACGGCGACCGCAAGGCCGTCGCTCTACTGCGCGTCACGATGCAACCCCGCCTCGTCCCGCTGTAACGCTCACGAAGAAGGAAACAACAGGAAGGCGGGAAGGCGGGAAGCTGCCCAGGCAAAGGTGTTTTTGTGGGGCGAAGCCCCACAAAAAGCTCATTCCCGCGGGCCTTCCCGCCTTCCCGCCTTCCTGTTCTCTCGTTCCCGAGGCTAGTCCTTGCGGAAACGCAGCGCGCCGGTGAAGTGAACGTCAGCGACGGCGCGACCGAGCGCTTCTTTCCGCTCGGCGTTGGGCGTGGCGGTGCGCAGCGCCGCGAGCCGTTCGACCTCTTCGGCGGCGCCGGCCTCGCCCAGCACGCGCGCCAGCTCTTCGCGCAAGCGCCGGCCGAGCGCGGGTGCCCTACCTTCGGTGCCGATCGCCAGCGTCAACGAGCCAGCGCGTACCAGCGCCAAATGCGCGTAACTGCTATTTTCAGGCTGATCGACGGCGCAGAAGAAGATCCGCCGCGTCTGGCACAAGCTGCCGACACGACGCGCGAGCTCGCTGTCGAGCGTGGCTTGCACGACCAGCCAAGCGTCGTCTAGATCGCCGTCTTCGAAGCGTCGACGCTCGACGCGCAGCCTGGACGAAGCCAATAAGTCGAGACCTGGCGTCGCCTCTTCACCGACGACGAGCACCTGCGCGCCGGCTTCGAGCAGGTTACCGGCCCGCAGCGCGGCTTCCGAGCCACCACCGACAACCACGCATTTACGGTCATCGAGCAGCAGGTTGAGCGGGTAGCCGTGCGACATTACTTTTGCTCTGTCGATGGCCGTACCACGGTTGGCAGGAGCGGGCGGGAGTTGAATTTCAACTCCCGTTCGGCGTCGCCTAGGCGTTGCAGGAACAGACCGGTGAAAGTGCTGAACAAGGCGTCGCTCGGCCCCGCCGTACCGGTGCCACTAGGCCGCAGCACCCAAAGCTTGAGCTTCTGCATGACCTCGGGCGACAACGGATTCACCTGGACCTTAGCCGAGCAAAATAGCGGCGCATTTACGGGTATTTGTTGGGCCGTGCCGGCAAGCAGCCGCCGCACTTCGGCGCAACGGCGGAGCACGCCCTCGACGGTCGTGGTCCAGCGCACTTGGCTGCCGCCGGGCCGAGTGATCTCGACTCGGTAGGCTTCTTCCCAAACGTGCCAAGTCACCCGACACGTCTGTGCAGTGGTCGAGAGCGGCTGCACAGCACTGGCGCCGCTACGGTAGATGGTCGCGGTTAACACGATCGTCGTGGGCAAGCCGCGCGACAGCTTGGCCTGCAGCTCGGGATCGATCACGTCGCGAAAACCGATGCTCAAGTACAAAAGCTTGGCCTCAGCATCCCACTCGAACAACGCGTCGCGCGTCTGCACTGAGCGCGCTTGAGCGCGAGCGGGCGCCGGCAACGCCAGCAGCGCGAAAGCCACCAGCGAGGCCCGGCGCCGAAGCTGGCGAAGGCGCGCTGACCTACTCATTGCCCGCGGGTCCCTGGCCGCGCACGGGCAGGAAGCCGAGCACGTTCGAGAAGGCGAACACGAAGCCGCCCGCGCTGGTGTCCATCCGGAAGCCCAAGTTGAAGGTCAAATCGAGCGGAAAACGCGAGAAACCGGAGTACGCCCGCGGCGGGTGCGTGAAGTCTCGGTCACTGGCCACGCTGTACACGCCGCCGCTGCCGAAAAAGTCGATGCCGAACACCGTGTGGTGGCCGCGGTACAGCGGGATGCGATACTCCGCGTTCGCGTCGAACGCGTACTTGCCGTAGCGCACCTCGACGATCTCGGTGCCGAGGAAGTTCTTCGGGTACCGGTGATCGAACGTCACGCCCAACACGCGGTCGGGCAAGAAATCGGTAAAGTCGCCGACGTAGTACTGCTCGAAGAACGGCGCATCGCCGGAGATCGCTCCACCGAACGCCGACAGTCGCAGCACGTGATCGCGCCACGGCAGCTTGAACCAGCGCGAGGTCTGAACGTCGACGCGCGCATAGTCGTAGTCGCGCCCGGCCGGCAATAGGCCAACCTCGGCCGTGATCGTCGAGAACGAGCCGCGCGTCGGTAAGAACGGATGGTCGCGGGTGTCGACCTGTAAGGTTCCGCGCAACGTCGACAGTACGCTACGCCCGCGGATGATGTCGAAATCGATCGGCTCGGTGGCGAAACCTCGCACTTGCGAGGCGCTGTACGGGTAGCTGGCGTTGAGCGACTCGAGCCGGTAGTGCAGCCAAACCTGCGTACTGACTGACAAGTCACGTCCAACACCAAGCGAGCCGCCGAAGCGCGTGTAGTTTACGACCGCTGAGTCGTAATTCATGCGCTGGTTCGGATCGTTCCACTTCACGAGCGAGGTCCCGAAGAAATCCTGGGCGTTGTTGTAGAGCAGCGAGCCGCCGACCATCCAATTGCTGCCGAGAAACGCCGGATCCAGGAACCGCACCCGCAGCGCGAGTTGGTTGGACGCAAACGCCATGGCACCCCCGAGGGTGATTCCGGTGCCGGCCAGGTTGGTCTCGGCCACGTCAAGGCCCGCGTAGCCGCTCAGCCGCCGCACACGCCCGTTGTTGCCATCGTCGGCGGCGAGCCCCATCGAGACGTCGTTGATGACGATCGTGTTGCGCTCAATCACGTCGATGACCAGCACGACCAGGCCGCGCTCCGAGCCCTTCTTCAGCGAATACTGCACGTCACGAAAGAAGCCGGTGCCGAGCAGGCGGTAGCGCGATAGCTCGACCTCGGGGTCATCGACGTCGAAGACGTTGCCGGGCTTGAACGGCACGTAGCGCAGCACGACACGGCGCTGGGTACGCGAGTTGCCGCGCACCTGGATCGCCTCCAGCGTGTAGCGCACCGGCACGCCGTGACTGGCATTGGCGGCAGGCGCCGCGTCGCTCGACGGCGGTGCGTCCTCGACCGGCGTCGGTGCCGGCTCGGGTGGCGAAACTGGTAGCGGCGCGACCGGGACCTCGGCAGCGGGCGGCGCGGCTGCGGGCGACGGCGCGTCGGGCAGCCGATCTTCAGCCGTAGGCGCGGGCGCGGCGGCCGGCGCGAACACCGGCACTTGTCCGAGCGCGCTGCCCGCGAGGCTCAGCCCCAGCAGGAGCGCAACGACGCGCGCACGCCACAGGCGTTCACGGATCGCGACGGAGACTGGAAGGAAGCCGCTCATACGTTTCGGTCAGGCTAGCTAGCTTAGCCGCTACCTTGGAAGAGAGCAGCCCGGCGTCGAGCCGATAGCCCCAGTTTCCGTTGGGCGTTCCGGGGATGTTCATGCGGGCTTCGCTGCCGAGCCCGAGTACGTCCTGGATCGGGAAAATCGCGGTATTGGCCACCGAGGCCAGCGCGCATCGGATCAGATCCCAGTGCGGCTCGCGGCCGTCGCTGCCCGAATAGTTCAGCGCGCGCTCACGTTGGCGGGTCAGCTGTTCACGCTCGTGCTGGGTGCCGGTGCGCTCGGCAGTTTCCAAAAAACCGACCATCGTGTCGTTGTCGTGAGTGCCGGTGTACACGACACAGCGCTCGTGAAAGCGATGCGGCAAGTAAGCCTGCGCGCCGTCCGCGAACGCGAACGCCAAGACGCGCATGCCTGGCAACTCGAATGCGTCGCGCAGCTTCTCGACCTCGGGCGTCACGATCCCCAGATCTTCGGCGATGAACGGCAGGTCGCCGAGCGCTTCGCGAGCGCGGCTGAAGAAGTCGTGCCCGGGCGCCTCAACGAAGTGGCCTTCGCGAGCGCTCGGCGAGCGCGTCGGGATCTCCCAGTAGCGGTGAAAGCCGATGAAGTGATCGAGACGGATCGCGTCGAAGCGGCGCAGGTTGCTGCGCAGCCGTTCGATCCACCAGCTGTAGCCGGTCTCGCGCAGGCGTGCCCAGTCGTATAGCGGATTGCCCCAACGCTGGCCGTCGGCGCTGAAGTAGTCGGGCGGTACACCGGCCACACCGCGCCGTTCGCCCAGCTCGTCGAGCAGGAACAGGTTTTGGTGCTGCCAGACGTCGGCGCCGTCGTGGGCCACGAACATCGGAATATCGCCGAGCAGCAGCACACCCAAATGCCGCGCGTGCCCGCGCAAACGCTGCCATTGCCGGTCGAACAGCAGCTGCACGAACTCGTGGTAAGCGATTTCCTCGGCCAGCTGCTCACGCGCAGCCTGAAGCGCGTGCGGCTCACGGCGCCGCAGCTCCGCGGGCCAGTGGAACCAAGGCTTATTGGCTTGGGCGGTCTTCAGCGCCGCGAACAGCGTGTAGTCCGGCAGCCAAAAGCGCTCGCGTTCGCGCAGCTCTTCCAAGCCGTGGCGCGCGACGCCGGTTTGAAAACGCCGAAAGGCTTTGCGCAGCCGGCGCGCGCGGAAGCGCTTGGCCGCGGCGTAGCGCGCTCGCTTGCATTCACGCAGCCGCGCTGGCGCGGCCAAGTCCGCTTCTTCGAGCAGGCCGTCCTCGACCAAGTAGCGCAAGCTGACCAACTCCGGGCTACCGGCAAACGACGACGGGCTGTCGTACGGCGAATCCCCACCGCCGGCCGGAACGACCGGCAGCATCTGCCACAGGCTTTGACCCGAGCGCGCCAGGAAGCGCAAAAACTCGTGCGCTTCGGGCCCGAGGTCACCGTGGCCATGCGGACCAGGCAGCGAGGTCGGATGAAGCAGGATGCCGCTGCGGCGTTCGTGAAGAGGATTCATGAGGCTTGGCGGGCGGGCAGCAGCATCGAGTGGCTCAGGATCAGATTCATGATGACGACGACTAGGTAGGGTCCGGGGGCCCTTCGGCGGGCTGGGGACGAAGCAGTGACAGTCCGATCGAGCCGGATAAGACACCCATGATGACAGCCAACGACGCCCAAGTCGGCAAGTGAAAGAACTTGGCGCTCACCATCTTGGCGCCAATGAATATCAGGATCAGGGCCAAACCAGTGCCCAAGTAGTGAAAGCGTCCCATCATGCCGGCGAGCACGAAGTACAGCGCGCGCAGGCCGAGAATCGCCATGATGTTCGAGGCATACACGACGTAAGTGTCGCGCGAGATGGCCAACACCGCCGGCACCGAGTCGACGGCGAAGATCACGTCGGTCAGCTCGATCACGATTAGCACCAGAAACAGCGGCGTCGCGAAGCGTTTACCTTCACGAATCACCCAAAAATCGTTGTCGTGGTACTCGGTCGTCGTCCGGATGTATTTCCGGGCCAGCTTGAGCGCTGGGTTATCTTCGGGCTTGGCCTCTTCCTCGCCTTTGAACAGCAGCTTGCCGCCGGTGTAGATCAAGAACGCGCCGAACACGTACATCATCCAATGAAAGCGGTGCAGCAGCGCGGCACCGGCGACGATGAACACGCCACGCATCACCACCGCCCCAGCGATGCCCCAGAACAGCACGCGCTGCTGACGACTCTCGGTCAAACCGAAGTAGTTGAAGAGCACCAGGAATACGAACAGGTTGTCGACCGACAGCGACTCTTCGACCACGTACGCCGTGAGGTACTGCAGGGATGCATTGGTGCCCATCCGCGCATAGACGAAGCCGGCGAAGCCAAGCCCCACCGCCAGGCACATCAAGCTGCGCAGCACGGCCACGCGAAACGACATGTGCGGCGTGCGGCCGAAGACCAAAAAGTCGACGGTCATCAGCGCCAGCACGGCTGCCGCAAAGGCGCCCCAATCGACGTACGTGGCGGCCGCTTGAGGCATCCTTGCCGCTCCTATCATGCTCGCCGCGGGCATGCTAGAAGCCCGTTTTCTAGCTCATGGCAGCATTCTCGGTTCACAGCTCTCGTCTCCGTCCTGGTTCTCGCGGGCTCTTCGCGCTGCTGCTGCTCGCGTCATGCATAGCGTGCGAGAAGAAACCCCCAGAGCCCAGCGCGGCTGGCGCCCAGCCGCCATCACCGTTTCTGCCCGCGCAACCGCCAGCAGCGGCACCGCCAGCAGCTCCAGCCGGCTCGGCGCAGCAGGAACCATTGCACATCACCTGGGTGGATCCACCGGCGTTCAAGCGCGTACCGCCTTCGAATCCGATGCGTAAGGCGAGCTTCGTCGTGCCGCACGCTGCAGGTGACAGCGAAGATGGCGAGCTTACGGTTTTTTACTTCGGCCCTGGTCAAGGCGGCAGCATCGACGCCAACGTCGACCGCTGGGTGAAGCAGTTCGGCGAGGTGAAGCCCGGCGACGTGAAGCGCGCTGATCGCGAAGCCAACGGCCTGCGCCAGCACACGGTCGAGCTCGAAAAAGGCACGTTCTCCGGCGGCATGGGCGGCGGCAAGCCGAAGGACAACTACGGTCTCGTCGGCGGCATCGTCGAGTCGCCCTCTGGCGCGTACTTCTTCAAGATGACCGGCCCGAGCAAGACGATCAAACAAGCCAAGCCGGACTTCTACAAGCTGCTCGACAGCATCAAAACCGCTTAACGGCACCGCGCGGCTCCCAGATTTCTTACAAAGAGATCAAGAGATTGGGAGGCGAGATTTTTTGGGTTCGAGACGGGCGGGACCGTGCGACACCTGCGCAGTTGCGGTGCGTTGTCGTGCGTCTCAAATCCCCAAATCTCCCGATCTCCTTGTGAAAAAATCTCGAGCCGTTATTCGAACGTAGGGAGTGTCGGGCCGCCAGGTTGTGCCGGGATGCCGCTCGCAAGCGGCGATGCCGTGATATCGCTGCCGGGTGGGCCCGCGTAGGTCGCTAGCAGGGCGAGCGCGTAGAAGCGGTACTGGTGCGGGACATTCCAGTCGGCGACTTTGACGGCGTTGCCGACGCAGCTGGTGATGCGCCGGGCTTGCTTGCCGTGCCACTCGCCGCTGGCTCCGGGAAACATGTGCACCTTCTTGTGCGCGAAATCGACGGTCAGCACGAAGTTGATCGAGCCTTTGACCTTGGCTTTCGGCGTGCAGTCTTCGCTAGCCAAGACCGCCTTCTTGAGCGCTTCTTCGAACGGACCGAGTGTGTCGCACAACGTGCCTTCGTTCGGGGAAGCCGCCGGCGACGAGCCGCAGCGCACCTTCTGCACGGCGCCCAGCGTGAGCCGCGGTGGTGCTGCGGGCGGCGTGGTGGCGGGCGTCGCAGGCTTGGGCGACGCCAACGCTCCGGCGCTGGCCGACGCGCTGGCCGTGGCGATCGTGCCCGACGTCTTGGTCGAGGGTTTCCTCCACAAGTAGAGCGGCACCGCCAGCAACATCGCCGCGCAGACCAGCGCGACGATCACCTGCGCGCGCAGCGGCCGGTCACCGCCGCCGCTCGACCCCACGCCGAGGCGACGCATGCGCGGCTCGCCCGGCACGGAAGGAAACGACGAACGAGACGGCGGTCCGGCCATCGGCCTGCGCTAGTCAGTCATCCAGCAGGGCGTGGACGTTCTGCCCAGGCTCTGCCCGCACCAGCGTCGCGGCCAAATCGAGGGCTTCGGGCATCAAGCCCTGAACCTGCGAAACGACCTGCTCCACCACGTTACGAGCTTCGTCGAGGCTGGGACCGGTCATCGCCAATGCGAACTTGAGCGGCCCGGTGCGACCCGCGGTTGCCGGAACCAAGCTGAGCAGCAGCATCTCGGTCAGCTCGAGCACGCGCTGTGCGGCGCGGCGCAAGGCCAACATCTCCAAGATCGTCGGCCGTTCGCTGACGTGCCGGTTGGGACCGCGGATGTGATACCGCGCGATCGCCAAAGGCGCGTTCGACCACTCCGCGTAGCCGCGTTCGTCTTCAATCGCGCGCACCATTTCGTCGCGCTGAAACAGCCCGGTCAGGCCGTCGCGGCGCAGCAAGTACGCACGCGCGCGCTCGTGCTGCGGCGAGCGGTCTTGAAAGCTGACCAGCTTCACCCGCGACTCGCCCAGCTGCAGCTCGGCGCCGTGCAGGACCGCGACCGTCTTTTTGCGTTCGTAGCTGTGGTCGGCGTAGGTGCCGTTGGTGCTGCCGACGTCTTCGATCGTCCATGAGCCGTTCTGGCAACGCAGGACGGCGTGGGCGCCCGAGACGGTCGCCTCTGGCATCACGATGTCTTGGCCCGCGCGACGGCCGATCGTCATCATCGGCTTCTCGAGCGAGAACATCATACCGGCGGCGTCGGGCGCGTTCGTGCAGTAGGTGACGAGCAGCGATTGTCCGCCGGGCACGAACGCTTCGGTCGTCGAGCGGCCGGGAGGCGCACCGGGGTTGATGCGCTCACGCGGGATCTGCACCTGGCTCGTGGTGAGCGAGCTGGGGTTGAAAAACCGCAGGTGGCGGGCGCTCGGGCGGGAGCTGGGATCATCGCCCAAGCAACGGAAGATCTGCTTCACCTCATCGACCGAGAGGCCGGAGGGCACGTCGAACATGATCTGCGACCGCATCGGCTTGGCGCGCGGGCGGTAGCCGGGCTCAGGCACGCGGCAGGTCCACATTTCCCACAGCGTGAGACCGAGCGCGTACATGTCGTCCTCAGGGCTAGCGCCACCGGAGCGCAACCGTTCGGGCGCCATGTAGTTCGGGGTACCGCCGTCGGGCGGCGCACCGGGGCGCCGAGCGCTGAGGCGCGCGCGCTCTTGAGCGAAGCCGAAGTCCAAGATGATGGCGCGATCGTTCGTCACCATCACGTTGCCGGGCTTGAGATCTCCGTGGACCAAGCCCTGCGCGTGAATCGCGGCCAAGCCCGCCGACGCCTCGCTGGCGATCTTGCGGAACTCGTCGGCCGTGTAACCACCCTGAGCTTTGCGGCGTCGGATATGCGTGTGCAGCGTCTGGCCAGCGATGTGCTCCATCACCAGGATCGGCCCCCAATTGCTGGGCGCGAGATCGTGCACGCGGCAAACGTTGGGATGGCTGACCGAGCGCGCGAGCAGCAGCTCTTGCCGGAGCGCCTCGTCGTCGCCGGGCATGCGCGACTCTTCGCGCACGACCTTGAGCGCTACGGGTTGCTGCGTGCTCCGATCGTAGGCGAGGAACACTTCGCCCATGCCGCCCTTGCCGAGGCTTTGGCGGATCTCGTAGCGATCGTTGACGACGGTGCCGTGCCCTAACGGCGGGATATTCTTGGAAACCTGAGCCATCTTGCCCGATCGGCGTCTTCGGTAAGTCCCGTCTAGCGTCTCCGATCTCTAGCCTCACCGCAATCCGTTATCGGTCGCGGCAGCACATAAGCTCGACCCCGCGGGTCCGACCTCGGTTCCCCCGCTAAAACGCCGATTTCACCGGCTGAGTCGACGTCCGGCCAGCGTTCCTCCCCGACGGCCGCCCGATGGAGGTAGGGTTTCACGCGATTTCGGACCGGGAGCCGCGGTCGCAAGGAGGAGCGTGATGACCCTTCAACCGATGTGTTTCGTATTTCTGGGCGCAGCCAGCCTGGCCGTGGTCGTGGGGTGCAGGGACGAAGAGGTCTGCACCAAGGCGCGCAATGCCGCCTCCGATTCCTGGAAAGTCGTGAGTGCCACCGCGGCCAAGAACAAAGTCACGCCGAACATCGGGCTCGACGAGCTACCGGCCGAGCAGAAGGGGCCCCACGTCGAAGCCTGGGGCAGCATCGAGAAACAAGCTGACATGATCTCGAGCTCGTTCTTGTACGAGAAGATCACCTGGAACACCGCCGACCCCGCGCTGGCGAAAACCAACGCCGCCTTCGACGGCTACTTCGCCAAAGACAAGTTCAGGTCGTTCCAGATGCAGCTGGTCGACGCGAACGACAAATACAAGGCAGCGTCGACGGTCTGCCGCGACTGACCAAACTCGACACCTCCGCATGAGGCGTCGCGTTCTAGGTTTTCTCGCACCGGTGGAAATCAGCGATTCAATGGACGCTGGACGTCGTGTCGCGCTGCGCCATCACGATCTTGTTGCCGTACGCCGGTGGCGGAGCAACGAGCGGTGGTGGCAGGTCGCGACGCCGCGGGCTCGGAGTAGCCCGGGTTTCGACGTCAACCGCACGGGGCGGGGCCTTTACGGGAGCCGGAGCCGATGCACCACATGCTGTGGCAAACATCGTCGCCGCTGCGGCGGCTATCAGAAGATACAAGTGCCGCATACTACCAAGATAGCAACGAGCACTGCTCGTGCCAGCGCTTGACGCGCGTTTCCGCATGACGCGTCCCGGCAACACGCACGGCCCGAACGAGCCAACAGGGAGCCGGGGAGGACGAGCACGAGATTTCTTGATCGGCGCAACAACCCAGCTCGACGCGCGAGTCAGCGTCGAGCTCTCAAGGCTGATGCTCGACCAAACAAAACCTCCCCGACTCCCCGTCTCCCTGTTTGCTCGCGCTCGATCGTCCGAGTGACGCGCGGCTACTTCACGCCGAGCGTGATGCGCGCGAAATCCATGCCGCCGCGGTTATCGTGAGCGACAGCCCAGATTTGCAGTGGGCCGGCGTCTTTGGGGGCGCGGAGCTGGCCGCGGTATTTCGGGTTCCAGCCGCTATTCGTGTCGTTCAGCAACCGCACTTCGGAGATGCCGCCGTGATCGACGTAGTAGTTGACCCACATCTGCTCGGTGACGGTGTTGCCGAACAACTTGCTGCTGACCGCGTCCTTTTCGACCTTCTGCTCGATCTCGGGCTTTACGTCGATCGCCGGACACGTTGGGTCGCCGTCGTCGGCGCAGGCTTTGATGCAGCGGTCGGGCTCGGCGTCGCAGTCGACCTCGACCGGCGCCTTTCCTTGACATTCGTCACCGATGCAATCGGCGATCAGCGCGTTGCCGGCGACGGTGAACTGCCCCAACCCGGCGTCGTCGACGGTGAAAGACGGGTTGACGTTGGACACGTCCTCGAACGAGTAGATCGACGAGTAGCCGACGACGAAGTCCTCGGACCCGAGCGGCTTGCCGGCGTCGTCGAGGCAGCGGATCGGCAGCCCAGTCGAGCCGTCCGAGCTCCCGCCGCTGGTGTCGAAGTCGATCGTACCGGCGCAGACAGCGAAAAATACGATGTAAAGCCCGTAGCGCGGCTGCCCGGGTTCGAGCGCCGGTCGCGACGAGATGATGTCGTTCGGCAGCGTGACCGTGAACGTGTCGCCAGTACCGATCGCCGGTAGGCCGCCCTGCGCGGCGGTCTGGCCGTACTGCGCAAAGCAGCCGTAATACAGATCGGCGGGCGGATTGACGCAGCCGCCGAGGAACATCCGCTGCACGTCGGTGCGGCCCTTCGGATCGTGCCACAGCAGCTGCAGGTTGACGTCGTCGCCGGGCTGCGCGTAAGGCTTGTCCTTCTTCACCCCCATCACGCGTAGTGACTTGATCTCGTTACCCGGATCGAACTGCGGACCGCAGCCAACCGCCGACAGCAGGCTCAGCGCGCCGGCCAAGAGCAGCGACGTTCGCCCCGCGAGCCAAGACACAGCTGCCTTTTTCATAGCTCACCTCGGAGGCCGATGCTGGGAATGATCGGGATGCCTGTTTGGTAACTGCGACGGCTGTAGTCGAAGTTGTAGACGAAACTTTCAGCCGCCGGGTGGTTGTAAACGTTCTGCACGTCGAGGTACGCCGACAGCGCCCAGGCCTTGAACTGCCAACGCTTGTCGACGCGCAGATCGAGCTGGTGAAACAGTGGCAAGCGCGCGGTGTAGGACTTGCCCTGCAGCGGCGCATACGAGCCAGCGTCGGCTGAATAGAGCGCAGGCAGCGACGGCCGTCCGATCACCGGCGTGTCGAGCGGGCCGGATACGACGCGAAAACGCGCGCCAAACTCCCAGCCACGGCCGAGCCGGTAGCTGCCGAGCATGATCAGGTTATGCGTCTGATCGTACTGGAAGAGGTACTCTTCAGCGCCCGGCGCGTCACGGCGCACGCTGCGCGACACCGTGTAGGCAATCCAACCGAAGAAACGATCGTCCGGCTTGAACTTGAGCAGGGTCTCGATGCCCTCGACCGCGCCGGTGCCGAGATTGTTGTAGGTGTAACCGCCAGCCGCGTTCGGTCCGCGCGAAACCTGATTGGTGAGATCCTTGTAGAAGCCTTCGACGCTGAGCTCGATGTGGCGGGTCAGCTCTTGCTCGATGCCTACCGAGTAATGGATCGAGCGGTTGGAGCTAATGTTCGGCGTGCCGAACACCGGATCGGTCTCTTGATATTCAGGCGGCTGATCGAACACGCCGGCGCCGCCCTTGATGCTGGTCTTGCGCTGGAACGGTACGCCCGCGCCCGGATCGGCGCCCGCGCCTTTGATCAGCTCGTAGCGAGCGTTGATGCGCGGACTGAAATCGGCGTGGCCGGAGTCGCGCGCGAAATCTAGACGCACACCGGGCACGACGCGCAAGCGATCGAGCGGCGTGAGCTCGCCTTCTACGTACCAAGCCGGGCGGAAACCGAAGCCCGAGTCTTGCGATTCGCGCAGCGGACGGCTGGCAAACGGCCCCGGATCCGGCTCGCCCGGTCGCGGCGGACGTGGCGCACGCACCAAGACCTTGAACGGCGACATCGCAAAATCGATACCAGCGTTGATCTTGACGCCCTTCGTCACCTTGGCGGCCAGCTCTTCGCGCCAATAGATCGGGTGAAGATCGAGATCGAACTTCAGAATGCCGAGCGAGAAATTGATCTGGTCGCGACCGATGCTGACCATGCTGTTCAGATCGACCGAGCGCGAGAGCTTGGCTTCGTTGACGATCTGCCCGCGGATGAACGATTCGCCAAAGCGTAGGCTGCCGCCGAACAACGGATCTTGCGCGGCCGGATCGGTGATGATGACCTCGAGGCGGTCACTGGAGCCGAACAAGCGGACGCTGGTGCGCGACTTAGTCGTGTCGTGCTCGGCGATCAGCTGGTAATCGGAGTAGACCGGCGCGCTGGTCACGCTCGAGCCCGCGCTCTCGAGCACCGGCTTGAGCCATTTGTCAAACCAACTGTAACGCCCAGCCGCCGTGAAGCTCCAGTCCTTGAACGGCAAAGGGCCCTGCACCATCGCGCGCAGATCGATCAAATCGGCCTGCGCCATGCCGTGAAAGCAGCCGGTCTTGTCGATCGGTTTGCCGTAGTCGGCGTTGCACTTGGTGTCGGGCTTACGCAGCTTGACGTCGACGACGCCGCCCATCTTCCGGCCGTACTGCGCGCTGAAGTTGCCGGGGTAAAAGTCGATTTGATCGAGCAGCTCGGTCGGCACGACGCTCGACAAGCCGCCGAAGTGATAGATGAGCGGCACGTCGGAGCCGTCGATGAAATACGCCGTGCCTTCTGGCGCGGAGCCACGGACGATCAGCAAGCCGGCCAGCCCAGGCGGCCGCGCCACGCCTGGCAAGCTCTGCAACGAGCGCAGAGCGTCGCCGCTGGTGCCAGGAATACGGTTAATTTCGCGGCGCTCGAGCGTGCGGCGCGTGACCTCGCGCGGCGGGCGTTCGCCCTTGACCACGATCTCGAGGCCCTCGGAGACCGCGGCTACGCGGTACTTCACGTCGACCGCTTCACCGACCACGACGTCTTCGTCGGCTTCGAACGGATCAAAGCCGGACGCGTTGACCTTCAGCTTGTACTTGCCGGGCAACAGCTCAGGCAGCTTGAAGGTGCCGCTGGCGTCGGTCGTGACGCGTCGTTCCTTGCCGTCGGGCGCAACCACCACGACTTCCGCGCCTGCCAGCGGCGCTTCGGTGCCGCCGATGAACAGCTTGCCGTCGAGCTCACCGCGCGTGGGCGGCGGCGGCGGCGGTGCCTCGACGACTTTGAGCGTGAAGGCGTAACTGTATTTGATCTTCACCGCGAACGGTACGCCGTCGCGGGTGGCCGGCTTGAACTTGAACTTTAGCGCCGCAGCTTGGGCGGCTTCATCGAAGCCGTTGCCAGCGGGCTCCGCCACGTCAGCGGCGGTGACGTTGCCTTCCTTGTCGACGGTCAGCTTCAAGACGACGTTGCCCTGGACGCCCGCCTTCTCGGCCTCGGCCGGGTAAGGCGCATTCTCGAAGTGGACAATCTCGGGCATCACCACCACGGCTTGCTTCGCGGCGGGGGTCGGCTCGGCCGGCTTGACGACCGCGCCGGTAGCGCCGCCCGGCACCGCGCCGGTTCCGGACTGCTGGGCCAACGCCGCGCCTGGCGTCAGGAGCAAAGCCAGCGGCAGAACCTGCCCGAGCGTCCAGCCCGAAGCCACTCCCCGCGTCTGACGACTAATCCGGCCCAAGACGCTGCTCACGGGCATCCGTCTAATGCGAAAGGCCAAGGCTGACAAGGCCTTGGCACCGCGGATCTGTTGGGCGAAAAGGCCCGCAGGAGTTCTCCCCTGAAGCTTGCCACCTGGAACGTCAATTCGATCCGCGCCCGCCTCGATGCTGTCTTGAGCTGGCTCGAAACCGAAAAGCCCGACGTGCTCTGCATGCAGGAGACCAAAGTCGAAGACGACGAGTTTCCGAGCGATGAGCTGCAGATGCTCGGCTACGCCGTCGCGATGGCGGGGCAGCCCACCTACAACGGCGTGGCGATCGCTTCGCGCTTGCCAATGAAGGAGATTCAGATCGGCCTCTTGGGCGCGGCACCCGACGCCGACAAACGGCTGATCACCGCGACCGTCGGCGGGTTGCGCGTGATGTCCGCGTACATTCCGAACGGGCGCAGTGTGAGCTCGCCTTCGTTCCCGGAAAAGTTGGCGTGGCTGGCCCAGCTGCGCCGAACGCTGACCGAGCGCGAGCCGGGGCGTGACGTCTTTTTGGGCGGCGACTTCAACGTTGCCAGCGATGAGCGCGATGTGTTCGATCCCGAAGCGTTCCGCGGCAAGGTGCATTTTCACCCCGACGAGCGCCGCGAGCTCGACGAACTCAAGCAGCTCGGCTTCGTCGATTCGTTCCGCAAGTTCGACGAGCGCGCCGGCCAGTACAGCTGGTGGGACTACCGCGGCGGCGGCCTGCGCAAGAATCAGGGCTTGCGCATCGACTACGCGTTCTTGTCACCCGCGCTGGCCGCGCGCTGCAAGAGCTGCCGGATGGACGAGAAACCGCGCCACGAAGACAAGCCGTCAGACCATATTCCGGTGGTCGTCGAGCTCGATTGAGCCCTCCAGCAGCGCAATCGCCCCGCTGATCGACACGCGGCCGCTGGCCAAGACACGCTCCAACTCGGGGCGTTGGCCGAGCGCGAGCGCGACGCGCTGGTAACCCAACAGGTAAACCAGCTCGCGACCCAACCCACCGCCGCGGTGGACGCGGCTCGCCAGCTCGATCGCCGAAGCAATCGTCGCCCCACGCTGTCCGAGCAGCGTCACGGTGTCCCAGAAGGCGGCGCCTTGGCGCAGGCTTTCGGCCGCCAAGTAACGCCGGCCAAGCTCCTTCCGGCGCTCGGCGTCGAGCAGCCCGGCGCGCTCTTCGAGCAGGATCGCGCGGCCTTCTTCGTCTTCCGAGGCGCGCGCGGTACCGGCAACGAAGACGCCACCCAGCGTGGGTCCGGTTACCCGCGGCCGCACGTGACCCTCGACCTCGTGCAGCGCAATGCGCTGCGCGACCTGGGTGGTCAGCCGCGCTCCGGCCCGAATCCGCACCGCGCCATCGGCAACCGCCGCTAGCGAAACCAAGCCAACCACGGTCTCGAGCCGTACCGAGAAGCGCTCGGCCGAGAGCCGCCGTGACAGCTCCGACCACAGGCTGTAGGGATCGCGCGTGTCGTCACTGAGGTGCAATTCTTCGGCTTCTTCTTGGGGGGGCGCGCTGCCCGGCGCGGTCAGAAACTGCTCCGCGAGCCTACGCGCGTCGTTCGGCGGCTCCGGCAATCGGAAGCGCCGACAAGCGACTTCGGCAAAGTCGGCGGCCCCGACGCGCTCGGCCAACGACGCCTCCAACTCGAGTTCCTGGGCGCGTTCGGCGAGCAGCCGCTGCTCGAGATCATCGGCATCGAGCGTGCCGGCGAGCTCAGTCAGCTCACGCCGCACGGCGCCGAGCTGGGCCGGCGGCGCGTACTCGAAGGCTGGCTCGCAGCGCTGACCGCTCTCGAATGCGCGCGTAAGCCGAGTCAGCTCCGCCGACAGATTCAACGGCCTGACGCGATCCAACAACGCGACGGTCATCTCGAGCTGCTTCAGACGCCGCGCGGCCTCTGCCACCGGAGCGGCCAGCGGACGCAGGCGGCGGACGCTCACAGCTTGTTGGCGGCGATGTTCGCCAGCTCGCTACGCTCACCCTTCGACAGCAACATGTGGCCGACCAGCGGCTCACCGCGCAGGCGATCTGCCGCGTACGTGAGGCCGTTGGTGGAGCTGTCCACGTAGGGATTGTCGATCTGGAACGGGTCGCCGGTGAGCACGATTTTCGTGCCTTCACCGCAGCGCGTGATGACCGTCTTCACCTCGTGCGGCGTGAGGTTTTGGGCCTCGTCGACGATCACGTACTGCGACGGCAGGCTGCGGCCGCGGATGTAGGTCAGCGGCTCGACCTGCAACTGTCCGGATTGGAACAGCTCGTCGTAGCCACGCACGCCACGGCGTTTGCCGCCGCCAGCGACCAGCAAAAATTCGAGGTTGTCGTAGATCGGCTGCATCCACGGGTTGAGCTTCTGGTCGACGTCCCCGGGCAAAAACCCGAGATCACGACCGAGCGGCATCACTGGACGGCTGACAAGCAGGCGCGTGTACACGCCTTCTTCGACCACACGCCGGAGGCCCGCGGCCAACGCCAGCAGCGTCTTGCCGGTGCCGGCTTTGCCGACGAGGGTAATCAAGCGCACGTTTTCGTCGAGCAGTAGATCGAGCGCGAACGCCTGCTCGCGGTTACGCGGCCGAACGCCGGACAGGCCTTCGCGCGGCACCTTCAGCGCGCGGATGTCGCCGGTCTCGGCGTGATAACGCCCGAGCGCGGTGCGCGGCCGCTCGCCGTCGTCGCGCAACACGACGCACACGTTAGGCGGCAATTTGTCGCCCACCGGCGCTTTGTGGGTGCCGGAGCTCAAGAAGGCGTCCAGCTCCGCCGCCGTCAACGGCAGCTCGAGCACGCCGGACTCGAGGTGCTCGAAGTCGACGGCCTGGTTTTCGTACGACTCGGTCGTGAGCCCAAGCGCGTCGCCGCGGATGCGCAGGTTCACGTCCATCGTCACGAAGATCGTCGGCATGTCCGGATGTGAATCGCGGAGCGCGATCGCGGTCTGCAAGATGGCGTGGTCGCCCGAGCCTGGGTTGAGCGCGATCGGCAGCTCGGCGCGCGTCGTCGGCACGAACACGCGCAGCGAACCGCCGCCGTCCATCGACACGCCGCCTGACAGCGGGCCCTTCGTGCGGAGAGCGTCGAGCAGTCTGGAGACCGTCCGCGCGTTGCGGCCGCGCTCGTTCGAGTCTCGCTTGAACTGATCGATCTCTTCGATCACGTAGATCGGCAAGAACAGATCGTTGTCCTCGAACTTGAAGATAGCGTGGGGGTCGTGCAGCAGGACGTTGGTGTCGAGGACGTAGTTCTTCTTCATCTCGGGGGGGGCGCGAGGCGTGCCCTGATCGATACTCTCGCTCGCGCGCGAGCGGCCGGATAGCCCTGTCCCCTCGCCCCGGCAAGAGTCGCCACGCCCCGCGGGCTCGACTTGCCGTCAGGCATTCGGGCAATTGGCCGAAATCTTCGCTATATAGCCGGGGATGACCCGCGAGCTTGCCCTGTGCCTGCTGGCGCTCGCGTACGTCGCCTTTGCGGCGGCGCGGAGCGGCCCCGGCGGCATCGTGCTCGTGGCGACGGCGGCGGTCGTTCTTGCGTTCGTCACCATCTACCGGCGTTCGCAGGTCGCGGCCGGCTCCGATCGCGTTAGCCCCACCGCCCGCAAGGCGGGTTGGCTCACGGCCTTCGGCATCGCGCTGTTCGTGGAAGCGCGCACGGGCGGGCCAGGGCGCGCCGGTCTCGACGCGGCCGCCAACCTCGGCGTCGGCATCGCTTCGGTCAGCGCGCTGGTCGCGCTCGGGCGGATCAAACCGCTGGGCGGCATGCTGTCAGCGCCGAAAGCCACCGAGTCGCTCGACGGCGCGGCGTTCAGCGGCCTGCTGTGGGCGATCGCGACCACGATTCCGGCCGCCTTCGCGCTGATGCCGGGACGCTTTCTGCACGACCCGCTATTGATCGACTACGCCACGACCAGCGCCGCGACCGGTTCCTTGCTCGTGCAGTGCGCCGCCAGCTTGCGCCTGCGCAACCTGCGCCGCGTGGAGCTAGGCGTCGGTGATCGCGCGTCGAGCGCGTTCGCGCTGTCGGTCACCGCACTGATGGTCGCCGTGCTCGGTGCAGCGCTTTCGCTAGCGCCGCCCGATCGCTTCTTGCCGACGGCGATGTGCGGCGCTGCCGCGCTGGCCGCGTGGGCCGCCACCGCCGCGGAGCCAACCAGCGTCACGCGCGCGCTGCGCGGCATCTTGGCGGTGGCGATCGCCGGCGTACCGGTCGTTGTCGCGGCCGGCACGCTGGCTCACTCGCGCCCAGGCGCCAGCGGCACGATCTTGATCGGTGCTTCGATAGCCTGCGTTTTCGTAGGGCTTTTGGCACATCGGATCGCTCGACCGCTCGGCCCCGAGCAATCGCGCTGGCTGTCGTCGATCGAAGCGGCGAGCCGCGGCGCACTGTCGCCGGATCCGAACACCGCGCTCACAGCGGCGCTGGTGGCGCTGCAAAAGACGGCAGCTTCGGGCAACGCGCGCGCCGAAATTTGGCGACAGGCGCCGAGCGAGGTGTTGACCGTCGACGTCGCCGGCTACCTGCATGTCGAGCGCGCAGACGCCCCCGAGCGACTGTACGAATTGGCGCTCGGCGAGCCGGAACGCACGCTGCGGCTCGACGCCCTGGCGGCGGTCGAGGTCCGACGGCCCGAGGTACGCGGCTTGCTCGGCTGGTTTCGCGCGCACAGCGCCTACTCGGCGACGGTGGTGTGCGACGAAGACGGCCCGCTCGGCTTCGTGCTCTTGCCGGGCGAGAGCCGCAACAGCCCGCTCACGCTCGAGGAGGCGCGCGCGCTCCGCATCTTATCGGACCGCATCAGTTCGTTGATCTCGGTGTCGGCAGCGCTGTCGCGGGCGCGTGAGCGCGAGCTCGTCGCGACCGCGCGCGCCAACGCACTCGAGGCCGAGTGCGAGCGGCTGGGCCGTGCGATTGGTGCACAAACCGCGCGCCACCGCTGGCCCGCAGAACGCCTGGCACGCGGCGTGCGGACGACCGCGTTCAGCCCCGGAGCGCGCATGGCGCTCGACGGCATAGAGCGGCTGGCAAAGGTCGACGCGGCGCTCGCGCTCTTGATGCCACCAGGGGTCGATGCCGAGGGTTTTGCGGCTCACGCTCACCTCTGCAGCCCGCGCGCCGACGGCCCGTTCGTGACCGTCGACGCTACCGAGCGCGTAGCCCGCGACCTCGAAGTGTGGCGCGATCCAGCGCTCTCGCCGCTAGTTGCGGCCGACGGCGGCACGCTGCTGGTTCTGGGCGCGTCCGCGCTGCCACACGAAATCCAAGAGTACCTGGCGCTTTTCCTGGCCTCGCGACAGCGCGCCGACGAGGCGTCCCGGGTCTTGCCGACCGGACTGGTGTTCGGCTTGCCCAGCCCGGCGCACGCGCTCGCTGCAGCGGGGCGCCTGCACGATGCACTGGCTCGCCTCCTTACTGGGCGCGAGCTGCAGCTGCCGAAACTGAGCGAGCGGGCCGAAGACTTGCGCGCCCTGGTGCTCGAAGGGCTGAGCCGCTTCGGCGTCGGCACGTCGGGTGAGCCGCTCGGCATCGAGCCAGCCGCGCTCGCCGCGCTCACTGAGCATGAGTTTCCCGGCAATGAGCTGGAGCTGTTCGGGCTGATCGCGCGCACCGCCGCCACCGCGCAAGGCACGCGCATCACGCTTCCGGATTTACTCGGCGGCGGTCTGGGCACTCCTGGCGCGGCCCTCGACCTGGGCGGCGCGCAGTTTGCCGAAGATCCGAGCCTCAGCCCTCCCCCTTCACTCGCCGTGCGTCGGCGCTCTTTGCGGCGTGCTCCCGGTCGCTGACGCGGAGCCCACGAGCGCGCCTGGGCGGCTCGTTATTCAGGCGGAAGCCCTGGGCTGGCTGAGAGAGCACGCGGCCGAGACAAGCGACGCGGTCATCACGTCGCTGCCGGACGTTTCCGAGCTGCCAGGGCTGGGGCCAGGGCTGGACGGCTGGAAGCGCTGGTTCGTCGACGCAGCGGCTCAAGTAATGAGCTGGCCCGCAACTGGCATGCCGTCGGTGTTCTTTCAGAGCGACGTCCGTCACCTGGGCGAATGGGTCGACAAGGCGTACCTGGTGCAGCAAGCCGGCGAGCGCGTCGGCGCCAAGCTGCTGTTTCACAAGATCGTCTGCAGGCAGCCGCCCGGCACGCTGACGCAAGGCCGTGCCAGCTACTCGCACTTGCTGGGGTTCACGCTCGGCGAGTGCATACCGCCGAAAAAACCGAGCGCAGACGTGTTGCCCGACGCCGGCGACATGCCGTGGAGCCGCGCGATGGGTACGCGCGCTTGCCAGGCAGCCTGCCGCTTTCTGCTCGACTCGACGGCCGCGCGTCGCGTCGTCGATCCATTCTGCGGCCGCGGCACCGTGCTGGCTGTCGCCAACGAGCTGGGACTCGACGCGCTCGGCGTCGAGCTGTCGGCAAAGCGCTGCCGAGCCGCGCGAAACTTGAGTTTGACGCCAGTCGCCCCAGCGCCTGGTTTGTGAAGAAGTGTGTGCTCCCGCTAGCCATGCCCTGGCCACCAGTACTAGGACGCTTCCCATGTCCTCGACCTCGCGCATCACGTTCGACTCGGCTCGTGTCCACCCGGCCATCACCGGCAAGCTGGCTAGCTATCAAAGCGAGCTCGTGGCGCGCGTCGATGGCCTGGTTCAGTCCCACGACATCGTGATCGTCGGCATGACCATGAACCCGTTCCCGGGCCGCGCGCGGCGGTTGCTCGACGAGCAGAGCATCCGCTACGAGTACCTGGGGCTCGGCAGCTACCTCAGTCAGTGGCGACTACGCTTGGCGCTCAAGATGTGGACCGGTTGGCCTACGTTCCCGATGATCTTCGTCAAACGCAGCTTCGTCGGCGGCTTCAACGACCTGAAGCGGCTGGTGGATTCAGGCGAGCTCACGAAGCTACTGGCGAGCTGAAGCGCCAGCCCGTGCGCGAAAGACTCAATCAACACGGCGACCTGAAACGGACTGAGTCGCCCCCGCGTCATCAAGGAACCAGCCCTTGGGCACGCCAGCGGCCGATCAAGTAGTCCCAAAACGGGCGACGTCGCCGGAGCTGCCGCGACAGAGTGGGCAAGGCAGCGGCCACGTCCGCCGGGCTGACGAACTGCCAGGCGTCAGTGTCGCGTGCCTCCCGCAGCATCTTGCCGAGTAACTCTGGCGCTCGCGTTCGTCGGGGCCAGCCAGGACGGCACGGAGTTCGGCAATGGACGTATCTTCATCCCACAGGAAGTACCGACGGCTGTGGGCCGTGTGAAATCGGTCGTGAACGCGCACACGGCCACAATCTAGCTAGATCGCGGCGATAAATGGCGCGATCGCAAGATCGTAGGCGCGCGCGAGGGTGGCGTCTACGACCTCGACAAGCGGCTGCAAGTAGGCTGGCCGCCTAGCAGGCGTCTCTGAGGTGGACCCACCTGGGCAGCGCG
>JBBSAB010000063.1:0-46640 GCA_038252755.1 Polyangiales bacterium | reverse complement strand
GGTGGGTGGTACTGGCAACTGGACGCCGGCGTACCGCGATTGGGCCTCAGGCGCCTGTTCGAACAACAGAAATCTTCCCGCCTTCCCGCCTTCCTGTTCGCTCGTGCTCGAATCGCGAAATGAGACCAATGGTCAGAGGAAGGCGGGAAGGCGGGAAGGGTTTGTTTGTTCGAGCGCGCGCTCGGCATACCCTGAACGGCGCGATGCAGAGCGACGCGAACGCGTTTCGAGGCTGCGCCCAAGAAAATCCTTAGGACTCCGAGCGACGGCTGCTACACCGTCGTTCGGAGCCCTCCCCGACTCGCTGTGGACTCGCTCGGATTACGCTTCGCAGTCGACGTTGACGACTTCGCCGGCTTTGGCGTAGGGCACGAGATTGCCGGGGATGGGTTTGCCGTTGACGACTAGTTTGACGTCGCCGTTGCCGCGGATGTTTTTGACTTTGATGTTGTAGGTGGCGCCGCGGCACTTGCGGGTGACGGTAAATTCGGGGATTTCGGTGCCGATGCACGGGCGCACCGAGAGGCCGTCGAACTCGGGGCGGACGCCGAGCAGGTACTGTGACGCCGCGACGAAGTTCCACGCCGCTGTACCGGTGAGCCAGGAGTTTTTGGCCTCGCCGTGGCGCACGGCGTCTTTGCCGGCGATCATCTGCGAGTAAACGTACGGCTCGGTGCGGTGAATTTCGCTGATGTCTTCGAGGTAGGCCGGCGCGATCTTCTTGTAGTAGTCGAAGGCGCGGTCACCGCGACCAATTACGGTTTCGGCGATCATGATCCACGGGTTGTTGTGACAGAAGATGCCGGCGTTCTCTTTGTAGCCCGGCGGGTACGACGAGATCTCGCCGAGCTCGACGTGGTACTCAGCGTACGGCGGGTTGTTGAGCACGATGCCGTAGCGCGTATCGAGCCGCTCTTTGACGGAATCGAGCGCCTTTTTGGCTTCGCCGGTCTTCACGCCGATGCCGGCCATCACGCAGAAGCCTTGCGGCTCGATCAGAATTTGCGCATCTCCAGCCGGGCAGTCTTTGCTGCCGACCTTCTTGCCGAAGAAATCGTAGGCGCGCAGGAACCATTCGCCATCCCAGCCATCGCGTAGGACGGTGCCCTCCATCTTCTGCACTTCGGTACGGGCGCGTTTGGCCTCGTCGGCCTGGCCTTGGCGATCGCACAACGCGGCGTACTCAGGGCCAATGTGCACGAACATGCCGGCGATGAACACGCTTTCGGCGGTACGACCGACGCGATTGCCAGTCGTTTGGTACGACTCGTCGGGCGTTTCCGAGAAACAGTTCAAGTTCAGGCAATCGTTCCAGTCCGCGCGCCCGATCAACGGCAGGCCGTGTGGACCCAGGTTGTTCAGCACGTGGTCGAACGAGCGCTTGCAGTGTTCGAGCAGTGACGCCTTGTTCTTCTCATCGTTGTCGAACGGCACCTGCTCGTCGAGGATCGCCCAGTCTCCGGTCTCTTTGATGTAGCCAGCGACGCCCAGGATCAACCAGAGCGGGTCGTCGTTGAAGCCGCTGCCGACGTCATTGTTGCCGCGCTTGGTGAGCGGTTGGTACTGGTGGTACGCGCTGCCATCAGGAAACTGCGTCGAGGCGATGTCGATGATCCGCTCGCGAGCGCGCTCCGGCACCAGGTGCACGAAACCGAGCAAATCTTGGTTCGAATCGCGAAAACCCATACCGCGCCCAATGCCCGACTCGAAGTACGAGGCGCTGCGCGACATGTTGAACGTGACCATGCATTGGTACGGATTCCAGATGTTGACCATCCGGTTGAGCTTCTCGTCCTTGGAATCGAGCGCGTACAACCCGAGCAAGCCGTTCCAATGTTCGCGCAGCTTGGCGAGCGCGGCCGTGACCTGCTCGGTGGTCGAGAACGCGTCGATCAGCTGCTTTGCCGGCTGCTTGTTGATGACGCCCGGCTTCTCCCACTTCTTGTCTTTGGGGACCTCGACGTAGCCGAGCGTGAACACGAACGTCTTGGTCTCGCCGGGCGCGAGCTCGACATTGAGACAATGCGATGCGATCGGCGACCAGCCGCTGGCGACTGAGTTTTTCGATTCGCCAGCGGCGACCACATCCGGCTCGCCGAAGCCGTTGTACAGGCCGAAGAAGCTCTCACGATCGGTGTCGAAGCCGGCGATCGGCGCGTTGACGTGATAGAGCGCGTAGTGGTCGCGGCGCTCGCGGTACTCGGTCTTGTGGTACAGCGTGCTGCCGTCGATTTCGACCTCACCAGTGCTGAAATTGCGCTGAAAGTTGGCGCTGTCGTCCTGCGCGTTCCACAGGCACCACTCGGCGAAGCTGAACAACTTGAAGCTCTTCTTGGCGCTGCTTTCGTTGGTCAGCGTGACCTGATGCACCTCGGCGGTGTGACCGAGCGGCACGAAGAACAACAGCTCGCACTTCAAGCCGTTGCGCTTACCGGTGATCTTCGAATAACCGAGGCCGTGGCGGCACTCGAATGACTCGAGCTCGCGCTTGACCGGCATGTAGCTCGGGCTCCAGTAGTCTTTGCCCTCGGTGATGTAGAAATACCGACCGCCCGAATCGGTCGGCACGTTGTTGTAGCGGTAGCGCGTGAGCCGACGCAGCTTGGCGTCGCGGAAGAAGCAGTACCCGCCCGCCTGGTGCGACACCAAACCGAAGAAGTTGTCGCTACCGAGGTAGTTGATCCACGGATACGGCGTCTTGGGCGTCGTGATCACGTATTCGCGGTTTTGATCGTCGAAATGTCCGAACTTCATTGCTTGTTCTCTTCTTCGGTCAGCTATTGCGCGTGCGCGCGCTCATCAAGCCAAGCGGCTACCCAGGCGAGAGGGGCGTTCCAATTGATCGTGATCTCGTTGACCGAGTACGCCTCGATGTGATCGACGAAGCATTTCTCGGGCGCGCAGCCTTTGAGGCCGGCGGCTTTGGCGTACGGATCGTCGATGCTCGAATTCGGGCCGCCGCTCAAGATGCCGGGCGGCGCCGACGGGTACTTGGTGTTGGCTTGGTGCGCCCAAAAGCGGTGGTGCGGGTGCTGCAGCGGCTTTTCACCGTAGCCCGTGATGTACGACTGACCGAGCGGATTTCTGCCGAGCAGGTAATCCATGCCCGTCGCCACACCATCCAGATATTTTTGCTGCTTGGTGAAGTCGTAGGCCAACGCGAGCACGATCAAGTTGTTGATCACGAACGAGTTGGAGCCCCAGATGTACTTGCCGTCAGCGGTGGGCTTGAGCGGGGTGCGGTAGCCCTGGGTCGCGAGAACTTTCAGGTATTCGTCAGCGCCACTGGTCAGCTGTTTCCGCGCCGTCGCCTGCAAACCGGCGTCGACCCCCGCCGCAACCGCGAGCGAGATTGTCCCGAGCGCATCGGTCACGGCCCAATTCATGCTCGAGGTGTGGCCGCCCGCGTCCATGCGCAGCCGCTTGTGCCAAGGCGAGCCTTCGACGAATTGCCGGTATTCGGGCTTGCCGGTCGAGATCAACAACTCCGCCGCCGCCCAGTAGAAGTCGTCGTCGACCTTGTCGTCGTCGTACGCGCCGCCGCCTTTCATCTCTTTCTCGGCGAGCAGCTTCGGGTTGGCTTTGGCCGCCGCCCAAGCCACTTCGGCGGCCTTCAAGCACTTGGCCGAGAATGCCGGGTCGAGCGTCTTCCACAGCCGGGCGCCTTGCGCGGCGGTCGCGGCCAGGTTCAGCGTCGCCGCGGTGCTGGGCTTAAAAAGCACACGCTCTTGCTTGTCCTCGTGGGGGGCCACGCCGAGCGCCGTCCAATCCACGTCGTGCATCTTGTGATGCACCATGCCGGCCAAAGGCTTCCCGCCCGGGACCTGCATCTTCAGCAAGAAGTCGAGCTCCCAGCGCGCCTCGTCCAGTAGATCGGGCACGTTGTTGCCCTTTTCGGGTACGCGCAGCTTGCCATCGCCGAAATCAGCGACGCTGGTGCCAAGCGTCTGCGCGCGTTCGTATTCGTCCAGCAGTGTCCACAGCGAGATGCCGCCGTTGACCACGTATTTGCCGTGATCGCCCGCGTCGTACCAGCCGCCCGAAACGTCGAGTGCGTAGTCGCAACCGGCGCGTTTACCGCACTTCACGTTCTTGTCGGACGGACCTGCTGGTCGCGCTAGCGACGGATCTTGCACGAGATCGCTGCGAATCTCGATGCCGCTCCGCGTTTGGTAGAAGTACGACAACGCGTCGAGCTTGAGCTGGGAGTAGATGCCAAAGCCGATGTCGAACGGGTAGCTCTGATCGTCAGCGACCTTGAGCGTGTAGCCCTGGCCCGCGGCTTTGATGGCGCTGAAATCGACCAGCTGTACCGAGTCCCCCGAAGCCGCGTCTTGGCCAAACGGCGTGGTTTTACCCTGCGCAATCAGCTTGCCGGCGCCGTCGGACAACTGCCAGTCGAGCGCTGCGGTCGCGCCCGTCGCGAGCGTGGCCACTTTCGCGGCGCCTGGTAAGTAGCCGAGCTGGTTCACGGCTAGCTTCGGTGTCTTGCCGCCGCCCGCGGCTTTGGCTTCGGGAGTGAACTCCGGATCAGCGAGCTGGACGTCGTCGATGCAGAGCTTGAACGGCAGCGCGGCGTGAGCCATGCCGCCACCGATATGAAACGCAAACTCCGCTGTAGCGTCGTCGGCCTCGCCCATCGTGAAGGCGCCGCGGTAGAGCTTGGGCGCCGCGTCCAGATCGATGGTGGCGTTCCAGTATTCGGCGTAGGGCGGACCGCTCATGCCGACCTTGGGCCGCGCCATCGTGGCCGCGCTAGCCCAGGCTTTGAACTGCACCGTGTACGTGTGACCGTGCTGAATCACCATTTCGCGGTGGCGCAGCTGGGCGTCCCAATTGTTGCTGCCCTTGTTGGTGACGGTCACGCATAGCGCGCCACTCTCGACTTCCGCCGCGCCGTCAGCGGGCGCCGTGAAAGAAGTCGTCCACGGCACGCTGACGCCGTCGTCGAACGTGCTGGCCTTGAGCAGGTTGCCAGCCTGCCCTGCCGCAGCGCCGGAGCTTGCGCCCGACGCTACGCCTGGAGCGCTGGCGCCGGGCGTGGCACCACGCGGAGTGCACGCGAGCGCGCACCCTGCGAGCGTGAGCCAGCTACAGACCCGGACGCCGCGCATGCGCTTCAGCCTCCGCAGCCGGTGAACGCGATCTCGTCAATCCAGATGTCGAACTTCGCGCCGGGCTCGTTGACCTGCCACTGCATGCCGTAAATCGTCTTCGGATCGATACCGTCCGCGCGCGGCGAGCCCCAGCCCTTCATCATCTTCATGCTGGTGAACGGGATCGTGTACTCCGTCCACTCGTCGGTCAGCTGCAGATCGAGGCCGAAGTCGTTGAAGCATTCCTTGCACAGCTTGCCGTCCGGATCGGTCGAGATGTCCGGCACCTTGAGCCGCACGTTGCCGGTCGAGCCCGCGCCCTTCTTGGCCCAGAACGTGATGCCCTTGAACTTGCCAGCGTCGTACTGGCCCTTCGGGTCGACGAAGTTGAGGCCCATGCCAGCGTAGATCGTGCCGCCGCCGCCGATGGCGCCGGTCATGTGCGCGGCGAACTTGGAGCCGTTGGCGCCGCCCGGCGTCATCTGAAAGGTACCGCCGTTCTTGCCAGCTTCCGGCACGACGCTCGACCCGGCGTCGTCGACGAAGGTGTACCAATACCCGCCGCGATTCTGAATGTCGGCGATCTGGTTGCTGTTGTTCTCGCCGTCGGCGATCAGGCCGATCTCCTTCGGGCAAGCCCGGCCTTCATCGGAGTTCTTCACTTCCGCGCCGGTCACGGCCACCCGCTTTTTGCAGGCGCCGAGCCCGAGTGTGAGGCCCAAAACAGCGGCGAGAGCTAACGTGACGTTGATTCGCATAGGTCTATCTCCGAGGTGAGAATCTGAAATCTGGCCGAAGGACTTAGCGCTTCGGCGACCCACAGTCACGCATTTTCCGGAACCGGTTCCAGATAGTAGCATAAGGATCCTGGAAGCACTTCCACAGAATGCGCGGCAACCACTGGAAATCGCCGAATGTCGGTGTTTCTAGGGCAACGTGAGGCGCCAGCACCACTACCGACGTCACTGTGTGGAGATGTATCGCCAGAGCTGCTGCATTTTTGTGCCGACAGTACGTGGTGCGCGCGCTACATTTCTCGGACGCTCAGCTCGTGCGGAAACGGTTTTCGCCGCTGAGTCCAGCTTAGGAGCTCAGCGTGGCGCGCTCGTCTTTCCGCTTCGGAACGCTGCCGGTGCTCAGTTTGGCCGTGGCTTGCGCGACCGCTGTCGACCAAGGCTTCGTCGACGATGGCAGGCGTGACGATACCGGAGGAGGCCAGTCCAGCTCGACAGGTGGATTGTCCAGCACTGCCGGGCACTCGACGACTTCGGGTGGCCAAAGTCCCGGTACTGCCGGCAAACCGGCGAGCATGGCGTTCGGCGGAACCGCCAACTCGGGCGCTGGCGGGACGACCGCAACCGGTGGCTCAGTGGCCGCTGGAGCGGGCGGAGCAGGCGGAAAAACTAGCGGCGGCTCAGCGGGCGCGACCAGCACAGCAGGCACGACCGGGGGTGGAGCAGGCGGAAAGGGCAGCGGCGGGGCAGCCGGGGCCGGCGGAAAAGCCAGCGGCGGTGCGGCAGGAACGAGCGCGGGCGGCGCGGGTGCAGGCGGTGGCGGCGCGGGTTCGGCCGGCACCACCGGTTCGGCGGGCGCTGGCGGCTCGCCACCCAGCACCGGTGTTTGCGCAGCTCCAAATAGCGGTTGGGTCGTTCAATACTGGACCAACACGCCCGCCGCGAACATGCCCGCAGGTGACGTGCGCATCTTCAACAACGCGGGCGGCAGCGTGAACTTCAACACGCTCGAGCTACGCCACTATTTCACCAACGAAGAGACCGCGACGCTGTCGTTCATTTTCTCGACGTTCGGCCACAACTTCCCCGGCGCCCCGTACTACGAAGACGAAGGCGGCGCGAACGTGGTGTCCAGCATCAAGGCGCTGGCGCCAGCCTTACCGACGGCCAGCCAGTACATCAGCGTCAAGTTCAACAACACGCCCGGCATGTTCGGCAACGGTGAGAACGTGCAGATTGGCTACTACGGTAGCTTGTCGATGTACCCGCTGAAGTCGAATCAGAGCAATGACTACACGTACATCAACCGCCCCGTGAACGACCCTGGCAGCGCCAACAAGAACAGCGGCTGGGATCACATCACGCTGTACGCCGCCGGCAAGCTTGTCTGGGGTTGCGAGCCGTAGCGCACCGCGCGCCGACAAAATGCAACATGGGCCACCAACGATTCGTCGTCGATGACCCATGTTGCGGCGACTAGCCGCGGTTACTGCGTGACTGCGCGCAGATCCTCGACGCAGTAATCGAACGGGATCGGGCCAGTAGTATCGGTGACGACCTGCCATGCGATCTTGATTAGACCGGTCTTGGCACTGTCGGCGGTGGCGGCACCCATCTTCGGGGCCCAGCATTCTTTGATCAACTGCGAGAGGTTGATGGTGTTGGCACCGAGCTTCACCGGCACGGCCTTGGGCGTACAGAACTCGCCGCTGGCGTCTTCAGCCTTGAAACGCAGCGAAGTGGGCACCGTCATGCCGCTGATCGTGAAGGTGAAGCCCTTGATCGCCGACGCGTCGAAGGCCATGGGCGGGCCGCCCATCATCGTGGTCATGTCGATCGCCTGGTTCAGATTCAGGCCGATCGCCGCGCCCCAGTATTCACCGAAGCAATCCACCGCCGGCGGTGTGAACATCTTGGTAGTGCAGGCCGTCGACTTCATGTCGACCTTGGCGGCCGTGCCCTTGATACAGGCCTTGGTGCCCGTAAAATCCTTGGTTTCGCCCATCAGCGACGTCGGGTCGCCGTAGTCGAACATCGCGCCCTGAACCTTGAGCGTGTTGCTAGCGCCGTCGACCCAGCCGTCCATCGGCGCGAGCGGTACGCCCGCCTCCAGCATGCCAGTGCCACCGGAGCCGGAACCGCCCGTGTCACCCGTGCTGCCACCAGACGGAACGACCGTGCCCGTGCCGGCCGTGGCGGAGGTGCCAGCCGTCGACGACGTCTTGCCAGCCACCGAGATGGGACCAGTTCCACCCGTGTCGTCAGTGTTGGCGGCGCCGTTGTCACAGCCGACAGCCGTTGCGAGAATCGAAACGCCCAGGATCAGTCCAAGTGCCGACTTCATGAGTCCAGCATAGCTTGCGACCCTGAACCTTTCAAGTCGAGAAATGCAAAAAGGTCGATTGGAATCGGTTCCCACGTCAAACTGGTACCGGTTCCGCATAGTTGCGTGTGGATCTTTTTTCAGTCGCGTTACGGCGCTGGCGTGGGTCATTGTCGCGTGGTGCTGCGGGAGCCCCGACCCCGCAGCACGATGTGTAAATTGCCGGTGCAAGCCGCGAATACCGCCCTAACGGCTTCTTGGTTTCACGGATCCGCGGCGGGCAGATGAGTTGTGACGCCATCAAATGACCGGAGCGACGGCGAATCGCGAGGTCAGCACCTCCCGCACCGCCGCAGACGAGTTCTACGGCGTGGCAGATTGGCGATTCGCGTCGCGCGGGGGCGCTATTTTACGTCGACGTAGAAGTCGTCGGTCACGAGGTTCGTGATCGGGCCGTTCCAGACCTCGAAGCCGACGGCGACGGCGATGATCTTGTCGCCCGGCAAGTTGTAGTTTCGCTTGATCGCGTCGCGATAGACGTCCATCACGTCGAACTCGAGCTCGGACAAGTCTTGTCCCTCGCCTTTGACGTAGCTCACGATTGGATGACCGTTCACGTTACCGGTCCAAATGCTCCACGTACCAGGCAGACCCGAAACCGTGGCGCCTGCGGTAGCGGCCGAGCCGGCAGGCTGTTGGCCTGGTGGGTCACGCTGCCAGACCATCAAGTACGCCGACAGGTTGTTGCCACTGCCGAGCCAGATGTCCCAAGCAGCGTTGTACTGGCCGTTGTTGCCGTTGGCTTTCCAGCGCCAACCGGTCTTGACGCTCTTCAGCGAGCTCACGGCCCCGGGCAGCCCGCAATTGCCGATCGACTGCTTCATCGAATACAGGCCGCAGAACATCGTCGGGTAGCCTGCGGGCGAGAAGTTCGCGCCTTGGCTGCCGTTGAGCGAGGCGACTTTGAACGACGTGCCGTTCCAAGAGATGTTGTGGTTCTGCCAGCCCGAGCCCCAGCCGTTGGCGATGAATTTGTAACCAATATTATCGCGATAGATGTCGGCTTCGGCATATTGATCGGTTGAGCTCTGGCTGCCCTGATAAACGCCCTTGCCGAGCTGGCTGACGATCATCGCGCTGCCGCCCGCGCCAGCCGAACCAGCCATGCTCGAAGTGCCGCCCATGCTGACGGAGCCACCCTTGCCGCCCACGTTCGACGTGCCCCCCATGCTCGACGTGCCGCCAGTACCAGACCCGCTGACCATCACAGGCGCGCAGTTCGATGGTGCGTCACCTGGCGGCTTTGTGCCCGAGAAGAAATCGGCTTTGCCGTCACCGCTCTTGTCGTACGACTCGTAGACGTCGTCGCAGTCGGTGTCCAACGCCAACGCGTCGGGCTTCCCGTCCCCGTTGGTGTCGATGCCGGGGCCGTCTTCGATCCCGTCGTGGTTGATGTCGATGCCGTCCGCCAAACCGTCACCATTGGCGTCGACGAAAGCGCCGATGTCGTCTGGCACTCCGTCGTGGTTCTTGTCGAAGCCCTTGTTGGTCGGGTTGCTCGAGCCGCCACAAGCGGGAACGAGCGCGAGCACGCAAAACAGGGAAGCAAAACGCTGCGGCCGAAGCGCCATGAACCCGAATGTACACCAGATGTGAGAACGGTTCCAGTCGAGAGCCCAATCACGTCGTCGCTCTAGCCCGCCCACGACACGAAAGTCACGGCCGTTCGCTGGAAAAATCGCCGGTCCGTGCAATTGAAACCGCGCACCAGAACACACGATTCAAGATTCTTGTATCCTGTGTTTTTGCCTCATAAGTGGCGAATAACGCCGAGGAAATCGTAGCCACCTCGCTGACCATGCCGCCACTTGGGCGTGGCCGATCGCGTCACGCCCAGTCAGGGGTCTTTACTTTCGGAACCGCGAAAGGACCTCGTTTTTCTGCAATTCGCGCGCAGGAACCGAATGCGAAACCGGTTCCAGTTTTTACGTGCAAACCGGTTCCAAGCGAGTAAGATACTTACCCATGGTGACTAGCGGCACGTTCGTGCGCCGCCTGCTCCCACACTTCGGTTGTATGGAAAGGTCGGCATCATGAACGCTCTGCCCTCGACGATGATCAAATGGTTGGGCCTCGGCCTGGGTCTGTGGGCTGCGGTCGACTGCAGCGCGGAGGCGTCTAGCCCCGCTCCGCAAACGCAGGGCAATCACCCCGCCACCAGCGGCGGTAGTGGCAGCGGCGGCAGCGGCAGCGGGTTACCGCTAGCCGGCAGCGTCGCAACGGGCACTGCGGGCACGACGCCGACCATGAACGGCACCGCAGGCACCATGACCACGACCGGCACTGCCGGCGCCACGACGACGGGCACGGCTGGCACGGCCGCCACTGGGACCGCAGGTACGGCCGCCACCGGCGCTGGCGGTGGTGGCGCACTCGCAGCCTGCCCTGCCCCGCCCGCGGCTGGAGCCATCGCCGATCTGCTGATCGACGATCTGGAAGACAAGGACAACGGCGTCGCCCGCGTAGGCGGCCGTACCGGCTACTGGTACACGTACCTCGACGCGTTCGGCAGCACGGTCACGCCGAAGCCGGACGCCGCAGGCACGATGCCGCTCATGCCCGGCGCCACGATGTGCCACGGCGGCACGGCCTGCATCATGATCTCGGGCACCACGGCGGCGGCCGACGAAGTCGCCAAGAAGTACCCGTACGCTGGCGTCGGCTTCGACTTCAGCAACGCCAAGAAGCCGTGCATCTACAACGGCAGCGCGTACGCCGGCATCAAGTTCTGGGCGCGCGGCGACGTGCCGATCACGATCAAGCTCAACACCTCGGCGACGGCCAAAGCGGACGGCGGCGGCACGTGTACCGGCGACCTGTGCAACGGTGGCTTCTCGCCCGCTGGTGCAGATGTCGTCTTGACCGCCGCCTGGCAGCAGATCGACATCAACTTCGCCACGGCGGCACCTCCGGCCTGGGCCGCGGCACTGGCGATGCACCCCGACAAGGCGAACTTGGTCAGCCTGCAGGTGCAGGTCCCGCCCGGTCAGACCTTCAGCATCGCGCTCGACGACTTCACGTTCTACTGAGCGCTACATCCCGAACGCGTAGCCAGCGCTGACGGCGCCACCCAGCGCCGTCGCGCCGAGCATTTGCAGCACGCGGAGCTCGAGGAACATTTGCTGTTCTTTGCTGAACGCGTAGGCGATGCCGCCGTGCACGCCAACCAGCGTGTTGCCGGTCTTGCGCCAGGCGTCGAGCTTGCCCTTGGCGCCGTTGTTGTAGCCCGTCGCGTCGACATAATACTCGACGCTGACGTGGCCATCGATTTCTGCGAAACCGACGGCGAGCCCCGCGTAGCCGCGCAAACCGTCGCGCGCGAACGGCGCGTTACCGAACCAGTAGCTGCCGCGCAGCTCGGCGTGGAACGGCAGAAAAGCCGTGCCGGTGCCGTTCGTCGCCTTCGGGCTACCGCCGAAGGCGAAGCCGAGCTTCACGCCCGCGGTCAGGTTGTCCCCGAGCAAACGCTCATAGCCGACGAGCACGCGCTTGGTCGCGAAACCGACGCCACCTTGTAGCTGATTGCCTGAGCCTCGGTAGATCGGGTCGCTGTACGACTGGCCTTGCAAGAAGCATTGATACTGCGCAGCGCCGGTGCAGACGCCGCTCGTCTGCTTGTAATTAAGCAGGTCCAACTGGAAGGCTAGCGAGATCCAATTCTTGCGCGCGCCATCGGAATCCGCCGACGCCTCTGGTGCGGGCGCCGGCGCAACTTTCGGCTCGTCTTCGGCCTCGTCGTGCTCGGGTTTGGCGGGCTCGGTCGCGGTCTTGATGCCGCCCGCTGCCGCGTAAGCCTTCTCGATCTCGGGCGACGTGAAATCTGGACTGAGCTGAATCGATGAGTCAGCGGCGATCGCCGCTTGCATCGCCTTTTTACCTTTGTCCTTCTTCTTCAGCCCAGCGATGTAAACGACGGCGAGATCGAGCTGGAGTTGGCCGCGAACCCGGGCCGAGCACTTCTTGCCGCAGGTCTTGAGTGCCTGCTGCAGCTTCTGCTCGGCCTGCTTGAACTGCGTGCCGAGGTAGTCGGTGTCCATCGCCTGCTTGGCAAGCGCGGTGGCTTCGCGATCTGTGGGCTCAGCCGTCGCCGACGATGCGAGCAAGGTCGACGCCAACGCCAACGCAACGCCCAGGCCCGAGAATGTTGTTCGCTTCAAGGTCGACTATCCGAGAGAGGCGCAGGACGCAGCGCGAGCGGGAACATACCGAGGGAAGCCGAGCGCGCGCAATCGCCAAACGGCGCCGTCGCGATCGATTGGCATTCTCGGATCGCGCGAAATTTCCGGGCGATTCAAGATCGGCAATCAGAAAAATTCGATCTGATCAAGCCACAGGTCGACCTCGAGCTTGGCCTTGGCCGTCACCTGTAAGCCGTACACTGCAGTCTTGGTGAGGGCCGGCGCCGGGGTGCCCCAACCAATCTGCGCGAGCTGGTCGAAGCGAAGCACGTATTGAGCCCAGCTGGTCGTGAACGTGGCGTTGAAGCCAAAGTGGTCGTCACACTTCTCGCCGTTGGGCGCGTTGGCGGCGGCGTTACACTTCCCACCCGCAACGTCGGTCGTTGCATCGGCGATTTGCACGCGATGCTTGGTGTTCTTGCCGACGCCAACCTTGGCCCAGAAGCGGATGCCGGTGAACTTACTGGCGTCGTAGACCTTCTTTCCGGCGCGAAAGTCGACGCCCAGCCCGCTGCCAAAACCGGTGAAGCCGGTCGCGGTGATGTGCATTGCGTAGCCCCCGAGATCCGCCGGGGCGCCAGTGAGCGGGCTGCATACGAGCGGCGTCGGACCCGCCGTGCCAACCGTTGCATCGTTGAAAAGGTACCAGACACCGCCGCGACCGGCGTTCTGCTCGAGCGTGAGATCTTCGTCTTCGAAGCCATCGAGCAGATCGCCCGTGCCAGTGGCGGGGCTGCCCGCGCTGCCTGCCGTGCCCGCGTTACCCGCGCTACCTGGATTACCCGCGGCCGACGCACTGCCGCCCGTGCTGCCACCGGTCGTGCCGTTGCCGGCGCTGCCGCCAATGCTCGGAACGCCGCCCTTTCCAGCTTCGGACATATCGCCGCCGCCGGGTTCGCCCGTGTTGCCGTCGCCTCCGGCACCCGGTAACTCGACGCCGAGCTTGCCACCCGCGCCGTTCGGCTTTCCGGCGAGCCCGTTGCTGCGACCTGCGTTGGTCACGTCGCCTCCGCCCGTCGTCACGTCGCTGGACGTGCTCAGCAATTCACTCGAGTAGACCGAGCAAGCGCTGGTCAGCGTGAGCGTGAGCATGACCGCGAGCCTTTGCTTTCGCACGGCCGACGGCAATTGCTCCCACAGCGAGAGCGCGACGCTCGACATGCGCAGAAGCATACTCGCATAACGGGCGGAAACAACCGGAACCGGTCCCAGTTTTCGAATGGCTAATCGAATGCAGGTCGAAAAAAACCGTCCTAAATTCAGCAGCGCCACAGCGTTACGCTGAGATGGGAACGGTTCCAGGTACTAGCCCCAACGCGCGGCTAGAGCATGCTGGCGCGATACTCGAGCTGATGCCGATACATGGCCTGAAAGACCCGAAACTTGCGATCGTGAAAGCCGCGCAGCTCTGTGTTCGGTGCGATAACTCGGCCGGCGTGGCTCATCGCCCCCATTGCGCCCAACACGCTCGGCTGGTCGCCGGCGGCCACTGCTCCCAGGATCGCCGCACCGAGGAGTACCGCTTCGGGCTCGGCGGGCAGGACCACTCGGCATCCAGTCGCGTCTGCATGTTCGCGAACGAACACCGGATTTTTGGTGTCGCCGCCCGTCGCCAGCAAGGTATCGATGCGATATCCCTGGCGATTCATGGCTTCGATGATGTCGCGCGTGCCGTACGCAATGCCCTGAATCGTCGCCAGGTACAGCCGAGCCAACGACTCGACGTCCGTGCTGAGGCTGAGCCCACTCACCATGCCGCGCAGCGTCGCGTCGGCTCGCGGCGAGCGGTTGCCGTGGTGATCCGGCTCGACATGCAGATCTCGGCCCAATTCGGACGGGAATTGCACGTCCGAGCTGGCGGCCATGTGGTCCAGAGCCGCGTTCAACAGCGCGTAGACCGTCGTGCCCTCGGCTTGAGCCCGCGCCACGAGCTCAGGGCCGCGTGCATGCCCGAACACAGTGGCATCGATCAAAGCGCCAGTCGCCGACTGGCCACCTTCGGTCAGCCAGAGCCCAGGTAGCATGGCTGAGTAGTAGGGGCCCCACACCCCGGGCACGAACCGCGCGTCCTTCGAGACTGCCATGTGGCAGCTCGAGGTACCGCCGATCAGTGCCAGCCGCTGCTCGAGATCTGCCTCGCGGAGCGGCGCGCCGTCGGTCGTCGTCCCGAGCAATCCAATCCCGCCGGCGTGGGCGTCGATGATGCTCACGCCCACGGCCGTGCCAGCCGCCAACCCGAGCTCGCGCGCCGCAACGTCGGTCAACGCTCCCACGCGCTCGCCGAGCGGCTTCACCGTCGAGCCAATCCGCCGCGCGCCGTCATCCAGCAGCTCGCCGAGCCCAATCCGCTCGAAGTAGCTGCGACTCCAGGCCCCCGCGCCGCCATGCTCGTGCCCCAGGTACGTCCACTTGCACACCGTCGTGCAGTGCGACCGCGTGTCGACGCCCGTCGCGCGGTACGTCAAAAAATCCGGCAAATCCAAGAACCGCGCCGCCTTCGCGAAACTCGCGGGCAAGTGCCGCTTCAACCAAAGCAGCTTCGGCGTCTCCATCTCGGGCGAGATGACCCCGCCCACGTAGCGCAGCACCTCATCCCCGGTCGCATTGATCTCCGCGGCCTCCGCCATAGCCCGATGATCCATCCACACGATCACGTTCTGCTCGTCCCTGCCCGTCCGCGAGACCGTGACCGGTCGATCGTCGGCGTCCAGCAGCACGAGCGAGCACGTTGCATCGAAACCCACGCCCCGCACCTGGTCACCCTTCACACCCGCTTGCTCGAGCGCTGCTTTGACCGAAAACGCGCAAGCCGCCCAAATGTCTTCGGAGGACTGCTCGACGAAGTCATGCTCCGGCTTCCAAATCTGAATCGCCCTGGAAGCCATCCCCACCCTCTTCCCCCCTTCATCAAACACCCCCGCCCTTGCACTCCCAGTCCCAACGTCAACACCAACGTAATACTTCATCGTTGAATCTCCGTGAAACTCAGCCTTCAACCCAAATCGCCCCAAACCTGCTGCTACATCTCCGCCCGACTGGCCCTCCCCCACCCGTGAGGCCCCGCCCAAAACCTGAAAACAAAAAGCCGCAACCAGCGCCGCGGGTGCTCGCTCGCCGAGCATGGGATGTAGGCAACCCACCAGGTCCCATGCCACTCCCTCGCTGCTTTAGCCACGCTGAGCGGGACGCCAGGGCCCCGCGCGAAGCGCGGAGCGGCCCGGCCAGTCGCGCCGGAAGGGCTCCCATGCTCGGCGAGCGAGCGCCCGCGGCGCAGCCGTGATTCACCGTCGGCCTCACGTATCCGCCAACACCCGCACTTTGAACCCCAGCTCCTGCGACAGGGCGACCATCTCGTCAAAGATGTCGCCGTACGCAACCGCGACGTGATTCGAGAGGTAGTGAGCCATCAACGTATCCCGGCCGATGCCCATGTCGGCAGCCATGAACGGCCACTGCCGGGTCGTGCCCTCCCACCAGGCGTCACGCGTCTGCTCCGGCAACTTCACGACCTCGCCTTTGCCGACGTCCATCCACAGCTCGTCGTTCAGGATGTACGCGCGCGCCCAAGTCATCTTGCCGGGCAGGCTTTCGCCGGCCAAAGTGCCGCCGGGAGTCGGGAAATACAACGCTGGTTGGCGGTACGAATGCGCGCCTTTCAGCGTGTCCGGATCGTGATTGAACGCGTAAGCGCCGCACGAACCCGAGTTCAGCAGCACCCACAAGAAACGTCCTTCGTGCTCCGCGCCCCAGCGCACGTCGTGGAACATCACCGCCTGGTGCAGCCCCTTCTTCTTCAGAAGTCGCTTCATCAGCTCCATCGGCACGACGTTGCCTTGGTCGGCTTCGGTCGCACAGATGATGTTGTCGCCGTTCGATTCCGGTCGGCACACCGAGTTGAATAGGCCCTCGGCCAAGTCGGACGGCGGGCGCAGCGGGATCAAGCCGAGCTGATACTGCCAACCGATGCAATCCGCCTTGAACTCGCCGACCATGTCGAGCACCGCCAGGTAGTCGCGCAGCTGCTCGCGGGTGGCCTGCTCGTCGAAGTCCTGGGCGTCGCCTTCCTTCCAGTGGAACGTGAGGCCCTTCTCGCGCACGAACCCCAGCGCCGCGTCGATGCGCTTTTCCTCGATCCGCCGCCCGCGGTCGATGATCCACGCCTGATCGATCTTGTGCTCGGTAAAGCCATGCTTGTTGAGCAGGCGCGGCCCGAAATAGCCGTTGATCATGCCCATCGAGGTGTCGCCCAGCATCATGATCAAGATCCGACGCTGCTTCACCTCGTCCGCGACCTCGCGCGCGAGCTTGGTGGCCGCGACCGAGATCGGCGCGTGGTAGCGAATCGCCGCCTCGTCGTAGGCGATCTTGCCGGTCGTGCACCATTCACGCAGCCGTTCCATGAAGACGTCGTCAGTCGTCCAATCGGCCGCGTCGGTCCACGCGCGCGAGAAACCGCGATTCAAGCTGGCGAGGCAAGCGCCGGTATTGAGCAGCCCCACCAACCCCGGCCAACGCCCGGAGAAGTTGCTCGCCAAGAGCAGCGGGTTGTCCTTGCCGACCACGCCGTCGGTCGTGTGCGGGCCATAGAACCAGTGCACGCAAACGCCGACCATCGGATCACGGATCGGCCCAAGCTTCTCGATCGCGTGGTCGGCTTCGAGAGATAGCCCTCGACCAAGTACGGTTGACGCCCGAGCTTCTTCAGCGCAGCGACGAGCTGAGTCGTCGCCTCCTGCACGTTCGGCAGCGCGAGCTGGTTGGGGATTTCACGCGCATCACCCGGCCAAAATACGGCAACTTTGTTCGACATCCAGGGCCTCCGTCCGCGAAACGAGGCCCGAGGCTAACATGCTCCGTGCCGGAGCCGAACAGCGCGCTTATTCTCTGCGAGCGCCTTGGCAGGCGTGGGAGGCGAACAGCTCAGGCTCTTTCCAGCCGCGGGCCGCGAACGCTTCTTTGACCACGGCGTGAACGTTCTCGATCGCCGCGTTGTCGACCAGCGTGACCGTGCACCCGCCGAAGCCGCCGCCGGTCATACGCGAGCCGTAAACACCCGGCTGCGCGCTCGCGATATCGACCGCGACATCGAGCTCTTCACAGCTGACTTGGTAGTCGTCGCGCAACGAGACGTGTGACTCGGTCATCAGCCGGCCCATCTGCGACAGATCGCCAGCCGTCAGCGCCTCGACCGCCGCCAACGTGCGCGCGTTTTCGGTCACGACGTGGCGACAGCGGCTGCGCACCACGCCCGGCAGCTCAGTCGCGAACTGTCCGAAATCAGCCACGCTGACGTCGCGCAGCGTGCGCACGCCCGGCAACGATTTCGCCAAGATGTTCGACGCGCGCAGGCATTCCGCCCGGCGCAGGTTGTACTCCGACGACGAAAGCTCGTGCTTCACGCGCGTATCGCAGATCAAAACGCTCACGTCGCCGAGGCGGATCGGCACGCTCCGCGTCTCGAGCGTGCGGCAGTCGATCAGCAGCGCTGCGTCCTCGTGGCCCATCGCCGCGATGTACTGATCCATGATGCCGCACATCGTGCCGACGTACTGGTGCTCAGCGGCTTGGCCGGCGAGCGCCAACTTCACGCGATCCGGATCGGGTGTTCCGCCCAGCATCGAAAGTGCAATTCCGACCGCCAGCTCAAGCGCGGCCGAGGCAGACACGCCCGCGCCCGTCGGCACGTTGCTGTCGATCAAAAGGTCGCAGCCGATGACCGGCAGCCCACGATCCATCAGCGCGCGCGCGGTGCCTTCGACGTAGTCGAGCCACGACCCACGCCGCTTCGGGCCGGGTCGCTCCAGATCAAAGTCGAAGCTTTGGCCCAAAGTGAGCGACTTCACCTTCACATGCGACGTGCCGTTCGGTGCGCCGGCCACGTAGGTGCGCCGCTCGATCGCCATCGGCAGCACGAAGCCCTCGTTATAATCGGTGTGCTCGCCGATCAGGTTAACGCGACCGGGGGCCGAAAAGACCTGCGCGGGCGCGGCGTAAAGGGCCTGGAACTCCGCCCGCAGGCGCTCGACATCAACCACGTGTGACCTCTGCATCAACTTATCACCGCTCTATGCGGCCAGGTCGAGCGCGGCTTCGGTTTAAATTTCAAACCCCTACTGCCGTCGGCCATGGGTCCGGCCTCAACCGGTTCGAGCGCCTAGTTCGAGTTCAGGCGAGGCTTTCGCGAGGAACGAAGCGGAGCGTACTCCTGTACGTGAGCATCGTACCGGAGCGAAAACGAAGCCCGAACTCGAAATCGGCGCTCGAACTACCACCACATGCTGGCGGAGAGCGAGACCATGTCTTCATCCGGGCTGATGTTCACGTTCGGCTTCGGCGGGTAGCCGTCGCGTACCGTCGTGAACCTGCCGTCGAACCAGTGGGAGTACTGCAGCGTGACTTGGTCGTGTGCTTGCCAGCCGGTGCGGAAGATCACCCGCGGCGAGAGCACGGCGAAGTTGTAGTCGTTGTACTTGTTGTCGGGCTTCACGATGTCGTAGCGCACGCCAGCGGCGAGCCACGGCAAGATGCTGTAGGTGCCTTCGGCGCCGACCTTCAGCTTCGTGAACTTGTCGTAGTCCAGATCGTTGCTCTTCACCTTCGTGGCGATCGCGAACAAGCTCAGGAAGATGTCGGGACCGTCGCCCTTGAAGTCGTCGGTGCGCAGCAGCCGTGCCAGCGACAAGTCGTATTGCCCGCCGAAGATCAACAGCTGACCGGTGCCGCCGCTCTTGGGACCGAAGTAGTTGTCCTTCAGCCCCGGGCCACCGCGCGTGTTCAGCACCTCGACGATGCGCCCGACGCTAACCGCGTTCTCGGCCTTAATCAGCGACCCGCCCGCGTAGAAGTGCCCATAGCGCTTCATCGTCAAGCGTAGATCGGCGCCCAGGATGTTGATGCTGCCGTCCTTGCCGTCGGGCCCGGTTGCGCGATCATCCTGCGAGAATGCGTTCATGTAGTGCAGGCCCACGGTCGCCAGGCCGTTGAAACCGACGCCACCGTGCACGTGATTCACGTAGCTAGTGCCGACGTTCGGATCCGCAAAGCCGTTCCAGCCGTCAGTGACGATGCCGGTCGGCGCTTTGTCGGATTGGCCCTGAAAGCCTTGCTCGACGAACAGCGTGACGTCGTTGAGCTTGAAGCGACCGATGATGTTTTCGCCCGCGCCGTTGGTGCGCGCGAAAAGCGGCGTGCCGTAGCGCCCTTCGTCGTACTCCCCCATCACGCCATAGCGATTCGAGAATTGGCCGAGGTTGACCTCGAAATGCATGTCCTTGCCGATGTTCGGCAAATTGAAATTCAAGAACACGTCGTTCACGCCCAGCTGCGACGACGGATCGAAAAATCCGGTCGAGACGTTGGCGGTGCGCGCCAAGATGAACACGTTGCCTGTAACGACGTTGTTGCCGTAACTGAAGTTCAGTTGTGCGTACGGCGTCGGCACGACTCCGGTATGCGAGAACGTCTCCAAGTCGTCGGGCACGACTGGCGGCGCGTGCAGCACGAGTTTGCTCTGGTCGCCTTTCGGGCTTTCGCGCTGATTCAAGCCAACCCGCAGCGGCGCGGTGAAGAAGCCGTGAAAATCGAAGCGCCAGTCTTGCGGCCCCGATGACGGCTGGCCGAAGGACGGCTGGGTGCCGCCCGGCAGTGCGTCGGCTTGCGGTACGCCTGGCGCCAAGCCCAAGCGTTGATCGGCCGGTGCCTGCTCTTGCGCTCGAGCCGGCATCGACACGAAGGCGCCGAGCAGCAACAGACTGAGTTTCAGACCGCGTTTCATTCGAAACCTCATTTTCTTTGCCGAACGATCCGTCACGTTGAAATCCTGATTGCTTGCCATGCTCACCACCACATCCCGAATGCGAGACCGATCATTTGGTCATCGAGCTGCGCACGCGGCCGCGCGTCCCAGCTGTCGCTGTGGGTGTGCTTGCCGTAGAACCACTTGGAGTATTTGAGCGTGACCGTCTCGTGGCTCGCCCAGTTGCTGCGAAACTGCAGCCGCGGAGCGATCGCGTAGAAGGTCTCTTCCGGATCTTTGGAGTTCGGCGCGATGCGATCCATGCGCAGGCCGACGCCCAGCCACGGAATGAACGTGTAAAGCAGGTCCAAGCCGGCTTTTTGCTTCAGGCGACCGTCGAAGCCAGGGTCCGTGCTCTTGGTGGTGGCGACTTGAAACGCCGCTTCGATCTGCACGTCGGGCGCGTCGCCCCAAAACGGCTTAGGTGCGCGGAGCAGCGCGGCCAAGCTCACCTTGTAGTTGATACCCGCCAGAATCAGCCGACCGGTGCCGGCGGTGGTGCCGCCGAACCAGTCGTTGGTCAGCGAGACGCCGTCGCCCGCGTAGGTGTTGAGACCGCGCAAGCGGTAGACGTTCTTGGCGTCGATCACCGCGGCGCCGAGCGCCAGGTAGCCGTACGACTGGCTGCGGGCTTTGGCTTCGATGCCGCCGACGTTGATGTGGCCGTCTTTCGGATAGCGCTCGTCCCATTGGCGCGTGTCCGGGTTGTCGTTCACATCCGGAACGACCTGATCCGACTGGCTCCAGTTGGTCATGAAGTGAGCCATGACCTGCAGCGTCGTTTCGCCCTTCTTGCGCACGCCAACGTGGGCGTGATGGATGAACGCGGACGGCAGGTTCGAGTCAGAAAACGTGGTGCTGCCGGTATTGAGTGCGCCTTTTGGCACCTTGCCGGTCTTGCTGCCGCCGCTGATGCCGTCTTCGAAGATGAGCGTGACGTTGTCGGCGACGTCGTATTCGGCCGTCAGCGTTTCACCTGCACCTGCGACCTTACCGATCAACGACAACGTGTACAGACCACCACCATATTCGCCCAGGTAACCGTACGGTTGGCTGAAGAAACCGACGTTCCACGCCATCCGCAGCTTATCCAGCGGCGGAACGCGGATCGACAAAAACGTATCGTTGATGAAGTACTGAGAGCCGACGATCTCGTAGCCGGCGGCGCGCGACGGATTGTGCGTGTCGAATGACATGTTCGCGGTCACGTAGCGGTTGCCGTACTGAAACAGCATGCCGACCCAGTTGCCGGGCGTGGACGCGGTGTCGTTAAAGGAGCCGTAAACTTCGACGTTCTGCGGCGTCGAGTGGAAAACCGTTGTCGACTGGCCGTCGCGCGGGTTGTCGCGCGTGTTCATGCTGGCGCGCACCGACGCGCTCATGAAGCCGGTGAAGTTAAACGACCAATCATCGCTCGGCACCGGCGCGCCGTACGACGGCGTCATGCCACCCGGCAACGCACCAATGCGCGGGATGAACGGCGCCATTCCGACGCCGACGTAGCCGCGATAGCCCGGCACGTAGCCCGCGTTCGGCAGGCGATCGGGGTGACCGTCGGAGCTTGCCGCGGGGGCCGGTGCCGTCGCGGCAACCGCAACCGTGGCTTCGGGCTCGGCCGGCTCGGCAGCAGGCGCCTTCGCTTCCGGAGGCGCTGCCCCGTACCCGTCCGAGCCGCCGACATCGAGCGGAGCGGGCGCTGCTGGCGTCGGCGCCTCGGCCGACGGAGCATCCGCCGCCTGCGCCAGCGCGAGCCGCGGCAACACCGCGACGCACGTGGTGGCCAGCAGCGCCGAGATCTTGAGGCGGCGTTTCATCATGCTTTCTCCGAGCGAACACTCACGTGCGCGCGCACACCACACGGGTCCAAGGCTGCGAGAGCGACAACGCGGCAGCGGGGCGCGGCGACTTCAGTCGGTGCTCGCAGGCTGTGCAACACCCAATTGTTTATCTCGTCTGGAGCCGATGCGTCCTATCCGCTCTGCTCGGATGGATAGCCAAAACTTCTCACTAATATGGACCGCCTCCTCCCCACCCCGGAACTTTCCACCCTTCACCCCCAACCGTTAACCCCAACCTCTGCCTAGTGTTTTGGACCACTTTGATGTCGGTCACCGGGCCTAAGTGACGAACAACAGGAAGGTGGGAAGGCGGGAAGGTCAGAGCAAGGATTTTGGGGTTGGCGAGCTGGACCCGTCGACGTGCTCTGCAAGCGTCGCTGTCACTCGTCGCCTGCGCGAACAATCAAACCCTTCCCGTCCCCCCGCCTCATTACCGCCGCAGTAGGAAGCGAACTCACCTTGGCTTCGGCGTTCATCGAGTGCGGAGACTCCCAAACCGCCGGTGTGTCCGACGCCAAGCGCGCGTACTCAGCGCCCGGGAGCGGCGCGATAGAAGCCGACGTTGGCGACCCAAAAGTCGATCCAACCGCCGCCGTACGTGACGACGAGCTGCTTCACGCTGCTCAGGTCCATGCCGTCCGCGACCTGCGCTTCGTCGGCCTGACGAAGCTCGCTGAACGGGACCTTGATCAGCTGCCAGTCGGTCGTGACCGTGAACGCGCGCGAAAACGGGTTGTTACAGCGCTCGCGTTTTGCGGGCGGTTTGGGATCGATGGCGGGGTCCCAGCAATACGAGTCGCTGCGGCCGTCGGCGGTCACGGCGGGGTTGCACATCGCTGCGGCCTGGATCTCAGGATGCTCAGGTGTCGCGATTTTTGAGAACAGCGGGTCGGGCGTCGTCGACGAGGTGTTGTTTTGCTGGCAACGCGTCGTTCCGCAGCTTGGGTACTTGATCTGGTCCGCGCCCAGATCGGCGGCGGAGGGCGACTCAAGGCTCGGATCATAGCAATGGTAGTTGCTATCAGGCCCCAGCGTGCAGGGTGTACCGCCCGAACAGCCGCAAATACGCCAGCGCTTGCAGTACTTGCCTTCAACGACGCCCGGATAGTTCAGGTCCGCCAGCGCCTGCGAGTTCAGATCCTCGGCAGAGTGCTTCTCGGTAATGCCGATACGCATGGTCGATTGGCCGTCCGGACCACGTCGAACCCAGATCGCCAGCCCGTCCCAGGTGCGCAGATCGTACGCGCCGCCCGTCGGATCCATGACCGAGATGCCTGGGAATTCCGGGCTGATACTGGTCAGGAGTGGAGCAAGCGTTGCCCGGCTGGGCGAGTTGGAAATGGTGAGCAAGCTCTGACCGAAACCGCCCCCGTATTCCGTGAACGGGCCACCCTTGAAGCGCACCGCCTGTGTCGGACCGGGCAGCGACGACGGCACCATGTCCGCGTACGGCTCCCAACCGCCCTGCCCAAAACCGACCATCGAAATGGCTCGCTTCGGTACGACCAGGTTGCTGGTGTTGTCGTCGTACGTGTAGGTGGCTTTCGCCCCGTTGGGCTCGCTGAAATCCCAACCCCATACGAACTCGTAGTCCTTCTGCGCCGCCGCCACGTCGACGGCTTTCGAGCCAGGATCGGGCTTACACGCCCCGATGCACGCCGCTTTCATCGCTGCTTCGTCGTTGTAGTCGATGGTGACCGTCGACGGGTCCATCGCCGCCGCCTCGGCGCGGTCGGCGTGGTTCTTGTCGGAGCTGCAGGCCAGGAACGGCAGCGAGGCGAGCGCGAGCGGCACGAGTAGAGCAGAGGTTCTCATCGGGAAAGATCGCCTTTCAGGGCCACGACGCGCTGGGATGGCATACGTCACTTCTTGAAGGTGATGGTTTTGCCGGTTTCGAACACGAACTCGACGTCATCGACAAACAGGTCGAATGGCGCTTCGCCGATCGTCGGCTGAAATTCGAGCGAAATGGCGTCTGCCCAACCCGGCTCGACCTGCTTGGCCCAATCGGGCTGCTTCAGCTTGCTGAGCGGAATCGAGTACTGCTTCCAGTCTTTGCCGGGCGAGAACGAGTACGAAAAGGTGCCGTAGTCGGTGACGGCCTTGCGCGTGATCGCGACCTTGTACGGCTTGCCGTCGCCCTTGGCTTTGAAGCGAATGCCCTTCACGTTCGTGAGGTCGACCGGCGTCGCGTTCGGCTCCAGGTTGCAGCCCAAGCTCGCCCACGGCCAGGGCGGGCCGTTCTTGCCGAGCTTGCCGCTCAAGTGGATCGCCATCTTCTGCTCGCCGCCCGTGTCTTCCGGGCGCGCGGTGGCGATCGTGCCGATGTTATTCATATCCATCGCCGAGCCCCAAACCGAGCCGTTTGCCGGCGCCGTGCCCTCGAACTTGTCGAGCACGTAGGTCGTGCCTTCGAGCGCGGTTTGCGGCTCATCGATGACCTTGGCGTTTTCGCCAAACGGCGGGGACTTGCCCGGTTCGAGTACGAGTTCGACGTTGTCGATCCGGATGTCGAAGTCCTGTTCGGCGTCGAGCGGCGCGAACTCGAGCGACTTCACGTCGGTCCAGGCGCGATCCACCTTCTTGCCCCAATCAGCCTGGCGCAGCGCCTCGAGCGGGATCTCCATCTGCGTCCACTCGTTGGGCGCTTGGAAGCTCTTGGCGTAGTTCGCGTAGTCGGTGACCGCTTCACGCGCGAGCGCGAGGCGGTACTTCTTGCCGTCACCCTTGACCCAGAAGCGCACGGCCTTCACGCCGGACAGATCGCCCTTGCTGCCCATCGCAACACCGGTCGACAAGCTGGCCCACGGCCACGGTTTCACGTTGCGACCAAGCTTGCCGGTAAAGTGTGCCGCTTTACCGACCTTGCCGCCGTCTTCGACCGCGTACGTCGCGGTGGAGCCGAGGTTGTTTGAATCCGCCGACGCCGACCAGGGCTGACCCGCCTTGCTCGAGCCGGTCTCGAAGTCGTCGAGTAGCAGGGCTTCGCCGCCGGAGACGGCACCGCCCGAGTTGGCGCTGCCGCCCTCGCCGGCCGGCCGAGCCGCAGTGATGCAACCACTAGCCAAAATCATCAGGAGAAACGGGGACAAGCGCAAGTCGTTCATGGTTCTCCGAGCGGGCGTCTGCGGGTGCCTCGGCAAGAAGCACCTTGGGGATGATCCGAATCTACGGGACCAGGAGCCCTGGCGGGCGTCCGTTTTGTATCATTGAAATGTACGTCTTTTGCGCGGTCGCCGCAGCGGCATCGCCAGGATCCTGCCCCCGGGACCGTGATGAGCCTAGCTGCGGCCGACTCGAGCTGAGTGCAAAACCTTGCACGGCGTCTCGACAGGAACCGCTTGGTAAGGCTTCAAACTGTACTGGCAAGATGGTTTTCCGCATGTATTATGCCGAGCAATGCGTCGCGAATCACGGTGTTGTGATCACCGATCGGACGACGTGTAGCTGAAGAAAAGAACATGGCAGGCGTAATTCTCAAGGACGTCGTCAAGGTCTACGACAACGGCATTCGGGTCGTCGACCGATTCAATATGGACATCAAAGATCGCGAATTCGTGGTTTTGGTGGGTCCGTCAGGCTGTGGAAAGTCGACCACGCTGCGAATGATCGCCGGGCTCGAAGAGATCACGAGCGGCACGATCCAGATCGGCGACCAGATCGTCAACGATGTGCCACCGAAGGATCGCGACATCGCGATGGTGTTCCAGAGCTACGCGCTCTACCCGCACATGACCTGCTACGAGAACATGGCTTTCGCGCTCAAGCTACGCCACACGCCCAAAGCCACCATCGACGAAAAGGTTAAAAAAGCCGCCAAAATATTGATGATCGAGCACCTGCTCGAGAGGAAGCCCAAGGCGCTATCCGGCGGTCAACGTCAACGGGTGGCGCTCGGCCGCGCGATCGTGCGCGACCCCAAGTGCTTCTTATTCGACGAGCCCCTGTCGAACCTCGACGCCAAGCTGCGCGTCGAGATGCGCGCGGAAATCAAGCACCTGCACCTCAGCTTGAACGCCACCACCGTCTACGTCACGCACGACCAAGAAGAAGCGATGACCCTGGGCGATCGCGTGGTCGTGATGCACCAAGGCGTCGTCCAGCAATGTGCTGGCGCGCTCGAGATTTATCATCACCCCACCAACCGCTACGTCGCTGGCTTCCTGGGTAGCCCGCCAATGAACTTCTTCAACGGCAAGTTGGTCGAAGAGGCTGGCGCGCTGTTCTTCGACGAAGGCACCGGCAAGCTTCCGGTCGGCGATTGGGCCAAAGACCAACTCAAGCCGCACGTCGGCAAAGAAGTCGTGATGGGCGTCCGCCCCGAGCTGATCGCCGACGCCAGCCACGCCCGCTTCAAGACCGAGGGCAACGCGCTCCCGATGCGCATCACCCTCGTCCAACCCCTCGGCGACAAAATGGACGTCTACGTTGCTACCGACAAACACGCCAAAGCCGTCGCCCACGTCGACGCCTTCGCCGGCGTCCAAGTCGGCGACACTCTCAACATGTTCTTCGACATGTCCCGCGTCCACTTCTTCGAACCCGGCGAAATCGGCCCGAAGCTCGCCCACAACAAGAGCCTCTCCCCCGTCGGCATGAAGTTGTAAGCCCGCGGCGGCCCTGAGCATTGGTCTCATTTGCCCGCTGCCCGCTGCCCGCTGGCCAAGCCTGGGTTCTGGCGAGACAAGGCGGCGGCCCCACGCGGGTGCTGACCAGCAAAACGCGAAGCCAGAAGCCAGGATGGGCGGGCGTGCGCAGCAAGCTGAAAATGCGGCTGAAGGCTCAGACGCCGGCAGGGGTCTCTCCGCCATGAAATCCGTGTCGCACTTGCGACACCGAAAATCACCGTTGAGCCCCCTCTCCCCTGGGTGCGTTCGGCGCGCCCAGAGTTGAGCCAGGCCCGCGTATCGAGCGGGTCGCTAAGGAGCCACGCCGCGTTTGCGGAATTCCCCGGGGGACATGGCGCATTCGCGGGTGAAGGCGGCGTAAAAGCGCGCCAACGAACCGAAGCCGGATTCGAGGGCGATCGCGAGCACGGTTTTTTCGGTGGTGAGGAGCATGAGTTGCGCTTGGGAGAGGCGCAGGCGGATTAGGTATTGCCAGATCGACATGCCGCATTCGCGACGGAAGAGCGTCATCGCGTAGTTGGGGTGCAGGCTGATGGCGCGGCCAATGTCGGCGGTCGAGATGTCGTCTTTGTAATTTTCGGACAGGAAAGCCGTGATGGCTTCGACTTGGCGGCGGGCCTTGTGCTCGACCGAGCGCGTAGCGGCCTTTTGTTGGCGCTTAGCCGCCAGCCGACGCAAGCGCGCCTCGACCTCGAGCTCGCAAGTGCGCAGCGTGACTGGGTCGGCACTAACGACATCGGCAACCCAGCGCCGCGTGAGCTCGGCGTCCCAGCTGGGGCTCTGTGGATCGATCACGACCTCGCCGGCCAGCACCTTGCGCACGAAGGCACTGCCTAGATTCCAACGCAGCAACGTGACCAACGGCACGCGCGCGAACATGAACTCGGTCTTCGGCTCGACCTCGACGATTTGATGCGGCAGCGCCCCCCAAAACACCGAGAGCGAGCCGGGCGGCACGTCCACGAAGCGGCCCCCCATGAAGTATCGGAGTCCGCCGCTGAAGACGAAGTTGAGCTCCAAGTCGCCGTGGGCGGGCGCGTCCTGCATCGGAACCGCGATGCCAATACCGGCGGCTACCCCGGACGGCTCGGCTTGAATCACGGCGACAGCGGCCCTCTGGGACATCGATTGCTGCCACCTTACCATTCGAGAACCGGTTTTGTGAAACCGGTTCTACATTGGAAGATGTGTTTCAAAACTGGCGCTATTCCGGCCAGCGGCCGGAGCCCGCTTCAGTACGGAAAACCAGCCACATTCATCGGGATCTTGTACAAGCCCTTACCGGTCTTGCCGCCCTGACCCGACACGTACAGCGTCTTGTGATCGGCGCCGCCGAACGCCAAGTTGGTGGTTTGCTCGAGCGGCACCGAGAACGTGCCGAGCGACTGCCCAGCGGGCGAGTACACGGTGACGGGCCCAGACCCACCCGGAGCGACATAAAGGTTGTCTCCGCAGTCGATCACCATGCCGTCACCGTGACCATTGGGGACGAACGTCGTGCCCGCGCCGAGCGAGCCATCAGGCATTACCGGGTACTTGTTGAGCTGATTGCCGCCGATGTACAAGAAATCTTGATTCTTGGACAACGTGATGCCGTTGGGTTGATTCAGCTCTTCAATCGCGACCGGCATACCGCCCGGCGGCACGCGGTAAGCGCGCGTGGCGGCCTGCGGCAAAGGCTTCGGGGCCTGCCAGCTCGGATCGCTAAAGTAGATGGTCCCGGTCTTGTGAATCGCGAGATCGTTGGGCGAATCGAAGCGCATGCCCATGAACATGCTAGCCAGCGGCACGGCTGCACCACCGCTCAGGCTCAGCTTCGAAATTGAGCCGTCTTTGTGGAGGGCGCCGAATAGCTCACCCGCGGCATTGGTGGCGAGACCGTTACTGCCCGAGTCGGGCAACAAGATGCTGACTTTGTCGTCGGCAGTGATCTTCAGCACGCGCCCGGGCGGTGCCTTGCCTTGCTGGGGGTTCGGGTCGATCTCGGATACGTACAGCGCGTCGCCAATCCAAACGTCACCTTCGATGTTGGTGAAGGCGTTGTTCATGTCGTTGAAGGCATCCGCCGGCGGCACACCTTCGATCTTCACCGGCACGAGTCCGGTCAACACTGGTGCTGGTGACGCGCCAGCGGGACACTGAAAGCCCACGCTGCCGGTGCCGCCCGCGCCACCGCCCGCGGAGCCTCCACCGCTACCGCTGCTACCACCACCGCCAGATGTAGCGTTGCTGCCACCTGCCCCGGAGCCACCCTGAGTCTGGTTGCCACCCGTGCTCATGCCGGCGCTACCGCTCGCGCTGTTGCCAGTGCCGGCGCTGGTTGCGCCCGAACTCGTACCGGCAGCCGAGTTGGCCGGTTTGTCCGTGCCGTTGCCCGACGCCCCACAACCAACGACGACAGCACCGAGACCGAGACCGAAACTGAACCAAGCAGGTTTCATGCGTTTCTCCAAAGCGGGTATCCGGACAGCTTAGCGCACGAGAAACGTTTGCGGGGCCGCGCGCGCAACCTGGCACCGGTTCCAGTCAGTGTGCCACATCCGCCGTGCACCGCCCACAGGGCATCCGCCGCCTGCCCGGATTCTGCTGCATTGTCGGGAAAATCTTCTAGCCGCGAGGAAAGACGGCTGAGACCTTGGCGGCTCACCCCGGAACGAATAGTTTCGAAGGGTTCCCATGCCAGACCAAAGCAAGCTCGCGATCCTCGTTGGTGGTGGGCCCGCGCCGGGCATCAACAGCGTGATCGGCGCCGCCACGATTCGCGCCTGCCTATCCGGTATTCCGGTCTTGGGCGTGCGCGACGGTTTTCAGTGGATCATGCGCGGTGAGCTGGCCCACGCCCGACCACTCGACATCGAATCCGTTTCCAGGATCCACTTCCGCGGCGGCTCGTGCCTGGGTACAGCGCGTGCCAACCCGACCAAAGATCCCAAAACGCTCGACGCCACCCTGAAGAGCTTGGAGCAGCTCGGCGTCACCAAATTGATTACGATCGGTGGCGATGACACGGCGTTTTCCGCGATGCGGCTCTCGGCCCATTCGCAGGGCACGCTCAAAGTCGTGCACGTCCCAAAGACGATCGACAACGACTTGGATCTACCGGCTTGGATCCCGACCTTCGGCTACCAAACGGCGCGCCATGTTGGCACCGGCATCGTCCGCGATCTTTTGACCGACGCGCAGACCACGTCGCGCTGGTACTTCGTGGTCGCGATGGGTCGCAAAGCTGGGCACTTGGCGCTCGGTATCGGCAAAGCCGCCGGCGCGACTTTGACGGTCATTCCCGAAGAGTTTCCCGGCAAGCAGATCGCGATGCGCCAAATCGTCGATGTGCTGGCCGGCGCGATCATCAAGCGGCTCGCCTACGGCCGCTCGGACGGCGTGGCGGTGCTGGCCGAAGGCTTGGTCGAGTCGATCCCCGAGAGTGACTTGGCAGAGCTCGAAGGCGCCGAGCGCGACGAGCACGGCCACATCCGTTTGGCCGAGATCGATTTTGGTCGCATCATCAAAACCGCCGTGCAGGCGCGGCTCAAAGAGCTCGGCCTCAAGGTGACGGTCGTCTCGAAAGACATCGGCTACGAGCTGCGCTGCACCGACCCGATCCCGTTCGACATGGAGTACACGCGCGATCTTGGTTATTGCGCCGCCAAGTACCTGCTCGACGGCGGCTCCGGCGCGATGGTCACGGTCCAAGAAGGCAAATTCAAGCCGATCCGCTTCGAGGACATGCTCGATCCGGAGACGGGCCGCACGCGCGTGCGCATGGTCGACACCGAGACCGAGTATTACAAGATTGCTCGGCGCTACATGCTGCGCCTGCGCCGCGACGACTTTGGTGACCCCAAAGAGATCGCGCGCTATGCCGCCGTCACGCGCCTGCAGCCGGAAGAATTTCGGAAGCAGTTCGAGTATCTAGTGAACGCCGAAGCACCGCCGCTCGAGCTCGCGCACTAACGGCGCTGCGCCGGTTGTCGCCGGTCGGCTGCGCATGGATTTTCGCGACCGGGAGGTTTGGGTCGATCCAGGCGAGATGATCCTGGTGCCGCACGGGGTCGAGCATCGGCCTCATGCGGACGAGGAGGTCTCGATTCTATTGTTCGAGCCCGCCGCGACGCTGAACACTGGCAACGTCGTTAACGAGCGGACCGTCACTCAGGTCGAGCGCATCTGAGCGCGGGGACAGGTCGAGTACCCGAGCAGTAGATCGAGCATTTGGATAGGATCCCCGTGGCCATCCAGACGGCGCCGGCGATGGACAAACCGACCGCCATCCCTAGCGGCGCGTGAAGGAGCCATCCAGCGGCCGCAGTGGCCGCGGTCCGAAGCAGCCCTAAGAGCCCATCGCGAACGGGGCTGTCCGCGCCTTCGTCCAGCAGGTCGTTCAGCGGCTCCGGAACCGAGCGCCTTCGGTCCCGGCTGGCGTAATTTCTCTTATGTTAACGGATATTTAGGCCCGTTCGCGGCATCGGGAGCCTTGCATGCGGCCGAGACGTCGTCAACGGCAACGCTCGCGCCTTGGTGCGCCGGATAGCGTTTACTAGTCTCGAGCGTCGATGGGCGTTCATTGTCGTCGACGGAGCTGGGAGAGCAACAGGCCAGCGTAGCCTTCGCCGAGGGCGGTGGTCGGCGCATCCATCGCTGGCCGCTGGTGGCGCTGATCGAGCCAAACGCGCCGAGCCCTAAAAGACGATAGCGTGGCTGGCCATGATGCTGGCGCTAAACGACGTGCTTGGCGGCGGCTTCTCGTCCCCGCACGACGTTGGCACTCGGTTCAGGGTGCAGCGCCAGTTTGGTTGCCCGAGCAGCACCCCAACGCCGACGCCGTAGCGCAATGACCAGCCGCTCCAAAACGAATGTTGGAAGCCGGCTTCGAAGGTGGCGAAATGCGCAGGCATCGTCACGTGCTGAACGTACTCACAGTCGGCATGGCAGAGCGAGCCCAGGAAGGCGTCGAAACCGTCTCCGTACTGCATGTAGCGGTAGGTCGCCTGCAGGGTGAAGGCGTGGAGCGCGCCACGGCCACGCCCACTCCACACGATCGGACGCCCGAGCAGGAAGGCGCTGCCGGCAAATCCCCACAAGGTGACCCCCAGCTCGCTGCCAATGGCCAGGCGGTTGAGTGCGTTGACCTCCACGTACGCCCCCAGCATCGGCATGGCGTTGGTCAGGTTGTAGGCCAGCCCCAGGTGCACGAGCTGTTCGTCGAACTGTCGTCGTTTTTCGACACTGTGCTGGTGCCGCAGCAGTGCCTCGTAGCGATCGGCCTCCGGCGAGAGCAGCTCAGCGGACAGCCCGTCGCCCGGGCGAGGATCTGCCGCCGCCGCCGGCCGTACCAGCGCGGCCGCAAAAGCCAGTAGCCACGACCCCAGCCGGACCCGCATCCGCGCCTTATAGCAAGGCGCGCAGTCCGCGCAAAATGGTTGCGTCCTCCCCACGAGATCTCGGCTGGACGCTGACACGGGCGTCCGTCGCCATCATTTTCAAATCACTTGACGCTCGAGAACCGGTTTACCAAACCCGTTCTCGGATGCCGCCCGCTAGTGGGGCGGACCGCTACCTACGCTCGTTACGCACTTGCTGTTGAAGCAAAAGAAATGCTCGTTTTGGCAGCAGTCGGTGGACGCGTTGCACGTTTCCCCGGTGAACCCGCAGCAAGCTCCCCCCTCACAATGAGCGGAGGCGCACTCCGAGGATGCCGAGCACTGGTCATTGAGCCCCTTGCCACACTGCTGCTGCGCACAAATGCCGTCGGCACATTCGTTGGCGTTGGTGCAGGCTGAGCCGGCCCGTTTGCCACAGGTATGGCTTTCGCAAACACCCGAGTCGCGACATTCTTCGTCTCGGTTGCAGCTGTCGCCGTTGGGCTTGCCGCACGTACCTCCGACACAGAACCCCGAGCTGCAGTCCGGATCGGCGCTGCATGGCTGATTGTTAGCGGAGCCGGTACACACCGTGGGAGCTGAGCTGGTGTCGCAGCTGTTCTTGCACTGTGCGGCTGCCGTGCAGGGCCAGCTCCTGCCACCGACACACACGGAGTTGGCGCATAGCCCCGTGCAGCAGTCCGCGTCGGCGCTGCATGCCACGCCGAGCGCCGCTCGACCGGCAGCCACGCAGCACTGTCCGTCGTCACCGCAGGCGGAGTGACAACACTCCGCATCGGCGAAGCAGCCAGCACCGTCGTCGCGACAACAACGCGCCTGTGGCGTCACGGCGTTGATGCAGCGAGTGGCCTCACAACAATTAGAGCCCGCAGAGACGGGACCACAATTTTCGCCGGCGACCTGACACGTACCCGGCACCGGGAGGCTCAGCAAGTACCCAAGCGACGCGCCCGAGGCGCGCTCGACCATGAGCTGCATGAAGTCCAGGTGGTCCTGGTTGCGAGAGTAGTACCCCTCCGGGTCGTCGTAGCCCTCCTCCATCTGGCGGGCCGCAATGTCGAACTCCGAGACACGCATCACGAAGCGCTCGAACGCGACCGCGGCGTTCTTCAGCGTGTCGCCGCCGTTCTTCACGTAGCCGTCGGAGCAAACGTCACACCAAATGCGCGGGCTCGCCTGCGCCAAATTGTACGTCTCTTTGGCCAGCTCCGTGACCAGATCGCGGACGTCGGGGTGGTTCTTGCGAAACTTCCACCAGCGATAACCCTGTTGCAGGATGCGGTGGGCTTGCTGAAGCTGGGCCACAAACTGCGTGTCGTCCTCGCACACCTCGCTCGCGTTGCTGGTGCCAGCCCGGCAACGCCGATTGAGAAAGCGCCACTGGCTGTTCACCGCATCCTCGAAAGGTCGGTGTCCCCAGGCGGTCGTGGCGGCCACGTGCATCGGTACGGTCACGTCACCGATCGCGTGGAGTGGCCAGCCTAGGCCCGCGATCGACCTACCGCCTTGAATGAAGCCGTCAATGAATTGTGCGTGACCGTACAGAGCCAGGTTGTCGATTGGCGAAAATGGCGTGTGCGGAAACGGGTCGGCTTGCCACGCCCAATCCATGCGGTCCTGTGAAGGATGCGGCAAGCTCGTCTCGTCCGACGTGATCTCGTAACGTGAGGTTCCTTTGCTCTTGCTCGCGTCCAAGTTCATGAACACCAGATCACCGGCCAGCATGATGGCTTCGTCGACGGCGCCAGGCACGGCGTCCGGCCCCGCTTCGTCGTACAGCATGCCCTGTACGTCGTCGTACCAGTTGGACACGTCGTAGCCCCGTACGTTGATGAAATGCCAAAGCGCGTCACCCTCTTTCGACGCCTCCTCTTGCTCGAAGCCGGGCAAGTTGCCCTTGATCAGATCGAGGCCGTCGAAGGTGTCGGCAACCGCCTTGGCATCCCTACCGCACTCGGGACGCCCCGCCAGCCAATCGTACAAACACACGAACGGGACGAAGACGGCCGCCGCGAGCAGCTCGGAGCCCTGGGAGAGGGTATTGAGAACGACCCCTACGTCCAAAAACGGTACCGGTGGAAGCCAGTCGATCGTGGTTTCCTCGCCATCGTGGTCTCGATCGTTGGCGTGCCAGCCGAGGATCAAGCCTTGGTTGTTCATGCCATCGTCGGGAACCGAGAACTTCGCAAAGACGCCCGGGCGTTGTTCACCATTGTTGCTGCAGTTGCCGTCAGCTTTGGCGAGGTGGTCGGGCGATATGGGGTCCGGGTACTCGCCGAGCGGCGTGGTCGACGTGCCCAGCGCCGAGCCACAACTCGCCTGGGAATTCGGATTGCGAACCGACGATTGCATGCCGTTCAAAGCGGGTCGCAGAAGGCGCATGTCGGCGAGGTAGTCCTGCCATTCCTGGAAGACGCCGTTCGTGGCGGTGAGTTGCTCACCGCAAAGGTTCGTCGGGTCATCGGCAGCGCGCGTGCACGTGCCCGGATCGTTGAAGTCGGGGACGCCGCTCGGCGGCGTCTGACCTGGCCAAACCTCGGCCGTCAGGCGAGGCGCGAGCCCGGCCCGCATGGCCTGCCAGCTGAGATTGACGATCTGTTGATGGGGAGTGCCGCCGTACGCCCATGCGTGGTTGGTCGTCGTCAGGCACAACCCAAGTATTGCGGCCCCGCCCTTCAGCAAGTTGGACTTTCGCATTTACGCCTCCACCACGTTTGCAACGACCGAAGCACGGCCTGCCCACCACCTCGCGATGCGCAGCAGGCCACCGCACCAAAGCAACGCCCCGAGGCAAGCCAACATTCGCTCGCTCACCCCGCCGGCCAGGAACGTCCCCAAATCCACGCGCGGCAGCAGCCACGTCGGGTGCAGCTGCCCCAGGCAGCGCCCAACGAACAGCAGCGTCACGCACAACGAGCAGCGCAGCCAGCGCCGCGGGGAAAAGGTTGCCACCAGAACGGCCACCGAACTGGCAATTCCGACCTCGAGCAGCAGAGCCAAACCGAGCAACGCGGCCGTGCCCAGCCAGGGGTGAGCCGAGGAAGTCGTCGCCAGTACGACGACGAGAGCCGTGGAGCCGACTACGCACGGCAGCAAACGCGAAACGATACGGAGCCACGACTTGGTCGAGATAGCGTCGTCAGCACCGCTTCGCGGAGCGTCGATACACAAGGCGGCCGCCAGTGGCAGCAGCCAGATTGTCAGCAACATTTGCAGCAGCACGCCAATTGGCAGCGCCACCAGGGCAGACGCCGCGCCGCCCCCGACCCAGCGCGCCACGCTCTGGAGCGTCTGGCGCGTCAATTGCGAACGGATGCTTTCGCTCACGACCGCATCCGTGACGAGGCGGAGCGCATTCGCCGACGTCAGCAGCGCGAATAGGAGGATTACCGTGCGCTGCGGCCAGTTGGCCTTGGCCTTTGACTTTGCGACGGGGGCCATGACTCAGGAGGCCGCCGTGAAGGCCAATACCCGATACGGGCCTGCCCAAGCCGACTGGCGACCATTGCCGGTCGTCACCCGAGCTCGGATGTATACGTCGTGCCGGTGTATGCTCCTAGCCGCGTAACCCACGAAGAACGCGGCGATAGCGCCCCGCGCGCCGGCCTCTGCCGAGCTGATGGTCCAAAGCGAGTAGCCGTCTGAATGCTGGACGACCTCCGAGGATTTCAGCACCAACCGGCTCACCGCATGCTCGGGCGGCGCCATCGGATCCTCGATGACGACCTCGAACCACTCGTCGCAACCGTTCGGCGCCAGCCCACCAGTTTGCAATTGAATCGACAACACATTCGGGTCGTGCTGCACTGACCAATAGAGCTCCCGAGGAACCGGCGTCGTCGGCGCCCCAAAGCCGTCGCAGCGCGGGTCGCGAAAGATGCCGCTGGCCGTGAGCAGCGAGTCGATGATCTCTCGAGGTGGAGCGACCGTCTCCACGTTGGTGGGGCAACCCGTGTCGTCAGTCGGCGTGAGAGGCGGGGTGCCAGGGCAAGCGTCGATCGAGTTGCCGACCAGGTCGCCGTCGTCGTCACCCGCGCAGTAGGCATTGGCGCGCGCCGTTTCCAGCCGCGCCTCGTTCACCTTCCGCGTCCGATCGCGAGCCAGGGCAAGGTAGGCAGAGGACGAAAACGTCTTGGCCATGTACTGGACCGCAGCCGCCCTGCGATCGACATTGGCGGTAGACGTGATGGCCGCTTGGCATGCGGGGATGCCAGGCGCGACGCAATTGAGCAAGGCCTCGTACGCCGCTTGCCTTCCAGCGGGACTCGCGTCCGCCGCGTACGATATGTTGAAACCATCCATGCACTGCGCCCGATCCGAGGAGCCCAAGCTGTGGACGAGCGAAGGACCCAACGTGATGACAACGCCGGGCTGTGTCTCGATACTCTTGGCGTGAAACGCACCTTGATAGGTGGCGGGGCTTATCGAGCTGAACGAAAGCTTTGCCTTTGGCGCCACCAGCGTACCGACGAAGGGCGCTTCCAGGTTCAGCGTTGCCGTCCCGAGGTAGCCGACGAGTAGCGAGCTGCTCGTCGCTCCGACGATGCCGCCACGGTACGTCAACGATTCGAGCACGTAGATGTAGACCGCACCTCCGGCCTGAGAAATGTCGAGCTTGGCCTGGGGCTCGAGTGTCAGCGACTTGAAGAAATAACTGCCAGCGCTGAGCTTCAACGTCGAGCGCGACTTGACGGCCACGTTGGTGTAGCCCCCCGGAGACAACGATGACGTCTGATCAGGCTGCAGGTCGAGCGCCGTACCGGGAGTCGCCGGAACGCCGAACGACCAGGCTTTCAGTCGATAAGGGTCGAATTGATGAGGATCGTGATTCTCGCTTGAGACGGTAGCACCGGCGCCCAGTATCACGGGGAACGGCGTGTGTGCCACGAGAGCGCTGGCGCGATCGCGCAGCTCTAGCTGGCCCATGCTCCACACGTCACCCGTGCGCACCTCCGTTCCGAGGGTGCTGCGTTGCGAGCCCAGGCTGACCACCGTGCCTGGGGCCTGATTGGCCGCCAGCACCTTGGTGCGATCGCCCAAGCTCACCGCGTCATTGGCAACGAGGGCAGACTCGGCGTCGGGCAACTGGGCTGGGAGATTGAGCGCGATGGCACAGCGACCACCGAGCGTGCATGTTGACGGCGGGGTCGACGGGGTCGTGACAGTGCCGCCCAGGCTCAGGTTGTCCACTAAGTAGGTGCCGGAGCTACTTGGCACGTTGAGCACGACCTTTAGCGTGAGATCAGCGTAGGCCCCAAGGCCACCGCTGATGACCGCTTGAACGTTGCTCGGAATCGAGAACGTCAGCTTCTGAAAGCTCTGCAGAGGCAGGCCGTTGAGACTCACCTGCGCGAGGCTCGCGCTGTAAATGCCCTTCGACGGGCAATCCACGACGAGAGACGCCGTACCGTACCAGTAGGGATTGGGCTGCGGTGACGGCAGCAAAATATCCAACGTCGCCTGACTGGCGATGGAACCGATCGAGGAAAGCTGCCGACTGCGCAGCTCCAAATAGCTGAAATTACCGACCGAAAGCGAGCGTGTGCCCTGCGAATGGTCGGCCGAGGCAGCAACCTGGGCGCTGCCGTTGCTCACCGTCCAATCTGCGGCTGATTCGAAACCGAAGACCTGCGCTGCGTCGCTGGTCAGTGCTTGTGACACGCTCGCAGCGGCTTCGTGATGCTCCATGCGACTGCACGCGAGCACCGCCCAAATCACAAACACCCACTTGGCGTCCACGCTTCCCATATTGCCTCCGCCTTCGAAGGACTACCTCGGCACGCAAAACGCGTCAACCCGTTTTAGCGGGCGAGCTCTGAGTGACAAAATTGCCAACAGGTCCCACGCTCGTGATGAGTCTTCGCTCAGTACGGCTAACCCGGAACGCTCATTTGAACCTTGAACGGGTCCTTCTGGTTGCCACCCTGCCGACACACGAAAGACCTGCACACCAACGCAACGCAACGCAACGCAACGCAACGCAAGGCTCGGCCACGATTCGCGGGGCTCGCGACCGCGCTCTGGCATCTCATCGGCCGGCGCAACGCGCTCCGCGGCGCTTTCCGCTGCGCCGATGTAGCATCGAGAAATCTTTTGCTAGATCGTCGTGCGCAACTCTGCGAACCCACGCGCCTTCTCGAAACGCGGTGATCTAGCAATTGCTCGAGGACTTGCATTCGCATTTGCGCGGGTGGTACCGCTGCTTTCAACGACGGCAGCGCATACCCGCGCGGCGCCGAGCAACGAGACGCGTCCAGGGACCAGAAACCATGCGCACCGCGACCAAGTTCCACGTTCAAGCCCATCAGAACGATTGCGACCACAGCCACGAGGGCGACGATCCGGAACAGTATGAGTAAAGCGGCCAAGTAGCGACGGGAGATGCGCGAATGAACCCCGCCGCGCACGGTGGACACACCGAAACGGAGGTCTGCCGGTGCGGCTACGTTCGGTTTGTTAACGTGCGCGAGAATGCTGAGGGCGAGGTCGAACGCGAAGAGGGACTGTGGACTGGAGACTCGCCGAACCTAGCGGCGCAGCACTTTCGACAGTCTGCCGCCCGCGCCCTGCGCCGCGCTGCCGAGAAGCTCGAAGCCGCGGGCGACATGCCCGAGATCAAGGAAGTGCTGCGCTATTGCGTGACCCCGGCGCTGGCCGAGTTCAAGGCGTACATGAGGGCATCAAAACGACCCAGGCCTGCTAAGCAGGCGCCTTCTTTCCAGCCGCTGCCGCCGTGATCTTCGCCATCCGCTGCGCCCTTTGATCCGCGCCGTTGCTTCTCGGCAGCAAACCCGAGGCCCTCACGGTGTCACCCCTATCCCGGCTTCAAGCTCGCGAAGCAAACGAAGCGGGAACGCTCGACGTTGTGCGGTCCTTAAACAACAACCTGGCTGCCCCCGTTGGATGATGTAATCCTGAAGGAGGCATTCGACGCCCAATAAGACGCCCGAATCGCATTGGCAGTTACTGGAACAAGTGCGAAGGCAAACCTCCGGTGCGGACGGCTTCGCTGAGGAGTTTTTGATCAAGAAGGGATCAGGCTCGGCCGACTAGTCATAGCTTCGCCGAGCCGATCCAGGTACCCGCACCGCCTCACCCCCCGATCACCAATCCAGCAAGATTTCTGGAGCGGGACACGAGGCTCGAACTCGTGACCTCAAGCTTGGGAAGCTTGCGCTCTACCAACTGAGCTAGTCCCGCACGGACTTTGGATACCGTAGTGCCTGGGGGCGGGGTTTTCAAGGTTCTTCGAAGGGTCTTGACCCTCGGTCTTGACCCTCGGTCTTGACCGCCCTGCCCGTCGTGGGTACTCGTAGCGCGAACCATGAAGATTGCCCGAGTCGAATCGCGTTGTGAGTGCCAGGCGCAGCTCGTTGCAGAGCTGGATGAAGCGCGCTCGGTCGTGCGCGGTTTCGTGAATGATCGGGCGCGTGGCCGCGAGCTCTCGGCGCCCGCGAACGCGACGAAGAAGATCGACGACAAGCAGGTCGACGTCGGCTGGAGCTGTCCGATGTGCACGCGCAACACGTTGCGCACGTTCAACGTCGCGACGCTGGCGTATCACTGAGCGGCTGGGGTTTCACGACGCCGTACGTCGGCCCTGGCGTTACGCGGCTTTACGTGTGCTGAGTGGTAGCGTGCCGCCGCTGCTCAGGTGGGCGATCAGGTCGCGCATGACCCGGGCGCGGGCGGTGTCGCGGGTGCGTTCGCGGAGCCAGAGGGCGTGTGCGAGGGCGCGGAAGCCTTCGTCGCGGCGACGGGCGCGCAGACACGAGAGGCCGTAGTGGACCCAGAGTGCGGCGTCGGATTCGATGGCGAAGCACTCTTCGCGCAGGATCAACATGGCGCGACGCTCGTCACCGCGTTCTGATTGGCGACGAGCGCGCTCGACGGCAGTGACTGCCGGCGTGCGAGACTCTTTGACGAGGTAGCTCATGATGATCGCTACCTCTGCGAGAGTCGTGCCAGGGCGTTTGGATATGTCAGCCGTGACCCAGGAGCGTCTCGCGGCGAGACAATCCCGAATCATTTCGGGTCGGCTCCAACGTCGCACCAGGTAGTTTTGCGCAGAAATGCCCTGGGTAGCTGGCTACCCGGTGGGTGATCTCGGCGTCGCGGTGTAACGCATTGAGGCTGACTGTGACGCCACCTCAGAGTGACGCGCGATACAGCTCGAGCAGATCAGCCTCAGTGCAGGGCCGCGGGTTGCTGCGGTGACAAGCGTCCTCGAGCGCCTTTTTCGCGAGCAGCGCTAAGTGCTCTTCACGAATTCCGGAGCCGGCGAGGCCACCGTTGATGCCAACGCGCGCACGCAGCGCTGTAACGGCTTTCACGGCGTCGTCAGCGTTGCCGAGCAGCCCGCCGACACGCCGCACGCGCTCTGGCACTGCGCTGGTGTTGAACGCGACCACGCTCGGCAAACACAGTGCGTTGGCCAACCCGTGATGCAGCCCATGCTCGCTCGACAGCGGATGCGCGAGCGAATGACACGCGCCCAGGCCCTTTTGGAACGCGATTGCGCCCATCATTGCGGCTTTCATCATGCCGCCACGCGCCGCCAGCTCAGTCGGTTCCTTGACGGCCTTTTCGAGGTGCAGCGCGCACAGCTCGATGCCGCCGAGCGCGATCGCGTCGGCCAGCGGGTGGTCGCCGGTCGAAAGGTAGGCTTCGATGCAGTGAGTGAGCGCGTCGAAGCCGGTCGCGGCCGTCACGCCTCTCGGCATCGAGACCGTTAGCTCTGGATCGAGAATTGCGACCCGCGCCAGCAAACGCGGCGAGAAGATCACCGTTTTCCGGCCAGTGGAGCGCACGGTGAGCACGCCCGAGCGTCCGACTTCACTGCCGGTGCCGGCCGTCGTTGGCACGGTGATGACCGGCGGCACATCGGCTGGGATGTGCACGCCGCCGTCAATCGCGTCGTCCAGCTGCTCGAACGGCAGGCTGCACTTGGCGCGGAGCGCGATCAACTTGGCGGCGTCCATCGGTGAGCCGCCGCCAACCGCGACCACGGCTTCGGCGCGGTGCTCGGCGTAGGCCTTGGCGCCGTCTTCGATGTTCTGCTCGGTCGGGTTGCCGTCGACGCCGGTGAACACGTACGTGACGAGACCGCTCTTGGCCAGCGCGCTGAGCGGCGCGTTCAACAGGCCGTTCTTCTCGACGCCCGCGTCGGCCACGACCAGCACGCGCGAGACGCCGAGCGCGGCTGTTTCTTGCCCCAGCCGTTGAATCTCACCGGCGCCGAAGATGATTTTGGTCGGAAAACTCCAGATACTCATATGACCTCGAAATAGCGAGCCAGCTCCCAATCCGTCACGGCCTTATCGTATTCGCGCACTTCCCACTCGCGCGTGCGCACGTAATGATCCACGAAGGCTTCACCGAACAGCGCGCGGGCGGCTTTGCTGGTGGCGAGCCGTTCGGTGGCTTCGCGCAGCGTGCGCGGCAGCTTGCCGGCGCCGTCAGCGCCCGCGTCGCCGCGTGTCTCTGGCGGTAGCGCCAGGCCCTTTTCGATGCCCCAAAGGCCGGCGCCCATCGTCGCGGCCATCGCGATGTACGGGTTCATGTCGGCGGCTGGTTGGCGATGCTCGATGCGCAGAGCGCTCCCCTGCCCGATGCCGATCACCCGGCACGGCGTGGTGCGGTTCTCGACGCCCCAGCACGCGACCAGCGGCGCCCACACGCCCGGCACGTAGCGTTTATAAGCGTTGATGGTCGGCGAAACCAACGCGGTCAACTCAGGCATCAGCGCGACTTGGCCGGCCAAGTACTGCTGCATCAGCTTCGACATGCCGCCGGTCTTCGGATCGACGAACGCGCTTTCGTCGCCTTGCCACAGGCTTTGGTGCAAATGCCCGCTCGAGCCGGGCAGATCTGCCTTCCACTTGGCCATGAACGTGACCGACACGCCGTGGCGATGGGCGATCTGCTTCAGAGCAACCTTGAACAGCGCGGCGCGGTCCGCCGTTTTCAGCGCGTCGTCGAAGGCGATCGCTGCTTCGTAGACACCGGGCCCGGTTTCGGTGTGCAAGCCTTCGAGCGCGATGTCGAAGTCACGCATGCTCTGCATGATGTCGCGCATCAGCTCGGAGTCTTGCCCGCTGCGCACCCAGCTGTAGCCGAACATGCCTGGGTCGAGCGGAGTGAGGCGCCGAAACGCCTTTTCCTGCAAGGAGTCACGCGTCTCCTTGAACATGTAAAACTCGTATTCAGCGCCGACCATCGGCCGGTAGCCGAGCTTTTCGGCGCGCGCGATGACGCGTTTCAACAGCGAACGTGGACACGCCGGATGGTCCGCACCGCCTGCGGCGCGAAAGTCGGCCAGCATCGCCACGGCGCCCGGCTCCCACGGGATGTTGCGCAGCGTGGTCGGATCGAGCACCGACTGCACGTCGGGGTAGCCGGTGTGCCAACCGGTGACCTTGGCGTTGTCGTACAGCACGTCGGCCGCATCCCAGCCGAAGATCACGTCGCAGAAGCCGAAGCCTTTGCTGAGCGCTGATTCGAGCTTCTCGAGCGAGACGTATTTGCCGCGCAACACGCCGTCGACATCGAAGCCGCCGATTTTGGCGCGATCGATGCCGCGGCCGCGGAGATCTTGCACGAGCTCGGCAGCGGCGCGCTTGGCGTCGCCGTAGTCATCGCCGCGCTTGGCGGGTTTCTTCGCCACAAGGCGCTGCTTTCGCTGGGCCATGACCGACTTTTCTACCACGCCTTGCGGGCGCCCGGGCTCAGTCGCGCTTCAAGCGGAACACGCAAAGGCCGAGGCCGAGCACCATCACGAGCCCAGTCAAAACGCTGGTCCGCAGCGGGCCGAGCGTAAAAATCTCGCCAGAAATCATCGTGTAGAGCTGATCCAGGATCGTCACCACGATGGCACCGCCGAGCATCAGGCCGCCCGGCAGCAAGCGCTGGACCAGCGTCGCATCCTGATCTGCCGCCAGCTTCAGCTCGAACGGCGGCTGAACCGGCTGAACGGGCTGAAGATTGACGACTGGCAGCGATGCCGGAGCTGGCGGTGCGCCGGCCCGGCTGACCGGCGGAACCGAGACACCTTTGGGCGGCACCGACGCGAGCCTCGCTGCGGGCGGCAGCGGTGGAGTGGACTTCGACACCGTAACCGGCGGCGGCGACACCGAACGCTCCGGTGGTGGCGGGAACGACGAACGGCGCACCGCGAGCGGGTCGTTGTGCGGCAAGTCGAGATCGAACGAACCGCCGCCAGCGCCAAAGTCGCCGGGCAGCTCGTCGAGGTCCAGCGGTGGTGCCACGGCCTGGCGCATGCCGCTGCTGGTGCGCGGCGCGCCGGGCCGCGAGACCGGCGGCCGCGAAACCGGCGCCAAATCGAGATCCGGCACCTCGAACGATCCACTGACGGCCGGCGGGAGCTCACGAAGCTCGGGCGACGGCGAAAACGAGCGCAACTGCGGCGCGGCGCTGCCGACCGGCGCGTCCAATGTCGGACGCGCAGCCCCCGCGTGCGGCATCGCTAGGGTGCCGCTCGGCGGCCGCACGCTGGCGCGGCGCGAAACCTCGACGCGTTCGACACGCACGCCGCCGCCGGGCTCGGCGCGCGCATCGCGCGGCAAGCGCACCTCTTGCACCTCGCCCGACGTGATGCGGGCGGCATGCAAGAGCTCGTTCCAGAACATGCCGGCGTCGCTGTGGCGCTCGCGCGGATCGAGCGCCAGCGCCTTCAGGAAGACGTTCTCGACCTCGTCGGTCACGATCACGCCTTCACTCCCAGGGGTTGGACGCCGATTCGGATCCAAGACGGTGCCCATGATCGCGGCTGGATCGCCGTCGATCAGCGGGTGACCCACCAGCGCCTCGCTGAGCGTGAGCGCCAGGCCCCACACGTCCGTCCATGGCCCAGTTTGCCCGTAGCGTTTGGGCGCCCATTGCTCGGGTGAGCCGTACGCTGGCGTAAAAGTTGCGATGCCGCCGGCGCTCTGGCTGGCGCGACCGGCGACTTGGCTGACCATGCTCTTGGCCTTGCCGATGCCAAAATCGAGAATTTTCACGATCTCTTCGCCGGCGACGTTGGCGACGAAGATGTTCTCGGGCTTCAGATCGCGGTGCACGATCGAGACCGGACCGTCGGGTCCGCGGAAGTTGTGAGCGCGTTCGAGCGCGCGCGCGACCGGCGTGAGCAAGCGGATGATCTTCTTGAGCGCGAACGGCGGCTGACCCTCGTCGCTGCGCTTACGAATCACGGCGTCGAGCGTGCTGCCTTCTAGCCACTCGAGCACCAGGTACGGCACGAAGCGACCATCGACCGCCGTGAAGGCGTCGACGTGCAACGGTCGCACGACCGCCGGAATGCTGGCCGAAAGCCGAAACAAGAGCTCGGCCTCGGCGCGGAACGAGTCCAGGAAGTGCTGGCGCGCTTCGGGCAAGAGCCCGGGCGGCAACCGCAAGCACTTGAGCGCCACCGGCGCGCGAAAGCCGCCGTGGTGCGCGCGGTACACGGTGCCGAAACCGCCCTCCGCAACCACCGACTCGACGTGATACGCCGAGGCGATCACCGAGCCGACGATGCCGAACGCGTCTTCTGCCATCAGTTCCTGCGGCTCGCCGCCGCCCGCCTAGCTCGCGACCGTCTTGGCCACGCCCAGCTGACGCCTGAGTTTGCCATAGCGATCGCTGGCTGAAAACCAGAGCAAATCTTTACCTAGCTCGCCCTGTGGCCCCTCTTCGGCCTCCAGTAGCGTGAGCGCGGTGCCCAAATCCCCGCACAAAACCAAGCCCGCGCGCGCCGCGGTCTTGTCGGTCGCGGCGCTCCAGCGCTGCAGATTGGTGCGCCCGCCCTCCTCCACAAATCGGAGGAAACACCCACGCAACGCGTCGACGTGCTGGGCCTCGAGCATCGGCTGGATGGCGTTGGCGATCGGGGTGACCCGGCGCTTCATGTCCTCCGCGATTGGCAGACCCGGGTTGCCAATGGTCAGCGCCGCCAGGAACAAGTCTTCGAGATCGGGCACCGAGCTGAACAGCGTCTTCAGGTACATCTCTTGGCGGTACCAGGTCAGGTGGCGACCGATCAGGAACGCTTGCTCGAGCTGCGTCTTGCCCGACAACACGCGCTTGCCGATCACTGTGCACGGCGGCACGCCTGGGATGTGCTCGAAGCCCACATCGCGCGTCTTGTCGATGTACAGCGCGGGACACGCCAGCCCCAAGATCGCCGCGGCCCACGGCACGGCGCGCACGGCGGTGACGGTAGCCTTGGCGGTGTCTTGCTTGGAGTCCGGCGATGGTTGATGCAGCTTGCCGTCGCGACGCAGCGACGTGACGCGACCGACCAGCACGGCCGGCGCGATCAAGCTGAAGATCTGCCCGGTGAGCAGCTCTTGCTCGGGGTGAAACAGAAAGTCGTGCCAGGCGGCTTGCGAGAGGCTGCCGCGCGGCGCGATCAACGTTTGGGCGCGACCACGCTCGAAGGTGGCTGTCTCGTCGGCGTTCGCGGCGCCGAGCGCGACCAAGGCCTCGGAAGCGCGGAACGCCGCGTCCAGGTCGCCTTTCGCGGTCTGAATCCGAAACAGCTGGCGGTAGCCGTCGCTGGACGTCGGATTACGGCGCAAGCGCCGCCAAACCTCGTCCGGATCCTCACTGGCGTAGTCGACGGAGCTTTCGAGATCGGTGAGATCGACCTCGACGTTGACCGCGGCTTGCGCGCGACGCAGCTCTTCTTCGAGCTCTTTGACGCGCGCTTCGAGCTGCGCGACGCGCTTGAGCAAGAGCGCGCGGCCCGCGTCACCCTCGGCTTCGACGCGGAGCGGAGCCAGCGACGGTGCGGCCTCTTCGTAGTGCTCGACGATCTGCACGCGATGCCGCGATTGGTACGCGGCGACCATCGCTTGCTCGAGCCGGAACAGTCGCTGGCGATCGAGGCCGAGGTTGTCGGCGGCCTTCTCCAGCCGCACGCGCTCTTCAGCGGTGATCACGCCGTCAGCCAACGCCTCGCCGAATAGCTCCTCGTACTGGATCTCCAGCGGGCCGAGCCCGAGACTGCCGGAGGTTTCTCCAGCCACGAAACCCTGCGCATGCTCGAAACCACCGACATCCGCTCTGTCCTCGCTCATCCTCGCTCGACCTCCTCAAAGTCCGGGGCGACCAATGTCTCCTTCCCGTGCTCGCACGGCAACCCCAGCCGTAAATCCTCGGGCAGCCCGCCGGCAGGACTACCGGCCGAAGCCTCCCCTCGCCTATTGCAACTGCAAATCAATTTCATTTGCAATAGACCCTGATACGAAGACCGCCATCGCAATCTTAATGAAAACCCATATCAACTACACCCACTGGTTCAACCTCAGCTTTTTCGAAGGCAGCGCCGGCGGGGTCGGCGCCGCGGCAGGCCAAGGCGCGACCGGCAATTTAACTGCCAGCCGCACGAGCGCGCAGACGGATCTTGTCGCGTTGATCATCAACGCAGGCGGCGACTGCAATCTCTGCGGCGATCAGTGTGCCCCAGCCTTGATTGGTGATCGGGCCGGGTTCGGGTTGGGGATCGGCTGATCGGCAGCGGGATGGGGATCGGCCGGGGCAGCGGTTTCGGATCTGCACAAATTCGCAGCCGGCAGCGGGGTCAGTGACGGCATCGGCTTCGGT
>JBBSAB010000062.1:0-47407 GCA_038252755.1 Polyangiales bacterium | reverse complement strand
GCGAGCGCCAGCGAGCCGCTCACGGCCGCGTAGCGGCCGCTGCGGCCTGGAGGCGGGTCGCCAGAGCAGGCACGCTAAGAAGGCCAGGCAATCGAGAAGACTTACGGAGCCGTCAGCAGAGCGTGGGCGTTAGGTGCAGCGGAACCGACGGCAGTTTCCGTCTCGTGCCGCCCCGCGCACCGCGGCTCCCGCACCGCGGCTCCCGCACGGCGGCCCCCGCACCGCGCGCCCCCGCACCGCGCAAACGCTGAGCGCTGCACGCCCGCACTCCCGCATTCACCGGGGACCGCTACAAAAGCTTCTGCAAACAGGCCGCATTTCGGCAGCCCAACCGAGATGAGACCAATGCTCAGCTGTTGTCTCGTGCTCGCCCGAATCAGGCGGCGTGGCGCCGCGCCGGGTCCGGGTCGACGCTAAAAGAACGGCGTTCGCGCTTGCCTTGCACGTCGAGCACGACCGGCGCGCCCTCGCCAAGCACCAGCGCGCGCTTCAAATCGTCGACTCCAAATAGCGCATTGTCGTTGGCACGCAGCAGCAGATCGCCCGCCAGCAAGCCAACGCGCGCGGCCGCCGAGCCTTGGCTCACGGCGTGAATGCGCACGGCTCGTGCCTGACCCACGCGCAGCGCGTCCGCCGGCAGTAGATCGACGCCGCGCGCCGCGACCCCGAGCAAAGGCCGTTCGACTCGCCCACGGCGCATCAATACGGCGGCGATCCAGCTCGCGGTGTGGGCCGCGATCGCGAACCCCATGCCGCGCGCGTGCGGAATCACGGCGGTGTTGATGCCGACCACCGCGCCGTCGGCGTCCAACAAAGGACCGCCCGAGTTGCCCGGGTTGATCGCAGCGTCGGTCTGAACCAAGCCTTCGAACAACGTGCCGCGCGGTCCCGGCAAAGCGCGTTCAAGCGCGCTCACCACGCCGAGCGTCACTGAGCCTTCGAACCGCAACGGATTGCCGATCGCCACGACCAGCTGACCGACGCGCAAGCGCCGCGATTCGTGTAGCTCGAGCGGCGTGAGGCGCGGGCCCGAAACCCGCAGCACCGCCAAGTCGCTTTCGGGGTCATCGCCGACCAACTCGGCCGAAAGCTCGTCGCCGGTCGGCAGCCGCACGCGTGTGGCGCGCGGATCGCCGCGCACGACGTGCGAGTTCGTCAGCACGTAGCCATCGCCCGCGATCACGACGCCCGTGCCCTGCCCTCGGCCCTGCTCGACCGCGACGACACTGGGCGCCGTTTTGACCACCAGCTCTTCGAGCTCGTGCGAAAGCTGCGACAACAGGCCGAGCGAGCTCACGGCCGTGCTCCCGGCGTGGCGTCGACGACCAGCTTTTGCCCGGCGCGCAAAATGGCGAGCGGCACCGTTTGCCCTTCGGCGTCTTCGAGCGCCGCCTGCAACGCACCCGCGTCGGTCAGCGACGCCGTGCCCAACGTCAACAGCACGTCGCCCAACAGCAGCTGCGCTCGCTCGGCGGGGCTACCCGGCTGCACCGACGACACCAAAAGCCCCGATTTTTGGCCGATAGCCGTGGCCGTGGCATCCGGCAGTCGCACCGCCTGCGTGCCGACGCCCAAGTAGCCGCGCCGCACGCGACCGTGCGCCAACAGCGCGGTCACGATCCGATCGAGCGTCGTCTTCTCGACCAGGAGCGGCACGCCGCGCAAGAGCCCGGCCGAGCTCATGCCGAGCGCCTCGCCCTGCGTGTTGAAACCGAGGCCACCGGAGAAACCTGGCTCGGGCGCCAAGTCGGTCTCGACATAACGCTCGATGCGACCACCGCGCGGCGTGTGCCACACCTGACCGAGCTGGCTCACGACACCGAGCCGCACCCGCGCCGCACGCCCTGGTCGCGAACCGGACAGCACGAGCGCCCCCAAGCGTGCAGCATCGCTCGCCCAGCTCGGTGCCTTGCCGAACGGCGCCTCCGCGCGCGCCACGCCAATGTCGGTCGCGGCGTCGAAGCCGACGACTCTGGCTTCGATCGTCTGGTCGCCGTGCACGACCTCGAGCCGGTCGCGACCGGCCAACGCCCGGGCGGTGGTCAGGATGACGCCGTCGTCACTGAAGATGCTGGCTGTCGCGCCACGCCGACAGGGCGCGGCCACGTGCACCAGCGACTGGTCCGCCACCTCGGCGGCGCTCACCAAGAGGTCCGAAAGATCCGTCGTTGATTGGCTCATGCTCAGAGCTTGGGCACCTGAAAGCATTCGGGAAATCGGTCGAACGGGCGGGCCCAGGCCTACCCGTTCGGGCTGGGTCACACCGCGGTAGGCGAACGAAGAAGCCCGTCAGCCATGGACAACCCAGCGAAGCGCGTTACGTTTCCGGTCTGGACGCTCCGCTACGCCCTTCCGCCGTCGTGGTGGCGCGCGATCCGCTCGTCAGGAGCGGGCTCGCCGCCGTGCTCGATGCTTACCCCGGATTGGTACTGAAAGAAGCGCTCGCCACCGCCGATACGCCAGTCGTAGCCGACGTCGTGGTGTGGGACTGGCCCGAGTCCGAGCATTCCGGCTCGCTGGCGCCGGTCTTGGCCTTGGTCAGCGCGCCGCAAGAGGCCCGCCAAGCGCTGCGTGCCGGCGCGCGCGGTGCGCTCTCGCGCTCGACACCAACGCACGCCATCGCCGCCGCCGCGCTAGCGGTCGCGTCCGGGCACTGGGTGCTCGACGAAACGTTCGCCAGCGCATTGCTCCACCTCGGCGAAGCCACCAGCGCCACCACACCCAGCTTGATCAGCCCGCGCGAACAGCAAGTCCTCGAACTGCTCTCGGAAGGTCTGTCGAACCGCGATCTCGCGGCGCGGCTCGGCATCAGCCGTCACACCGCTAAGTTCCACGTCAACGCCATCCTCGACAAACTCGGCGCCACCACCCGCACCGAAGCCGTGGTGATCGCCGCCCGCAGCGGACTACTAACCCTTTAGGTTTATCCGGCAGGCCTTGTCGCAGGCGCCCAGCTGGGCGCCGTCGCTACAAACGGAACTGGGCCTGCCTAGAAAAGCGAATCAACAGGGAGGCGGCTGAGCATTGGTCTCATTTCGCGATTCGAGCACGAGCGAACAGGAAGGCGGGAAGGCGGGAAGATTTCTGTTGTGCGAACAGGCGCCTGAGGCCCAATCGCGATCCCGCTGCGTCCAGACGGGGAGCTTTTGTTGTTCGAGCATTCGACCGGAGACCCCGCCAGTGCTTCAGGTCGACGCCAGCCCAGCGGCCACCAAGAAATCCTCCCCGACTCCCCGACTCCCTGTTTGCTCGCGCTCGTTCAGACGGACTCCAGTATCCGTTGGCGGGCGGCGCCGAGGCTTTCGGCTTCGTAGTCGACGGTGTCGCCGGGTTTGAGGAACAGTGGCGGGGTGCGACCGGCGCCGACGCCAGCGGGGGTGCCGGTGCTGATGATGTCGCCGGGCAACAGCGTCATGAACTCGCTGATGTGGCTGACCAGCGTCGGCACGTCGAAGATCAGGTCCGAGGTGTTGCCGTCCTGCATCAGCTGGCCGTTGACGCGTAGCTTGAGCGCCAAGTTGCCGTGCGTGACTTCGTCCGGCGTGACGAGCAGCGGGCCGAGCGGCGCGAAGCCGTCGGCGCTTTTGCCCTTCACGAACTGTCCGCCGCGCTCCTTCTGGTGCTCGCGCTCCGAGTAGTCGTTCATCAGCGTGAAGCCGGCCACGTAATCCAGCCAGTGCGCTTTCTCGATGTAGCGCGCGAGTTTGCCGATCACCAGCGCCAGCTCGACTTCCCAGTCCGTCTTTTTGGAGCCGCGCGGCAGTGGCAAGTCGTCGTACGGGCCGGCCAGCGCCGTGCTCGACTTCATGAACAGCATCGGCTCCGGCGGGAGCTTGCCGCCGGTTTCGATCGCGTGCTCGCGGTAGTTCAAGCCGACGCACACGATCTTGCTCGGGCGCAAAATCGGCGGTCCGATCCGTTCGTCAGCGCCGACGCTAGGGCACTCGGCGGCGTGCTCGGCGTACCAATGCGCGAGCCGAGCGAGGCCGTCGCTACCGAAAAACTCCTCGCCATAGTCCTCGCCGAACGCCGACACGTCGACGCGCCCCGCCTGCGGCGAGAGCAAGCCTGGCCGTTCGCTGCCCGGATCACCAAACCGAAAGATCTTCACCCGCCGAAGGTTAATCGAAGCTGCCCGTGACGGAAACACCACCGGGCCCGACGCCCCAGTTCACCCACAGCCCAGCCTTCTGCAGCGAGGCTCGATACTGCGACGCGGGCGTCTGCACGAACGAGATCACCAGCCCCTGCAGCAGCGCCGACCCCGCAATGATGCCGATCAACGGCTTGTCGCGCCGCGAAACGTCGCGGTCGAGCAGCGGAACCGCAGCGACCACGCCGCCGAGCGCGAGCGGCAGGCCGATTGCCCACTGCGGGACGAAGAAATCGGTCGCGTACAGATCGCGTTCGATCTGCTGTAGCTCGGCAGCGTCGAGACTCGAGCGCGCAGCCGGCGTCCGCACGCGCTCGAGGTCGTGGAGCAGGCGCTTTCGCCCCGGGTTGGTCGAGTACGCAAAGTTGAGCAAGCCAACCCCCGAGCTGGCAAACGCGCCGACCGCGAGCGGGATCTGCCAACGCTGATGCGGCTCCGATAGCGGAAAGCCCAAGTACAAGAAGCCCGAGCTGGCAGCCGTGGTCGCCGCTAACAGCTCGTAGTTGCGCTGTTCCGACATGAAATAGAAGCCGACACCGCCGCCTAACGCCAAGGCTCCGCCCGCAATCCATGCTGGCGACCGCGCCGCAACGCCGAGCGCGCCGAGCGCGCCGCCAGTCACGATCAAGATCGGCGGCAGCGCGACCAACGAACGACCGAGCACCGCGTGCGGTAGCGCCTGCGCCAGCAGCGCCGCCCGCTCGCGAGCCTCAGCCTGGGCTTCGCCGACAGGCGCTGCCTGCGCCTCCGCTGACGGGGCGTGAAACAAGCCAGCTGCGGCGACCAGCGCACCCACCCAACCAACACACCTCATCTCCCCAACCTACGCTGGCAGCTCCGAAACCTTCCTTCCCACTCTCGCTCTCGCGCAGCTCCCAACTGCCAACTGCCAACTCCCCTCAGTCTTCGTAACCCTCCGGATGCGCCGAAAACCACCGCCAGGCGCTCAAAATCGTCTCCGCGATATCGACACGCTTCGCGCGCCAACCGAGCTCACGCTCGATCTTGCTCGCGTCGGCGTACAGCGCTGGCGGATCGCCTGCGCGGCGCGGACCGCTGTCGACGCGAAACGGACGATCGACGACCCGGCGCACCGCGTCGACAATCTCCTTCACGCTGTAGCCCTTGCCAATGCCGAGGTTGTAGATCCGCGCATCGCCGGGCGCGAGCGCCTCCATCACGCGCACGTGCGCCTCGACCAAATCTTCGACGTGGATGTAGTCGCGAATGCACGTGCCGTCCGGCGTGGCGTAGTCTTCGCCGAAGATCGTGATCTTCTCGCGCTTGCCGAGCGCGGCCTGCAAAATCACTGGAATCAGGTGCGTCTCGGGATGATGATCCTCGCCGACCGCGCCGTCGGCGGCCGATCCGGCGACGTTGAAGTAACGCAGCGCCGCGTAGCCGAAGTGCGGCGACTTGGCCGCGTAGTCGCGCAGCATGTACTCCGACAGTAGCTTGGACCAGCCGTACGGGTTGATCGGTGACTGCGGCGTCGTCTCCCGGATTGGCACTTCGTTCGGCTCGCCGTAGGTGGCGCAGGTGCTCGAAAACACCAACCGGGGCGTGCCCGCGCGCTCGATCGCCTTCAAGACGCTGAGCGTGCCGCCGGTGTTGTTGTCGTAGTACTTGAGCGGCTCGGTCACCGACTCATTGACGTACGCCAGCGCCGCGAAGTGCATCACGCAATCGATGCGTTGCTCGCGCAGCAGCACTTCGAGCTTGTCAGTCTCGCGCACGTCGAGCTGATGAAACGGCACCTCCGGCGCGATCGCTGCGCGGTGGCCGCGGCTCAAGTTGTCGAGCGCGATCGGGCTATGGCCGGCGCGCGCGACGGCCCGGAGCGCGTGGGAACCGATGTAGCCTGCCGCACCGGTGACGAGTACCTGCATAGCGTCCTTCTAACATTGCTCCGCCGAATTGCGAGCGTTCAGCGTCACAACGTGATGCGTCGCGGGGGCAGCGCAGCCGCGCCCGGCGACGAACCGGCGAACACGCGTGACGCGCGGCCGGTTTTGGCCGCGTAGTCCCCAGCCGCCGAGCGCAAACGCGGCAATGCGTCGCTTCGCGCCAGAACACAGACTGTGCCGCCGCTACCGCCGCCGCTGATCTTCGCCCCAAAACAGCCTAATTCCTGACCCAACCCACGCAGCGTGGTGACGATTTCATCCGTCGCGTCCGCGCCGAGCCCGCACGCCGAATAGCTGGCGTGGGACGCGAACATCAAGCCGCCGAGACGCGCCAGCTCGGTCGTGGAGGTGGCGATCGGCAAGCTGCGCGCAAATTCTTGCACGCGCTCGTGTTCGTAAATGGGATGGAGCGTGGCAGCTCTGACCATGTACTCCCGCGAAGCCTCTACCCGCGTCACTGGATCCGAAATACCGCCAAACCGCGCCAAGAACGCCGCGCCCGAAATGCGTTCGGGCAGTGCGTTCACCAGATCGGCCGTGAGCGCGTCGGGTCGCAGGTTGGCCAGGTAACCGCCGAGCGAGTCGTCCTCGAGCACGACCCTGCCGTCGCCGCTCGAGCGGACGCGCGCGCCCCGCTGCTCGGCCAAGATGCACAGCCCCATGAACGCCGCTACGCGCACCTGGCGGTAGTCAGCGCCAGCCACGGCGTGGCGAACGCCCGAATCGATGCCGAACACGCTCACACCTTCCGGCAACGCGACGAAGCCCCGCAGCTCCGCAGGCTGGCACAGCAACGCCAACAGCCGCCCGGTTTGACCGCAGGCGCTCGTCATCTGGTCCATCACGCCACACGGCGCGCCCACGACGCGATTCTCGATCTGCTGGCAGGCCAGCCCCAACTCGGGTCCTGAAAGCGGCACGCGCCACAGCTCCGCCAGCGCTGCCAGCGCCGCCACCTCGAGCGCTGCTGACGAGCTCACACCCGCGCCTTCGGGCACCGCCGAATCGATCAGCACGCGCAGACCACCCGCCAACGCCGCGCCGCGCGCGCGCAGCACCACCAGGCCACCGAGCGCATACGCCGCCCAGGCCATGTCCCGGTGTTGTTGCTCGAAGTAGCCGCGCAGACTGTCGAAGCTCTGGCACGCCGCCCACAGCTCGCGCGCCGGAAAACGCGCTTCGCGCGTCGCGTCGCCCAGGCTCGCCACCCACACCGAAGCGTCCGCGGTGTGCGCGGCGGCCACGCACGCCGCTTCCTCGAGCGGCAGCTCGAGCACTAGCGAGCCCGAATAGTCGGCGATGCCGCCCATCACGTCGAGCCGGCCCGGCGCGCGCGCCAGCACCACGACGTCGGCTGCGGCGAAGAAATCGGCCAGGCTTGGCTGGCTTGCGCGCAAGGAGCGGACAGCGCGCTCGAGCCGTTCGAGATCGCGCTCGGCCCGCTGCATCACCGTTAACGCTCCTTGTAATGGACGAGCGACACCGCGCGCAGCTCGGCCGCCGTGACCTCGGGCGACGTGTCGGAGATGAAGCTGCCGCCGCCGATCTCCGGTCCCGCCAAGTACTTGAGCAGCTGCGGACGCCGCAGCGGCGGATGCAGCTCGATGTGAAAGTGAAAGCTCGGATGCGCCCCGCGCGTCGGTGCTTGGTGCAGCGCCATCACGTACGGAAACTCGAGTTGCCACAGGTTATCGAAACGCACCAGCACCTGCTGCAGCGCGTCCGCCAAGTCGCTCAGCTCGGCCTCGGGCAGCTCAGCCAGGTTGGCGTAGGTCTTTTTGGGCGCGACGTAGGCTTCGTAGGCATAGCGGGCGAAATACGGAACGAACGCTACAGCGTTGTCCGTCTCCGCCAAGAGGCGTCGGCCGTCGGCAAGCTCCGCGGCAATGATGTCGCGAAACAACACGCGCCCGGTCTTGGCCTGATGCGCTTGGCAGGCTTTCAGCTCCGTTTCGAGCGTCTTGAACACAAAGCTGGTCGCATAGATTTGGCAGTGGGGGTGCGGGTTCGAAACCCCGACCGCCTCGCCCTTGTTCTCGAACACCAGCACGTGCAAGGTGTTCGGCAGCGCCGCCAGCGCCCGGTACTCCGCGCGCCAGACCTGAAACAGCTCGACGAGCTGCGACACCGAAAGCTGCGCCAGCGTGAGATCATGCCGCGGCGAATAGCAGACGACGCGTGACACACCCACAGCGGGCCGGGCGACGTGCACCCCCAGCTCACCGCCCAACGTCGGCTCGGGCTCGGGCGCGTCGAGCGCGACGCACGGATGGTCGTTGTCGAACGCGAACACGCTCGAGTAGTTCGGGTTCACCGCGCCGTGCACACGCGCGTTGCCCGGACACAGGTAGCAGTCAGCCACGTAACCTGGCAGCGCGGCGACGCGCTCGCCTTGTAGCTCGCCCTGCCAGGGTCGATGCTGGCGATGCCCAGCCACGACGACCCATTCGTCCCTCAGCGGGTGATAGCGCTGCTCCCAGGTCATCTCGATGGATTCGTCGCTCGTTGGCCGCTGCCGTCCACGGCTCGGCCAAAAGCGTCCACCGCCGAGCTCGCTTTCGTCAACCATTGGTCAAATCCGGGCAATCGGCGCCGCCCTAACCTGGCACGTCGCTTGCGTTGGGCCGGTCGCCCCTTGTCCCCCGCCGACCCGGATTCCGAGCACGGCACGCAGGCCAGCCAGCGATTGTTGAAGGGCGAACGCGACGCCTACCGCGCCGTTTTTGACCAAAGCCCGCTGCCGATGCTGCTGTGTGACGTCGGGACGTTGACCATCCTTGCCGCCAATCATTTGGCGGCAAAGCTCCACCGTGTCAGCGCCGAACAGATGGTCGGCACCTCGCTATTCGAGCTGCGGCGCGTCTCCGACCTCACCAGCGTGATGTTGAAGCGCGCGAGCGGCCGCGAGGTCGCGCTCGGCTTCGGCTACCACACGCGCAAAGACGGTTCACTGTTTCCGGTTCAGCTCTCGGTCCATCCGAGCGAGCTGGGCGGGCGCCCGGCTTGGCTGTGCGTGCTGCGCAGCTTAGAAGACGTGCTCACACCGCGCGAGGGCGAACAGGAGCGACGCTTGTTCGAAGCGATCGGGCGCGTGGCAGGTGGCGTCGCCCACGACATCAACAACCTGCTGTCGGTCGTACTGTCGTTCGGCAGCCTCGCCACCTCACAACTACCAGCGCAGTCACTCGCGCGTGACGACCTGTCCGAGATCCGCTCCGCCGCCGAGCGCGCCTCGGGGCTGACCAAACAGCTGCTCAATCTGTCGCGCAAAACGCCGTCGACACCAAAACCGCTCCAGCTCAACGAGCTGCTCAAGCGACTCGAGAAGCTACTGAGGCGCCTGCTCGATGAGCAGTTGACGCTTGAGCTCGCGCTCGACCCTACGCTTGATCAAGTCATGGCCGACGGCACACAAATCGAACGACTGCTGGTGCAGCTGGTGAGCGAGGCACGCCACGTCTCGCCCAAGGGCAGTCGCTTGCTGATCGAGACACGCAACGTGCGGCTCGACGTCGACCAAGGCACTGCTCGGCACGTGAGCTTGTCGGTGAACGACAGCGGCGGTTCGCTCTCACCCGAGGTCGCGGCGCTGTCGGCCTTCGTCCAAACTGGCAGCGCGTGGCAGGAGAGCGAGCCCGGCTCCGGCACGCGCTTCGTGGCGTGTTTTCCGAGTTTGGACGCCGCCGCGCCGCACGACGCCGCCGACAGCGAGCCCGAGGTTCGGGTGCGCACGGTGCTGCTCGTTCAGGACAACCCGCACCTGCGCAAAACCCTGAAGACCTACTTCGCCCGCGAAGGCTACCGCGTACTGGAAGCCGACAGCAGCTTCGAAGCCGTGCGAATCGTCGAGAAAGATCCGCACATCGACCTGCTTCTGAGCGACTACTCGCTCACCGACGGCAACGGTCCAGAGCTGATGCGCGCGCTCCGCCAACAGCTGCCCGAGCTCAAGGTGCTGATCGCCATCGGCCATCCCGAGCAGCGTGCGGCCCTGCGTGAGGACGACCGCACTGCCGTGATCAGCAAGCCGTTCGATCTGCAGCGCTTCGGCGAGCTGGTGAAGCGCTTGGTCGACGCCGGGTCCGACGCTCAGCGCTGAGCGCGGCGGCGCTTCAAGCCGAACAGCGCACCCGCCATCGCGAGCAGACTCAGTACGCCAGTCGACGCCGGAGCGTGACCCATCTGGCAAGCCGAGCTTTCGTGCGACGTGGCGTCGCCGGTCGTCTCGGGCGTGGCGCTGTTGCCGGAGCCTGCGCTACCGCTGCCCTTGCCGACACCAGTGCCGGCCCCGGTCGCAGTCGGCGCTTCGAGGCCACCACTGCTGTCCACGCCGTAGTACGGCGGTTGGCAGATCGACCCAGCCGGCGCCGGCGCCGGCGTCGGAACCGGATCGGAGGCGCAATTGCCGCCGTTGCACGCTGGTGCAGACGTCGTCGGCACGTCTTGGCTAACGCAGTTCCAACCAGCCGGGCACTGCGCGGCCGTCAAACACATGAGCGGCTTGGCGACACACTGGTAGCCGCCCGACGGCTGCGGCGCTGCGCAATCCGGAACTGGGACCGGAATCGGCAGGCTCGCGCTGCCCGCAGTACCTTCCGGCGGCGTCGGTGACGCACCAGCGCCGCCCGGTTGAGGCGTCGCTCCACCGCTCGAGCCCGAGGACGCGCAACCACCGGTCAGCAGCTCATCGCACGTGAAGCCATCCCCGCAATCAGCCGCCGTCTTGCACGGCAACAGGTAGCGCGGCGTGCACATGCTCACCGTGTTGCCCTGGCAAGTCGTCGGGCCGCCGCAGCCGCAGTTCGGCGCGTCGGCAGCGCACGCGCAGTCGGTCACCGCGCACGGCTCTGTCCACGCGTAACACACCATGCCCGGAGCGCATTGAGCGTCGACGCTACAGTGCGCCGGCGTGCAACCCATCTCTTGCGTGTCCAGGCACGGCTCGGGCGCAGGACAGGACGCGCCCGGCGCACAAGGCGGAGCCGACGCGCAGCCCGACGTAGCAACTACCGTGCACTCGAAACCGGTGCCGCAAGAGGGGCCGGCACCGCAACCGGGTAGTCCCCCCGGGGCGACGATGGCGCTCGCGAGCGAGCTGAGTAACAAAACTGTGGAAGCGGCGAAGGTGGCAGGGACGAAGCGAAGCTGAGTCATGGGGCGATCTCCTCGGGGTTGCCGTGCAGGCCGGCGGGGCGACTTCGGCTCTGCAGCCAGTGTGCCAGTCAAAGGCCTCCGGCCACAAACAATATTGTTGTGTAGTTTTCAATACCTACAGTGTGCCACGCACAGCGACACCTGGCACAAGGGCGGCAGCCAAGTCGCGGATTTGGTAAGGCGGGCGCCGTGACAGCTCCGCCCCTCTCCTGCCCGAAGCAAGCGCGCTGCCCGGGTTGCCCGCTCGGCGCCGAACCCTACGAAGCCGGTTTGGCGACCAAGGGCCGAGGCTTGGAGCGCGCGCTGGGTGCCTACGACAGCCTCGCGCCCGAGCTGAGCGCCCCGCGCGCTGCGACGCCTACGTTGGCCTACCGCCTGCGCGCCAAGCTGGTCAGTCGCGGACGCTCGCTCGGCTTATTCGAGCGCGGCTCGCACCGCGTGATCGACGTGGCCGGGTGTCGCGTGCTCTCGCCGTCGCTGACCGCCGCGACTCAGGCGCTGCGCGAGCTCTTGCCGCTGCCGATCCACGGCGCGGATCTGCGCGAGACGTCGGAAGGTGTTCTGGTTACCTTGCTCACGGAGCAACCGACAGCGCGCGCGTCACTGCATCAGGCTGCGCAGCTGCTGGTCGAACGTGGAGCAGCGCTCAGCGTCGCGGTGTCGGTGCGACGCGATGGCGACGTGCGGCTACTGTCAGGCGAACCCGAGGTCGTGGTCGGTGCGCCGCGCGCACGCCACGCGCTGAGCGACTCAGCGCCGTACGCGTACGCGGCTCATGGCGGCTTCGTCCAAGCACACGCCGGACAAGCGAGCTACGTTTACGCCGAAATTTCGCGGGGTTTGCGCAGGCGGCTGAGCAACGCCGCCGCACCCTCGGTGCTGGAGCTGTTCGCCGGCAACGGCAGTCTGGCACTCGCGCTGGCCAAGTCGGGCGCCCGCGTCACTGCGGTCGAAGCGTACGTGCCCGCGATTGCCCTGGCCGAGCGAGCCGCCAAGGAACAGGGCCTCGGCCTAACTGCCGTGGCGAGTGACGCGACGCGCTTCATGCTCGGGCAAGCCGGGCAACGCTTCGACGCCATCGTCGTCAATCCGCCGCGGCGTGGCTTGAGCGTCGAGCTGCGCAACGCGATCGGACGCGCAGCACCGCGCGCGCTGGCCTACGTGTCGTGCAATCCGCACACGCTCGGGCGCGACGCCTGGCACCTGCAGCGGCTCGGTTTGAGCCTGGAGCGCGCCGAACCGCTCGACATGATCCCGTGGAGCGACGCCGTCGAAGCGCTGGCTTGGTTCACGCTGGCAGAGCCGCCAAAGCCGCGCGCATTGTTCGAAGACGACCAGCTTTTGGCGGTCGAAAAGGCCGCGCACGAGCCGGTCGTGGAAGGCAACGCGACGCGGCCCAGCCTTGCGCGGCGGGTGCGCTCGCTACCCGGCTGCAGCGACGCCATCCCGCTCGAAGCGCCGGGCACGGCCGTCAGCGGCGTTTGCTGGTTCGCCAAGCGCGGCTCGGTTCAGGCGGAGCTGTCGGGTGTAGCGGTCGTCACGGAGCGCACGCTGCTCGTGCTGGCGCGCGGCAACCTGCGCAAGCAGGGCACGGTGATGCGCCGCCATAACGATGCCGCGGCACGCGGCGCGCGCTACCAGAAGCAAGCCGACGTCGGACGCCACTCACTCGTCCGTGTAGTCAGCGATGACGCCGACGAACTCGGCACGTTGCGCGACTTCGCCAGCATCCATCACCCGGTGCTTGGCGACTCGGTCCACGGTGACGCGGCGAGCAACGATTTCCTCGACCACCGTCACGGACTCGATCGCGCCTTCGTGCACGTCAGCGCCAGCCGGTTGCGCCTCGATGCCGAGACGACAATTGAAGCCAAGAGCGAATTGGCACCGGATTTGGCGCGCGTGGTCGTGAGCCTCGGCTCAGACTAAGCCACGCTGCAACGCAACCAAGATCGCCCCGACGTGCACGCCGTGCACGACGCTGCCGTCGGTGGCGAGACGCGCCAGGTCGCCGACCGGAACCTTCACCAGCTCGAGGATTTCGGTTTCCTCGGGTGCTGGGTGCTTGGTCGGACGGGCCCCGCGCGCGATAAAAAAATGCGCGCGAGTCGTGTGGCGCGCCGGCTCGGTGGAAACACTCTGGATACTTACCCAGTCGTCCGATTCGTAACCGGTCTCCTCGACCAGCTCACGCCGCGCGGCTTCCTCCGGCGTCTCATTCGGCTCGATCACCCCTGCCGGCAGCTCGAGGCTGGTGCTGCCGATGCCATGGCGATATTGCCGAACCAGCACCACTTCGGAAGCCTCCGTGACACAAAGCACGCTCGCCCAATCGGGCCCGTGAATGACATGGAACCGGTCGATCTGATGACCGTTACCGAGACGCACGCGATCTTCCCGAAGCTGCAACCAGCGCTCGTCAATCAACAGCTTGCTGTCTAGTACCTGCCAAGGTTTCACGCGATACTCGTAACACGACTCGCATTAAGATGGTGACAGTGAGCGAAGACCTACGACGCGCGTTACAAGACCCTGGCTACACGCCTGCCCGCCGCGCATTCGCGGAAGTCTTCGCGCTGCTGGCGCATCCGGAGCTAGGCGAGCGCGCCGAGCGAGCGCTGTTGTCCGCGGGCTTGCCAGCCGCGACCTACGCCGCCGAAAACCTCGGCCGCGAACCACAAATCGCCGAGCCCGCTCTGGCCGAGCCGGCGCTCGTACGGCTGATTGGGCGTGCCCTGCGCGCGCACGACGCGCCCGAGCTGCTCGACGCGCTCACCAACGCGCTGCACAGCCCGCAGCCAGAGACGCGGCGCCAAGCGGCGATCGCGCTCGGCAAGAGCGGTCGGCGCGCGGCCGAACCGGCGCTCTTGGCATGCCTCGACGCGGCAGAACCGAAGCTGCTGCGTTCCGTCGTCGAAGCACTCGGCAAGGTTGGCGGCGAAGCCGCGCTTTCGGCGCTGCGCAATCTGCAGCCACCCGACACGCTAAAGCAAGTCGTAGAGCGCGCGCGCTTGATCTTGGAGCGCAGCGCGCTGCGCGCCGAAAGTGTTCAAGATCCGATCGCCATCGAGCGCCCGTTGCCGGAACGCCTGACGATCTCGCTCGAGTGCCGCGCCGGCCTCGCGACATTTCTGGCCGAGGAAGCAGCGACGTTCGGGGCGCGCGTAACCCGCGGTTCGGAAGTCACGTTCGAGTATGCCGGTGCACTTCGGCCACTGCTCGAGCTGCGGCTAGCTTCTAACATCGCGATTTCGTGGCCGCTGACGCAGGGAACGAGCCCAGGTGGCGTGCTGTCGGCGTTGCTCGAGCCGGGGCTTTTGGCGGCGCTCCAAGCGTGGTCGAACGGCGCGCTGCGTTTTCGTTTGGAGTGGCAGGGCGCCGGGCATCGCCGCGCTGACACCTGGCGCATCGCTCAAGGGCTGCGCGAAGCCAACTCGCGGCTGCTCAATGATCCGGTGCAAGCACCGTGGACGCTCGAGGTGCAGCAGACGCCGGCTCGGCTACTGCTCAGGCCGGGCGCCGCGCCCGATCTCCGCTTCGACTACCGTGTGCGCGACGTACCGGCCGCTTCACACCCGTCGCTGGCCGCCGCCCTGGCACGCATCGCCGGAGCCCGCCCCGACGACGTGGTCTGGGATCCGTTCGCTGGCAGCGGCGTCGAGCTGATCGAACGCGCGCGTCTCGGTCCACAGCGCGAGCTGCACGGTACCGATCTGGACGCGCGCGCGCTTTCGGCCGCGCGTGAAAACGCCGCGCGCGCCGGCGTCGCGGGCCTAGTGTTGCAGCAAGCCGACGCGCGCACGCACCGCGTCCCGGGCCTCACGCTGGTGTTGACCAATCCCCCGATGGGGCGGCGCGTGTTGCGGGCGCAGGGCCTTTCCGGCGTATTGTGCCAAGTCGTGCGCAACGTCGCGGGTCAGCTAGCGCCGAGCGGTCGCATGGTTTGGCTCTCGCCGTTCCCCGACGCCACGGCGCGCGCCGCCGCCGACGCTGGCCTCACCGTCGAGCGCCTCGGCCCGGTAGACCTTGGCGGCTTCACCGCTGAGCTGCAACGCTTCACGCGTTGACAGAGAGCGAGACAACAGCAAGGCGGAAGCAAGGCGGGAAGGCGGGAAGATTTTCATTGCTCGAGCGGGCGCGTCGATGACTCGGTGCGCGCTTGAGATGGCGATGCCGACAGCTCGCCACCCCCAAAGTCTCGTTCTCGAGTCTTCCCGCCTTCCCGCCTTCCTGTTGTTTCGTCTCGGTGCTCAAATCTCGCAGGTCACGCCGGTGCCGCCCAACCCACAATAGCCCTGCGGGTTCTTCGAGAGGTACTGCTGGTGGTAGTCCTCTGCGTAATAGAAGTCGGGGGCGGCGATGACCTCGGTCGTGACCGGCTCGAAGCCTTTGGCGCGCAGCGCTTTTTCGTAGGTTGCGCGGGCGGCTTCGGCGAGGGCTAGTTGGTCCGCGCCGTAGCAGTAAACGCCGGACCGGTACTGCGTGCCGACGTCGTTGCCTTGGCGCATGCCTTGGGTCGGGTTGTGACTCTCGAAGAAGACCCTTAGGAGCGCGCGGTAGTCGACGAGCTGGGGGGCGAAGACCACGCGCACGACCTCGTTGTGGCCAGTCATGCCCGAGCACACCTCGCGGTAGGTCGGATTCGGGGTCGCACCGCCCGCATAACCCACCGAGGTGGAGTGGACCCCGGACAGCTTCCAGAATTTCTTCTCGGCGCCCCAGAAGCAACCGAGGCCGAACAGCGCGAGCTCGGACCCCTCAGGGAATGGGGGTCGCAGCGGAGTGGCTAGGACGTGATGGCGGTTTTCGAGCGGCATGATTTCCGAACGTCCGGGCAGGGCCTCGGCGGGGGTCGGCAGGCGCGGCTTTTTGGCGTCAGCGAACATGTCGGAGGTTGTAGTACTGGCGGACTGATGTTGCTGACCGGAATCGACCAAAGGCCGCGGCGACGGCGAAAACTCAAGATTTCGTACCCCGTGAGGCTTGACGTTTTAGGGCCTTCCATAATATTGACCGGCGAGTCATTGACCGACTGGTCATTGACCGACCGAAGAATCCATGTCCCGCCCCAGCGACCCTCACGCCCGAGCGCGCTTGCTCGACGCCGCCCGCACTGTCTTCTCCGAACGCGGCCTCGACCGCGCCAAGGTCGAGGACATCACGACCCTCGCGCAGATGTCGAAAGGCGCCTTTTACCTCCACTTCGAAAGTAAGGAAGAGGCGTTTCGCGAGCTGTTGGCCGGCGTGGTTTCGCACCTCGAGCACATGCTGGACGAAACCGCCGATCAGCAGCTGGCCACGACGCCGGGCGACGGTGTGTTCCAACCGTACCTCAACGCATGCCACGCCAAGAATCTCGAGATCTTCGGGTACGTCTGGGACAACCGCGCCTTGATGGCGATGGTGTTCGATGGCGGCGGTTCCGCCAGCTACCAGCATTTGATCGAAGACTTTGCGCTGCGGGCGCAGCGCCAGACAGCCGCGCTGATTCAGCACGGCGTCGACCTCGGTTTGTACCGACGGGATCTGGATTTGGAGGCGGCCGCCGCCTTCATCGCCGGCGGCTACGACCGCCTGGCGCGCCAGATGGTGCGCGAGCAAAGGAAGCCTGACCTCGACGCCATGCTGCGCGAGGTAATGTGGCTGTTTTTAGGTGGTATTGCGCGACCCGAAGTGCTGGTCACGCTCAATCGCGACGAGCAGAAACTCTCCGGGAAACGCGACGTAGAGCGAGGCGAGAGCCACGCTACGCGCAGCGTCGGTCCGGGCTAAAGCCGAGCAAGAGCAACAGAAATGTCTGATTCCAATGTCGTGGGTCGGGGTTCGGAGTCCGCTGCAACCCCCGAGCGCGTGAAGGCGCCGTTAGCCGGTGTCATTGCAGGGTTGGTGCTGGTCGGCGGCTTGGTCGCCTGGACGGCCACCCGGGTCGCCACCGCCAGCAAGGCTCAAGCCGTACTGGCGGAGAAGCGCGCGGTCGAAGCCGAAAAGAACGCCACGCTGTCCAAGCAGGTGGAGCGCGTCGCGGTCGTGCAAGGGCAAGCCGCGACCTGGCTGCCCAGCGTCCAGCTCGACGGAACGTTGGCCGCGCAGCAATCCGCCAGCCTCGGCTTCAAAGTGCCGGGCAAGATCGGCTCGCTCAAGGTGAAGGTGGGTGACCAGGTCCGCGCCGGCGCGCTCTTGGCCACGCTGGACGCGACCGAAGCCGGCGCCCAAGCCGCCGCCAGCGCCGCCCAAGTCCGCGCCGCCGAAGCGCAACTGGCGCTCGCCCAAGACAGCGAACGCCGCACGCAGGCCATGGTCCAGAGCGGCTCCTTCTCGGAGGCCAGCGGTGTTCAGTCGACGCAGCAGCGCGCGCTGGCGCGGGCCCAGCTCGACGCCGCTAAGGCCCAAGCATCGCTTTCGCGAGTGTCGCTCGGCAACCACACGCTGACGGCGCCGTTTGCCGGCACCGTAACCCGTGTGCCGGACGGCATCGGCGAGGTCGTCGGCCCGGGAACGCCGCTGTTCGAGATCGTGAACACCAAAGTGCTCAAGCTCTCGACGACGGTCAGCGAGCACGACGCCGATCTGCTGCTGTTGGGCGCGCCGGTCACGCTCGATCTCGAGACCGGCAAAGCCATCGGCCGGCTCAGCGCGGTGCTCGGCACGGTCGACGAAAAATCGCGGCGCGTGCCGGTCGAAGCCTCCTTCGACAACCCGGGCTTCTTGCGCTCGGGCGCGTTCGTGCAGGCGCGCGTCGACGCCAAGAGCGAAATCGCCGTCCTACGCCTGCCGCACGAAGTGTTGCGGCCCGGCTCGCAGGATGAGGTCATGGTCGTCCTCGACGGCGGGCGGCTCGAAGCGCGCCACGTGGTGTTGTCAGTGGACAAGGACGGCACGTTGCTGGTGCGCCGCGGCCTCACCGCCAGCGACAAGGTCGTCGCCAAGCCGAAGCCCGAAGCCAAGACCGGCGACACCGTGAGCGTCGACACTGCTGCGCCCACGCCAGGGACCAAGCCGTGAACATCTCCGAAATCGCCATCAAGCGTCCCGTTTTCACCGTGATGGTGACGGTCGCGCTGCTCGTGCTCGGCTTCATGGGCTTCGCACGGCTAGGCAGCGATCTGTTTCCCGACGTGTCCTTCCCGGCCGTGGTGGTGACAGTGCCCTACCCCGGCGCCGGCCCGGCCGAGGTCGAGCAGCTGGTCTCCAAGCCACTCGAAGATTCGGTCGTCAGCCTCAACGGCATCGATCGAGTGCGCTCGTTCTCGCGCGAGGGCTCGTCGATGGTGATGGTGATGTTCAACCTGGGCGTCGACGTCAAAGACGCCGCCACCGAGGTGCGCGAGCGCATCTCTCAGGTTCGCTACAAGCTGCCGGCCGAGACCAAAGAGCCGATCGTCCAGCGCTTCGATGTGTCGGCGGCGCCCGTCTTGACCTACACGCTGCGCGGCGGCGGCTCGTTGTCCGAGCTGCGCGACTACGCCGACGATGTGCTGCGACCCGCGCTAGAGCAAGTCGAAGGCGTGGCGGCGGTCGACGTCAAAGGCGGCGCCCGCCGTGAGATCCGCGTCGAGCTGGACCGCTCGCGCGTCGACGCGCTCAAGCTCAGCCCCGGGCAAATCGTGCAGCGCCTGCGGATGGAGAACCTGAACGTCCCGGCCGGCCATTACGACGAAGGCACGCGCGAAATCAGCGTGCGCACGCTAGCCGAGTTCACGAACGTCGAGCAGATCCGCGAGACAATTGTGGCCAACGCCAGCGACGGGTCGGTGGTGCGGCTGCGCGACGTCGGCACGGTGACCGACGGCTTCGAAGACCAACGCTTGCGCGTGCGCGTCAACGGCAAGGAAGCCGTGACGTTCGAGGTGCGCAAGCGCTCGGGCGAGAACACCGTCGACGTCGGCACGCGGGTCAAAGCCCAGATGCTGACGCTCGAGAAGGCCTTCCCCAAAGGCATCAGCGACGCGTTGATCATCGACCAGGGCCGAATCGTCAAGAGCCAGGTCGATCAGGTCGAGCACGACATCGTGTTCGGCGCCGCGATGGCGGTGCTGGTGATCCTGATCTTCATGCTCGATTTGCGCTCGACCTTGATCAGCGCCGTCGCCCTACCGACTAGCGTCATCTCCACGTTCTTCTTCATGTACGTGCTCGGCTACACGCTGAACATGATGACGCTGCTGGCGTTGTCGTTGGCGATTGGCCTTTTGATCGACGACGCGGTCGTGGTGCGCGAAAATATCTTCAAGCACATGGAGCAAGGCAAGCCGCCGATGCAGGCAGCGCTCGACGGCACCAAAGAGGTGGCGCTAGCCGTGTTCGCGACGACGATGACGATCGTGGCGGTGTTCATGCCGATCGCGTTCGTGAAGGGCTTGGTCGGCCAGTTCTTCCGACAATTCGGCATCACGATCTCGGTCGCGGTGGTCATCTCCCTGTTCGTCGCCTTTACGCTCGACCCGATGCTGTCGTCGCGATTCTCGCGGGATTTACACGACAAGCGCGATACGTTCGCCTGGCTCAAGTTCCCGTTCGAATGGACGCTGAAGCAAATCGAGCTGACCTACCGCTCGGTCCTGCACTGGGCGCTGCGCAACAAGATCATCGTCGGCGTACTGGCCGTCGGCAGCTTCGTCTTCGTGATGGGCTTCATCATGAAGCTGACCGGTCAAGAGTTCGTGAATTCGGAGGACCGCGGTCAATACGTGCTGGAGGCGGAGCTGCCCGCCGGTACGTCGCTGGACGAGACCGCGCGCCTGACCGAAAGTGTCGAGACCGAGATCCTCAAGCACCCCGATTTCACGACTGTGTTCGCGACGATCGGCGAAGGCGACCAGGTCAACAAGGTCAAATGGCGCGTCGTGGCCGTGCCCAAAATGGAGCGCACCGCCAAGCTGGCCGACTTGAAGGAGATCGGCCGGGCCGCCGTAGCCAGCCTGCCGAACGCGAAAATCGCCGTCACTGATCCGCCGTTCGTCGAGGGCGCGGTGACCGAAGCCGTGATCATGATCAACGTGCGCGGCGTCGAGTTCGCCGATATCGAACGCGTCGCCAACCAGATCGAAAAAGTCCTAAAAAGCACGCAGGGCGTCGGCGATATTCAGGTCAAGTACTCGCCCGGTCGTCCGGAGCTGTCGGTGTCGGTCGACCGTCAACGCGCCGCAGATCGCGGTGTGACGGCAGCCGAGATCGCGATGGCGCTGCGCACCGCGGTCGAGGGCGAAGAAGCCGGCAAGCTCCGCCAATCTGGCCAAAAAGACGATGTGCCGATCGTCGTTCAGCTCAACAAGACGTACCGCGGCGACGCCGACGCATTGGCCAACGTGACGATCGGGACCGCACGCGGGCCGGTCAAGCTAACCGACGTCGTGAACGTCACGCGCACCGACGGTCCGCAGGTGATCGAGCGCGAGAACCGCAATCGCCAGATCACGATCTGGGCGACGCCGATCGGCCGCCCGCTCGGCGACGTCGCGGCCGAGTTCCAGCCGCAAATCGCCAAGCTGGCGCTCGCGCCCGGCATGTCGATCTTCTACGACGGGCAGCTCAAGCTCATGAACGAGAACAACTCGAACATGCTGATCGCGCTCTTGCTCGGCGTGGTGTTCATCTACATCGTGTTGGCTTCGCAGTTCGAGAGCTTCATCCACCCGCTGACGATCATGGTCACGCTGCCACTGGCGCTGGTCGGCGGCATCATGGGCTTGTTCCTGAGCGGTAACACGCTGGCGATGGGCGCGATCATCGGTATCGTGCTGTTGATGGGTCTGGTCACCAAGAACGCCATTCTGCTGGTCGATCGCGCGATCGTGCGCGTCCGCGACCACGGTGAGCCGCCACTGCAAGCCATTCTGGAAGCCGGCCCGGAGCGGCTGCGTCCGATCTTGATGACGTCGGCGGCGATGGTGCTGGGCATGTGGCCGACAGCCGTCGGCAACAGCGAGGGCAGCGAGTTCCGCGCGCCGATGGCGATCGCGGTCATCGGCGGCGTGATCAGCTCGACCTTGCTGTCGTTGGTCGTCGTCCCGGTCGTTTACCTGACGATCGAAAACTTGAAGGGCTTCATTGGTCGCCTCGGCGGCGGTCGAAAAGCCCGCCAAACGGCCCAAACCGACTACCTTGCTCGCGAAAAGGCCGGCGACCTCAGCGCCGCTCCGGTCCTGACCAAGAGCCTCTAAGCGCGCGCGACAGCGCCTCTGATTTCGATCCGCCTACTTAGCAGGAGAACTGTATCCATGACTCGCAATGCCCTCGTGGCCCGCAGCGCGCTCGCGCTGCTTTTGAGTGCCAACGCTAGCTTGGCTCAAGCCCCTGCCCCGGTTGCCGCCCGCCCGCCCGCGACCGGCGCGCCCGCCAGTGCCCCCGCGCCCACGCTTGCTCCGCCACCTGCGCCACCCGGCGCCGCTGGCCCCGACGCGCCGGTCGGCAAAGTGACGCAAGCACTGCAAGACAAGCTCGAAGCGATGATGAAAGGCGACGGCTTGACCTCGAAAGAGGTCGCCGACCGCGCCGTGAAGAGCAGCGCGCAGCTGGTCGCCAAGCGGCGTTCGATCGAGTCCGCCGACGCCCAGGTCGATCAAGCCAAAGCCAGTTTCTATCCGTCGCTGAACCTGAGCGCGCGCTACACGCGGTCGTCGAGCATTGCGGCTCCGAACCTCGGTACGATCGCCGCGCCTGCGCCGGGTACGCCCGCCGGGCCGATCGACGTGAATACGACACCACTGTTCGCATTCCCACTAAGTTTTCCGATCATTTTGAACGCGTACGTGCTGCAGGCCGGCCTCAACGTGCCGCTCTCGGACTACGTCCTCCGCACGTCGCGCGCCATCTCGGGCGCCAACCGCGTCAAGAATGCCAGTGAGCTCGACGAGCGCGCCACGCGGCTGTCGGTCGCGCGCGATGCCAAAGTCGCCTACTACCAGTGGATCCGCATGCAGGGCTTCGCGTTCGTCGGCGCGCAGTCGATCGAACAAGCCAAGGGTCATTTGGTCGACGCGAACAACGCGTTCCAAGCCGGGCTGATCTCGAAGGCCGACGTGCTGCGCGCGCAGACCGGCGTAAAGAGCGCCGAGCTGTTCGCGGAGAAGGCCAACAGCAACGTGAATTTGGCCACGATGCGGCTGCGCGTGCTGATGAAGGATCCGGCGACCAAGCAGTACGACGTCGGCGAGAACATTCTCGCGCCAGTCGCGCCGCCGCCGGGCACCGCCTCGGAAGAAGGCGCCTACCGCGAGGCCTCGCAGCAACGCTTGGAGATCAAGCTGCTGACCGAGAACGAAGCCGCGATCCGTGACCAAGCTGCGCTGACCGGCGCGGCCAACTACCCGCGCCTCGACGCCTCGGCCGGCGCGCAGTACTCGAACCCGAATCCGCGCTATTTCCCACAAGAAGACAAATTTCACGGCACCTGGGACGCCAGCATCGTGCTGAGCTGGACGCCGACTGCGATCTTTGGTGTGCAAGCCGGCACGCGCGCGCTCGACGCCAAAGCGGCCGAGCTTGCGGCGCAACGTCAAGCGCTGCTCGACGGCCTGCAGCTCGAAGTCTCGCAGGCGCTGAGCGCCGAGCGTGACGCCCAGTTCGCCGTGACCGTGTCGCAGCAAGCGCTGGCTTCGGCCGACGAAGGCTACCGTGTACGGCGCGAGCTGTTCCGTAGCGGTCGCGCCACCTTGGTCGAGGTCACGGACTCCGAGACCGAGCTTACGCGCGCGCGCCTCGAGCTAGTCAACGCCCACGTCGATTTGCGCATCGCCCAAGTCGAGCTGTCGCACGTGCTTGGGCGCGACGTTCCGAAGTAACACTCAGCGCGCGGCCATCAGCGAATCGCAGTCCAGCGAGCCGACCAGCGCACGTAGCTTGCCGCTGTAGCGCTTGCCGTCGTCGAAGCGGGACCAGGCATTTTCCGCCAAGCTGCAGCGGTAGCTCTCACCGGCTCGGTCTTTGAAGACCACGATGTAGCTCTCGTTGCGCGCACCCTCACGCTCACAGCCGGGTACACTACAGCCGCTCAGCCCGAGCTTCACGGCGGGCCAATGCGGCGCGTCCGCAACGTTCGCGCCCTCGGCGGCTTCTTGCCGAAGCTGGCTCCATTTCAACACCAAGAAATCGCACTTTTCCTCGTAGACCGGCTCGTCTTTGAATTTCGGTGTGCACACCTGCTCTTCCTTGAAGGTGCCGTCACCGCGATCCTTCTTTTGCGTGTGGCAAGTCTCACCGTCGGGCACCTTGCTCGAACCGTGGCGCTCGCGATGCCGCGACACCTGCGTCGCAGCTGCCGGCAGCTCGCTGCACCAGGCCGATTCGCGCGACGGCCCGAAGCGCTCGACGTTGATCGTGCGTTGCCAAGTGTGCGACGCCACCACGAACTGTTGCGGCCGCTTCCAAAGCACCGCCACCACGACCACCGCCACTGCGCCCAGCGCCAAGATCGGCAGCACGATCTTCCACGTCCCGCCGCGTGGCGGCGTAGTCGCGGCCGCGGCCAACGGCTGGGACGCCACGTGCGCGAGTGGCTGCACGGCCGCACCTTCGACCAGCGGCGCACCGCATTGTCCGCAGTTATGCGCGCGCTTCGACGACGCCCCACCGCAATAGCGACACTGCACGTCGACGCCTACGAACTCATGGTTCTGTACCGCCACCTTCTCGTGATCGGCCGGGAAATAGCGAGCGTTCGGATCCTGCTGAGCGCCACAATTCGGACAGTGCCGATGCGTGAGCCCCAGTAGCTTCTTCGCACCGCAGTAGCGGCAATCCCAAACCATCTCGTAGACGAGCTCAGCCATGATCCTCCAGCGTACGGCATTCAACGGAACGGCTTGCCTGAATTAAACAGGGAGACGGGGAGCTTGGGAGATCTTTTTGGAGGGTGAACCGATGAGCTCGCCGCTTCAAGCGGCCGGGCCTCGTCCCTTTTCGCTCAACGGCAACATATTTATTGTTTGGGTCTCCCGGTCTCCCCAAACAATAAATGCGCTCGCGCATCCCCTCCCCGACTCCCTGTTGAATTCTCATGCCCAGCGTGATTCGAGGGCTAGGTCGGTGTGCCGATCAGGTAGCTGAGTTCCGTGGGCATTTTCGGCACGCGCAGGCGCTCGCGCAGTTCACCCGCGATCACCAGCGCCGGGCCACCACCGCCCGAGCACAGGTCCACGACGCGCTGGTCGCCGGTGCGCTGCATGGCTTCAGCCAGCCGTTCGGTGAACGGCTGATAAGGAATCTTCGACCAGCCGCTAACGTGGCTGAGAAAATCCGTCATGTATTCGCGATCAGTGCCGGGAACCAAGCTTGGTCCTCGGGCTCGAAGGCGTGGATACGTCTAGCCACTGGTCTCATCTATCAGGTAACGCGACCAATGCTGAGCTGGATGCGAGCCATCCTAAGCGCTAGCGTAGCCCGAGCCTTTGACCGAACGCACAGCGAATCCGAACGCCGAGGGCAAACCACTCCGCTGGGCCCGCCCGTTGGGCGTGTACATCCATTTCCCGTGGTGCCTCAAAAAGTGCCCGTATTGCGATTTTCTCAGCGTCGCTGCGGCCCGTGACGCCATCCCGCATCGCGCCTACGCCGACGCGGTGCTGCGTGAGCTCGCAGCGCGCCTCGCGCTTCTCGACGCCGACTACCGGCTGGAGACGGTGTTTTTCGGCGGCGGTACGCCTTCGCTGTGGGCGACCGACGAGCTGGGCCGTGTGCTCGACGGCGTGCTCAGCGCGTTCGCCGACCGCCGCGCAACCGAGGTCGAGGTCACCGCCGAGTGCAACCCCACCAGCCTCGATCTCGACAAGGCGCGCGCGCTGCGCGACGTGGGCGTGAACCGACTCAGCCTGGGCGTGCAAGGGCTCGACGCCGAACGACTGGCGTTTCTGGGCCGCCTGCACGACCCGAACGGCGGCGTCGACGCCGCGCGCGCCGCAATCGGGTCCGACATGCCGCGCGTCTCGGTCGACTTCATCTTCGGTGTCGCCGGGCAATCCGCAGCTGAAGCCGCGACCGAGGCGCGGACACTGGCCGCCCTCGGCACCACTCACCTCTCGGCTTACGCGCTCACGATCGAGCCTGGCACTGAGTTCGGTGCACGCGCCAAGAAAGGCCGGCTGCCGTTGCTCGACGAAGCCCAAGTCGCCGACTCGTTCACCGCGGTCGACGAAGCGCTCGGCCAAGCCGGTTTCGATCACTACGAAATCAGTAACTTTGCGCGCCTTGGTCACGTGTCGCGACACAACCTCGGCTATTGGCGCGGCCACGACTACTTGGGTCTCGGCACCGGCGCGTGGGGCACGGTGACGTTGCCGAGCGGCCGCGTCCGCTACCGCAACTCGCCGTCGCCCGAGCGCTACCAAGCCTCGCTCTTCGCAACGCCGTTTCAGGAAGCGCTCGACAGCTGCGCGGTCGTCGAGCCGATCGACGCCGAAACGGCGCTGCGCGAGCGGATCATGCTCGGCCTGCGACTCGCCGAAGGCATCGATCTCGAAGCCGCCGCCAGCGACCTGGGCGTAACCGCGTTGCCGGTCGAACGCCAACGCGCGCTCGAGCGCCTGCAGCGCACCGGGCGGATCGAAGTCGAAGACGGCCGCCGCCTGCGGATCCCGAAGTCGCAGTGGCTGTTCGCCGACGGCATCATCAGCCAGCTGTTGTGAGGCCGCGAACCCGCCCCGACGCACAAAAGCCAAAACGGCTTGCCCGCAAACGCCGGCAAGCCGTTTTCTGCAGTGTCAGCGACTCAGCGACGGCGGCGCGCGAACGCCAGACCCAAGCCGAGCACACCGAGACCGACGGCAATGCCGGTGTTGGTGCTGCCGGGCGAACCGACGCTGCAGCCGCTCGACTCAGCCGCGGCTGGCTTCGAAGCCGTGCCAGCAGTCGACGAGGTGCCGGCAGTCGTAGCCGCGCCAGCCGTCGTGGCGGCGCCAGCCGTCGAGGCCGAGCCGCCTGCGCCGGAGCCGCCGGTGCCGCCGCCCGGAGGTGCGTCTGCGGCCAAGGTGAACGAGCAGTGAACCCCCACGCACTTGGCGCCTTGACCGGCGCACTTGCAGGTCGCGTCACCCGTGCACCAACCGTCATTCTTCTTCGCGTCGGTACCGGCGGGGTTGCAGGTGTACGCCTTGTCGCCGACGGGCGTGGCGTTCGCCTTGTTCCAGTTGCAGACCTCGCCGCCGCAAACCTGGCCGCCGCCGGGACAGTCGTTGTCGTTGAAACAGGCCTCGCCGGCAGCAAGAGCGGTGGACGCGACGAACAGCGCCATCGAACCAACCAGCGTCGCGATCGAACCGCGGAACAATGCTTTCATACGGATATACCTCCACGCAGGCTTTAGCAGCACCGCTGCGGCGGGGCTACTTGGGAATGATGATCGCCGTGCAGTTCGTGAACTTGATCGACGTTTCGACCCGGAAATGTGAGGCGTTCGTGTGCCGCTCGGCGTGAAACAGGTCGAGCGGGTAGGTCTCACCAATCTTGAGGCCAAACTCCTTGGCGACCAGGTCCAGCTCGATCTTCCGGCTGCGCTCGGGGTGCAGGCCGCCCAGGTCGATGCCCAGGTGATTGTTCACGAAGACCCACAGGTCATCGTCACCGGTGAAGGTGAATACTTCCCCACCTTGGTACGCGAATTCGGTATGCAGCTCGAACGTGAACCCAAAGTTGTGGCCGGTCTTTTTGTAGTTGCCGAAGCCCTGATTATCGATCGGGAAGAAGGCACCGTTGTCGTACGACGAGGTGCCACCGGCCTTCAGTGAGAGCGGGACCAAAAACTCGATCGCTTGATTGACGCCGTCGGTGTTGCGGTACCACTCGTCGAAGCGCGCTTTGCTGGTCGTCTGCGGCCCGTACATCGACACCATCGCGCCGGTCGGTTTGTAAACCGGCTTGTGATCCGCACCGAGCATGTCTTGGACGATGCCAACGGAGGCATCGTCGCCGGCGAAGGTCTCGAAGTCCGGGTGGCCACCCGGCTCTTCCGCCGCTCGGAAGTCGCGCACGAGACCAGTGAGGTTGGGGCCGCATTGGCCATCGCCGCCGACGGTGCTGCTGTCGCTCCCGCTGCCCTTGCTGCTCGAGCCACCGAGGTTGAGGGGCGGCTGGCCCGGCGGAAGGGCCGCGCCGGCGCCGGTGCCAGCGTTGACCATGCTGTCACCGGAGGAACCGCCACAGGCGGCGAGACTCAAAGTTAGGGCTAGAAACGAGGCGAAACGAATCGGGGTCATGCGGGCACCTCCGGAAAGCGATGGGCTATCGAAGGCTACTCTATGTGCTGACCTCGCGCAGGCTGTGAACTCGCTTAGTCAGATCGACGTACTACCGTGAGCGCTGGAAAATTGGCGCGAGAACGTTCTCGAGGCAGTCGACCACCGCCGGCCCGCCCACCTCGCGCTCGGCCTCGCTCGCAGCTCGAGCTCGCAGCTCGCAGCTCGCAGCTACTCAACGTCGAGCGCTAGCGCGGCGACCGCGCAGCACGACTTGGTACTCGCGCACATCAAAGCCGCGGAGTGCGTCCACGTGTTTGACCTGCAACGCATCCCACGGGATGTCGACGATGCTCTGCGTCTCGTCATCGACGAAGTGGTGGTGCGGAGACAACTTGGGATCAAATACGACTTTGCCCTCGGCCAACACCAGCTCACGCAACAGCCCCTTCTCGACGAAGAGGTTGAGCGTGTTGTAAACCGTGGCGCGCGAGAGCATCGGAAAGCGTTCCTTAACGCGCCCCCAAACTTGCTCTGCCGAGGGATGATCTTCAGTCCCGAGCACGTAGTCAGCGACGGCAACGCGCTGCGCGGACGGCTGAATGCCGACCTGCTCCAGAACTTCGACCGCGCTAGCCGACATCTATTTAGACTAAGTCTAAGGGTGGACAGCGTCAAGGCAACACCCACGATTTTCGTCGTACCGGGGCGATTTTGCGGCTGGTGTCCGGATGCTACCCTCGGCCTCCCCTCCGCCGAACAAATGAATCATTGGCTCGCCGCTCGCTGGCAAGCATTTCTCGGGTCGTACGACGCTGACGCTATCGTCTTGGCGTCCGCCCCGGGCCCGACTGCGGTCGCCGCGCTCACGTTGGCGGGCGTCTTCGTTGTCGTGGGTGAGGTTCCGCAGCTGGCGCGGCTATCGCACGCGACAGCGACGTTGCCATGCGCCCTGCTCGCGCTGATGGCCGGCACGTGCACGTACCTCGCGTATCGGCATGGCGCACGCGGCCCGATCGGGTCGGTGGCAACGCTGTTCGACAACGGCCTCTACGCCGCGGCCTTGTCGCTCGCGGCCTTGACTACCTCCGGCGGCTTCGCGATCGGCTTCGCCGTCGTGCAAGCGATGATGGTCGTCGCGTTTCCAGCCAGCGTCTACGGCTTCAGCGCGCTGATGGCGTGCGTGCTGAGCCTGCCAACTCTGCTGCTCTTGCTGTGGCATGGCTCGGACGTCACGGTCACGCTCGTGCTGCTGGCGTCGTGCTTGATGTCGTCGTTGATGATGGTGACGACGCAGAAGCGGCGCGAGTTGGTGGCGGGCTCCAAGCGCCTCGAACAGGCACTTGGAGCGACCGATCAGATCTTGGACGTGGCGATGCAGCGCGCGCTAACCACGACCCTGCTCAACCTCGGCAACTTTCTGCACGAGCTACGCAACGTGCAGACCGCGGTACGCATGAACTTGGAGTTCTTGGATCGCGACAAGCTCGAGCCCGAGGAAGCCGGCGCCGTCAACGATGCGCTCTTGGCCGCCAAGAGTGAGCAAACCCTGCTGGAAGAGACGCTCGAAGAGCTGCGGCGGCAGGCCCAACCGCGCGAAGGCACCGTGCTGGTAGTCGGCGAAGTGCTGGAGCGCACGCTGCGCGGCCGCGTCAACGGGCTCTCGATCGACTACCGTGAGGACGCGCCACGCTTCGAGGTCCACGGCGAACCGGCACACTTGGCGACCGTACTGCGCAACCTGCTGCGTAATGCGCGCCAGGCTGGGGCCACACGCGCCAGCGTCGACGTGAAGCTCGACAGCTTGGCTCGTTCGGTCTTGATCACGGTCACCGACGACGGGCCCGGGATCGCGGCTGAGCAAGCAGCCAAGCTGTTTCAGCCGTTTACGACGTCGAGCAAGCCGACCGGCACTGGACTCGGGTTGTACTTGTGTCGGCGCTATGTCGAGCTCATGCAAGGCGAGATTCGCATCGATAGCAAGCCTGGCGAAGGTGCTTGTTTCACGATTCGACTGCCCGGCAGAGTCGTAGTCTCGGCGCGTCAAACCACGAGTTTGCTCGAGCCGGCGTGACGCTCGAGCGTCCGACTCAGTGCGCGCCAGCAGTAAGCAAACCGCGCACAACGTCGCCATTTCGTCTCATTTTGGGACAATCAACCTGCGTATCGCTACGTCCCCGAAACAAGCCAGCTGGCTAGCAACCCGTGGGGATTAATTCGAAGTCTGAAAGTTGGCCGCGTGCATAACGCTGAGCGACGCTTCGTCTATTCAATTAGGGCCGGCTTCAGCGTGAAGCGGCTCGACCGTGTGAGTGTTCTAGGGCGGTGGCAAGCAAAGGTGGGAGACCGGGCGTCGCCAAGACACCCAGCGGCAAGCTCCATATCCAGCGATGGATACGAGGAAGGAAAAGGAAGGAACGCAATGGATACCGACGACGATATCGAGTTACACGCACTTGAAACGATCGAACAGAATCTGAGCGTTGAGAGGACAAGAGAGCAACACGAAGCCAGCGACGGCTTCATGGTCTTCTCGGCCAGTGGCTTCATGGTCTTCTCGGCCAGCGGCTTCATGGTGTTCTGAAGCCGCGGATGAGCTCCGGGCGGGCCTGCGGGCGCGTCCGTAAAATCGCGGGGGTCCCGGTCGCCTAGCGGCCGGGACGCTCGTGGAACCAGGGAAACGGGCGGAGGAGACAGCTAGCGACTCTGCCAGCGCCATCGAGCGCAAACGGAGCAGTATCATGCAAACGCAAATGCCATCGGGCATCATCGGTTTCCTCGGTCGCGTCGAGGCAGAGGTAGACCAAGCGATTTTGGGCGGGAGCTTCGACGAAACCCAGCGCGCGCTGCTGTTGGCCAGCGCCGCGCAGTATCGGCCGCGCACACGCAAGAACCCGCTCGCTGATCCGCTGGCCGTCTTCTACTTGATCGCGCGCGCTCACCGCGACGAGCTCGATCAGCAAGCTGTCGAGCTGGGCAGCTTTTGCCAATTTTACTTGCTCGCGCTCGACCTGCTGGACGATGTGCAGGACTCGGACCTTTCGGGCAAGCCGCACGCCGACGTCGGCGCCGGCATGGCGATCAACGACGCACTCACGCTGCTGTTCTTGGGGCTATCGGCGCTCGAGCGCTGCATGCGGCTGGAGAAGAGCCCGCAGCGGCGGATGCTCTACTTGAAGATCGTCAATCGCGTCGCGCTGACGACCGGGCGCGGCCAACACCTGGACTTGATGGGCGACAAAGGCGCCAAGACACCCGAGCAAGTGCTGGCGATGCAGCGCGAAAAGACCGCCAGCGTGACCTTGATTTGCGAGTGCGCCGCGCTGTACAGCGGCGTTAACGACGAGGAGCGCGAGCGCTACCGATTACTGGGCGAGAACCTCGCGCTGCTCGTCCAAGTGCTCGACGATGTGCGCGACGTCTACGGCAAGCGCCGTAGCCCCGATCTCGAGACCGGCAAGGTGACGTATCCCCTCGCCTGCTTCCTGGAAGCTGCCAGCCCCGAGCAGCGAGCCGAGCTTTCACGACTCAAGCAGGAGCTCCCCGATTCGCTGCCGCAAATCCGGGAGCTTTTGTACGCGACGGGCACACTGCGCCAAGTGGCAGGCTCGATGGATCGCTTCCGGCGCGCGGTGCATCACGAGTTGGCGGAGCTGGGTGAAGAAGCAGCGACGCACCGCTTGCTGCTGTTCGTGGTCGATCAGCTGGTCGAGACCGTGTACGCGCCGAGGCCCGTCGCCGAAACCGCCCAGCTGCGTGCGCCACGCTTTGGCTGGCATGGCCACGTTCGTCGCTTGGCCGAGGAGCTTGGCAGTCGTCTGCGACCGCTCGGCGCGCCGCAGACGCCGCCGCTCGTCCCGTGGCACCAGCCGCAGTGGCAGTACGACAAACAGCGTGGCGTGATCTTCTACCCTGACATTGAGGGCTTGCCGGAAGAGACGCTGCCGTTTCAATCTGCGTTGCTGGGCGAGCCTGATCTGGCCAAGGTAGCGGAGCTGATGTGGCGCCAGGCGCCGGCCGTGATCGCTCACGAGCTGTTTCACCACTACCGCGATGCGATCGGGCAACTGAGTAGCGATCTGTGGCACGAAGAGCTGGCGGCCAACACGCTGGCGATCGCCTACGCGGCCCGTTACGAGCCGGCAGCGGTCGCCGGCGGCGTCGAGCTGGCAAACCGGGTGCTGGCGCGCGCCGAGCATCAACTCTCCGAGCCCGCGCTCAAGGTCCTGCGCGATCTGCTCGATCCGGCGCGGCCAGCACGGCCGAACACCGGCTACGAGCTGGACTTCCATCAAACTGCGCTCGTGCAGCTGGCGATGATCCGCGAGCTGGCGAAAGCGCCCGAAAGCCTGGAGCACGCGGCAGCGCGGCTGCTCGCTGCCCACACCGTCGCCGCCTAACCGAGCGCTTCCAAAAACTCGCGCAACAGATCGCGGTAATCTTCGACGCCGACCGAAATGCGCACGAGCCCTTCGCCAATACCGTAGCGGTTCAGCTCGTCCGGCGACATTTCTGAGTGGGTGGTGGTGCGCGGGTGGCAGGCCAATGTCTCCACACCGCCCAAGCTGACGGCGTTCTTCGCGATCCGCAGTCGCCGCAAGAAGTCGAACGCGGCGCTACGCCCACCCTTCAGGTCGAGCGCGAACACGGCGCCGGGAAAGCGAGCCTGCTCGTCCCGGATCCGGCACTGCTCGGGATCCGTGAACTGGTCGGGATAGTACGCCGCCAGCACTTTCGGGTGCTGGGCCAGCTGCGGCACGATGCGCGCCGCATTCTTGCTCTGCCGCGACATGCGCAGCTCGACGGTGGGCAGACGGCTGTCCAAGATCCAGCACTCGTCCGGCTGCAGGATGTTGCCGAGGATGGCGCGCATCCCGCGCAGGCTGGCGATCAGCGTCGGGTCGGTGCCCATGACCACGCCGGCCAGGATGTCGCTCTGCCCCGCCAGGTATTTCGTTGCCGAGTAGACACTGAGATCTGCACCGAAGTGCAGCGGGTACTGAAAGACCGGACCGAGGAAGGTGTTGTCGACCGCGACCAGCGGCCGCGCGCCGGGTCGCAACGCGGCCTGCTGCACCGCCTGGGCAATGTCGGTCATGACCAGCGTTGGGTTGGCAGGCGTCTCGATGAAGATCAGCTTCAGATCCGGCGTCTCGGCGACGGCCTTGGCCATCGCTGAGCTGTCGCCGGCTGGCACTGGAATTGCGCGAATGCCGAGCGGCTCGAGGAACTGGTGGATCAGGTGCTGGGTGCCGCCGTAGATCGGCGTGGTGTAGATGAATGCCGAGCCGACCGGGACCAGCACCAGAAACACCGTCGAGATCGCCGCCATCCCGGAGTTGAAGACCGCCGCGGCCTCGGCGTCTTTTTCGAGCGGGACGAGCTGGTCCTCCAAGATCTCGGCGTTGGGGTGCGACAGCCGCGAGTAGATCAGATCGACGCTCTCGCCGGCTGCCGGCTTGGAGCGACCGAGCGCAATCGCGAACGCGCGCTCAGCCGCTTCGGGGCTCGAGAACACGTAGGTGGACGACCGAAACACGGCGGGTCGGGCTGAGCCGACCGAAAGCCGCGGGTCGAAGCCGCGCGTGAGCACGGCGGTGGGAGGACGCACTAGGTAGGGGATCGAGTCGCGCGCCATGATCAATGCACTCGTTTTGAGCGTACCACGGTTGCCGGGCCGAAGGCGCGAGATTACCGTGAGGAGTCCTTTTGAGTACGCTGGCAAAAACGTCACACGACACTGCGTTTCGGATCAATTTTTCCTGGCTTTTGCGGCTCAGGTTTGGCGCGGTGCTCGGTCAGCTCGTCGTGATCTCGATCGTGAGCTGGGGCTTCGACGTGAAGTTGCCGCTCGTTCAGCTCGGCGTTGTGCTTGGGCTCGAGCTTCTTTTCAACACTTGGGCGCTGCGCCTCTTGGCGAGTCACGCGCCGATCGGTGAGCGTCACATCACGCTCGGGGTCGGTGTGGACCTCTTGCTGTTCTCGGCGCTGTTTTATCAACCACGTCCTCGTCAGCGTCTCCGGCAACATCTCCGAAGCCGCGCGCAGGCTGGGTCTTCATCGCCGGAGTTTGCAACGCAAACTCGCGAAGTATCCGCCGAGCAGGTAGTCGGGAGTTAGCAGTTAGGCGTTCGCAGTTAACAGCGAGCCAGAGAGACCAACTGCCAACTGCTAACTCCAAACTACCAACTCAATGCACCGCGGGCGTCTTTGCGGCGCAGCGCTTGTTGATGCACAAATATTTGGAGCTACAGCAATCGCTCGGCTTGCTGCAGGTTTCGTCGATGTTGGAGCACGAGTTGTCGGGCGGCGGCGTGCAGGAGAGGACTGGCGTGCCGGCGGCGTCGCGGCTGGTTTCGCGGCAGAAGCCGTCGCAGCACTCGGCGGCAGACTCGCAGCCCTTGCCCTTTTTCTTGCACGGCTCGAGCGCCGCGAACGCGCGCATGTTGCCGGACTCCAGCTCTTGGCCGGGCAGATAGAATGCGGGGTGGCTGGGGTCGGTCACACCTTGGTGATCGATGTCGATGGCCGCGACCCAGATCTTCTTGCGTGGGCTCGGCGACTCGGTTTCGGGCGGCTGCGGAATGCCCCAGATGTCGTCGCCGCGCGCGACGCTCCCGCCCGGCGCGATCGTGTTGCCGTACGTGCGACGGCTGGTGAACAGCACCCAATAGAAGCCACCCACTGGCACCGGCAGCACGCTCGGCTCGTAGTTGAGGTGCGCTTCCTGGTTGACACCGCCCGGCAGGTACAGCTTGCCCTGGTCGTCGTAGCCGTTCAAAGCGTCGAGCGTGTTGACGGATTTGCTGTCAACGTCGACCAGCCGCAGATCCGCGTACCGCGCGCCGCCACCAAACTTGGCGGTATCGAACGAATCGCCAGCGTGGAACAGCACCGCGGACGCATCCGGCACGAAGCTCGGCCAGGCCACGACGTGCGCGGCGTCGGTCACGACATTGGCGACCGCGCCGAATTCGGGCGGCGACGTCGAGCCGTCGAAGCTCGCCACCGACAAGACGTGCCCTGCGTCGCTGGCGTCGTGGTTGCTGAACGCCACGCGACTGCCGTCGGGCGCAAAATTCGGTGTCATCGCCACATTCACTCCGAAGCTAGGTGCCGCCACGGTTGCGCCGTTCGACGTATCGACTAGCCGCGTCGACAACGCGCCACTCATGCCACGCATCTTGGCGCCGGTTGCTGGCACGCCGCTTGTGAGCAGCAAGCCGCCATCCGGCGTGAGCGCGCCGAACGAATACACGCGACCGTCTGCCTGCTCGTTGCGCAGAGCAATCCCCCCGTTCGAAGGTAAATCGTAGCTGCGACTGACGACCGCGTTGGCTTGATCCCACTGCACGCCGGCGACCATCACGTTGCCTTGAGCGCTGACCCCGTGACACACGGTGCAACCCTTCTGCAGCACGGTGGCGCCCTCGCCCGGCTTGATCCGCATCACCGCGCCGTTGTTGCCGGCCAGCGGCGAGCGGTAGGTGTTGTAGTAGACGAAGCCCTTCAAGCTACCCGGCGCCACCAGCCAGCGCTCCGTCACCGGACCGGTCACCTCGCCGGCGCTGGCCTTGGAAACCGCCACTTCGACCCACTCGCCTGGCGCAGCTGACAAAGTCACGCCGCGCCAAACGGCCTCCGGCAAGCTCACGCGCAAAGGCGCGGTCGCAGCCGCAAACGCTTCGTACGAAAAGTCGCCAACGCTCACTTTCACGTAGGTCGCCTCGGCCTCGGCGCCGGCGAGCTGCACGCTCGGCGCGGCCAAACCGCGAGGAAATACCGTCTTGTCGTACGGGTACAGAAATCGGAACGTGGCGTCAGGTCCGACGCCGTTCACGCCGTCCTGTCCGCCGGTGACGAGTGAATCCTTGAGCGTGGCGTCAAGCGCATCAGGATCGCTGATGATCGCAACCGTGACGTGTAGCGTGACCGATGCGCTCTGCGAGCCGACCGTAGCCGTGACGACTACGTCACCTGCCACCAAGCCATTCGAGCGAAACTCACCGCTGTCGCTGACCGAGCCCTTGCCGGTATCGTCGACGCTCCAGACCACCTTGTTCGGCTTGGAGCCGTCGTCGTAGCGTGCAGTCAGCTGGGCTGTCGCGGGCTCGCCGGTAACGTCGAGCTGCTCATGGTCAGCCGTGACTACCAGCTCGGCCTGCGTCGCTTCCGCGCCACCCGCTAGCGTGGGCGGCGAGCCACCGAGGCCTAGGTCGAGGCCCGCGCCACCGTCGCTTGGTCCAACCGCGGCGCCGGCAACGCCGCCGGAACCGTCTTCGCCGCCAGCATTCCCAACCACGCTCGCCTTTGGATTTCCACCGCAGGCGGCCGCGAGCGCCGAGGCCAGGCTGCTGACGAGCAGGGCTCGGCCCAGGCGTGATGCTGATTTTGCCGAGACGGCCACTGGTCGGTACCTGCTCATGAGCTCCTCCACGAAGCGGCCAGTCATCTATTGCGCTTTAGCGCCTTCATTCCCCTACATGTAGGCAACGCTACTTGGCCGGCCTAGCAATGCAATCGCCGGCGGGCGCGCACTGAACCGCGACACCGAGACCTGCAACCGGTTCCTGTTTCTCTCCAGTTCTCATACGTGGACCACTAAATCGTAGGGAATTTTATACTGAAACCGGTTCCGTAAATCTTTCAATTCAAGGTGCGTTTCTCCTGGCCAGGCAGGCCTTTAGCTGGTTCAATTAGGCAAGAAACCAGCGACTTCAGCTCATGCCGCGGGGCTCGTCCCCCGGCCACGCTGTTTCTCTGCTCCTCAGCAGCATTCCCGGAGAATCATGAAGTACGGTCATTTCGACGACAGCGCCCGTGAGTACGTGATCGAAAATCCGAAGACTCCGGTCAAATGGATCAATTACGTCGGCTCGCTGCGCTTCGGCGGCTTCGTGGACCACACCGGCGGCCTGCTCTTGTGCAAGGGCGATCCAGCGCTCAATCGCATCACCAAGTACATCCCGCAGCTGCCTAGCTCGCAGCTGAAGGGGCATACGTTGTACCTGCGCTTGCGCAGCCCCAACGGCCTGCGCACGCTCGCTCCGTTGTTCGTGCCCGCGCTCGACGCGCTCGACCACTACGAGTGCCGCGTCGGCCTCGGCTACAGCCGCTTCGTCTCGGAAATCGCCGGTGTGCGCGCCGAGATCACGCTGTTCGTGCCGACCGGCTCGGAAGTGCTGGTCGAAGACGTGACGCTGACCAACATCTCGAAAGATCCGCTCACGCTCGATGCGATTCCGTTGCTCGAGTACACGCACTTCGACGCGCTCAAGCAGTTCACCAACGCCGACTGGGTGCCGCAGACGATGCAAAGCGTCGCCCACGACGCCGGCGGTGGTCGGAAGCTCTTGGCACAGTTCGCGTTTATGCACCGCGACATCCGCCAGACTTACCTGACCGCGACCCTGCCCGCGTCGTCCTTCGAGACGTGCCGCGCGCGCTTTCTGGGCGACAACGAATACGGTACGTACGCCGACCCGCTCAGCCTGAAACAGCCCGAGCTATCGAGCTACGAGGCGCTGCGGGGCGACAACATCGGCGCGCTTTTGCTGCCGATCGGCACGCTGCCGCCTGGGGCGAGCAAGCGCTTCCGCGTGCTGTTGACCCAGCAAGACGGCACCCGCGCCGAGAGCCTGGCGCGCGCCAAGGCCGCGCTCGCAGACTTCGAGACTGACCAGCAAGTCGACGCCGCGCTGCTCACGATGAAGAAGTACTGGGACGACTACCTGGGCAAGCTCCAGGTCAAGACGCCGTCGGCCGCGCTCGACAGCATGGTCAACATCCACAACCCGCGCCAATGCTTCATGACCAAGAACTGGTCGCGCGACTTGTCTTTGTACCAGCTGGGTTTCGGCGGCCGCGGCATTGGTTTCCGCGACAGCTCGCAAGACGTGATGGGCGTGCTGTCGTCGATGCCGGGCGAAGCCAAAGAGCTAATCGAGAAGCTGCTCAGCGTGCAGAAGGCCGATGGCTCGGCCATGCACCAGTTCTACGCCTCGACGATGGTCGCCAACGAAGGAGATTCCCGCGAGCACCCGGAGCGCCCGAACTATTACGCCGACGACCAGCTGTGGATCGTGCTGGCGGTGTGCGCGTACCTCAAAGAGACTGGTGATTTGGCGTTTTTGCAGCAGCAACTGCCGTTCTACGACAAGCAGTTGGAGCTCGCGCACCGCGAGCGCGGTACGGTGCTCGAGCATTTGAAGCGCGCTGTCGAGTTCACCAAGAAGGATGTGGGCGTTCACGGCCTGCCGCTGCTCGGCTTCGCCGACTGGAACGACACCGTTAACCTCAAGCAGGGCGCGGAGAGCCTGTTCGTGGCCAACCTGTACGGCAAAGCGCTGCTCGAGTTGATCGAGCTATGCGGCGAGCTCGGCGACGACGCGCAAGTGCAGCGCTACAAGCGCGACTACGAGACGATGCGAGCGCGCGTGAACGAGCACGCCTGGGACGGCGAGTGGTACGTGCGCTACTTCGATCACGACGGCAGCATCATCGGCACGCACAAGAACGCGCAGGGCAAGATCTGGACGAACGGCCAGAGCTGGCCGGTCATCTCCGGCTTTGCCACCGCCGAGCGCGCACATCAGGCGCTCGAGTCCGTCATGCGGCTCCTCAACACTAAGAACGGGATCAAGCTGTCGGCGCCCGGCTACGACGGCTACGACACCGCGAAGGGCGGCGTCACCACGTACCCGCCCGGCGCAAAGGAAAATGGCGGCATTTTCCTGCATTCGAACCCGTGGGTGATGATCGCCGAGACGCTGGTCGGCAACGGTGACCGCGCGTTCCAGTACTACATGCAGATCAACCCGGCGGCGAAGAACGATGTCATGGACGAGTACGAGCTCGAGCCATACGTCTACGCCCAGAACATCTTGGGCGATGAGCACGCGCAGTTCGGCGTCGGCCGCAACAGCTGGCTCTCCGGCACGGCCAGCTGGTGCTACCAGGCGGCCACCAAGCACATCTTGGGCGTGCGCCCGACCTACAAGGGCCTCGAGATCGATCCGTGCATTCCCAAGGCGTGGGACGGCTTCGAGGTAACGCGCGTGCTGCGCGGCACGACCTACAAGGTGAAGGTCAAGAACCCGCACCACGTGTCGAAGGGCGTCAAGGCACTGCTCGTCGACGGCAAGCAGATCTCGGGCCACGTCGTACCGCTGTTCAGCGACGGCAAGACGCATGAGGTCGAGGTGACGATGGGCACGCTTGAAGTTACGTCGCACCCGCACACGGCGTCAGCCCCGCCGCTCGCCCCGCGCCCCTCGCCCCTTGAGATGTGATTCGGCGATCTTCAGGAACCGATCGCGAGCCATAGCGTGGTCGACGATCGGTTCCGGGTAGGTCTGCCCCAGCTTGACGCCGGCAGTTTGGAGCACTTTTTGCGGCGCTTCGGCCGGGCGATGGATGAACTTGGCTGGCAGCTGCCGAAGCTCGGGCACGTAGCGGCGCACGTAGTCGCCGTTCGGATCGAACTTCTCGCCCTGTAGCGTGGGATTGAAGACGCGGAAGTACGGCTGCGCGTCGGTGCCGCAGCCGGCAGACCACTGCCAGCCGGCGTTGTTCTGCGCCCAGTCGCCGTCGGTCAGGTACTTCATGTAGTGCGCCTCGCCGCGCGCGTAGTGAATCAGCTGGTGCTTGGTCAGAAAGCTGGCGGCGATCATCCGCGCGCGGTTGTGAACGAAGCCTTCCGCCAACAACTGCCGCGCGGCCGCGTCGACGACCGGGTAGCCCGTGTGGCCGCTCGTCCAAGCTTGCCAACCGGGCTGATCGTCGGCCCACGGAAAGCCGACGAAGTCGGCGCGGAACGGCTGGGTCAACAGCTGCGGCCGATCCCACAAGGTCGCGTGCGTGAACTCGCGCCACAGCAGCTCGCTGTGGAACTTGTCGACGGCTTCTGGTGCCGCGCGAGCGAGCTCACGCGCAGCCGCCCAAACGCTGCGCACCGACAGCGTGCCGAATTTCAGATCGGCCGAAAGCCGGCTGGTTCCAGGCAGATCCATGCGATCCCGCTCGCTGGCGTAGCGCGCGACCGCGCCCTCCAGGAACTCGGCCAAGCGCGCGCGTGCCGCGCGTTCGCCGCCGCGTTGAAGCTGCGGATTTTCGGCGATACCCAACTCGGCCAGCGTCGGCAACGGCGCCGAGGCTTGCTTCACGTCAGCAGGCAAGGGCGGCAGCGCGGCCGGCGCCTTCAGCGGCACCACCTCGGGCAGGCTCCGACGGAGCGCGCGCGCGAACGGCGTGAACACCGAGAAAGGCTGACCGCTGCCGTTGCGGATCGTCTCCGGCGAGATCAGCGTTTCGCCGTCGAAAAGCTCGAACGGCACGCGGAGCGCCGCCGCGATGCGACGATCGCGCTCGCGCCCGAACGGCTCGGTCCAACGCTGCGCGACCACGCGCGTGACGCCGAACCGCTGCGCCAAGCGCGGCACCACCTCCACGCTCTTGCCCGCCACCAACAGCAGCTGCGAGCCCAAGTGGCGGATATTTTTCTGGAGCGCCGCCAGCGATTCGAGCAAAAACTGCATTCGGTGTGGCAGCTCGCGCGCGCGCGTTGGCTCGAAGAAATACGGATCTAGCACGAACAACGGCACGACCTCGCCTTGGGCCAAGGCACTGGCGAGCGGCGCGTGATCGGTGACCCGCAGATCTTTGCCGCGAAACCAAACCAAGCTGCGTTGTCGTTCCGCCATAGGCGGCACGACTCTATTCGGCGTCGGCAGGCGCGTCGAGCAACGCGCGCAGCTGTTTGCCGAGCGCGTCGGGCGTGAATGGCTTGTGGATGAACGCGGCCGACGCGTTCAGTGTCGAAGCGTCCACGATTTGTCTATCGGTGTAACCGGACATGAACAAGACACGCAGCCCGTGTCGAAGTCCGCGCAGCCGGTCCACCAGCGCGACCCCGGAGATGCCCGGCATCACCACGTCGGTCAGCACCGCGTGCACCACGCGATCAGTGGACGCACAGATCTTGATCGCGTGCTCTGCGTCGTCGGCGACCACGACTTGGTAGCCCAAAGCACGCAAGGTGAGCGCGCAAACCCGGCGCACCTCCGGCTCGTCCTCGACCAACAAGATCGTCTCGGTTCCGCGGGCAGCGGGCGTCGCGCCGGCAGGTACCCAAGCGTCTCGTCCCTGAGCGACGGGGATGAAGACGCGAAATGTCGAACCCTTGTCCAGCGCGCTCTCCACCGAGAGCGAGCCGCCACTTTGATGCACGATGCCGTAGACGGTCGAAAGGCCGAGGCCAGTACCGCGGCCTTCGGCCTTGGTGGTGAAGAACGGCTCGAAGATCCGCCGCTGCGTCTCGGCGTCCATGCCGGTGCCTTCGTCGGTGACCGACAGCTCCACATGCCGACCCAGCTTGGCTTCCGGGTGAGCGAAGACGTACTCCGGCTGAAGCGTGGTCAGGCGCGTCTGAATCGAGAGCTGACCGCCGTTGGGCATGGCGTCGCGCGCGTTGATCGCCAAGTTGAGGATCACCTGCTCCATCTGCACCGGGTCGACGCGCACTGGGCACGGCTCGTCCGGTTGGGTGATCCGCAGTGCGATGTCGTCGCCGATCACTCGCTCGAGCATCTTCTCGAACTCGCGAACGAGGACGCGCAGGTCGACGTAGCGCGGGCTGACTACCTGCTGGCGGCTGAACGCGAGCAGCTGCTGCGTGAGTCCGGCCGAGCGCAGCGCGGCTTGTCGAACCGTGTCGAGCGACTCGTAGAGCTCGTGGTCTTGTTCGAGACGGCTCAACACCATCTCGGTGTGACCCAGAATCACTGACAGCATGTTGTTGAAGTCATGGGCGACGCCCCCGGCCAGGCGTCCGACAGCGTCCATCTTTTGGGCGTGGCGCAGCTGTTCCTCGCTCTTCTGCAGCGCGGACTCGGCCTTCTCGCGGTCACTGATCTCTTTTTCCAGGCGCGCGACCGTCAGCGACAGCTCGCGGGTGCGCTCGACCACGCGGCGCTCCAGCTCGTCTTGAACGCGGCGCAGCGCCTCCTCGGCTTCATGACGGTCCGTGATATCGAGCGAAATGCCGAGCAAGAAGCGCGCGACCCCTTCCTTGTCGAGCACCGGGATCTTCTTGGTGTGCAGCCAGCGCCGACCCAAAGCGGTGTCGATCGGCTCGAGCGGGATATCGACGAGCTTCTTGTCGTTCAGCACCCCGCGGTCCTTTTCTTCGAAGAACGCGGCCTGGTCGGGCGGGAAAAAGTCGGTGTCACCCTTGCCGATCATCGCCTCGCGCGGGATGCCGAGCAGGTCCTCACCCGCCTTATTGAACAGCTCAAAACGCAGGGTTTCGGCGTTCTTCACGAAGATCATCGCCGGAATGTTCTCGACGATCGACGACAGAAACGTGCTCACCCGCTCCAGATCGCGGCGCGAGCGATTAATTGGATCGTCGAAGTCTCCGGGCAAATCCGTGCACGGGACGCAGCCGCGCCCCGCCCTCTCCCGGTCAGACTAACATGCCGCCCGGCCCGCGAGGAGGCCGAGGCGAGGGGCAAGGCGACGACCGGCCGCCAAAAATCAGCGCCAGAACGGCCCCGAAGCGCCTAGTCTAAGCCTTTTCTCGCTAGTGGCCGTTCGCTACGAGCGAGGCTCGCCCCACCGTCATGCTTCGCCGACTTCCGATCCGCCTGAAGCTCATCCTGCTCGCCGGGGTGCCTGTGCTGGGCGCGTTGATTTTGGCGACGCTGATCTCGCGCGACGCCCAGAACCGCGCCCAGAGCGCCGCCGCCTTGGGCTCGATCGAAGACCTGGCGCGGCTCTCGGCGCACATGAGCAAGCTCGTGCAAGAGCTGCAGTTCGAGCGCAGTGAGCTCGCGCTGCGGCTGGGGCTCAAGACCCCGCAAGCCGAAGAGCTCAAGGCCCGCTTCGACCACACTGACGACGCCAGCCGCCAGCTGGCCGCCTTCCTAGCGCAGCGCAAAGTGGCCACGCTGCCCGCACGGCTAGCGCGTGATCTGAAGACGGCACAGGACCAGCTCACGCGCTTGCCGGACGAGCGCAAGGCCGCCATCTCGGGTGACCACGACTTCAGCGCCTGGTTCGACCGCTACGAGGCCACCGACCGCAGCCTGATCAGCGCCACGGCCGCCCTGGCTCAGCTGAGCGATGACGGCGAGCTGATGCGCGCAATCTCGGCCCTGGTGTCGACGATGGAGATCAAGGAGCGCTCGAGCCAGGAGCACGCGCTTTTGAGCTTCGTGTTCGCGATCAACGAATTTCCGCCAGGTACCTTCAAGCAACTGGTGACGCTGACGACCCAAGAAGCCGACTACGTGCGCGTGCTGGAGGTCAACGCCAGCGACAACGTGACCAAGCGTTTCCGCGGCATCTGGTCTGGCTCGCAGCAGGCTCGCTCCGCCGAGCTACGTAAGATCGCGGTCGACGCGGTCGACGACCAATTCGGCGTCGACCCACAGGAATGGTACCGGGTCCAAGGCCAGAAGATCGAGCGGCTACGCAGCCTCGAGGTCGAGCTGAACGAGGCCGTCAAGGTCGCGGCGCTGGCCAAGGTGGCGGCGGCCGAGCAAGCGGTTCGCATTTCGTACTCATTGGGCGGCAGCGTGATCGTGATCTCCGCGCTGTTGGCCGGTTGGATCGCGCTCGGCGTGTCGCGCTCGGTCCGCAACCTGGCCCAAGCTGCCGAGCGCGTCCGCGCCGACAAAGACTTCAAGGTGCGGGCGGTCAAGACCAGCGACGACGAGCTGGGACGCCTGACCGACGCCTTCAACGACATGCTCGCCGGCATTCAAACTCGCGATGACGAGCTATCGCAGCACCGTGGCAATTTGGAGCGCCTGGTCGCCGAACGCACCGCCGAGCTGCAACAACGCAACCAAGCCATGCGGCTGGTGCTCGACAACGTCGAGCAAGGCCTGGCGACGATCGAGCCTTCGGGCAAGCTGAGCGGCGAGCGTTCGCGGGCCTTCGACGCTTGGTTCGGCGCCGGCGAAGGCGGCGACACGATGGCCGAGCGCTTGGCCCAGGGTGACTCGACGCTGCGCACCTGGCTGGCGCACGGCTGGGACCAGATCACCGACGGCTTCTTCCCGACCGAGGTCGCGCTCGATCAACTGCCGCGTCGCATCCACGTCAACCACCGTCACTACCAGCTCGGTTACAAAGCCATGCTGGAGGGCGTGCTGCTGGTGGGCGTGCTGCTGGTGGTGTCTGACGTGACCGCCGAAATAGAGCGGCTGGCGCGCGATGCCGAGCAGCGCGAGCTGATCAGCACGTTCGAGCACTTGATGCGCGATCGCGGCGGCACGCTCGAGTTCTTCGAGGAGTGCGAGAATCTGGTGGCGCACACCTTGAGCGGTCCGCAGCGTGACCGGCAAAGCGTGCTGCGCGCGCTGCACACGTTGAAGGGCAACGCCCTCACCTTCGGCGTCACCTCGGTCGCCGAAGCGGCGCATCGGCTCGAGACGCAGGTGGTCGGCTGCGCGGGCTTGCCCTCACCCGAAGAGCTCGCCGAACTGGCTCAAACCTGGCGCGCCTTCTCGGAGCGCATGGGACGGCTGCTCGGCACCGACGCCGAACCGGTGGTGGAGGTAGCGCTGTCCGAGCTCGAAGCGCTGATGAAAGCGGCCCAAACGGGCGCGCCGGGCAGCCAGCTATCCGCGATGCTGACGCGGCTAAAGCTGGAGCGCGCTGCGGTACGACTGCGACGGATTGGCGACCAAGCCGGCAGCTTGGCGCAGCGCCTGGGCAAACCCGCGTTGCGGATCGAACTCAACGCCCAAGGCGATGTGCGCTTCGAGCGCCAGCGCTGGGCAAGTTTTTGGGCGGCGTTCATTCACCCGATCCGGAACGCGCTCGATCACGGCATCGAGACCGGTGCGGAGCGCACGGCCGCCGGCAAGCCGGCGAGCGGCAAGCTTTCGATCGCCGTGCGCGGCGACGCTCAGTCGGTCACCGTCGAGCTGATCGACGACGGCCGCGGCATCGACTTCGAGAAGGTTCGCGCCAAGGCGCAGGGGCTGGGCTTGCCGCATGCGACCGAAGCCCAGCTGACCGAGGCGCTGTTCAGCGAGGGCTTCAGCACCAATGATCAGGCGACCGAGCTTTCGGGCCGCGGCATGGGCATGAGCGCGCTGCGCGAGGCGGCGCGCAGCATGGGCGGCGTCGTGAGCCTCTCGAGCAAGCGCGGCCAGGGCACGACCCTGCGCGTGCGCTTTCCAGCGAGCTAACGTGCTTGGGCCGCTACTGTTGTCGTTCGAAGTGTCGGCGATCGCCACGCTGATCGCGGGCGTGCTCGGCGTGGCATTGGCCGGCGTGCTGTCGCAGCGGCGCTTCCCGGGCGCGCAGCTGCTGGACGCAGTATTGAACGCGCCGCTGGTGCTGCCGCCGACCGTGCTCGGCTACTATTTGCTGATCTTGCTCGGGCGTGAGAGCGCGCTCGGGCGCGCGTACGAGGCCGTGACCGGGTCGTCGATCGTCTTCACGCGCACCGGCGCGACCTGCGCGGCGGCGCTGGCGGCGTTGCCGTTCGTGGCGCGGTCGGCACGCGCTGCGCTCGAATCGATCGAGCCGCGCTTCGGCGAAGCGGCGGCGACGCTGGGTGCGCCGCCCCTGCGCGCTTTCTTGCGCGTGCTGTTGCCACTTTCGTCGCGCAGTATCTTGGCTGGGTTGACGCTCGGTTTTGCGCGCTCGCTCGGCGACTTCGGCGTGACGTTGATGGTGGCCGGCAATATCCCCGGTCACACGCAAACGGCATCGCTGGCGATTTACGACGCGATTCAGGCCGGTCGCGACGCAGAAGCCGGTGGCCTGGCGGCGATCATGACCACGCTGGCGGTGCTGGCGCTGTACGCGATCAACAAGCTGTCGCGTCCCGCGCGCGGCTAGTTGGCCTTCGGTGCAGCGGGCGCGGCGGCGGGCGCTGGTGTTGGCCCTGGTGCCGGTACGGACGGCGCAGGCACGGCTGAGCTCGCGGCTATCGGCGATCCGGCCTGCAAACGATGGCCGGTGATCAGCCGTGAGCCGCGGCGGTACGCAAAATACGCCCACGTCCAGTCGAGCAACACCACGACACGATTGCGAAAATCGATCAGGAAGAAGATGTGCACGACCAGCCAGGCCATCCACGCCAGAAAGCCGCTCAGCTGCACCTTGCCGAACTGCGCGACGGCGCGGCTCCGGCCAATCGTCGCCATCGAGCCTTTATCGACGTATCTGAAGCGCTGGCTCGGGGCGCCGGCGATACGGCGGGCGATTTGGCGCGCCACGAAGCGCCCCTGCTGCATCGCGACCGGGCTCACCCCGGGCAAGCCGTGGGTGTCGCCGGTCGGAATGAAGGCCGCGGCGTCACCGATCACGAACACCTCCGGGTGATCTTTGATCGAGCAGTCTTGCTCGACTAGCGCCCGCCCACCGCGATCGACGGGTAGGCCGATTTTTTGGCTCAAACCAGAGCCGCGCACGCCGGCCGCCCACAATACGGTCGAGGCCGCTAGGCGCTCAGTCCCGCAATTCACGCCCCGCTCGTCCATCGACGTGACGCGCAAACCGGTACGGACCTCGACGCCCATCGAGGTCAGGCCCTTGGCAGCCAGCTCGGACAGCTTGGGGTCGAAGCCGGACAGCACGCGGTCGCTACCTTCGACCAGCACCACACGCGTGGCATCCGAGTGAATCGCGCGAAAATCCCGCGCCAGCACGAACGTCGCCAACTCGGCGATCGCACCGGCTAGCTCGACGCCGGTCGGGCCGCCGCCGATCACCACGAACGTCAGGTGTTGGCGCTGCAGAGTCGGATCGGGCTCGCGCTCGGCGGCTTCGAACGCCACCAACACACGCCGACGGATCTCCACGGCGTCGTCCAGATCCTTCAAACCCGGCGCCACACGCGCCCAATCGTCGTGGCCGAAGTAGCTGTTCTCGGCCCCGGCGGCGACGACCAGGTAGTCGTAGTGTAGCGGCGGCATCTCGCGCGTCTCGACGACCTTCTGCGCCAGATCGACGTGGGTCACCTCGGCCAACAACACGCGCGTGTTCTCTTGCCGGCTCAGTACGGAGCGGATCGGCACCGCTATCTCACCCGGCGCCAGGCCGGCCATCGCCACCTGGTACAACAACGGCTGAAATAGGTGGTGGTTGGAGCGGTCGACGAGCGTGACGTGCACCGATTCCCGCGCCAGCCCGCGCGCCACCGAAAGGCCACCAAAACCACCGCCGATGATCACCACGTGCCGCTTCAGCTTCATCGCGCTATTGGTCTAGACGCACCCGGCGTCTAACGACAGGGAAAAGCTCCGTCGCAGCAGGAAAAACCGTATCTGCCCAAGGTCAAGGGGCACCCGTTGTCAGAGTGGGACATGGCAGGCATATCGGTTGGTGGGAGCAAGTCGGGCAAGCGTTCGTTCGATCATTCGTTGCCGCTCGTACCGTTCATCGACTTCATGATTTGTATGATCGCGTTTCTGATCTTGACCGCGGCCTGGACGCAGATGTCGCGCATCAACGCCACCGGGCGCGCCCCCGGCGACATTTTGGGTCTGGCGCCGACGCCGCAAAAGGAGCTGCACGTCCTGGCCTCGAGCCAAGGCTTCGATTTACGCTGGCAACTCGGCGGGGCGGTGCTCGAAACCCAGCACGTGCCGCGCGTCGAGGTCATGGTCGGCTCCGAAGCGCGCTTCCCCGCGCTCAAGGAAGCGATCACCAAAGAGTGGCAGGCCCAAGGCGTCCACCGCGCGGCAGCCGACCACCAACTCGACCGCGCCGTTCTCCACGTCCCCAACGACCTGCCCTTCTCCGAAATGGTCGCGCTCCTCGACGCGCTGCACGCCCCAAGGCGCGGCAAGTCGTCAGCCTTCGACGTCGCTCTCGCGTCGAACTAATCCGCCCGCGATCGAAACAACAGGAAGGCGGCTCACCATTGGTCTCATTTCAGCTGGCGGCCACGCCCGCTGATCCTGGCTTCTGGCTTCGTTTTCGCTCCGGTCCGGTGCTCACGTACCCACGTACGTTCCGCTCCGGTCCTCGCGAAAGCCTCGCCAGAAGCCAGGCTGAGCGGG